>JBMORE010000173.1:0-6254 GCA_049322255.1 Myxococcota bacterium | reverse complement strand
CCTCACCGGGTACACCGAGCCGGAAGACCTGATCGCCGCCATCAACCGGGGCCAGGTCTACCGCTACGTCACCAAGCCGTGGGAGGTGCACGACCTCATCATCACCGTCAAGAACGCGCTCGAGTACACCCAGCTGCGCCGGGACAAAGATCGGCTCGTGCAACAGCTGCGCAAGCGCGTGGAGGCGCTGTCGATTCTCTACGAGGTGAGCCAGCAAAGCGTCGGCGACGCACCCACCTACGACGCGATCATCGACCGCGTGCTCTCGGCGGTGGAACGGGTGCTGCCCTACGACTGTGGCGCCGCGCTCGTCGCGGTGAACGAGACCCGCGCAGCGTCCTTACGGCTGCGTTGCCACGCGCCGGTGAGCGACAAGGGCCTGCTGTGGGTGAAAGACACGGTGCTCTCCGCGCACCGAAGCTCGTCGGGCCTGCTGCTCCCCGAGGACCGGGTCATCACCCGGGTGAGCGGCAACTCCGCCCCCGAAGGGACGGGCGCCGTGGCCTTCCCCAGCCAGCTCTTCGTGACATTGGTCGCTGGCGGCCGCACCGTGGGCACGCTCTCGCTCTTCTCCTTGCAGCCGGGCGCGTACAACGCCGAAGACGGAGAGCTGCTCGACGCGCTCGCCAACCAAACCACCGACGCCATTCAGACTCTGCGCGCCGCCGAGGATGAAGCCCTGCAGAGAATGGAGCGCATGGTCGAGTCGATGGCCGACGGCGTGCTCCTCACCAACGAGAAAAACGAGATCGTCCTCATCAACCCCGCGGCGCGCGCCCTGTTGCACTTGAGCGACGATGCGCGCGAGCTCACCGCGCGGCACCTGCAAGAGACCCTGGGCTTCTACCCCTTCGAGCTGGTGCGCGGCTGGGAATACGGCGGCGCCCAAGTCTTGCGCGAGGAGCTCAAGCTCTTCGATCGCGCGGTCCACTCCACCGTCTCCCCGGTGTCCGACGCCGCGGGCGCGTTGAAGGGCGTGGTGGTGGTCTTGCGCGACATCACCGAGCAGAAGCAGCTCGAGGAGCGAAAAGAAGAGTTCGTGTCGATGATCAGCCACGAGCTGCGTACGCCGCTCACCTCGATCAGCGGCGCGCTCGATCTGGTGCTCAATCACCTGGCGGGAGACATCAACGAGAAGCAGCAGCGGTTTTTGGACATGGCCAAGGAGTCGACGGAGAAGCTCAACGCCATCGTCGATGACCTGCTCGACCTCTCGAAGCTGGCCAAAGGCCGCATGCGGATGAACTTCGAGCTCACCCGCCTCGACGAGGTGGTGAGCCGCGCCATCGAGCGTTACGGGCCCGCGTTGCAGGAAAAGCGAATCGAGGTGAAAAGCGACTTGCCCGCCTCGTCGATTCGGGTCCTCGCCGACCCCAACCGCCTGGGGCAGGTGCTCAACAACCTGCTCACCAACGCGGTGAAGTTCACTCCCGAGGGCGGGGCGGTGCGCGCCGAGCTGCGCGAGTGCCCCACCACCCCCGGGTACGCCACCGTGACCTTCTGGAACAGCGGGGAGCCCATCGCCGAGGTCGATCTCGAGCGCATCTTCGACCGTTTCGAGCAGGCGCGCACCACCCGCACCCGCGCGGTGCAGGGTACCGGCCTGGGGTTGGCTATTTGCCGCAGCATCGTCGAGGCGCACGGAGGAAAAATCTGGGCAGAACCGGTCGCCAACGGCGCGCGCTTCGTCGTGGTGTTGCCGATCGAGCCTGCCGCCGAGCTGCTCAAGTCCGAGGGCGTCGAGCTCGCCAAACCGTCGGCGGCTGCCTCGCGCGGCACCGTGCTGGTGGTGGAGGACGAGCCGGAGATTGCCTACGTGCTCAAGGCGATGCTCCTGGCGCGGCAGTACCGGGTCTTGCTCGCCACCAGCGCCGAAGAGGCGCTCACCCTGGGCCGCAAGCATCGGCCCAACCTCATCACCCTCGACATTCGCTTGCCGGACATCGACGGCTTGTCGCTGGGGGAGATTTTTCGTCACGATCCGGAGACGAGGAACGCTCCCTTGTTGGTCCTCTCGGCCTACGACGAGCGGGAGCGGGCCTTCCGCCAGGGGGCGAGCGCCTTTTTACAAAAGCCACTGCACGCGGACACGCTGCTCTCCACCGTCGATTCGCTTTCCCGCGGCCGCGGGCGTCACCAAGGCCGGGTGTTGGTGGTGGACGACGACGAAAAGGTGTGCGCCATCTGTCTCGAGGTGTTGGTCAACTTGGGCTTCGAGGCCCAAGCGGTGGCGACCTTGGAGGCGGCGCGCGAGTCGATGCGGCTGCACCGGCCTGACGTGCTGCTCCTCGACGTGGTTCTGCCCGACGGCGACGGTTTTTCGTTCATGGAGGAGCTGAAGGCCGAGCGCGCCTCCAGCCACCTGTCGGTGATCTTCATCTCGGCCCGCACCGAAACGTCCTCCAAGGTGCGGGCGCTCAAGCTGGGGGGAGACGACTACTTGACCAAGCCGTTCGACGCGCTGGAGCTGGGCGCGCGGGTCGAGTCGGTCATGCGGCGCAAGAGCCTCGAGCTTTCCGCCTCGCCCACCACCCGGCTGCCCGGCTCGACGGCGATCGAAAAGGAGGTGCAACGGCGGCTGCATGAGCGCGCGCCGTTCGCCTTCTGCTACTTGGACCTCGACAACCTGAAGGCCTACAACGACTACTACGGCTTCGCCAAAGCCGACGGGGTGGTGAAGCAGACCGGTGACATTCTGCGCGAAATCATCGGACAGGAGGGGAAGAGAGGCGACTTCCTCGGGCACGTCGCAGGAGACGACTTCGTGTTCGTCACCGAGGTCTCCAGCGTCGACGCCGTCTGCCGCCGGGTGATCGAGGCCTTCGATCGCATCATTCCCTTGTACTACGACCGACCGGATCGCGAGCGCGGCTACATCGAGGCCGAAGACCGCTTCGGCGAGAAGCGCCGCTTCCCGGTGATGAGCGTGTCAATCGTCGCCGTGCTGTGCGACGGGGTCTCGTTCGACCACGCGGAGCTCGCGCGCCGCGCCGCGGACATGAAGAAGAGGGCCAAAGCCATTTCTGGCTCGGTTTACCTGCGCAGCGATCGCGAGCTGCCGGTGCGCTCAGCCGCAGGATGACCGCGAGCTTGCCTGCCCACCGGTGAGGCTTGAAGCGGGCCAGCTACCGGGAAGGAGCATGGGGCGGTACGCTCGCTCAAAGGCGATGCGGCTCTACCACAAGCTGGTGCTCTTCATGCTCGCGGCCACGGTGCTGCCGCTGGCGGTGGTGGGCTTTTGGCTCTTGCGCCAAAGCGAGCGCGAGCTGTCGCGGCGCATTGGCTCCGAGCAGCGCGCCTTGGCAGTCGCCGCGGCGGACGCGGTGGGGGCGCAGCTGATGGCAGCGATCAACGCGCTCGCCCGCTCCGCCGACGCGCTCGACTGGTCGCGCGCCAACCCGGAGGAGCTGCGTGGGGGGTTGTCGCTGCTCTACCAACAATCGCCGCTGGTGGCCGCGGTGGCCTTCGAGCCTTTGGCGGCGGGCAGCGCTCGGGTGGAGCCCGTCTTCGTCCCCGACGGCAGCGACGGCCACCCAGGCTTCGCCATCGAAGCCTTGCCCAAGCTGCGCACCGCGGTTCCGCTCGGCCCCCTGGCCCACGGCCACAAAGGCCAGGTGGCGATCTCCCCGGCCTACGCGCACGTGCGAGGGCAGATGGCGGCGGTGGCTTTGGCCATCAAGCTCGCCGACGGCGGCGAAGCCCCCTTCGCCCTCGTCGAGCTGGGCTTAGGCTCGCTCGAATCGACACTCCTTCAACGCACCGGCCCCACTGGTCGCCTCGACCTCGTCGACGGAGGAGGCCGCATCGTCGTCAGCTCGCTGGCCGCGCGCCGGTTGACCGCCCTCGAGCCCACGTTGTGGCACAAGGTGCAACAAGGCTTGTCGGGGGCGACCAGCTTCGCCGCCCGCCGCGATGGACCCATGCTCGTCTCCGCGGCCCATGTGCCCGAGCAGCTGGGGCTGTTCGCGGTCGCCTCGATCGACGAGCACACCGCCCTCGCTCCCGTGCGTCAGCTTCGACGCACGGTGCTTTTTTCCATCGGAGGGGCGCTGGCGATTCTTCTCCTGCTCGGCTTCGCCTTCACCCAGCGCCTCTCCCGCCGCCTTGCCGCGGTCGCTCAGGGAGCCGAGGCCTTTTCCCGGGGAAACCTGGCCCACCGCGTGCCGGTCGACGGCGGCGACGAGCTCTCCGAGCTGTCCGAAACCTTCAACCGCATGGGCGCCGAGCTGGAGACCTCGCGCGTCAAGCTGTCCCGCTGGAATGACGAGCTGCGCCAGAAGGTCGAAGAAGCCACCGCCGATCTGCGCGCCGCGCAGGAGAAGCTGGTGGAGGCGCAAAAGCTCGCCGCCGTCGGCCAGCTCGGGGCCGGGGTGGCGCATGAGATCAACAACCCCCTGTGCGGCATTCTGGGCAACACCCAGCTGCTCATGCTCGACCGGGCCGAGGCCGACCCCGACTTCGAGACGCTGAAAAAAATCGAGCAGAGCGCCAAGCGCTGCAAAGAAATCACCCAGAACCTTTTGCGCTTCGCCCAGAGCCAGGGCAGGCACGAGCGGCGCCCGATCGACTTGAATGCCGTGGTGCGCGACGCGGTGTCCACCCACCAGGGGCAGAACTCGGGGGACGGGGTCTGTGTCGTGCTCACGCTTCACACCGGTGCGCTCCTCGTCGAGGCAGACCCCGGGCAGCTGGCGCAGGTCGTATCGGCGCTGCTCACCAACGCTCGCACCGCGATGCTCAAGACCGAAGGGAAGACCCTCAGCGTCCTCACCCGGGAGAGCGGGGATCAAGCCCAGCTCGAGGTGCGCGATACCGGCAAAGGCATTCGCCCCGAGCACCTGCCGCGCGTCTTCGAGCCGTTCTTCACCACCAAAGACGTCTGGTCGAACGTCGGCCTGGGGCTGTCGGTGGCCTACCAAGTGGTCAAGGAGCACCAGGGCCGCATCGACGTCGCGACCGAGGTAGGCAAGGGGACCAGCGTCACCGTGCTCCTGCCCAAAAGAGACGTGGCGCGCGCAGGGGACGACAAAGCGCCGCCGCCGACTCGCGTCGGGGGACAAGGCGTGGGAATCATCGGGTGATGGCGAAGCTCCGAAAACAGAAGAAGGCCTGGCCCTTCTATCTCGTGGTGGGCCTCATCGTGCTGGCGCTCCCCGTGGGGTACTTCTTCCTGCTCGGTGAGCCCCCGGCCACACCTCTTGTCGTGGCGCCTCCGCCCGTGGCCCAAGCCGTCGAGCTTCGGCTGGCCAAGGTCGAGGGGGAGGTGCTGCTCAAGAAGGGGGACGGCGGGTGGGCGGTGGCCAAGGAGGGCGACGTGCTCGACCCCTCTGACGGGGTACGCACCTCGGACGGCAGCTACGCGGTGCTCGTGGGAGGCGAGTCGTACGAGGTGAAGATGGAGCCCGGCACCGAAATCTCCGTCTCCGAGCTCTCGGCGTCCATCTCCAAGCTCCTTCTCGCCAACGGTATGGCCACCGCCAAGGTGAAAGGCGGGACCAAGCACACCTTCGAAGTGCGCGCCAAAGACACCGACGCGGTGGCTCGTACTCAGGCGGGTACTTTCGCCATTTCCAGCAACGGCGCGGGGACGGTGGCAGTGGGCACGCGCGAGGGCGAAGTCGAATTTCTGGGCAGCGGCAAGGTCGTGATCGTCCGCGCCGGACAGCAATCGGTGGTGCGGCCGGGACAAGCGCCGACTGATCCGGCACCCATTCCCTCGAGCTTGCTTCTCAAGGTGGAGATGCCCTCCGGCGTCGTGCGCACCCGCACCATTCAGGTGGCGGGCAGAGTCGAGGTCGGCGCCCAGGTACAGATCGCCGGAGGCGTGGTGCACGTCGATGAGAACGGAAACTTCTCGCGCGAAATGAAGCTGAACGAAGGCAAGAACCAGGTCGATATCAAAGCCGTCACCGTCGGCGGCCTCGAGGGCGGGGATGTTCACGAGGTAGGTCTAAAAACCACCGTGAAGAAAGCCACCGTAGATCCAAATCTTTGGAAATGACCAACGGGGCGGCCACTCGTCCGATGAGCAAGCAGGTTGACCGTCGCTGTGGAGGCCTTTAGACTTTCACCCAGCCTGTACAAGGGCAATCCCGGGTGAAAGCCCGGGTGCGCAAATCCGCGGGGCCTGATGCACGGCCGGCCGTGGTTGCCGTGGGTGGGTGAAGCGGTTCTTCGGAAGGTCCCACGGCTCCTTGTGCAGATAAGGGGTGTGGGACTTTGACGTTTTTGCCTTGGAGAGTCGCGATGAACCG
>JBMORE010000172.1:0-6302 GCA_049322255.1 Myxococcota bacterium | reverse complement strand
AAACCGCGGACGGACAAAAGCTCGAGGAAATCGTCGTCATGCAGGTGCGGGGAGAAGGGAAGATCGCGTTCGCCTTGAATGCGCCCCGGCAGCCGAACGACGAGCCGCTGGTGAAACCGACCAAGCCAGTCAAGACCAGCAAAACCACCACGACGACGGCGGCGAACGTCACGCCATCGGTCCACCAGAGCGCGTCCAAGCCGTCACGCGCTCCGCTCTTCTTGGGGGTGAGCGGAGGAGTCCTCACCGCCGCCGGAGCAACAGCGTTGGTGCTCTCCCAATTAGACGCGAACACTCTTAAAAAGGACGCCTCCCTCTCCGTGCAACAAGTAGAGCAGACGGCGCGTCAAGGCGAGCTCAAACAGCTGGGCGGATGGATTGGCATCGGAGCAGGTGCGGGGCTTTTGGTGCTCTCCACCGTGCTCGGTCTGAGTGCTTCTCCGGCCCAGGTGTCGGTGGTCGTTCACTCCCAGGGAGCGGTACTGGCAGTGGGTGGTTCGCTGCCATAGGAGGCTCGGTGACTGGATATCGCATTCTCACCACAGCCACGCTGGTGCTCTGCGCCGCGGGCCCCGATGCTGCACCACCGCGTGAGGGCTCTCGACTTCCTCGTGGCTGGAAACTTGCTCAGCCTGTGAAAGAAAGCGGATGCGACCGCAAGAACAGCGACTTGATGACCGCCAAAGCGGACTTCGACGGCGACAAGAAAGAAGACACCGCCAGACTTCTCTCAAAACAGAATGGCCAAGGTCTTGGCGTGTGGGTGTGGTTGACCTCGAAGAAGAAGCCCCTGCTTGTGGTCGAGTTCGACCACTCGGATGGCGGGCACGACATGGGCATCGCGGCTGCAGGCCCCGGCACTTACGACACGGCCTGTGGAAGGGGCTATTGGACGTGCAAGGCCGACGAACCAGCCAAGCTGTCGCTCGTGAATTCAGGCCTGGACATCTTCACCTGCGAGAGCGCAAACCAGTTTGCCTGGTGGGACTCCAAAACCAATGCGTTCATGAGTGTTTGGATGAGCGACTAGAATCTCGACCTACGTCACCTGCCGTAAAAATGCCTCAGCTCTCGACGAGCAAGTCTATGGCATTGATGAGGTCGTGCTCATCGAGCGCAGCTTTGGGCCTCACGTGGCGCGGGTGGGTGTCCCCCAGTGCCCCGAAGCAGTTCACACACGCCATCCCGTTTCGGGTGAGAGTTCCCACGTACGCCGGCTTGTCCTCGCCACAGCCGGGACAACGGAAAGTGACTTCCTTTTCCTGGGACATGGCAGCACGGTGCAATGGGACCCGCCGCCCAGCCAGCTCGTCGAGCTCGCCCTCGTCGAGATAGACGCTCAGGCAGCTGGCGCACACATCCATGGGCACACCGCGAAGCACCATCGGCTCGAGCGTCGTCGTACAGCTGGCGCACCGCCGCGAGGTCGCTCCGGGCAATCGCTCGAACGGCAAGGGAGCCTTCAACACCCGCTCCAACTCGCCGCCGTCGAACCAGAGGCCTCCGCAGAAACCGCAGCGGTCGATCTCCACGCCCCTGGCATGGAACACCTGCATCGCGCTCTGACAACCCGGGCAGACTCGGTGGTTCATCTCGAGGAACCCTCAGAGCTGACGCTTTACCCGGGCGATGACCCCGTCGGCGGCGGCGACGGTCGAGAGCTTTCCGCCGATGTCGCGCGTCCCCTCCCCTGCTTGTACCGCCTCTCGCACCGCATCTCGTACCAGCGCGGCCTCCGAGCTGTTCCCCAACTCCTCGAGCATCATCGCCGTGGTGAGCAGCATGGCGAACGGGTTGACGATTCCCTTGCCTGCGATGTCCGGTGCCGAACCGTGCACCGGCTCGAACAACGGAGTGGAATCGGGGTTCAGATTCGCCGACGCCGCCATGCCCAGACCCCCGGTGAGCGCCGCACCCAGGTCGGTGAGAATGTCGCCAAAAAGATTGGTGGTGACGATGACGTCGAACGCCTCGGGGGAAAGCACCAGCTGCATCGCCAGCGCGTCGACGTAGAAATGCTTGGCGGTGATGTCCGGGTGCTCGGCGGCGACCTCCCGGAAGGTACGCGTCCACAGCTCGTGCGCGCCAATGGCGTTCGACTTGTCCGCCAGCGCCACCCGCTTCTTGCCGTGCTTCTTCGCCCAAGCGAACGCGGCGCGGATGATGCGCTCGACACCTTTGCGGGTATTGATCTCCTCGGCGATCGCCACCTCGTCGGCGGTGCCCTTCTTCAAGACGCCGCCGATGGCGTTGTACATGCCCTCGGTGTTCTCGCGGAACACGACGAAGTCGATCTCCTTCGTCCCCTTGCCCTTGAGCGGCGAGAGAGCGTCGGCCAGCAACGTGCACGGGCGGAGGTTGACGTACAGGTCCAGCCCGAAGCGTAAGCCGAGGAGAATTTCGCGCGCATGCGCTTGGTCTTTGACCCGCGGGTCGCCCACCGCACCGAAGAGAATGGCGTCGTAGTTTTGGCGGAAGTCTTCCAGCTGCCCAGGCGGCAGACCCACCCCGGTCTTCAAGTAGCGCTCGGCGCCGAAGTCGAAGGGCACCAGCTCGAGCGAAAGTTTGCGCGCGGAGTTGAGGACCTCGAGCAGCTTCACCGCTTCCTTGGCGACTTCGATGCCCGCTCCGTCTCCGGGAATCACCGCGATGCGCGCCATCGTCACGCCACCTCTTTGCCGTACAGCGGGGGAACGGCTTCGCCGGTGAACTGACGCAGCTTCAAGTAGTCGTCGTACAGGCTCTGCACCGTGAGCAGGTCTCCCTCGGCGACCTTCGTCGCCCCTTGAGGGTGCACCTCATCGACGCCTCCCCGGCGGCGAATCGAGAGAGTCACCCCCCCGAACTGATCGCGCACCTGGGTGAGCGTCATGCCGACCAGACCGCCCTTGCCTTCGAAGGGCGAGACGACCATCAAATGCTTGCCCACGGTGAAGGAGTGCACGATGCGCGGGTCGAGCGCCGCCAGCGCCAGCGCCGGGGCCGCCAGGTTGGAGGTGGAGAACGCCTCGGCCTGAAACGTCTCGCGCACCCGGGCGACCAAGTCGTCATCGAAGAGGCGAATCACCACCCGGATGTCGGGGTTCGCCCGCCGGGCATCGAGCGCGATGTTCAAGTTGGCCAAGTCGTCGTCGGTGGCGCACACCAGCGCCGCGGCGCTCGCCACGTTCACCCGCTCGAGGTTTCTCGCCGTGCGCACGTCTTCGATGAGCACCGGCACTCCCAAATCGCGTAGCACCGTCACGAAGGGCGCCTTCTCGTTCTTCTCGATCACCACCAGCTCCCGTCCCAAATCGAGCAGCTGGCTGGCGACCCGGTATCCCACTCTCCCCGCGCCGCAGACGACGACGTGGTCCTTCAAGGTCTGGCTAATCACCTCAATCCACTCCTTGTCGCTTCGGTGCTTGGCGAAATACAGGTAGGCGAAGCGCACCACGCCGTCGAGAACGACCGCGATCCCCACCGGGGGAATGAGCATGGTGACAAATTCGAGCAGCAGGTTGTCGACGTAAGGCAGCGTCGGCTCGCCCATGAGCAAGAAGTAAACGTGGTGCAGCGCGTGCCCGAACCGAACGCGCTCACCGGCAGGCCCCTCGTACAAGAACACGTAGAGCAAGGGGATGAGCCCGAAGAGCACCGCTACCAAGACCGCCGTCAACCGAAACCGCTTGAGCAGGGCGAACAGGTAACGCAGGTGCGCGCCCAACCGGCGCCGCGGGCGAGTCATGAGGCGCCTTCATTACCACAGGCACGCGCCTTCGGCCTCTGCGCACAGCGTGACGCTTCTGTGCAGTATAGGTAGCGGAAAACGCGACGTAGTCTTCACAGAAGCCTTTGCTGGCGACTGCCAGGTACGTGGACTTCGAGTTCGACCTCAAGACACGGGGGCGATGGCGGTCTGTGCCTTGCCCCGCCGCTTCTCGATGACCCACACGGCGAGCACCCCCAGCTCGTAGCAGGCGAGCATCGGGCCGGCCATCAGCGAGAGGTTCACCACGTCTCCGGTGGGAGTGATGATCGCCGCGAGAATGAGGCACACCACGAAGGCGTGCCGCTGGTACTTGAACAACCACTTGGACTTCACCAGCCCGGCCATGCCCAAGACTGCCATCACCAGTGGCAGCTCGAAGATGACCCCGAAGGCGAGCAGGAGCACCAGCACCAGGGTGAGCTGCTGCTGCATCGAGAGCATCGGCCGGGTCCAGTTGAGCGCCTCGTAGCGCGCCTTGCCCAGCCCCAGGTCTTTCTCCAGCCGCCACAGGTGGTCGAGCTCCGCGGTGTGCTCGGGAGCCACCCCCGCCAGCATCCGCGCCGCCTCCTCGACGAGCGTCTCCGCCTTCTCTAGATCTCGCTTTTCGAAGGCCGCGATCGCCTCGACACGTTTGTCCATCACCTGCGCGAGCACGGGCCGCGCGGCGCCGCCCAGCCCCTGCGACGAGGCGTCCACCAGCCGACCCAAACCTTCCAGCCGCGCCACCACCTCCACCGCGCGTTTCGGAACGAGCGTCACCCCCATGTCCCCTTCCGCCGAGCTGGCCTGGCCCTCCCCGTCTGCCGACAGCTCGTCGGTCGCCTTTTCGGCGAGCTTCCCCGCACGTTCGAGGTCCCCCAGCCGCAAGAAGCGCAGCGCGTCTTGCTCGCGTAGGCGGGCAGCGTCAAGCCGGGCCTCGAGCGCAACCGACGACTCCTCACGCAAAAGGAACTGGAACATCCCCGGCAGCACCACGAAGTAGGCGAAGGCCAACCCGCCCAGGAAGGCCAACGAGCCCAGGACGACGAAGGGGCCCGCCAGCCGCCGTTCCGCCGCGTACAACCCTGGAGAGACGAAGCCCCACAGCTGCCAGAGAATGACTGGCGTGGTGAGAAACACGCCGCAGTAGATGCCTACCTTCATGAACACGTTGATCTCTTCGATCGCCGACGTGTACACGAGCGCGCTCGACTCGGGCGGCAGCGCCATCAGCACCGGCCGCATCAACAAGCCGTAGAGGGTCTTGGCGAAGATGAGCGAGGCGGTGCCCAGCACCAGCACCGACAGCGTGCATCGCAAAAGCCGCGCGCGAAGCTCGGTCAGGTGCTCGCCGAGCGACATGCGTCCCTCCTCGCCTTCGGGCGCTGGCGTGGCGGCGGTGACGGTTGCGGGAGCCATCGTCGATGGACCTTAAGCGGACTTGTCCTTGGGCTCGCCGGCTGGTGGGGCGGGCTGCGGAGCGGACGGCGCGGCGGCAGCCTGTTGGGGACTCGGCTCCAGCTCGGTCTCCTCCCCGGCGTGGGGGTAGTCCTTCTCGTCGAAGTAGAGGTCGCCTCCGCCCTCTGCCGCTACGGGGGACGATGCAACGAGGGGAGCAGTCACCTCTGAGGCTGGGGGCTCCTCCGGCTTGGAGGCGGCCGTCGCTTGGGCGGGCACTGACTCCTTAGGGAGCGCTGGCGTGGGCGAAGCTTCGATCTCCTGATCCATGCGGTAGAACTCGCGCTCCACCACCGAACGCACCTCGTCGGTCTGCCGGCGAAATTCGCGCAAAAACTTCCCGATGCCCCGCGCCAGCTCGGGCAGCCGCTTGGGGCCGAGGATGAGCAGAGCCACCGCCAGGATGAGAACGATTTCGCCCGCGCCGATATTGAGCATTTGGGTGCGACCCGGCTTGGTTATCGCGCCCCCGCGGGAAGACCGCAACCTTACCGGCGCCTACCTGCGGACCGGGAAGGCCGTCCCCTTTCCGCAATAAACGAAGGTGCCGTCCTTACCCTTCCCCGCCCGGCGCAGGCCTGAAAAGGCGAGCGCGGCGCCGGTGCGCGCAGGTCCCAGCTTGGGATCCTCGATGCGCAGCACCAAAGCAGTGCCCGCGCTCATGCCGTCGAACGGAGCGAGCAGCTCTCCCATCACAAAGCTCTTGCCCGCCGAGCAGCCGTTCTGGGGAATGCCGAAGTACGGGTAACCGCCCGCCACCGAGACGACTTTGACCTTGGCGTCCTCCACCATGCCTTGGACGCGGAAGCGAGGGTCAGCTTGGGCCTGCTTGAGATCGGCGGCGGGCAAAAGCCCCGAGGAGGCCCCGGAGAGGTACCTCGCTGAAGTGGGAAGCGGAGGAGCGGCCGCGCTCTCACGCTGCACTGGCGGAGGCTGACCCGGCTGCAGCGCCCGACGGGTGGGCTCAGTCGCGGCATTCTCGGCGGCCTGCTTCTCCTGCTTCTTCTGTTCGGCGGCTAGCCGTGCCGCCTCTTTCGCCTGCTCCGCCTCCAAGCGCTTGCGCTCTTTTTCCTCGGTGGCCAGACGCCTCTTCTCTTCCGCCTCGAGCCGCTTG
>JBMORE010000171.1:0-6360 GCA_049322255.1 Myxococcota bacterium | reverse complement strand
GCCACCTCGCGATGGCGCTGCACGCAAGACTCGGTACCAGCAATGCGTCTTTTGCTGGACGGGCCTGCCCGCCTGCTTATCGCAGGGCGTTTTCCCGCTGGTCGACGGCAACTTCGTGACGCACATGTCGCCTCATTTACCAGGCTAGGTGGTTCGAGCGAAGCCGCGGCGTTTGCCCTATCGTGGTGCCGCGCGTGAGACCCTACGAGCTCATCAAGACCAAGCGGGACGGAGGACGGCTGTCGGTGGGTGACATTCGCGCCTTCATCGCCGGCTATACAAAGGGGGACATCCCCGACTACCAGATGGCCGCGATGTGCATGGCGGTGTACTTCCGGGGAATGACGCCCGAGGAGCTCGCCGCGTGGACCCAGGCGATGCTCGAGTCGGGCGAGGTGCTCGACCTCTCCGACACGCCCGGGGTGAAGGTGGACAAGCACTCCACCGGCGGGGTGGGAGACAAGGTCTCCTTGGCGCTGGCACCGCTGGCCGCTTCGTGCGGGGTGCCGGTGCCGATGATTTCGGGCCGCGGGTTGGGGCACACCGGCGGCACCCTGGACAAGCTGGAGGCGATTCCCGGGTTCAAGGTGAACCTGAGCGTCGCCGACTACCGGCGGCTGGTGCGCGAGGTGGGCGCCTGTCTCATCGGTCAGACCGCCACCCTGGCGCCGGCGGACAAGAAGCTCTACGCGCTGCGCGACGTGACCGCGACCGTCGACTGCATTCCCCTCATCGCCAGCTCGATCATGAGCAAGAAGCTCGCCGAGGGCGTCGACGCGCTGGTGCTCGACGTGAAGGTCGGCTCGGGCGCCTTCATGAAGAAGCTGGAGGACGCGCGCATGCTGGCGCGGACGATGATCGACATCGGAGAAGCGATGGGGCGAAAGGTGGTCGCGCTGCTCACCGACATGGACCAGCCGCTGGGGCAGACGGTGGGCAACACCCTGGAGGTGGAGGAGGCGATTGGGGTGCTGCAAGGGAAGGCGCCCAAGGACTTGACCGAGGTGACGCTGGCGCTGGCCGCCGAGATGCTGGTGTTGGGGAAGAAGGCGGGCAGCGTGGAGGAGGCGAAAAAGAAGCTCCAGGCAGCGATCGACGACGGATCGGCGCTGAGGAAGCTGGAGGAAATCGTCCGCGCTCAAGGAGGCGACGCGCGGGCGGTGCGCGACAGGTCGCTTTTGCCACACGCCAGGCACACGGCTGAGGTGCTGGCCGAAGAAGAGGGTGACGTGCGCGCCATCGACTCCGAAGCCATCGGCCTTTCCGCGATGTCCCTGGGCGCTGGTCGCGAGCGCGTCGACGGCGTCATCGACCCCGGAGTGGGGTTGGTGCTGCACAAGAAAATCGGCGATCCGGTGAAGAGGGGCGAGCCACTGGTCACCGTGCACTACAACGACGACGGGAAGCTGGAAGACGTGAAGGGGAGAGTGCGGAGGGCATATCTTGTGGGGCCGGCTCCGGCGCCTCGTCCGCTGGTCCTCGAGCGCCTTTAGAGCTCCTTCGAGGTTTGCATGCAGACCATCGCCCTCATCGCCAAGCGCAACAGTCTCGAAGCGCTCCCTGTCGCCAAACAAATTCGCGAGCACTACCCCCAGCTCACCTTTCTGGCCGAGCGCCACCTTGCCGAGCAGCTGGGCTGGGAGCAGATCGACGAGCAGCGGTTGGTCGAGCGGGCTGAGCTGGTGACTGTGCTCGGCGGTGACGGCACCCTGATTCGTGCGGCGCGGCTCGTGCGGGGGCACCCGGTGCCTATCCTCGGCATCAACCTGGGTTCTCTGGGGTTCATGACCGAGGTTCCGCTGCCCGACCTGTTCTCTCTGCTCGACGAGGTGCTTGCGGGCACGGCCCGCCTCGATGCGCGGATGAAGCTGTCGTGCCGGGTCATTCGCGAGGGGAAGGTCATTCTCGAGGACGAGGTGCTCAACGACGTGGTCATCAACAAGGGTGCGCTGGCGCGCATCACCGACCACGAGGTCTCGATCGACGGCCGCCTCGTCACGCTCTACAAGTCCGACGGGGTCATCGTGGCCACGCCTACCGGGTCGACCGCATACTCTCTGTCGGCAGGCGGCCCCATCGTCCACCCTTCGCTCGACTGCGTCATCGTCACCCCCATTTGTCCACACGCGCTCACCCAGCGGCCGGTGGTGGTGCCCGGCGACCAAGTCATTCGACTCACTCTCAAGAGCGAGAGCGCCGACGTGTATCTGACCATCGACGGTCAAGCCGGGCTGGCGCTGTCCACCGGCGACCGGGTGGAGGTGCAGCGTTCGCCCAACCGGGTCTTGCTGGTGAAGAACCCACGCATGGACTACTTCGCCATTCTTCGCCAGAAGCTTCGATGGGGGGAGCGCTGACTCAAGGTGACGTACACTTGCCTTCGCGTGCGCATTGCTCTCTTCAACTTGCTGTGGGTGCTCGGTACGGGGTGCTTCGTTCATCCTGCAGATCCTGCGGGGCGGGCCTGCGACGAGGAGCACCCCTGCGCGGGCGGCCGGGTGTGCGTGCAAGGCCTGTGCGTCCCCGACCCCTTCCAGGGCTTGGGTGACGGGGGACAGCGCGATGCAGGAGGAAGCGACGGCGGGCGCTGTCAGAGCGGAGAGGCTTGCACGGTGGGGCTGGGCAGCTGCGCGCGACAGGGCGTATGGGTGTGCGAGGCCGACGCCAGCTACTGCCAGGGGACGCCGGGCTCGCCCTCGGCGGAAGTCTGCGACGGGCTGGACAACGACTGTGACGGCCGCGCCGACCTCTCGGCCGAAGTGCCGCTGGTGACGCCGGCCACCAACCAGAACACCCAGCACTTCTCGTGGATCTACTCCCCGGGTGGTTACAGCGCGGTCTACGCCAGCGATCGCGGCGGCGGCCCGAGCGTGTTCTTCCAGCGCTACGACGAGGCGCTCGCACGCAGCGGCGCGGAAGTCGAGCTCGCCGACCCCGCGGGCAAGACCTCGACCTACCCGGTGATTTCCAGGCTCGGGGACGGCGGGGTGGCGGTGTGGAAAGACCAGACCAACGCCAACGTCCCCCGCATCCTGGTGGGACGCGTCGACCTCGTGGGCAACCTCATTCCCAGCCCGTTGCCCGACGGAGGCCAGGGGCCGCTGCGCCGCGCCTTCAGTAACCAAGACGCCCTCGGTCCTCCTCACCTGGCGGTCGCCTACGACCAGCGGTTCATGATGGTGGTGTGGGTCAGCCTCCAGGAGCGCTTGACCGCCGCGGTGCTCAACGCCGATGGCACCGTCTTTCGTAACCCCACCGTGCTCACCCCGACCACGCTTCCCGATGGCGGCGCGCCGCACGTACAAAAGGCGCACGTCTCGCCGGTGGGTGACAACGACTTCCTGGTGGGGATGACCACCTTCGATGACGGCGCCCCCACGGTTACCTATCAGCGCTACATGGAAACGCTCGCGGCCGTAGGTGCTCCGGTCGTCTACTCAGCCTCCGGAGGACTGTTCACCACCCTTCGCTCGGTGGCGCTGCCCAATCCGGATGGAGGCCGGGTGGAGAACAGCGCCGGAGCCTGGGTGCACGCCGACCTGAGCACCACGCTGCAGGCGACGCCGTGGGTGGGAATGGTGTCACCGGCGATCGAGGCGGGGCCGGCGATTGGCGGCTCGTGGGCAATCGACCTGGTGCACACCGGGCCGGGGTTGCTCCTGTCCTGGATCGAAGCGGAGAACGGCGAGCTGTTCGCCAAGCGCTTGGGACAGCCCAGCGTGCTCAAGCTCACCCCGATGAGCCAGGGCACGCGCACCTACGTCTCCGGAGCCGACCCTGCCGTGGCAGTGGCCGACGGTGGCATGGCGGCGATGGGTTATGCGCTGACGCGCGCCGGCTTGGGAGTGAGCATCTACGGCCAGCTGTTTTGTTTGCCCTAGGGGAGAAAGCGCACCTGATCTACCCACCAGCCTGCATAGCCATTATTGAGACCGTCGACGCTGTCGAGCTCGAAGGCGACGGAGACGTCGTTCTTCCCCCAATACGCGGACGGAACGCTCAGAGAAGCGGTCTCCAGGGCCCCCGGCGAGCCTTGGTCGGCGCAGAAGAGAGTCAATTGCCTGCTCGGGGCCTTGGGTCCGCACCATTGCCCCAATCTGTGTCCGGCCCACCGTGGGGCTGTCGAGATAGACCGTTCGTACGTCAAACCCGTAGACCTGCTCGGTTTGCGAGCGGTGGTAGAACTGGATGTTTCCTCCCGAGCTTGGAACGGCGAAGGGTTTGGTCTTGAGCTCGCCGACGCTTCGTACTGAGTAGCTCTGCCCGCGGAACCATTGCCAGGTCGTGTAGGAGCAGCCGTTGGAGAGGTCGTAGTTGTAGGCCATGATGCCGCTCCCGCCGGGGCCGGGGCCACACTGCGTCAAGCCGGTGACTCTTCGCCAGTGGCTTGCCTTGCTCCAGCCCACCGGGAAGCCCAATTCAAAATCCTCCCCGAGGCCGCGCGGATCGACGTCGGCGTAGCTGAGCCCCATCTTCATTCCGTGCTGGTAAATCGTCTCCACCTTCTCGACTTGCTTCGCTCGGTAGAGCCCCATCTTCATGTAGGCGCGCATGACGCCGGACTGGCTACCGTCCTCCGGGCAGTTCAAGGAATTGAAGATGAGGAGAGTCATGCGGTTTTGATCGAAGACTTGGACGCCATCGATCCAGAGTGTCACCCGGCCAATATACGGGTTCGTCGCCCACTTCACCCTGAGCACGAAGTTGTACCAGCGCTCGCGGGCGATAGCGGAGCTTGATGTCCATAGGTTGAACGCTGGACCCGGGTAGTACTCGATGGTGTTGAGCGTGAATCGCCAGTCATTGTTGCTGGGATCGGGATCGATACCGAGAGCGAGATAGGGCGAGCCACATTGGCCCTCCTGATGGAACTGCTGGACGATGTGCCATTTGGGTTCGCTGCCAGACGGAGGTTCGAACTCGGAGGTCGAGGGCACGTACGTGCTCCAACCGTAGAAGCGCTCTTCGTCCTGCCCATGAAAAATGCCTGTTTCGTCACCAATGTCTCGCGCAGTGTTGAGCTCGTTGCGGTGGTTTTCGCCCCAGGGGTTGCCGGCGTCGGGTGCGGAATCGCCGTTGAACTGAATCGGGTCGGGATTATGGGCGACGATGACCTTCAAGGCCGTTCCCGTGGGAGCAAAGTCACTTGAGTACGCGCTAGCATTGGGTGGTGGATTCACCAGCGAGAACCTGCACCCCTCGGTGCTTGGAGACAGGCAGTTGATCGCAGTGAGCGAAGTAGGCACATTGGCGGTCTGGAGATCATAGGGACACGAGCCCTTGCCACCGTAGGCCCCACATTGCACAAACCGGAACTGATAGAAGTTGTTGTCGCGGAAGTCCCCGGCCCAGATCGCTTGAGCACTTGCGGTCGAGGAGGCGAGGAGAAAAGCGATGAGAGCGAACCGGGGGGGGGGCCACGACGCCTCCTTTGTTGAAGAGAGAACGCCATCGTCTCCGGAAGTAGCTTTCCGACCAATTGGCCCTGCGGGCCAGGTTCGTGTTCACGACTGGACAACCAGGACAGCGCTCAACATCGTGACGGCGCTTGGTCTTTTCATTGCTGCCTGCGAGGGCGTACCTAAGGTTGATTCAACATCTCCATCTCCGACCCCGATGGCAGTGGCTGCTGAAGGTCGAAGCCATTCAACGAGCCCAGGTGAGAGCATCGAGGCACCGCCAGGGATGATCGCGGTAGCCGCCGAGGACCGAGGCCGTGCAATGCATAGGCGGCCCTTCCCGAGAACCTTTCTCCGAAAACTCCCCCAGCCAGATACCGCAGAAACGATTCTCGATCTCGCTCGCGACGGCGACGGGAACATCTTCATCCTCGCAGAGCATCGAGACCCTCAATACTCGATCACCACTCCCGTGCACGATGGTTGGTCGACCTCGCTACGCAAGATTCAACCCGGTGGCTTGACTGTATGGCGACGGGCTTGGCCTAAGAGAATCGGGCAGAGTTTGTACTATCACCCTCGAATAGCAGCGACTCCGTCGGGGTTCGTCTATCTGTCGGGTATCTGGCTTAGTGGCGTGGACCTAGGACTGGGCTGGATCGCAAGCGGAGCTCTCGTCAAATTCGATGCTAACGGAACTCCAGTTTGGCAACTCAAGGCGCACCATTTCGGGAGCATCATGAACCGCCTCGCTGCGAATGACGAATATGTAGCGGTCGCATCGCACTTGAGCGTTCCGGGGATTTGGTACGTCGACGTTGCATTGGTGACCGATAACGGTCAGTTGCTGTGGAGAAGACACATCGGTGGGCGCGAGTTCGGAATCGTTCCGGATAGCGGCATCTCTGGTGAGTTCACCATCAGCGAAGTCCTGGTGGGGGGCGACGGCGCTGTCTCAGTT
>JBMORE010000170.1:47176-61171 GCA_049322255.1 Myxococcota bacterium | reverse complement strand
GGCGGGGTCCCAGGGTCGTCGTTGACGAAGATGTTGTTGTAGAAACGGAAAGGGCCATCGGCGCTGTCGGTGTTTCGCACCTGCACACGGCCGAGCACGGTGTTGCGGTAGATGTAGAGGTTGGTCGCCAAACCGTCCTGATTGATGTCAAGCCCCTCGTTCGCGGCGTCGTAGATGCAGTTGTAGAGGAGCTCCGAGTCCACGAGCGTGTGCATGTTTCCGCCGATGCTCTTCCTCGGCACGTCGTGAACCACGTTGTGTCGAACGGTGACGCGCGTCATCGTCCCACCCTTGAGGGCGATTCCCTCGGAGTCGGTCGTGCCCGTGACCGTGTGCAGGGTGTTGTCCTCGATGAGCAGCTTGTTCTTCGAGTAAATCTTGATCATCGCTCCTGCGCTGGCGAGGTTCATGTGGTGGAAGGTGGAGCTCTGGATCACCATGTGATCGGACGGCGTCGCTCCACCTCCTCCGCTCCCGGTCATGATGAACGCGCAGTTCTTCCCATCTTCGCCGTAGTGCATGTCGTGCATGTCGAGGTTCGCGAACACCTGATTGTTTCCGTCGGGGGCCAGCTCGATTCCCTTGCACTTCATGTTGCGAAACTCGAGCCCGTCGACATAGACGTTCGCGCTGCTGGCGTAGAAGATGATGAACGGGCCTGTGTCCAGGGCCCCGGTGTACCCATGGTCCACAATCGGTTTCTCACCCGGGTAAGCCAGCCAAACCACAGGCTTGTAGGCGGAGAGCACCGGAAGGCGACCAGGATCTTGTCCAGGGGTGCCATCCTCCGTGTAGACATTGGCGAGCGAGTAGACGCCTTCGCGCCAATACAAGAACTCGTTGACGTAGGACTGGGCCCTCTTCGATTCGTAAACGTTCCCTTCGTACCAGTCGACGATCGTCTTCCAGGGATTCGCGAACGTTCCCGTCCCTCCTTCGGCCACGGTACGACCGTTGATCGCATCGACAAACCGGAAGCCCTGCGTGGTCACCGTGATCGTCCAGGAGACGGACTGACTGCTCCCCTCGCTGTCGAGGACGGTCGCTTGTACTTGGTGGGGTGAGCCGCTCTCGGTCGGGTTGGCCCAAGTGATCGTCCCGTCATTGGGGTCGATTTCCATTCCCGCGGGAGCCGTGCCGAGGCTGAAGCGATAGGGATAAAGACCTCCGATGACGGCGAGGCGAACCCGGTACATGAGACCTGGGTAGGCCTTGTAGAACCGATTGACCGTCGAGAGGTTGGGCTGCGGCTGGGTGATCTCGAGCGGGTAGTTCGCCGCACTCGCGGGTGCCGCGAGGGACAAAAGGCCTGCCAGAACCATCAGGCCCGCCAAACGGCGAATCGCCAAACACATCCGCTTCGTCATCGGTCCACCCCGAGTCTGATGAGGTCCTGTGACACTCAGGGAGGCAGACCTTACACTGCGGAAACAGATTCGAAGTGATTGCGAGGTCAGCGCTCGCGGTGCCCGCGCATTCCTTTGCCTTTGCCAAAGCCGGCCTTCACCTCTTGTTGGAAGCGGGCGAGGAAGGTGGCGAGCTTGGCTTTCTTCTCCGCCGAAAGCCCGCGAGCCAGCTCGTTGAACATCTCCCGGTCGAGCTCGGCCATGCGAATGCGCGCGTCCAAAAGCTTCTGGGTGGACGAGTCCACCTGGGCCAGCGCGGCGCTGTCCCCTTGCGAGGCCTGGTGCAGAGTACGCATCGACTCGAACATCGTCTCGCGCAGCGGGCGGCGGCGGCTCTCGAAGCTGCGAATCTTCTCTCCCAGCTTGAGCGCCTCGCCTTCCGAGAGCTCGAGCGCCTCGGCCAGCCCCACCACCATCATCATCCGCATGCGGTCGGCCATCTGCTCCCGCTTCTCCTCGGAAGGTGGCGGGCGGGACCGGGGCTGGGCGAGGGCAACCAGCGGCGAGAACATCAGGGCAACGAGCAGGGCTTTCATTTCACGTCTCCTTCCAACAGCGAGTCATCAGACAGCGTCCAGGGCACTTCGTAGAGGGCGAGCTCGACCTCCATCGGCGAGCTCTCCTCGAGCAAGGGCAGCTCGGCCAGCTCCCAAGAGAGCTCCTCGGTGCCCAGGGAGGTGCGCACCTCGGGCGCGAGCGAGCGACCCACGCGTGGACTGCGTTGGCTCAAGACCGCGGCGGTGACCAGCCCTCCGACACAGGCGGCAGTGGCGAGCGCGACCCACCGGCGTACCGGGTGCGGGCGTCGCTCCGCGGCGCGCCAGACGGCCAACGTCGAGCCGGCCAGCCCCTCGAGCTTCTTCTCCTCTGCTTCAGACAGAGGCGGCAGCTCAGCGAGAGAAAGCGCCTCTTGCACCGCCTCGTCGAAGGCACGGCAGCGAGCGCAGGCCGACAGGTGCACGCGCAGCGCCGCCTCCTCCAACTTCTCTCCCGCGCCGCGGTCGATGAGCACCGCTTCACAGTCATCGCAAGTCATCGCTTCTTCTCCTCTTTGGAAGCGGCGAAAAGCTCCCTGAGCCGCCTCACCGCACAATGGAAGCTCGCCTTGGCGGCGCTCTCCTCGATGCCCAACGTCTGGGCCACCTCGGCGAAGGAGAGGTCGCCGTCGATTCGCAAGGTGAACACCTCGCGCTGGCGAGGGGGCAGCTCCAGCACCGTGGCGCGGGTAAGGCGCTCCTGTTGGGCGCGCTCCACCGTCTCCGAAGGGACCGGCGTGGGCGAAGCTTCGTGCACCAGGGCCTCCAACGGCGCCTCCGCCCAGCGCCGCGTCTGCCGCAGGTGGTTCTTTCCCAGGTTGAGGCTGATGCGCACCAGCCAGGCGCGGAACGGTACCGGCCCTCTCCTCCCCAGCCTGGGCAGCGAGCGCCGTGCCGCCTCGAACGCCTGGAGGAAGGCGCGCTGGGTGAGGTCGAAGGCGTCCTCGGGACGGGCGCAGTACCGGCGCACCAGGACGTACACCAGCCGCTGGTGACGGGAAACCAGCTCTCCAAAGGCCGCGCCATCGCCGGTGAGGAACGCCCGACACAGTGCGTCGTCGCTCACGGTGGCTTCTTCGCCCTTCACCAGGCGCAGGAGCGGTTGGGTAGCCATCACCCCTTCCACAACACCCGGCCCCGGGAAAGGTCAATTCCCTCCTCGCCGCTCTGGTTGTAGGGTGCCTCCCCTCATGAAGCGAATCTCCGCCAAGGAAGCCAAAGCCCTGCTGGACGCGGGGTGGACGTACCTCGACGTGCGCTCGGAGCCCGAGTTCGAATCCGGCCATCCCGCGGGCGCGCTCAACATTCCGCTGCTCCACCTGGGCGCTTCCGGCATGGGGCCCAACCCCGACTTCGTGAAGGTGGTGGAGGCGACGGTGCCCAAAAACGCCAAGCTGGTCATCGGCTGCCAGTCGGGCGGGCGCTCGATGCGGGCGGCGCAACTGCTCGAACGAGCAGGGTACCGCGAGGTGGTGGACCAGCGAGCCGGCTTCGGCGGGGCGCGAGACATGTCCGGCCAGGTGGTGGAGCCGGGGTGGGCCGACGAGGGGCTGCCGGTGGAGACGGGGCTACCCGAGGGCCGGCGCTACGTGGACCTGGCCAAGAAGGCGGGATAGCCAAAGCCCATGTCCTTGAAGGGCAAGACTCTCTTCATCACCGGGGCCAGCCGCGGCATCGGCAAGGCGATTGGGCTGCGCGCCGCTCGAGAGGGCGCCCACATCGTCATCGCCGCCAAGACTTCCGAGCCCCACCCCAAGCTGCCGGGCACCATTCATTCCGCGGCGAAGGAAATGGAGGCCGCCGGCGGCAAAGCGCTCGCCCTCGCGGTGGACACTCGCTCCGAGGAGCAGCTTCACGCCGCGGTGCAAAGGGCGGTGGACGTTTTTGGAGGCATCGACATCTGCGTCAACAACGCCAGCGCCATCAGCCTCACCGGCACGCTGGAGACACCGCTGAAGCGGTTCGACTTGATGCACCAGGTGAACGTGCGCGGCACCTTCGCCACTACCCAGGCCTGCTTGCCTTTTTTGAAGAAGGCGAAGAACCCGCATGTGCTCAACCTCTCGCCTCCGCTGAACATGAAGCCGCGCTGGTTTGCCTCCCACGTCGCCTACACCCTCTCCAAGTACGGGATGAGCATGTGCGTCCTGGGCATGGCGGAGGAGTTTCGCGAGGAGGGCATCGCCTTCAACGCCCTGTGGCCGAAGACGGCCATCGCCACCGCGGCGCTGGAGATGCTCGGAGGCGAGGAGGCGCTGGCGCAGTGTCGCACCGCCGACATCGTGGCCGACGCCGCGCACTGGATACTCACTCAGGACAGCCGCAAGTGTACCGGCCACTTCTTCATCGACGAAGAAGTGCTGCACGCCGCCGGACAAACCGACTTCGACAAGTACGCGGTGAAGAAGGGCGCCGAGCTGTTGCCCGACTTGTTCCTCGATTGACCGGCTACGGCAGGCAGTTTCCAGAGAAGAACGCCATCGTCACCGTGGAGCAGATGGAGATGGTGCCGTTGCCCTGAGAGAAGCGGCAGCACTGGTTGTAGGTCGGGTAGGCCGCGCAGTGCGCCGACGACTGGCAGAGGACAATCTCGCCGGTGGTGTTGCATGAGGCAGGAAAGGCGGGTGCACAGCTTGCCGCGCAGGCGGCCGATGCTCCGTCGATGGGACACAACGGCGCCGTGCCGTTGCCCACCCGCACCGTCCCGCAACACACCGGGGTGCCGCTGCCGCAATCTTCAGGACCGTCGCAGGCGAGCGCCACCCCACCATCGGGGCAGCTGGACTGGCAGCTGTGGCTCAACCCGCCATCGGTCTGCTGCGCACAGCAAAGCTGGCCCACTGAGCAGGTGTTGGCCCCACACACCACGCCCACCACCCCGCCGCCGTCGGAAGCTCCCGCGTCTCGCGTTCCGGCGTCCGAGCCGGTTCCCGCGTCGCTGCCCCCGTCGGAGCGCCCGCCGTCTTGACCACCTCCTCCGCCGCCACCTCCGCCGCCACCTCCTCCTCCGCCGCCGCCCCCACCGCTGATGGGCGTGCACAAGCCGAGCTGACAAGAGTCAGTGAGGGGACAGGCGGCACACGCCCGACCGGCGGAGCCACACTGCGCTTGGGTGTTTCCAGGCCGACACTCGCCCGTTTCGTCGCAGCAACCGGTGGAGCAGTTGGCCGAGTCACAGGCCGGCTTTGCCGCGCCGCACGAGGGCGCCACCGCGATGAGCAGACCCAGCGTCATGCCCGAAATGAACCAACGCAGCGTCCTCATCGGCATCCTCCCTTGCGGCAACGGTCGCAGTGAAGCGGGCTGCTTAACTCAAGCGGGACACGGCTGACAAACCCTCCCACAGCTGTCGGCCAACCGCCGGTAACGCCTGCTTTTTCTTCCCGCGCAACTGCCGGAGGCCCTGGTTCGACAATCTTCTCGTGAACCCCCTGCGCCGACTCTTTCAGAGCACCGTCGAGCACGTGCAGCAGGCGCTGCGCCCAGCGACCGCTCCCGACCCCAGGCCCCAGGCGCGGCGGGTCGAGCCGGTGGTTCGCCACCGATTCGCCGATACCTTCGAAGCCCCCCACGCCCCCTTCTCCTGGCTTTTGCGCGAGGAGTACAAGGCGAAGCTGGCCGCCCACTTGGAGGGAACCTCCTACCGTGCCCAGCGGGCGAACGAGATTTCCCAGACGCTCTTGGCCTACTGGCGCGATGGCGCCGACTTTTCGCCCGCCGCCGCCGGCCCCACGCTTCAGCCTGCCTCGCCGTCGGCAGCGCGCGTCGCCTGGGCCGGCCAGTCGGTGGTGGCTCCCAACGACTTCGTCGCCTCGCTCGACGACCTGCCCCCCGCGCCCCCGGGTCCCGCCCTTCCCGGCCCCGCTCCCGCGTTCAACGAGTCGCCCAACGTGGTCATCAACTTCGCCGAGTTGATGGCTGCTCCACTCAAGCCCGCCTCGCCTGGGCTACTCAACGCGCTGCAATTCGCCGCCCTCCGCGGGTAGCGGCATCTGCGGTGATCCTCCCCGGGGCAAGCCCCAGCGGCTTACGCGCGTGTGCTAACTGCAGCGAAAGGCGCGGGCAAAGAGCGCCTGAGGGTGCTTGTCGCCACACCAGTAGCTCGCCATCGCATCGACGACCAAGACCGTCGCACCGACGTCCGCGGCCGAATTGCGTGCGTCGGCGAGCGCCTCTCTCGTAGGGGTTGCTCGAGATCCGTCGTCTTGCGCTGGTCGGTCTTTCCGTCTTCGGGCTTGGGTTCATTCTCTCGTCAAAGCCCCTCAAAGGGAGCGCAGCATCTACCGGTTCTCGGTGAGCCCCTTGAGCTGCACCAACCAATCGGCGCCAACGTCTTGGCCGCGAAACGCGATGCCGAGCACATGAACCGTGCCGTTACGCTCGTCGTACCGGTAAAACACCCGTAAAATTCGTGGGAAGACGATTTCTCGCAGGTCGGCGGGAAGCTGGAGGTCCGGATGGGTCACGACCTCAGGCGGAGCTCGTCCACGACGCGGAAATCGAACCAACCCGCCCACTGCTTGGTAGACGCGCAAGCGGAGGCTCGCCTGGCGAATCTGCGCGAGCTGGTCGACGGCTGGCTCGGACCACAGAACCCGAATCACGTCTTCTTGTGACGTCGGCGGCTGAAACCAAGGCGTTTGCCCACATCCTCATGAGCCATGACCCGGCCACGCGCGAAGGCTCGCTCACCCTCATCGACGAGAAGCTTGACCTCGAGCGCTTGCAACCGCTCACGGTCCGCCTTCCACTGGTCGAACGTTTCCTTGTCCAGCACGACGAGATCGGTCTTTCCGCGCCGCATCACCTCGAGCGGCTCCTTCGTCTTCTTGAGATACTCCGCCCACTTCGCAACGCGGTGCTCGAATTCGGAGATGGCGATCGACGTCACTTCGTCCTCCTGTGGTGTAAACGGCAATGCTAACACCATTATTAATAATCGAATCTCCGCTCGCAACCGGGTGCATGACTCCCGCCACGAAGCCAACCCCCGACAGCCCTGGCCGTAACACAGCCGCCCTCCGCGGTCAGCGGCAGGAGTAGCTGGGAAGGCGCTTGGAGCCGGTCTCTCCCGGGCACTGCTGGGTGTAGCCCAGCCCCTCGCAGCTGCCCCCATGAAACACCGCTTCGCTGCCGCGCTCGGCGCACTCTTCGGCGCTCCACCCGTCGTGGCAGGCCTCCCAGCCGGGGTTGCCGGTGGGGGAGTCGATGACGCACGCCCCCTCCCCGCCGCACGCAGCCAGGAGCGCCAGCACGACGACGGCGGCGAAGCGTCTCACAGGCAGGCGACGTAGTAGGTGACCGACAGCGTCTGTCCCGGCCCCGGCGTCTTGGCCGCATCGAAGACGATGGCGTTGGCCACCGGGTCGTAGCTCCAGTCGGTGGAAGGCACGGCGACCCCGTCAATCTTCACTTCGATGCTCTTGCCTCCGGTGGTGTCGGGGGTGTTGTTCAAGAAGAACTGGGTGCGGTACCCGAAGGCGGTCTTCCCCAGTTGCTGCAGGGTGTTGGACCAGCTGGGGGTGCAGACGTTGTCCTGCAAGCCGCCGGTAAGGCTCACCATCGTGGCGTAGCGCCCGTCGTCGCCGGGGCAATTGGTGCTGTCGAACGGGCCGATGACGTTGAAGGTGAAGAGGTTGGCGCGGTTGAAGCCCTTCACGTTCAAGAATTGGTTGTAGTACCAGGTCACCGCCTCCGGCGATTGCTCCGCCTCGTCGGTCACCACCACCACCGCCAGGTAGGCGTCGTAGCGCAAGAACCCCGCGTTCTCGTTGCTCACCAGGGGCGGAGTGACCGCCTTGAGCGAAGGAGAGAAACCTCTTTCGCTGGCGCTGCCCATGGTGCCCACGTTCACCTTCTGCTGAAACAGCTGCGCCACGTTGGGCGTACTCCGGGTGAGCACCTTGGGGTTACTCGCGTCACCGCGCAACCGTCCCCGGTCTCCTGAAGGCAGGGGGAAGGGTCCGGGGAGGGGCTCGGAGTCGTCGGTGGTGGTGACCCCCAGGTGGTAGTCGGCGTTGGTGGAGTTGGCGTAGGCGATGAAGCTGGCGAAGTTGCTCGCCAACGACTGCTGCTCGTCACCCATCGAGCAGGAGTTGTCGATGGTGAAGAGGATGTCGGCCTTGGGCGCGGCGTCCTGCACGAAGACGTCGGTGTGTAGCCCTAGCAGGTCGCCGGTGCCCTGCAGCGTCACCAGGTAGCTCACGTTCTGCCCGCCCTGGATGGCGTTGATGGCAATCGCTCCCGAGTCCGAGCCCACGTCGATGGGCCGGTATTTGGCGGTGAAGGTCAACGGCGCCGAGCCGGGCTGCATCGTCAGCCCACCGGAGGGAATGGGCGGGGTCGACACCAGGTGGAACTCGGGACAAGGGGAAGTGCCCGGACAGTTGGGGCCGCCCGCGGGTTGACCGGCTCCGGCTTGCACGGTGAAGGAGCCGATGGTCACATTCTGCGAGCACGTGTTGTAGAGGGTGAAGGTCCGCGCCGGGGAGTTGCAGTCTTTCTTCACCGTGCCGAAGTCGAGGGTGTCGGGAGCGATGGTCAGACACACCGGTCCCACCGCGGTGGAGAGCGGCACCACCCCTTGCGGCTTCGTGGGCGACGAGATGTTGAAGGTGAGGTTGCCCAGGAGGTTGACCGTCGTGCTGGGCTGCGCGCCCTGCGGCGCCACCCGCACCCGCACCTGCCACGCCTCGCCGGGCATCAAGTCTTTGGCCGCCACCGGGCCTCCCACGATGCTGTAGGCCGGGTCGCTCCCCGCGGCGATTTCCAACCCGGTGAGGTAACAGACGTCGCCCGCCGCCTGGCTCAAGTTGGTGATGGTCAAAGGCAGCTCTTTGAAGTTGGGCGGGGTCACCAGACCGAAGTTGAGCTGCGCCGGGGAGAGGGCGTAGTTGCAGGGCGGCAGCACTTGCGCATCCGCGGTGAGGCGAATCTTCACCGCCGGCTCCGTGGGGTCGTTGGAGAAGACGGTCAGCTCCGCCTCTTTGGCGCCCACCGAGGCGGGGGTGAGGGTCACCACCAAATCCACCAGGTTCTTGCCCGGGGTGGCCTCGAGACCCACGCTGGGGTCGTAGGCCTGCGGCACGCCCACGGTGAATTCCCCTGCCGCGGTGTTGCCGTTGAGCGGCGTCACCGTGACGTAAGGCAGCTGGCCGGGCAGGCCGGTCGTCGCGTCCACCGAGCCCAGGTGGAGGTTCACGCTCACGTCCGGCGGGTTGGGTTTGGTACCGGTGTTCATCACCGTCAGCTTGCGCACCACCTGTGGCGCCGGGTTGGCGTTGGCGAAGTAGCCCACCTTCCCGAAGGCCAGGGTCGGCCGGGGGATGACGGTGATTTTCGGCCCGCCCCCGTACGCCTTGAGCGGCACCGCGCCGGAGGGCTGCCCGGAAAGGTTGGTGGTGAAGGTAAGCTGCGCCTCCCGCGGGCCCAGCTGCGAGGCGTTGCACACCACCACCAGCTCGGTGGGCACCCCGCCGCCCGGCACCACCAGGGTGGTGGGGTCGCCGCTGGCGCCCGCCTGCACTCCGAAGTCACTGGCCAGGGTGGTGGCGAGGTTCGAGAGCGTCACCGGTGTCTTGCCCACGTTGAAGAAGGTGAGGGTGCGCTGGACGGGGGTGCCCGGGCTCACCGGTCCGAAGTGCAGGGTGCTCGGCGTCCACGACAAGAGGGTGTCGGTGCCCTCGCCCTTCAGGGTGACTTCCACCTCCGGGCAGGCGCTGGCCGCGCGCAGCCGAATGGACGCGGTGTACGCGCGCGCCTCGGTGGGGCGGAACTCGAAGGTGAAGGTGGTGGTGCCGCCGCCGGGGAGCGAAAACGGGCCCTCTCCCGGAGAGCCGTTGGCGAACCCGAAGGCCAAAAAGTCGGCGTTGGCAGAATAAATCTCGCTCGCCGTCCCCGAGGTGGGCACCGCGGTGAGGTTGTGAATGTCGTAGGCCGCCTGCGCCGTCTCGTTGAGCAACACCCGCCCGAAGTCGATTTCTTTGGGCAGCTGGCACCCCGCCGCCGCCGAGCTGCCCAGGAGGGTGATTGTGGCGGTGCTCGCCTCCGGGTCGGTGCCGCCGCCTCTGAGCACCAGGTGCGCCAGGTGGGACTTGGAGGGCTCCACCGGGGTGAAGAACATGTCCAGCTCCACTTCCTCGAGCGCGCCGATGGTTTGCCCCGCGGTGAAGCGCACCTCGAAGGAGGCGGTGGCCGAGGGTACGCCGATGGCCACCTCGTCTCCCTCGACCTGCTCAAGGGAAAGCAAGGTGAGTGGACCGGTTCCCAAGTTCTTGATGACCAACTTCTTGGGCACCCGCTCGCCCACCAGCGCCGCGCCGAAATCGAAGGTGGCGTCCCTGTCCGTTCGCTCCGCCCCGCTCTTGTCTCGCCAAACCACCCCCAGCTCCGCGTAGCTTTGCGTCACCTCCGGCTTGCGCCCGCAGTCACAGCCCACGAGGGAAACGAGCGCCACCAACACCAGCGGGAGCGAAGCACGGGTCATGCGGTCCTCCGATGGACGAGGAAACGGGCCAGGGCTTCCTCGAAAGCCGCGCATGGTGACGACCCTGCACAGGGAGATCAAGTCGCGTCGTGCAAATTCGTGCGGTCGCTCCCCGGCCCGTTTACTCACCGGCCGAAGAGGCAATCGACAAATTTACTAAATGCCCTGCAATTTCGCGGTCATCGGAGGCCCGTGGAGGTGTTTTTCGTCAGTGTATTCAAAGTCTTATTGATTTTACATCGCATCGCATCAATACTCTCATCACTTTTTGCGTGAGAGGAGCGTTTCATGCGCCAAGGCGAGGAGCGGGTCCCCGGGGTGGTGGCGAAGGGCGCGCGGCGAGCAGGCGACGAGGAGGTCTTGAGCGAGCAGGCGCTGGCCTTCGTGGCCGACTTGGTACGCACCTTTGCTCCCCGGGTCGGCGAGCTACTGGAGGCACGAAGGCTTCGCCAGGAGCGCTTCGACGCCGGCGAGCGGCCCGACTTTCTCCCCCAGACCCAAAACGTACGCGAGGGAGAGTGGAGGGTGGCGCCGGGGCCCGCCGACCTCGCCGACCGCCGGGTGGAAATCACCGGCCCGGTGGACCGGAAGATGATCATCAACGCCCTCAACTCGGGCGCCAACGTCTTCATGGCCGACTTCGAGGACTCCAACGCCCCCACCTGGGACAACAACGTCCAGGGGCAGAAGAACCTCCTCGACGCGGTGCGCGGCACCATCGCGCTCCAGGCGGGGGGCAAGCACTACCGGCTCCAGGAAAAGACCGCCACCTTGATGGTGCGCCCGCGCGGCTGGCACCTGTGGGAAAAACACCTGGAGGTCGACGGCCGCAGCGTGCCCGCGGCGCTCTTCGACTTCGGGCTCTTCTTCTTCCACAACGCCCGCGCCCTCTTGGCCAAGAAGACCGGGCCCTACTTCTATCTCCCCAAGCTCGAGAGCCACCTCGAGGCGCGGCTGTGGAACGACGTCTTCCTGCGCGCCCAACAACGGCTGGATGTACCCAAGGGCACCATCAAGGCCACCGTGCTCATCGAGACGCTCCCGGCGGCCTTCGAAATGGACGAGATTCTCTATGAGCTACGCGACCACTCGGCGGGGCTCAACTGCGGCCGCTGGGACTACATCTTCAGCTTCATCAAGAAGCTGCGCCAAGACCCGGCCTTCGTCTTGCCCGACCGCGCGCAGGTGACGATGACCCAGCCCTTCTTGCGCGCCTACACCTCCTTGGTGGTGAAGACCTGCCACCGCCGCGGAGCCCACGCGATGGGCGGCATGGCGGCGCAGATTCCCATCAAGCACGACGAAGCGGCCAACCGGGAGGCGCTGGAGAAGGTCCGCGCCGACAAGCTGCGCGAGGTGCAGGACGGCCACGACGGCACCTGGGTCGCTCACCCCGGCTTGGTGGCCTTGGCCAAAGAAGTCTTCGACGCCCACATGAAGGGCAAAAACCAGCTCGACCGCCAGCGCCCGGAGGTGCACGTCGCCGCCGTCGACTTGCTCCAAGTGCCTCAAGGCACCCGCACCGAGGCGGGCTTACGCCAGAACGTCAACGTGGGCGTGCAGTACCTCGAGGCCTGGCTCTCCGGGCAAGGCTGCGTGCCCCTCTTCCACCTGATGGAGGACGCGGCCACCGCCGAAATCTCCCGCGCCCAGCTGTGGCAGTGGATTCGCCACGGCGCCCTCCTCGAGGACGGGCGCAAAGTCACCGCCCAGCTCTTCCGCACCACCTTGCAGGAAGAGCTGTCCAAAATCCGCGCCGAGGTGGGCCAAACGCGCTTCGAGAGCGGGCGCTACCCGAAGGCGGCGCAGCTTTTCACCCAGCTGGTCACCTCCGAGCGCTTCGAAGAGTTCCTCACCTTGCCCGCTTACGAGCTGCTCATTCAGGAGTCTTGAAGAAGTCTTCACCGTCGCACCCCAAAAAGGAGGAGGTTGTCATGTACGAGAGCGTCGAGAGCACCACCGCCCGCACGGCGGACAAGCGTTGGGAGGGCGTGGTCCGCCCCTATTCGCACGAAGACGTCGACCGCCTTCGCGGCCGGGTGAAGGTGGAGCACACCTTGGCGCGCCTGGGCGCGGCCCGGCTGTGGAAGCTCCTCACCACCGAAGCCTACGTACACGCCTTGGGCGCCGTCACCGGCAACCAGGCGATGCAGATGGTGCGCGCCGGCCTCAAAGCCATCTACTGCAGCGGCTGGCAGGTGGCGGCCGACGCCAACTTGGCGGGGCAGACCTACCCCGACCAGAGCCTCTATCCGGCCAACTCGGTGCCCGCCTTGGTGCGGCGCATCAACCAGTCGCTCCAGCGCGCCGACCAAATCGACCACTCCGAAGGCAAGGAGGACACCTACTGGTACGCCCCCATCGTCGCCGACGCCGAGGCCGGCTTCGGCGGGCCTTTGAACGCCTTCGAGCTGATGAAGGCGATGATTGAAGCGGGCGCCGCCGGAGTGCACTTCGAAGACCAGCTCTCCTCGGAGAAGAAGTGCGGCCATCTGGGCGGCAAGGTGCTCGTGCCCACCGGCCACTTCATTCGCACCCTGGTGGCGGCGCGCCTGGCCGCCGACGTGTGCGACGTGCCCACCCTGCTCATCGCCCGCACCGACGCCGATAGCGCGAAGCTCCTCACCTCCGACGTCGACGACCGCGACAAGCCCTTCTGCACCGGGGACCGCACCAGCGAGGGCTTCTTCTACATCCGCGGCGGCGTCGAGACCGCCATCGCCCGCGCCCTGGCCTACGCGCCCTACGCCGACCTTTTGTGGTGCGAAACCTCCACCCCCGACTTGAAGGAGGCCAAACAGTTCGCCGAAGGCGTTCGGGCCCGCTTCCCCAGTAAGCTGCTCGCCTACAACTGCTCGCCTTCCTTCAACTGGAAGAAGAAGCTCGACGACACCGCCATCGCCAAGTTCCAGCGCGAGCTGGGGGCGATGGGCTACAAGTTCCAGTTCGTCACCCTGGCCGGCTTCCACGCGCTCAACCTTTCGATGTTCGAGCTGGCCAAGGCGTACGCCCAAGGGGGCATGGCGGCCTACTCCGCGCTACAGCAGCGGGAGTTCGCGCTGGAAAAAGAAGGCTACACCGCCGTCAAGCACCAGCACGAGGTGGGCACCGGCTACTTCGACGAGGTGGCCAAGGTGGTCTCCGGCGGCGCCGCCTCCACGGTGGCGCTTTCCGGTTCGACCGAGACGGCCCAGTTCTAGACCCAGGTTTCGGGGATGACGCCGGGCTTCAAGTCGCGCAGGCCGTCGTTGAGCAGCGGGGCCAGCCGGGTCACCGCGGGCGGTGGGTTGGACATCCTGCCCACCGCCTGGTTGAACTGCTCAATCTTCGCCATCGCCTCGCCGCGGCTCAAGGTGGCGAAGTTGGGCACCTCCAGCCCCGCTGCCTGAAAGCCGGCGGAGATGGCCGCCTGGTGCTGCGCGGCGAACTTGGGCGCGATGTGCGAGCCGTAGAAGATGAGCCGAATGGTGGTGTCGCGCTGGGCCTGGAGCCCCGGGCGCTCGGCAGCGGGCAGCTCGGGGTGCTGAATGAGGCGCTGCAGGTAATTGTAGAACTCGCGCAGCTCGCC
>JBMORE010000170.1:17438-47076 GCA_049322255.1 Myxococcota bacterium | reverse complement strand
GAGGTCATAGGTGCGGCCGTTGACCGAAACCTTGTCGTTCTCACGGGCGTCGGTAATCACGTCGACGTTGACGCCCCTTTTGCGCAGCTCGGTCGCCTCGTATTGCACTCCCTCGTTCATCCCCACCATGAGCACGTCGTTGTTGGAGCGCGGCCGCCAACCCTGATTCGCCGCCGCTGGCGATGTGGCTTTCGGGCTGCCGGTGGGCAGGCTCAAGCTCCAGCCGACCTGGATGGCGCCGGGGTTGCTTTCCAGCGAGGGATAGCGCGCCTTGTTCGCCTCCACCAGGGCGGCCGCCGTGGTTCCGTGACGGGAGGCGATGGCGGCGAGCGTGTCGCCGCTGCGCACGGTGTAGCTGTTCGTCGAGCCGGCGGCCTGCGGAATCGTGGTCGACGAAGGGCGATTGACCTGGGGCATGAAAACACCCTACCGGATCCGCGCGGCGGCACCAAACTGGCTACCGGGCTTTCGTACCGCTCCGGGGTGGAAAGAAGCGGCGGAAACCGGGTGGCTCGAAAGAGAAGGTGGATGAGTCTGGGCTGGAGAAGCTCGCCATCACGATGAGCCACGCCGAGGCCGCGGCTTTACTGCCCAAACACCACCATGACCCGTTCGACCGAATGCTCGTCGCTCAAGCCCAGCTGGAGGGCCTGACCCTGGTGACCCACGACCGCCGGCTGGAGCCCTATGCTGTGCCCATCCTTTGGACGTAGCGGAACCTACCGGGCGATTTCTTCCAGCCAGGCATCGAGGGTCGACAACAGCGCCTCGGCGCCCTCGGCCACGAAGAGCACCCGCTGGTAGTCGGTGGGGTCGAAGGGGGTGCGCGCCACCTCCGTCAGGTCGAAGGGGCGCAGCTCGGCTTCTTTCTCGAAGCGGCCCAGCTCTCCGAACGACGAGAGGAGCCCGGCGCCCACCACCTCCAGCCCACGGCGGCCCTTCACCACTCCGAACTCCAGCGCGTACCAGTAGACGCGAATGAGCGCTTCCACCGTGGCCTCGTTGGCGGCCAGCGTGGCCAAGCCGAAGCGGCGGTTGGTGGCGGCGAAAGCGGGGTGGGCGAGCAGCGCCGCGTGGCCCACCAGCTCGTGGATGACGTCCGGCTCCGGGGTGTAGAGCGGCGCGCTGTGGTGGCGCATGTATTGGGTGGCGAGGAAGGTGTCTTGCGCCAGGTGGCTCATGAAGGCCGACGGCGTCACCAGGCCCGCCACTGGCGAGAGGCGAAACCCGGAGAGCGAGGCCAGAGAGGCGTTGACTTGCGCAAACTGCGGTACGCGTTCGGGCGAGAAGCCCAGCTTCGGCCAAAAGGAGGTGAAGGCCTCGCAGGCGTAGCGCGCGTGCAACGGAGCGAGCTTCTCCAGGGCGATGCGCCACACCTCGTGCTCCTCGGGGGTGTAGACAATCGACGGCGGCGAAGCGCCCAACCGGTGCGCCAGGGCGATGCGGGCGATGTCGTTTCGCCGCCGTCGATAGGCCCCGTCGCGAAAGCCGGGGTGGTCCTTGTCCAGCTGGACGAGGTCGATGTCCACCCAACGCACCCTACGCCCAAGAGGCTCGAATGCACATCTTTGCCACGTATGCGCTTTCTGCGTCTGGTTGCGGTGGGTGCCGGCTGCGTCGTTCTCGGCCGCGTCTTCCTCGTCGCCCGCCAGGTGAGCGCCCGGGCACACGAACGGATGCCGCCCGTGCCGAGCGCGGAAGCAAGCCACGGCCGCTGGGACATCGCCCCGGGAGAGACGCGCCTGGCCGGCGGTGAGCGCGACGTGGTGACCGAGGCCTCGATGGAGTCCTTCCCCGCCAGCGACGCGCCGGCGTACTGAATCCCTCTCCCTTTGGGAGAGGGCGGGGTGAGAGGTGTCCAGCTCGCGAGCTCAATGTCCCTCACCCTTTCCCTCTCCCACAGGGAGAGGGGGAAGGGGGCTGGCCGGCCCCTTCGACTCCCCCTCGTCCGGCACCAGCACCGGCAGGCGTTGGCTCTCCTCGAGCGGCTGCGGAGGCGGCTCTACCGGCTCGACCTGGGTGGCCACCTTGCGGGCCCCCTCCTCGATGACGTAGGTGGCGCGCACTTCGTCTCCGGGGAGGAGCTCGGTGTCCTCGATGTCCGTCTCCGGCCGCAAGGTGAGGGGAATCACCCTCCCCTCGTCCGCCAGCCACAAGGTGTCCCCGTCTGTGTAGAGCACCTCTCCGGACACTTGGTGCGGCTTGGCCGGCGGCGTCTCCACGGAAGGGACCGCTTCGCCAGGCGGGTTCTGGCGCATCGCCGGCGTATTGTCGGGCAGGTCGAATTGAAACTCCTCGGCGAAGGCCGTGACGGCCAACGTTCCCGCGGCGACGAGCACCCTCCAGCGCGCCTTCATCGAGGCCTCCTTCCTTTTGCTCACCTCACCGGCACCGGCGCCGCGGAGAGGACCACCGCCAGCAGCGCCAACTGCTCCACCTCGGAGAGCGCCTCGAAGTCTCGCGGCAGCACCAGCGCGGTGGGGATGGGCTGCACCGGGCCCGCGCACACCCGCACTCCCAGATAGCTTTGTGACGCCGCCTCGAGGGTGTAGGTGCAGCCGCCGATTCGCCCCTTGATGCCCCGAGGGCCCCACAAGAGCTCGCTTTCGTGCCCGGCGAAAACCCCTCGCGCCCTCGCCACGCCTCGCCCAAGGTCGATGTGAAGCCGGGTGGCCTCACCGCCCACTCTCCCCACGAGCTGCCTGCCCTTCCACCGAATGGCGACCTCCCGGCCGAGCACCCTGCCCCTTAGCGCCTCGTCTGTATGACGAAGCGCCACCCCCTCTCCTGTCAGCCCGCTGGCGTCGAAGCGCGCGCGCAACACCGTCTCTCCCGCCAAGAGCTCGAACGAGGCCCCAGGGGAGAGCGCCCACCCAGCGCCTCCCGGGTGGGCGCCCGCCAAGAACAGAACCGCGGCCACGGACGTGAGCAAGCTCACGTTCCAAAGCTAGGGACGGCGCCACGGCCGGGTCGCCACGCCTGCGCGGCCGTCGCTCGACGCGGCGGACGTGCGGGTGCCTTGGGTCAGGTCGGCGCAGGCACCTCTTCGGCGCGACCTTGGGAGTAGCGGTACACCTTGCGGGTGCCCATCAGTTGGTCGAACCACGGGTGGGTGACGCACCAGTTGGCGTTTTGGTCCTTGCCCATGTGGTGGTCGTAGTGCCAACTCAGGTGCGCTTTGGCCCACTCCCTGTCCAGATGGGAGCGCTTGTGGATGACGTAGTAGCGGTACATCCGGTAGAGCACGGTGCCGGTGAAGAAAGGCGCCAGCGGAAAGAGCGGAACGTGCGCCAGCGCGAGCATCAAGAGCGAGAGGGCCTCCTTCGACTGCGGTGACCAGGAGAGGAGCGTGCGCTCGTACTGTGGATCGAACATCTCGTTCTGACGCGACTCGCGGTGGTGGTCGTGCCAGTGAAAGGCCCAGAAGCTCTTGGGGTTCTTTCCCAGGCCGTGCAGCACGTACTTGTGAATGAGCCACTCGCCCATGTTGGTGTACGCCAGCGCCAGAGGTATGCCGAGCATCGGAGTCCCTCACCCTTGCCCTCTCCCGCCGGGAGAGGGGTGAAATTATGACCAATCGGTCACATTATTCGACCTCCGCCCGCCCGTTGTCCAGCCGCCCCGCAGGGCGACGGCGTCCGGGACGCCCAGGCGGGGTGCGCGACCTCAATCGCCAGGAAAAACAGCGGGCACTGAAGGCGGCGGCGATGAGACTCTTCCTCGAGCGGGGCATCGAGGGGGTGTCCATCGACGACCTCACCTCGGCGGCGAAGATGGCCAAGGGCGGCTTCTACCGCTACTTCGCGGACAAGGAGGCGCTGGTGGCGGCGCTGCTCGAGCCGGCGAAGCGCGAGATGGAGGGCGCCTTCGCGCGCTGCGGCGAGGGCTTGGCAACCGCCAAGGGCCGCGAGGAGATGTTCGCCGCCTACCGCGAGGTGGGAGCCGCGCTGGCGGTGTTGGTGCTGGAGCACCCCGACGTCTTGCGGCTCTACCTCCAAGAGTGCCGCGGCCCGGCGGTGGGTGCGCGGCGGCCGGTGCGGGCGCTGGCGGCGAAGGTGGCCCTCGAGGCAGTGGCGCTCACCCAGGTGGTGCACGCGCGCAAGCTCTTCCGCCCCATTCACCCTGCGGTGAGCGCGCTGGCGGTGGTGGGCGCCTCGGAGCGGCTGCTCCTCGCGGTGCTCGCCGAGGAAGAGGTGGGCAACCCGCTGCAGATTCCCGAGGCGTTGATTGGCATCATCCTCGAGGGCATTCGCGCCCGTGAGCGCTAATAAATCTTCGAGCTGCGCGCGGCGCCGGTGTAGTCGAAGAACACCGTCTTGAGCTGGGTGAAGAACTCGGCGCCCTCCTCGGCCATCTCGCGCTCCCCCACGCCGGTGCTCTTCCACCCGCCGAAGGGCAGCTGCGCTTCCCCGCCCACGGTGGGGTTGTTGACGTGCACCATCCCCACCTCGCTCTTCTCCACGAACTTCATCGCCACGTTGGCGTCGCGCGTGTAGATGGACGCCGACAGCCCGAACTCCACCCCGTTGGCGGCGGCGAGCGCCTCCTCGAAGTCGGCGACCTCCACCACGGCGATGACCGGGCCGAAGACCTCCTCCTGGTGAATACGCATGCCCGGCCGCACCCCGGTGAAGACGGTGGGCTCGACGAAGTAACCCTTGTCATAGGCACCGCCGACAAGCCGCTTGCCCCCCGCGGCCAGCGTCGCTCCCTCGTCCTGCGCGATTTGGATGTAGTCGAGGTCGGTCTTGAGCTGCCCTTGGTCCACCGCCGGGCCCATGTCCACCCCCTCCGTCAGCCCATTGCCCACCTCGAGCTTCTTCGCCCCCGCCACCAGCCGCGCGACGACTTCCTTGGCCACGCCTTTTTGCACCACCACCCGCGAGGTGGCAGTGCAACGCTGCCCGGTGGAGCCGTATGCCCCCTGGAGGATGCCGGTGACCGCCAAATCCAAGTCGGCGTCGTCCATCACCACCACCGGGTTTTTCCCGCCCATCTCCGCGGTGACTTTGATGCCCCGCTTGGCGGCGCGCTCGTTGAGCGCCAACCCGATGGCGTTGGAGCCGGTGAAGGACACCGCCTGAACGTGGGGGTGGTCGACCAGGGTGTTGCCCACCGCGCCCCCAGGGCCGGTGACCAAGTTGAAGACGCCCTTGGGCAAACCGGCGTCGGCGAAAATGTGGGCGATGAGGGTGGCGGTGCCCGGGGTGTTCGACGCCGGCTTGAGCACCACCGTGTTTCCCGTCACCAGCGCCGGAGCGCTCTTCCACACCGGAATGGCGAAGGGAAAATTCCAGGGGGTGATGAGCGCCACCACCCCCAGCGGCTGGCGCAAGGTGAAGGTGAGCGTCTGGCGCAGCTCGGAGGGCAACGTCTTGCCGTGCAGCCGAAAGCCCTCGCCGGCGTAGAACTCGAGCAGGTTGATGCCTTTTTGAATCTCCCCCTTGGCCTCGGCGACCGTCTTGCCCTCCTCGCGGCACAAGGTACGGGCCAGCTCGTCGAGGCGCGCTTTGAAGAGCTCCACCGCCTTCCACAAGATGCGCCCGCGCGCGGGGCCGGGAGTGCTCGCCCACGCGGGGAAGGCTTCCTTCGCGGCGCGCACCGCCTCTTCGGCGTCTTTCTTCCCCGAGACCGGATAGTGCCCCACCACATCGTCGGTGTTGGCCGGGTTTTTGTTGGGCGCCCACTCGCCGGTGGAGGGCGCCAGCCACTCGCCCCCGATGAAGTTGTTGTGCTTTTGCATGAGGCGAGGGTGTAGCACAGGGCCTGCCTATGCCGCTGTGGGGTCGATGACCTCCAGAAAGTCAAAGCGCCGGAAATCGGCATCGGCCGTGTAGATGGTCTGAATCCCGTGCTCGTGCAGAAGGGCCGCGTAGTGGCAGTCATGCACGAGATTTCCGGAAACTGCCTCCACCCTCCGGGTGACCGCCTCGAGAATCTGCCGGTGCTGGGGCGTATGGCTCAACATCTGACAGCGTGGCGAACGGACGTAGACATCGAGATCTCCTATCGCCTGGGCGAGCGTCAGTGGAGCTTTGTGAATCTTGGGGTGCGTCACGATTCGCAGGTACTCGTAATAGACCTGCCACCCCATGCACCAATCATCGTCCCCGAGCAGATGCACTTCGACGAATCGCCGCGCACGTTGGTGCTGCGGATAGAGGTCGAAATGGGCGTACACCAAGACATTGGTATCGACCGCGAACACTCAACGCCCATCCATCAGCTCGTAGAGCCGGTCACGGTCGGCGATATCCACCCCGGGGAGTGGACCGTTCTCCCGATGAAGGGGGGCCGAAATGCGCCCTACCGCGTGCTCGCCTGGAAGCGATTCGCGCAGGAGCTGCTCAATCGTCCGGGCAAGCGATTTTCCTTGTCGTTTCGCTAGGTTCAGTACCTTCCGGTAGATAGCCTCATCAAGATTTATCGTGGTGCGGTGCATACCAACATCATTTGTTGATGATGGCGTGATGTCAAGGCGTCTGCTTCACCACTTCCCGCCGCAGCAGCGCGCGCACGTCGGCCACCTGCGGCGACGAGGGAAACGAATCGGCGGCCAGCTTGAGCGCGGCGTGGCGCTCCTCCAGCCGGCCTTCGCTTTCGAGCACGCGGGCCAAGTCGATGGCTCCCGCGAGCCCGTTGGGCCCGTTGGTGAGAAAGGCGACCTGGTAGCGTGCGCCGGCCTCGGTGGGAGATGGCGGCAACACCCGCACCCCGTATCCTCGCGACGCCGAGCTGAGCTCCATCAGCTCGGGCTTCCTCTCGACCTGTCGCACGGGTCTGAGCGCCTCGGTGCGCGACGAGGGGTCTTGGGTGTTGCTCACCTTGAGGCTCCACGTCTCATAGAGGCCGGCATCGACCACCGCGAGCGCGCCGCCGGCGGGCGGCACCACCAGCGCCGACACCTTGGTTTCAGAGTCTTTGACGTCGGCGAAGAGCACATCCACCGAGGAGAAATAGGGGGCGCCCGGACGATCGAGCTCGGCGGCGTTGCCCGGATGCCGCAGCGGCGCGCCGGTGAATGCGGTCACCGCCCGGTGAGTCGCGTAGGCCCCCGCCTGCGTCAGGGTGTCGTTGGGCTCTTTTTCCAGCTGGCCCTCGACGGCCTCCTGAGCGGCCACCTCGAGCACGTACTCCACGCTGCTCTTCTCGCGCGCGGAGCGTGGCGCCTCGGTAAAGTGCGGCGCTTCCTCCACCCGCACGTAGAGCAGCCCGCCGGCGAAAGAAAAGGCGTCCACCCGCTCGGGCTGCCCCTGCCCCATGTCGTCCAGGAAGAGCAGGCGGCGCAGCTTCGGCTTTCCGGCCTCGTCCGGCTCCACCGCCGAGAGCTCCACCGAGAGATTCAAGTCTTCCACCGAGGAGATGGACACCCGCAGCGGCCCCTCGGGAGCTTCCAGGACGTAGACATCGCGGTCGGATCTGCCGTCGGAGGTGCCTGGCCCGATGGTTCCCCGCACCGGCGCTCCCAGCGCCATGTGCGTCGCCGCCGTCGGCGTGTCGTTGGGCTCCTTCTCGGCGGTGCGGGTGCCTGATTCGAGGCGCTGGTAGAGGTGAAAGGCGCCCACCCCGGCGGCGGCGAGCACTCCCAGCGTCACCAGTGGGAGCAAGGTGCGCCGAAGACGCAACCTGCGCTCGAAGCGGTCGAAGTCGGAGCGCTTGGCCACCTTGGAGGTCGGCTCCTCGGGAAGCGGAGTGAACTCGTGGGAGAGCGCCCCCAGCTCCCGGCGTACCTTCTCCAGCGCGGCCCGCATGCTTTCCGCCGAGTCGAAACGCTCGTCGCGTTTCTTGGCCAGCGCCCTGCGCAGGACATTCTCGAAGGCCAAGGAGAGCAGCTTGTCCGGCGCCACCTCGGAAAAGCGTGGAGGCGGCTCGTGGCAGTGCTTGGTGACCACGCTCATCGGGGTGGGCCCGACGAAGAGTGCGCGCCCGGTGACCAGCTCGAAGAGCATCGCCGCCAGCGAGTAGAGGTCGCTTCGGGCATCGAGCTCCTCACCGTTGGCTTGTTCGGGGGACATGTACGCCGGAGTGCCGATGAACTCGGAGACTCCGGTGATGTGCTTTCGCCCCTCGCTCTCGGCGAACTTGGCGATGCCGAAGTCGAGCACCTTGACCTGGTCTTCGCCCTCCTTGCGCTTGACCAGGATGACGTTGGCCGGCTTGATGTCCCGGTGCACGATGCCCGTCTCGTGTGCTTCGGAGAGCGAGGCGAGCGCCTGAATGCCGATGGAGAGCGCCTGCTCCTCGCTCACCGGTCCCCGCGCGCGCAAAGTCCAGGCGAGGTCGCGCCCGGGGAGGTACTCCATGGCGATGTACAAAGAGCCGTCGTCCAGCTCACCGAAGTCGAACACCTGGATGGTGTTGGGGTGGGAGAGCTTGGAGACCACCCGCGCCTCCTGGTGGAAGCGGGCTTTGAGCTTCTTGTCCAGCGCGAGGTCGGGGCGAAGGAGCTTGAGCGCCAGCATCTTGCCCATCTTCACGTGCTCGACTTTGAAGACCGAGCCCATGCCGCCCTCCCCCAGCTTCTCCAGCAGGCGGTAGCGGTTGTCGATGATGCGGCCGCTCCAGGGGCCGGAGAGGGTGTCGGAGGTGGGCGTCAGCCCGCGCAAGTCCTCCCCGCACGCCGGGCAGAAGTTGGGCGCGTCGGAGAGCGCCTTGTTGCACTTGGGGCATTGGGAGAAGGCTTCCACGAGCTATGGAAACCCTAGCACGCCCGGTGCTAAGGACCGGCCGTGCTCGTCTCCGTCGTCATCCCCGTCTACAACGAAATGCGTACGCTCGCGGAGCTCTTGCGCCGGGTCGTGGAGGTCGACTTTCCCAAAGAGCTGGTCATCATCGACGACTGCTCCACGGACGGCAGCCGGGAGCTCTTGCAAGAGCTGTCCGCCCAGGGCGTCGAGCTTTTGAACGGTACGCCCCACAACGAGAACCGCGTGAAGGTGCTGCTCCAGGAGAAGAACCAGGGCAAAGGAGCGGCGTTGCGGCGCGGGTTTGCCGAGGCGAGCGGAGACATCGTCATCGTGCAAGACGCCGACTTGGAGTACGACCCCCACGACATTCCGCGGGTCATCGAGCCCATCGTGCAGGGCCACGCCGACGTGGTGTTCGGCAGCCGCTTCATCGGAGAGACGCGGCGGGTGCTCTACTTTTGGCACTCGGTGGTGAACCGGGGGCTGACCACCCTTTCCAACATGACCAGCGGGTTGAACCTCACCGACATGGAGACCTGCTACAAGGCCTTCCGCGCCGAGGTGGTGAAGAACCTCGCTCTCGAGGAAGACCGCTTCGGCATCGAGCCCGAAATCACCGCCAAAGTCGCCCGGGGGGGATACCGGGTGTACGAGGTGCCCATCCGCTACTTCGGCCGCACCTATGAAGAGGGGAAAAAAATCGGCTGGAAGGATGGCTTCCGGGCGCTGTACGCCATCGTGAAGTACGCGGTGAAGTCGTAGGTGCTGAACCTCGGGCGTACCTTTACTCACTTGCAATCTTTGCGATGCTCGCACCGGTTGCGTAGCGAGACGATGGCTGGTCGAGGCTAAGCGCAGGTCGCGACAGTGAAAAATCGACTCCGGAAGCTGGCCTGGAAGGTGCTGTTCCCGCTCAGCTCTCGGAGGATTTTCCCATGAAGCTCAGGATGACCGCAGCGCTCTTGTTGGCGGGCGCCTTCACCGCTCCTGTCACCGCCTGGGCGAAGATTCGAACCTTCCCGGCAGGTTCTCTCATCATCCCGATGGACAACTGCTGGCAGCCAGGCCAGAACACCTCGCCGGCTGCCCCGTGCGAGAACCCGGAGTGGTCCGGCGGCTACACCACTCCGACGGCGGCCACCTTCACCCCAAAACCAGGAAACCCGGCCATTGGCGCTCCGCCCAACTCGGCGACGATGACCTATGGAACGCTCTGGTTCTTGCTCCGGCACGGTATCACCGTCAGCTGGATAGTGAACTCCGCCAAGACGTCGATCGACGGAGTCGACCTCCAAATCAACAGTCCCTGGTGGTGGCCGGTGGCCCAACTCAACCGGGGCGCTGCTCCGTACACCGGCACTTGGTACTACAACATCAATCCGATTGCCCCCCAAACCACTGGGACCGTGTCGTTCAAGGGCGGCCCATTCGTCATTCATGCCAATGAAGCCGCCAGGGCACTGCGTGTGCTTCAGCAGTTGGCCCGGGTGCCGCCGACCCGCGCGAGCGGAGGCAACTACGCCACCTTCTTTGCCAACGTTCGAATTTACCAAGCCCAGGTCTCCTTCAATGGTGACGTCGCCAAAATCATGAACGAGTCGATGCGACCGGTCATGGTCAATGCGTCAGGCACCGACTACACGAAAATGTCCGCGTACATGGACCAGTCGGGTCTCGACTTCGCATCGGCGACGCTCGTCGACTTGGACAGCGACTCGTGTTGCCGGATTCGCGAGCTCGCCTCCTGCGCGAGCGCGACCTGCACCATCGGCCCGGCGATGGGCCGGTATGTCAGCACCGGAACTGTGAAGCCCCAACCCTTCATGGTGAAAGGCGGATTCATCAACGGGGTCTTTGGCGGACGCACCCACGCGGGGCCTGGGCAGGTCTACGACGTGTTCGGGGACAACGCCGGCTCGGACGCGATGGTCGATGCGGCCTACGACGACAAGGTCCTTTCCCAGTGGAGGCTGACGGATGGGCGCCTCTATTACACCGAAGCCTGGTTTCCCCACTGGAGCTCGCCGACCGGCATGAACGGTGTGACGGGCAAGCCCAACGGGGCGCGCTACTTCGAGGAAATCGTCAATTTCAACAAGGCGGGCGGAGCGGTGATTTCGGAGTGCGCGGGGGTGCCGAGCTTCGAGAGCCCCCCCGTCCGCTCGGTCACCTACCCCAACCTCATCACCAGCTTCATGAGCCAAAACGGGTTGCAGAGAAACCCGGGGCTCGGTTCGCCCTCAGGAACCTCGGGGAGCTGCGTCGGGTGCTGTAACCTGGCCTCAGGCTGCGGTGGAAATATCTGCAGCACTCCTTGCAACATAAAAACCACCTACAACCCGACCCAGTTCAGGAACCTGCTGCTGCAGGTCGGCGACTTCTATTTCCTCGGCACGGGCGGCAACACCAAGAGCTGGGCACCGTATACCGTCGGTGCCAACCGTTACGGAGCAGCGCGTCCTGCCGTTTACAGCTACGACCCAGCCGCGGGTGGATACAAGGCGGGCGTGACCCGGCTCATCTTCGGCTGCAAGAACTCCACGGGCTGCACCGGCTTGCCGGCGGAAGAGAACGATTGGTTCACCATCTACAAGGACCCCGCCAACCCGGAAGCGGGCATCGTCGTCTACCTCGAGGGCGACACCTACGATGGGAAGACCGACGGTATCCGCTTGGTGATGAGCAGCCTCTTCGGGCTGGGCTTCCAAATCAGGGAGACCGAGCTGGCCCGCTCCTCGCCGGTGCTTCACGACGGAAACCCCATCGTCAAAGGAGAAGAGCTGTACCAAGGCACCTTCCGCCAATCGAACGCCCTCCTCGACATCACCACCACCGACACCTTCACCTCCGCCGCCGACGCCAACAACTGGGTCTTCCCCTCGGTGCCTGGGAACTTCCGCGAATATCCGACCGGCCCCATCCCGCTGTTGAGCCGCAAAGATTTCGAAGGCATCACCATCACCTGGGTCGCCAAGCCCAAGCCCTGGTACGAGCGCGCCGTGTTCACCCATTTTTATTGCCCGGAGTCGGCCGGCTCGGCGACGTGTAAGGCCGATGGAGCACCCTCCAATCCAGAGAAAGCCGGCCCCTTCGAAAAGGAGCTGCTGTACGACATCGGCAGCAAGGCGGTCATCCCCCCAGGACAGCTCAAGAAGTTGGTCGGGGTGGGCAGTGCCGCCGACGCCAGGGCATTGATCGAGCAGGTGCTCCGGGCGCGCGCGGGCTGCCGATGGAATACGACGGTCGCCCCTCCCAATGTCCCCTCCTTCTGCGAAGCGACCGGCGCCTACAACGGAGACCCGTACGACAACATCAGGCCGCGCCTGGGAGGCATCGACCGCTCGACGCCAGTGCTCGTCCCTCCCAGCGCCGTGGCTGGCTACCGCAACCCTCCGGGCGCCGCCAAGGGCACCCGGCCCACCATCGCCTACTTTGGCGCGCTCGACGGCCAGGTGCATGCCGTCTATGTCTCGGGGGGCGACAGTCACCCTGGCTTCTCCCCCCCTGCGCCGGGCACCGTGCTCTGGTCGTTTTTGCCCAACAGCCAGCTCACCAGGCTCCGCACCAACTCGGCCCTGGTCGATGGCGTCTTGGCGGTTTCGGACGTGTTCGAGGACTTTGACGGAACGGGCAAACGACAGTGGCGCACCGTACTGGTCGGCACCCTCCGGGAGGGCGGGAACCGCATCTTCGCGCTCGACGTGACCGACCCGACGTCGTGGGACAAGGTCGAGGTGCTCTGGGAGAAGGGCGACCCGCAGGACCCCACGTTCAATACCTGTAAGCTGACCGACGTAGACCACTCCGACAGCGCCAAGAAGACCTATGACGTCACCCAGCCCAACGCGGCGCACGTGCTGGGCGAGTCGGCCGGTGCAGTGATTGCCGAGATGCGCATCGGCCTAAGACCTGTCTCGGCGGTCATCTTCACCGCGCAAAACCGCTCCTACCTCGACACAGATGAGGACGGCATCCAGGATCCAGGCGAGCCTTTCGTCACCGGCACGGCCCCGCCCCCGCCCTGGGGTCACCCGCAGGGCTTCCTGACGCTCGCTCTGGACATCAAAACAGGGCTACCCCTGTACAACTGCACCGACAAGTGGTGGCACTTCTTCCGCTATTACAACTCGACCGTCGACTCGACCAGCTCGTGGTACGGCATGCAAAAATACTGGTGGATGAGCCCACGCCGGCCAAACCTGGGCGACATTCCGCCCCGGCCGACGCTCCTCGACCGAGATCAAGATGGCATCACCGACACCGTATTCATTCCCGATCTCGAGGGGCGGGTGTGGGAAGCACAACTCACTGACTCGGAGCGACCCGTCAACCGCTGGTTCAGAATCAAGAGCGGCAAGCCCGCCTTTCCCATTCCGCTCTTCGACATGGACTGGTACTGGTTCCCCGATCCGGTGGGGGTTTCGCTCGCTGCGTTCCGACCGCAGTCCGGCCAGAACATGAGTAGGCTGGGCGTGCTCGCGGTGACCGGTAGCGGAGTCGACTGGGCTCCGGGAATCTCCTACCAAGTGATAGTCAACGCCGACGACACGCGCGATCTGGCCACCACCTCGATGGACAACGACGGAGATGGTGTCTACGACCCCGTCGACAAGGGGGCGGGGCGCATCTGGAAGATGTCGACCGCCGCGTACACGACCAACCCGGTGCAGTACTGGGAGGAGACGTGGAAGGGCTACTTCTACCCCGTCGGAAGTACGTGGGGTGAACGGGTCTTTGCCGCGCCGGTGATTCGTGGATGCAAGGCGTACCTGGTGACAAGCACCGGCAATACGGCGGCGGTGAAAGCGGCCGATGCGGTGAAGGGGGAGTCAGGCCACGTGTACAAGAAGGACGTTTGCGACGTGACCGTGCCTCAAGTGACCTACCCCGTCGACGTCGGTCAGGTGGCGGCGTCGGTCGCCGTCGGCGAAAGCGGTGTGTACGCCGCGTCGACGGACGGCATCACCAGGCTCGAAGGTCCTTCTGCTCCCACCGAGGACAGCACTCCCGGGAAAACGAGTGGTGCTTTCTCTCGGTTCATCTACTGGATTGAATCGTGGATCCCCTAATGAAACGAGATGCTGCCATCCCGTTCGCCCTGGCAGTTGCCGTAGCGAGCACGTTGGGGGGCTCGGTGGCCTTCGGTCAGGCGCACCCCGGTACAGGGTGCGTCGGCCCCGTGGAAGATGCAGCTGAGGAGATTTGTCTCACCGTCATGGGGACGAACCCAGCCGTCGCGGGAGCGGTCGAGCAGGAGGGTTCGGCGACGATCCTGATTCGGTCTCACCACCCAGGCTTCGAGCTCGAGACGACGACCTCTACCGAAAGCCGCTACAACGTCTCGGCGGTGGTGGCCGGCGACGGCCTGGTCAGCGCAGGACCGGTCCGTGTCGTTTCGCCGCAGGGCGAAAGCTACGACCGTGCCGAGATGGTGGTCTCCGCCGCGCTCGAGGCGATGCCCGGGCCACGCACCGTCATCTTCACCATCAGCCCCAAGGGAACCAACGTCTTCAACGCCACCTACACCCTTCCCAAGGGCCTCTTGGTGAAGCAGAGCCCGAAGACGCGGCTCGTCTCCCTCTCTCCCAGCGAAGTCGATTCGGGAGCCGAGGGCGTCGGCCTCACCGCCATCGGCGCCAACACACACTTCGGTCAGGGCACGCGGTTCTCCTTTCCTCTCTCGGGCATCGTTGCCACGGTTTCTTCGGCTCCGACCGATCCGGCGAGGGCCGATGCCGTCTTGTCGGTCAGCCACACCATCGTGCCGGGCACTTATTCCGCCACCGTCATCACCGAGCGAGACGGATATGAGGAGGTCACCCTCGTGGGTGGTCTCACCGTGCGCGCTTCCAAACCCCTCACCCTCGAGCCGGCGAAGGTCAAGCCGGGCGAGCCGACCGTGGTGCGGCTCACCTCTTCCGGCACACGCTTCACCGCGAGCCCCACCCGTGTCCTGGCGCTCGACCCCGAGGTCAAGGTGGAGCAGGTGCAAGTGGTGAGCGACACCGAGTTGACGAGTGTCATCACGGCCACCGCCGCGGCGCCGGCCGATCGAGACGTCGTCCTCAAAGTGTCGAGCGGTGTCGATGCGGCAGTGGGCGCGCTCGATGTCTTCTCCCCTAGCCTACGGGCCGCGCCTCGAATCGTATCGCGCGGCGCTCAGGGCACGATTCGGCTTTCGGCCATCGATGCCACGTTTCCCCAGGGAGCTTCGGTGTCCATCACCGGCGCGGGTGTCTCCGTCGTGAGCGCCACGGCCATCGACTCCAGCCAGCTCGAGCTCCTCCTCGACGTCGAGCCCACTGCCGAATTGGGAAGGCGGGAGGTTTCTGCGCAGACGTCGGAGGGAACGCTGACGGTGGCGAGCGGCATCGAGGTGACCGAGGCCGGGTCTGTGCCCGAGCCCCCCCCGTGTGGGTGTGGAGCAGGCGGCCCAGGACTGGCCTGGCTCGGGCTTGCCGCGACCTTCGCCCACCGAAGGCGAAATTCGGGGCGCCGACGGCGGCGGGCAGTGGGAGGGTTCACTCTCATCGAGCTGATGGCCGCCGGGTCCGTTCTCGCCATCGGTATTCTCGGCACGGTGGCCGCCGTTCTGAGCGCGTCCAAGACCAACGAGCGGGTGCGAGGCCTCCACGCGGCGAGCGCCCTCGCCAACCGCCTCGCCGAGCGAACGGTGATCGAGAACTTGAGAGACTTTCAGACTGGTGCCAACTTCGCCGACACCTGCTTCCAGGAGTCGGAAAAGAGCGTCGTGCCGATTCCCTGTGGCACAGAGCTCAGATCAAGGCAGTTCATGATGCAGGTGCGAGTCAGCCCCGACCTCTGCAACCAGTGCTCTGGCCCAGCCAGTTGGTGCTCCTGCCCGGCCAACTGTCCTCCGAATCCAGGGGGGCCGCCTGGTGACACGCGCTGCAACCTTCACCGCGCGTTCATTCGGGTGAGCTACGACGGCCCCCCCTTCAACCCCGATTTGCCAGCACCTCTCACCATCGAAGAGTGGGCCGACCCCTGCCAAGTGGTGGATAGGCGCGCTGGCCGCTTGCGCGGGGTCTGTCTCGTGGTGGACCGGAGGGAGTGACCATGCGTCGTCGGGGCGGTTTCACGCTGCTCGAGGTCCTGGTGAGCTCCGCCATCCTGGTCTTGGTGCTGGCGGCCGCAGCGTCGGCGCTGGTGTATTTCACTTCCCAGCACGAGGCGAACCGGCGCACCACCAGCCTGAACGCCTCCTCGGCACTCGCCATGCGCGTGCTGACCAACGAGCTGCGTCTTGCTGGCTTCGGCGCGCCGAACGGAGTGTTCCGAGCGAACGTGAACGGAAACGTGACGTTCCTTCCCGTCATTCGGGCGAACCCCCTTTCCAACTTCGGCGTCGTTCACACGCAGAGCTGGCCCGCGCCGTTCGCCACCGTTTGGCCCGCCAGTGTGTTGCGTCCAGCCCAAGTCGTCCCGGGGGCTGCAGCGGGTCCTGCTTGCGCAGGAGGGCTCGGGCGGCTGTGGGGCTCTTGCTGCCTGCCGGATGTCGGCCTTCAACCCGACAACATCGTCATCGTCCGCGGCGACAGAGAAAGACGAACCATGCTCACCCGGCCCGCTGACCAGTCGACGGGCAACAACATTTTCGTTCGCATCGGGGCCGGCGCTGGCGCCTGGACCCCGCAACGAGACGATTGGTTGTTCATCTCCAACGGCCAGGAGACAAGCCTCGTCTGCGTGACTTCGTTCTCGGTCGTCGCAGCGGACGAAGGCCTCGTCACCTTGGGCGATTCCTTTGCCGGCTCGAGCTGCGTCGACGGCCTGACACCCAATCTCGTGCCGGGAGACGACCCAACCACCCTCGACGATGGGTACCAGGCCGGCTCTTTGGTTTCCTTGGTACGCTCGCAGCGCTTTTCCGTCGGAACCGCCACCACCCCAAAAATCGCCGGTGACGACACCTACCTTTGGTTTCTACAGCGCCACCGGGTGGATCCAATCACCATGGCACCAGGCGGCGCTCTCGGGGCTGCCCCTCCCGGAGAAATGATCGCCAAGGACCTCCTCAACATCCAGTTCGCCTTCGGTTTCGACGCGAACGACGACCAACTCATGAATGATGGGGTCACCACGGACACCAATCAGAGCGGCCACACCGCGGATGATCCAGGAGCTCGCAACGACTGGGATTGGAGGGCCGCTCCGTGTCCCGCGCCCATCGGCGGAGCCGCTCCTTGGAACAACTGCATGCCCAACCCCAACTACCTCGATCAGAACGCCTTCAAAGATCAGCTGAAGCGGCTCAAGAGCGTGCGCATCACGGTGCTGGGCCGCGCCCAGGCAGCCGCAGGGTGCTCGGGGGGTGGGTTTCAGCTCGCGGGCGAGAATTCGTTGAGCCCTCTGGAGGACGAAACCTTTCCTACGGTGGTCGACATCGTCGACAACGCCCGGTACCGAATCTTCCAGGGTGAGGCATCCTTGCGAAACCTTTCCAGGACGACGTTATGACGAAGCGACGAACGAGCTTGCGCCGTTCCGCTGGCCAGCCTCGAGGCGCGGCGCTCCTCCTAGCGATGTTCGTGGTGCTGGTCTTGCTTGTTCTGGGCGGCATCATGCTCTCGTACGCCTCCAGCGCCATGCGGGCAGCCGGCGACGACCGGCGTGAAAAAGAATCGCTGCTCTGCGCCGAAGAAGGCCTGCGCAGGGGAGCCCAATGGGTCGGCACGACGAGAAACACAGAAGATTGGCCCGCCGTCTTCGCCACCGAAACAGAGGTGCAGACCGACGTGCTGGCGAACATCAACCCCCCGACGAACTGCACCAGGTGCATTCTCGGGGGCGTTTCCGACTCTGCCCCCAACCTGCGGGTCTTCGTCTACCTCCTCGACAATCCAGACGGCGACAACGATCCAAAAGCAGATCAAGATCTTCACGCCATCGTGCGCTCCTACTGCGTAGACCAGAGCTTGAGACAGGGTGGTCGGCTGCGCATGGTGGAGGCGCTGATCGATCGCCCTCAAATGGGCGACGAGAACTCCGGCAGCGACTCCACCGGTAACGCAGGGCCCCTATAGAGGGCGCAGCGCCTCACTCATCGTCATCCCTCCCACCGCGTCGGGCGGGCGCGCAACGTGTTCACCCCCAGCTTGTCGCACCAGGCGAAGAAGCGCTCCTTGGGTACCCCGCGGAAACGAAGCGCCTCCAAGTCTTCGGCGAGCGGTACGTCGCGACGCAGCGTGGCCAGCGTTCGGTACAACATGGCATCGGCCCGCCGCTCGGCCAACGTCGCCGCCAGCCGTTCCGCCCCGCGCACCTTCACCTCCCAGCGCGCTGCGTCGTCGGGAATCGATTCCAGATGACGGTAGTGGCACAAGAGCGTCGCCGCCGTCTTCTCCCCGAAGCCGGGCAGGCCGGGAATGCCGTCGGCGCTGTCTCCGATGAGCGCCAGCCAGTCGGGGATGCTCTCCGGCCGCACCCCACGCAAGGCGAAGAGCGCTTCTTCGTCGATGACTTTCTGGCGCATCCTGTCCACCTGCACCACCCGCTTGCCCACCACACACTGCCCGAGGTCCTTGTCCGGGGTGAGGATCCGCACCTGGTCCACCTGGTCGGCGAAACGCGCGGCGGCGGTGGCCAGCGCATCGTCGGCTTCGAGCTCCTTCATCGACCACACCACCCCCCCGAGGGAGCGCACCGCCTCCTCCACCGGGTCGAACTGGGCGAGCAGCTCGGGGGGGACTCCCTCTTCGGTCTTGTAGCCGGCGAAGAGCTGGTTGCGAAACGACCGAATCGGGTTGTCGAACGCGACCGCCAGGTGAGTGACGTTCTCCTGCGGGTCGTGGAGGAGCTGGAGCAGCGAGGACACCACCCCCACGGTGGCCTTCGCCTCCCACCCTCCGGGCGTCACGTGCGACGGCCGCTTGGAGAAGTGCGCCCGGAACAATTCATAGGTACCGTCGACCAAGTGAAGCGCTCGCACTTTTTTTCTCCGAAGCGGCCGAGCCTACCGTACTGGCAGATGCAATCCGGAGGTACACGCATGCAAGCGATGAAATGGGTGGTGACGGCGCTGGTGCTCTCCACGGCGGCGTTCGCGCAAGAGGCGGCTCCCTCGGTGAACCAGTCGGTGCTCGCCGGGAAGGTGGTGGGCCAAAGCAGCACCGTGCTCCACGGCGAAGCGGGCTGGCCGGGGCTCTCCATGAGCGTGTGGCGAGGGGCGGGCCCCAAGCTGGACATCGGCGGCAAGGCGAGCTTGCTCTACGGGTACGAGGGCATCACCCAGATGGCCGGGGTGCCGGGCATCAAGCTGCAGGGCCTCATCAAGCTGAGCCTGCTCGACCGCAACAAAATCAACCTGGGCCTCAAGGCCTCGCCGGGGATGTTCTTCTATTTCTTCCCGGGCATCACCGACGTGGGCATCACCCTCCCGCTCGACCTCACGCTCGGCTTCGCCGCCACTCCCTCGATGATGCTCAACGTGGGCATGGACATGCCGATGTTCGTAGTCTTCGGCACCTGGGGCGGCATGGTGGTGCCGGTGCGTCTGGGCGCGGGCCTGGAATACTTCCTCGACCGCACGATGGCGCTCACACTCAACCTGCGCGCGGGACCGGTGGTGAACAACTACTACTACCCGAGCTACAGCGTCTGCTTCGACCGCTTCGGCCGCGGGTACCGTTGCGGAGGCCCCGCCCCCGCCGCCACCGCCGAGATGCTGGTGGGCCTCTCCTACCGGCTGTGACGCCGGCCCCCTCCTCCCTTTGGGAGAGGGCGGGGGTGAGGGAACGCGAGCTTATCGGCCCCTCATCCTTTCCCTCTCTCAGCGGGAGAGGGTTTTGCTTTGAAATCAATCGCGCCCTGGGGAAGCAAATAGAGCACCCACGCCTCGCCTTCGGTGACGGTGGGGAAGTGCGCCGACTCCGGGCCGTATACGCACCAGCCAGCGCCGCGGCCGTCGAACTTCGCCGAAGGGGTGCGCGGCATCACCAGGTCAATCTCTCCCTGGGGGTGGCGGTGGTAGGGGCCCTGCACGTCCTTCATCTGCACCACGTCGACCGAAAAGCCGTGCGTCGCCGGCGAGGGCTTCACCACCCTCCCGTAGCGAATACCGCCCGCTTCCTGGCTGCACATCCACCCGTCGGCGATTCCCTCTGCGCAGGCGGCGACGAGGCGCGTGAAGAGCTCGCCGCCCACCGGAAAGCGCTCGGCCAGCACCCGCTCGAGCGCATCGTCCAGCGGCCGCCCGGAGATGACGCCGGTGACTTGGGAAATCAGCGTTTGAAATTGTTCTTGGTGCATCGGTTCTGCGTACTACACTGCCGCGCCTTCTTCATGCTCGATTGGCTCCACACCCTCTTCTCCCGCGACCTGGCCATCGACCTGGGCACGGCGAACACCCTCATCTACATCCGCGGGGTGGGCATCGTCTCCAACGAGCCCTCGGTGGTGGCGGTGCAGCAAGACGCGCGCGGCGGCAAGAAGGTGCTCGCGGTGGGCAAGGAAGCCAAGGAGATGCTCGGCCGTACGCCGGGGAACATCGTCGCCATCCGCCCGATGAAAGACGGAGTCATCGCCGACTTCGAAATCACCGCGGCGATGCTGCGCTACTTCATCCAGAGCGCGCACAACCGCAAGACGCTGGTGAAGCCGCGCATCATCATCGGCATTCCCAGCGGCATCACCGAGGTGGAGCGCCGGGCGGTGCGCGAGGCGGCGGAGAACGCGGGCGCGCGCGAGGTGTACCTCATCGAGCAGCCGATGGCGGCGGCGATCGGCGCCGGGCTTCCCGTCACCGAGCCCTCGGGGAACATGATTGTGGACATCGGCGGCGGCACCTCCGACGTGGCGGTCATCTCGCTCGCCGGCATCGTCTTCGCCAAGAGCGTGCGCATCGGCGGTGACAAGCTCGACGAGGCGATCATTCAGTACGTCAAGCGCAAGTACAACCTCCTCATCGGAGAGCGCACCGCCGAGCTCATCAAGATGGGCATCGGCACCGCCTACCCGACCGACGAGGTGATGACGATGGAAATCAAGGGTCGCGACCTGGTGGCCGGCGTGCCGCGCACCTTGACCGTGACTTCGGATGAGATTCGCGACGCGCTCGCCGAGCCGGTGAACGGCATCGTCGAAGCGGTGAAGATGACCCTCGAGCGCACCCCGCCCGAGCTCGCGGGCGACATCGCCGACCGGGGCATCGTGCTCGCCGGCGGCGGAGCGCTGCTCAAAAACCTCGACACCCTCTTGCGCGAGGAGACCGGGCTGCCGGTGTTCCTCGCCGAAGATCCGCTCTCCTCGGTGGTGATTGGCGCCGGCAAGGCGCTCGAGTCGCTCGATATCCTCCGCCAGGTCTGCCAGCCGGGTTAATGCGGCAGGCGGAAGGTGGCGAACACCGGGAAGTGGTCGGAGCCGCCCTCACGAATTACCCGGGCCGACTCGAAGGTCACGCCACGGCCGAGCACGTGATCGATTTCAAAGATCGCCGGCGCGAAGTACGTCGCTCCCGGAAATGTCGGACCGCACCGCTGGTCCTTCACCGCGCACGCGCGCGCGAAGCCCGCGTCCTCCAGCGTTTTCACCGCCTGCCCGGACGACTCCTCGTTCAAGTCGCCGACGAGCAACACCGAGCCCTTCTCCGGCGCGTAGCGGGCGCCGAGAAACTGGGCCTGCTCTTTGCGCAGCTTGGCGTTCTTCTCCATCGTCTCGAGAAATCCGTCACTCTTCCGGTGTTTGCCGACCGGCGGGAAAAGGTGGAGGCACGCCAGCATGGCTCGCCGTTCCGGGAATCCAACGCGGGCTTCCATCGCCGGAATCCGGTGCGGCTTCTGCGCGAACACCCGCGCGGCGGACAACGGATACCGGCTGGCGATGCCGACGCCCCAGGTGCCCTTCTTCGATTCGAAAACCCGGTGCGGGTAGCGCTCGGAGAAGCGTTTCTCGAAAGCCCGGGCGAATCGCGGCGTCAGCTCGGTGAGGCAGACCACGTCGGCGCCCGCGCGCTCGATGGCGTCGAGCGACTTGCCATCATCTGCCCCGTCGAACAACACGTTGAACGCCAGCACCGAGTGCGCGGGCGGGGTGCCGGATACGGGAGCGGCCGCCATCATCAAGGCGACGAGTGGAAGCATCATGCCCGCAACAGTCGCTTGCACAGCTCATTCCGGGAACTATTTCCCGGCAAGCTTCGAAGCGTACAAACTGGAGTACGCTGCTTGCCCGCCCGATGCTGATTTGTCTCATGCTCGCAGCCTCCCTCGGCACTGCCGATGCACCTCGTCCGTTGGCCGCTTCGCCGACGTCGATGTCCCTGGTGGCAGCTACACCGGTGAGCTTGGCTGACGCGCGCCGGCTCGCGGGCGAGCTGCGCTACGAAGAAGCGATTGTCGAGTACCAGCGCTACCTGGGCCTTTCCGACCGTCCTCCTTCCGAACGCGCGCAGGCGCTCTTGGAGCTGGGTTTCATTCACTTGGTGCTGGGCGACGAGGTGACCGCGCAGGCACGGGCCGCCGAAGCGCTGCAGGCGGATCCAGCGCTCTCCTTGCCGGCCTCGGCGCCAGCGAAGCAGGCGGCCTTCCTGGAGGCGGCGCGGCAGCGGCGGGCGAAGCGGGTGCAGTTGACGCTTTTCCCTTCCGCCGATGAGCACGCGCCGGAGCGGATCCGCGCCCGCCTGCTCGACCCTACCGGCGTGGTGAAGAAGGTGCTCTTGCGCCACGGGCTTTCTCCCACCGGGCCCTACTACGCCGCGGTGATGACCTGCGCCCAAGAAACGTGCGAAGGGCGCATTCCTCCTCCAAAGGACACGGCCTCCTTCACCGCCTGGTACTTCGCCGAAGCGCTCGACGAGGAGGGAAACACGCTGACCACCGCCGCCAGCGCGCAAGAGCCGATGCAGCTGGCGGTGGTCGGCTCCAGCTCCTGGTACGAAAGTCCCTGGGTCTGGGCCGGGGGAGGGGCAGCAGTGGTGGCCGCGGGGGTGGTGGTTTTTTTTCTTTCGCCACCGCCGCCGGCGCCTCAGTGAATGCGCCCCTCACCCTTGCCCTCTCCCAGAGGGAGAGGGTTATTTGCAGGTGCCGGTGTCGAAGTTGTAGATGAGGATGGTCGTGCGGTCGGGCATCACCGTCGCCTGGCACTGGCCTCTCTTTCCGTTCGCGCCCACGATGCTCACCACGTACCGGCCGGAAGAAACCTTGCGGTCCACCGGCGTCGTCCCCCACTTCTCGGGGCCCACCGTCACCGTGCCGTCGGGAACGGCTCCGATGCGCAACCGGCCCTCTCCCGCGGGAACGGGAAGGGCTGGCGCCGCCGCCACCGGAGGTTTCGCTGGCCGCGACGCCTTGGGCTTGGAGGGAACAATCTCGATGTCGATGGGGGAAAGCTCGGTCTGCGTCGGCACGGCAAGCGGGACAGTCGCGACGGGCGCAGGAGGAGGCGGTGGGGGAGGCTCTTTCGCCAACAGAAACACCAGGCCCGCGCCCACGGCCACCGCGGCCAGGGCGACGGACACGCTGACGGCGGCGAAGCGACGCTTCTCGCGCTTCGAACGCCGGTTGGCCTCGGGTACCGTCACCTCCTCCGAACGCATCTGCGTGGCGTACTGGAGCGCGACCCGCCTCTGGCTGGGTGAGCCGGTGAGCTCGCCCTTGTCGTCCACATACCCGGAGAGCGAGCTGGGGCCGACGGGGATGCCCGACTCCAGCGCCACCTGCTCCAAGGCCTCGCGCATCGCCTTGGCACTGGGATAGCGCTCGTCTGGTCGAAGCATCAGCGCGCGGTTCACCACCTCGTACAGCCCCTTGGGCAGGCCTCCGCACACCTTCTCCAGCGGGTTCCACTGGCCGCGCACCAGCGCATGGTTGCGCTCCACCGGGGTGGCGTGGTCGTCGAAGGGGGTGGCGCCAAAGGCGAGCTTGTAGAGGGTGACTCCGAGCGAGAAGAGATCGCTGCGACCGTCGAGCGACTTACCCATCGCCTGCTCAGGAGAAAAGTAGCCCGCCTTGCCTTTGGTCACCCCGGGCATGGTGAGGTTTCGATTGGTGGCTGCTTTGGCGATGCCGAAGTCGATCAACTTGAGCGAGCCGCTCGCGGACAGCAGGAGGTTGTGGGGCGAGACGTCGCGGTGCACCAGGTTGAGGTGCCCTTCCCCGGGCAGCGTGAGCGCGTGCACCGCCTCGAGCGCCGCGCAGGTGAAGACGCCCACCGCGAGCAGCGCCTCGTCGGTGAAGCGCTCGCCCTTCTTGCGCAGCGCGCGGGCCACGGTGGACAGGGTTTCTCCCGACACCAGCTCCATCGCCATGTAGAGCAACCCCTCGAACTCGCCCACCTCGTAGATGTGCACGATGTTGGGGTGGGAGAGGGTGCACGCGGTGCGCGCTTCGTCGAGGAACATCTCGCGGAAGTCGGGCGACTCCGAGTACTCGGGGCGAATGACCTTGAGCGCGGCGGGCCGGAAAATGCCCACGGTGAGCTCCTGCTCGGCGCCGTAGACCTCGGCCATGCCGCCCTGCGCGATGAGGCGCATGACGCGAAAGCGGCCAACCTGCTGTCCGGGCTCGAAGGGCACGGCGAGCACCACAATAGCTCGGTCTTTTCAGCCCCAGCCACGAGGACCGCCCCACCCCCCCGCTCCTTTCTTCAAGCACTTAGGCCTGGCCTTTCGCATGCACTGGACGCGGGGCATGAAAGCACTCGCACGTCTGTGGCAACTGCTCGCTTCGCTGGCTCTCCTCTCTTCCGTACCCGCTTACGGGAAGGTGTTGCACTTCACTGGGCCGGCGGGCGTTTCGCTCGCCGACTTGAGCCTTCAGGGCATCGAGGGCAGCGAGCTTCGCTTCTTCCCCTTGCGTATCGAGGCCTCCTACGGCGTGCAGCTGGAGAACGCCGGGCAGCAGATGTCCAGCAGTGTTCCGGTGGTCATCGGGCGGTCGTACCTCGTGCGCGACCAAAAAGGAGCCGAATACCGGTTTTCGATTCGAGCGATTGCCGAGGACGCGCGCTGGGTGGAAATCGCTCCAACCGGTGGCGTCGCCCTTCACGCGCAGCCCTCCCCGCGCACCTCCCTGGTGGGCCGCTACCTCATCGCCCGACACGTCGTTTCAGGTCTGGAGACCGACCGTGCACACTTCAGCGAGCTCGAGCTCGAAGAGGATGGCACCTACCGGCTCGGGACCGTTCACGGGCGCTGGCACCTGCACGGGGACGCCCTGGTGCTCGAGGGCGCCTACCAATACTGGGGTCCGGGCCACGTCATCCAGGACGGAAACGGGCTTCGCTTTCACTATCAGCGCGGGCGCTGGACGTTCGAGGTCGAGCTGTCCCGCGTCTTTCCCCGTGACGCTTACGCCCAGAAGACGCCATGAGGCCTTTCTTCGTCGCCGCCCTGCTGTTGGCCTGCACCGCCTCGGCCTTCGAGCTCAAGCGCGATTCGACCGGAGAGGTCGTGCGCTGGAAGAAGAACGTGGAGCTCGTCATCGAGCGCCAGCTCGCCGCGCGGATGGGAGACGACGCTAGCCTCGAGGCGATTCGCACCGCGGCGGAGACACTCGACCTGGGAACGCCCAGCCTGTCCCTGTCGATGCGCGAGGGAAAGACCCGCGGAGTGGGGTACGACTTCGACGTACCCGAAGCCAATCAGAACGACGTTCTGCTCGCCGAGCACTGGGCCTTTGACGACGACCTTCTCGCGGTCACCGTGGTGACGGTGGACACCCGCTCGCACTCCATCGTCGACGCGGACATTGCCTTCAACCCGAAAAAGAAATTCCGCGTCATCCAAAAGCCCCATGGGGCTGCGTCGGAATATGACGTTCAGGGCACCTTCACCCACGAGCTGGGTCACGCCGTGGGCCTTGCGCACAATCTCGATGATCGCGAGTCCATCATGTATCCAACCGCGACGCCGGGAGACATCGGGAAACGACGGCTGACCGCCGACGACGTCTCGGGCCTCGAGGTTCTGTATCCGTCACAGGGCGCGGCGACGGAAACCAGCCCGGAGGAGTGGGAGCAGACCGTCGGGTGCTCCGCGGGTGCGACCGGCTTGGCCGCATGGCTCTTGTTGACGCTCGTACCGCTCCTCCGGGTGCGCCGGTCGGTCTTGGCGATGGTCATGGTGAGCCTGTTGGTGCCGCTGGGGGCGCGGGCCGAGGCGGAGTCACCGCTGGTGGGAACTGCCCGCGTCGTTGCCTCGACGCTCCTCCCCCCCGCGCGAGGCACGACGCTCCTCTCCACCGAAATCGAGCTCGAGCTCTTGACCTGTCCCGAGGCGGCGTGCACGAAGCGTATGCGCGTCACCGTCCCCGGAGGGCGTTTCGGCCACCTCGAGCAATGGGTCGATGGGCAGCCGGTTCCAGAGGTAGGTGAAGTCCTACACGTCGCGTTCCGTGGTGATCGCGAGGGGCGAATCCTCTCGTTCGAGCGCCTGGGTTCGCCGTGACTTCACCCGGCCCCTTGTCCCAGGGGCGAGCCTCCCAACCTCGCTAAATCACAAGGGCGGCCCGCTGGTCCAAGACTTGAAACACCTGGTCGTGAAAGGAGCCGTCATGGAGAAAACGCCCCGTAGAATCCTGGTCGTCGATGATGAGGTGTCCATCTGCATCGCCCTCGCTCGCAGCCTGCGCAGAGAGGGTTACGAGGTGGTGTTCGCGCACGATCCGCAAGCCGCGCTGGAGCTGCTTCGGACGACGCCCATCGATCTGGTCATCTCGGATCAGTTGATGCCCCAGATGACGGGGCTCGAGTTCCTGAAGCTCGTCCACGACCGCCACCCCGACCTCATTCGCATCATGCTCACCGGCCAGGCGGACGTCGAAACCGCGATCAAGGCCATCAACCAGGGTGAGATTTACCGGTTCCTCACCAAGCCGTGGGACGACGCCGAGCTGAAGGTCACCGTCTTCCTCGCTTTCGAGAAGCTCGACCTCGAGCGGCAGAACCGTCGCCTCCTGGCGGTGATGCGCCAGCAACAGCGGCTTCTCGAGCAATTCGACCGGGAGCACCCGGAAACCCTCTCGGTCGCGCGTGATGCATCGGGCGCCATCGTTCTCGACGCGCTCCCGCTGGGACAAGCGTAGGCGTGAGGCTTCCATGACTTGGTCCCGACCCGCGTGGTTTTTGGCTCCTGCCGTGGAACCCGATGTCGTCCCCGAGGTGGCCCCGGCGACTTTTCGGGTGAGCAAATGGCGCGTGTTGGCATTCGCGGTCGCGGGCACGGCCATCGGGGGAACCCTGCTGGCCACCGGAATTGGAAACGCGACGACGGTGGACGCCCCTCCCCCTCCCCGGGCGCAGAAGAGCGCCCCTGCGCCGAGCGCGCCTACGCCGAGCCCTTCGGAGGCGCCCAGCCGCATCGAGAACGCGGCGCCGCGACTCTCGATGTTCCAGGGCCGCTTCGTGGCGCCGAAGGTACGGGGCGTCGGTGCGACGACGTCCCTTTTGCGCCGGGGGTTCGCCGCGCTCGAGAAAAGTCGCTTCTCCGTCGCTCGCAAGCTCTTCCAGCGCGCCATCGCCAAGGCCCCCAAGAGCGCAGACGCGCACTTCGGCCTGGCGCTGAGCTCCTACGAGCTTCGCCGTACCAAAGAGGCCAAGAAGGCGATTGGGCGAGCGCTGCACCTCGACCCCGCGCACCCCATGTCGAACCTCTTCGCGGGTTTCCTGGCGCAAGAGCGTCGCCAGCCCTCCTCCGCGCGTACACATTACGAGCGCTATCTGCAGGCGGAACCCGATGGTCAGTGGGCAACAGAGCTCGCCGTCGTTCTCGAAAGCCTTCCTTGACTTCACTGGCCCCAAAAGAGCTACGAACAGGGCTCGACATGATGATCTACGTCTTGGATGACGAGCTCTTCCTCTGTCGCGCTCTGGCCAGGCAGATTACCGCGCTGGACTGTGAGGCCCGCGCAGCACAGGACTTAGGCCAGCTTCTGGCCTTCGGCGGCAAACCCGACCTTCTCTTGGTGGATTTCAACCTGGGAGGTATGGACGCCATCGGCTGCGCTCCAGCCATCGAGAAGGCCTGGCCAGGCACTCCCCGGGTGCTGATCACCGCGAGCTACCTGACGCCGGAGCAATCACAAAAGATTCGCGAGCTGGGATTTTCGCGCGTGCTCAAAAAGCCGTGGACGATCGACGAGCTGCGAGGCCTTCTCGGACACTACGGCCACCCGGGACGCGCGGAGCGGCCGACTTAGCCGGGTGGCAGCTCCTCCGCCTCGTTCTTCTCGGACTCGGGGTTTCCCGCCATGTCGTGCTGCTTGAGCAGACGGCGAAAATTCGAGCGGTCCAGCTGGGCCTTGCGGGCGGCAGCCGAGATGACCCCCTTACACTCGTTCATGAGGGTGGAGAGGTAGCGCCGTTCGAACGCACGCATGGCCAGCTCCTTGGCGCGCGCATAGGGCAGGTGGGACAGGCTGGTGCGGCTGTCGTCGACGCCGCTGGACTTGAACGAGGCGGGCAGCACCTCGGAAGAGAGGGAGCCGCCGGGGGTGAAGACCACCGCGCGCTCGATGACGTTCTCCAGCTCGCGCACGTTTCCCGGCCACGCGTAGCTCATGAGGGCCTGCAGAAAGTCGTTGCTCAGCCCGCTGATCTCTTTGCCCATCTTGGCGGCGTGCTTGCGGACGAAGTGGTGCGCGAGCAGCGGGATGTCATCGAGCCGATCTTTGAGCGGCGGCAGCTCGATGACGATGACGTTGAGGCGGTAGTAGAGGTCTTCCCTGAACCGGCCTTCCGCCTTGGCATCCTCGAGGTTCACGTTGGTCGCGGCAATGACCCGGGTATCGACGTGCACGACTTCTCGGGAGCCAACCGGACGCACCTCTCCCTCTTGCAGCACCCGAAGCAGCCGAACCTGGGTTTGAGGAGAGATGTCGCCGATCTCGTCGAGAAACAGCGTTCCTCCGTCGGCGGCGGCGAACAGCCCCTGGGCGTTGGACACGGCTCCGGTGAAAGCCCCCTTCACGTGACCGAAAAGCTCGCTCTCCAGCAGGGTGTCGGTGAGCGCTGAGCAGTTGATGGCCAAAAACGACTTGTTCTTACGGGCGCTCAGGCGGTGAATGGCCCGGGCCACCAGCTCCTTGCCGGTTCCGCTCTGCCCGCGAATGAGAACCGTCGCCGAGGAGGCGGCGACCGCCTCGATGAGCTTGAACACCGAGGTCATCGCGGGGCTTTGGCCGATGAAGTCCTCGAAGTGCTCCTTGGCCTCGAGCATGCCCTCGAGCATGCGGTTGCGATCGAGCATGCGCTTGCGCTCGCACGCCTTGGTCACGGTCAAGACGACATGCTCGAGGCTCTCGAACGGCTTGGTCAGGTAGTCGTAGGCACCCGCTTTCACCGCGGCGAGGGCGGTCGAGGCGGTGGCGTCGCCGGTCATCATGATGACCTCGAGCTCCGGCCTCGTGTTCTTGATTTCCTTGAGGAGGTCGATTCCCGTCAGGTTGGGCAACGCGATGTCGAGCAGGGCGACCTCGAAGCCGCGCTCCTTGGCGGCGATCGACGCCTCGATCGGATCGGTGAGGCTGACGACCTCGCAACCCGCGCGGGTGAGCGCCATGGACAACGCTTTGAGCAGCGCTTCCTCGTCGTCGACGACGAGCACCTTGGGCTTGGGGCTCATTCCCTATTTCTGCTCAAACGACGTTGATTTGCACGGAAGCCGCACCTCGATGTGCGTGCCACGCCCGACCTCGCTGTCGACGTGAATCGACCCGCCATGCTCGCGGACAATAGCATCGGCGACCGCCATTCCGAAGCCGGTTCCTTTCCCCGCTGGTTTGGTGGTGAAGGTGGGCTCGAAAATACGCGGGAGGTGCTCCGGCTTGATTCCCGTGCCGGTATCCGACACCCGAAAGAAGACCCGCTCTGCGTCGAGGGCCCCGGCGGTGAGGGAAATCTTGCCCGCCTCTGAAGGAAGCGCCTGCAACGAATTCTGCAGAAGGTTCAACAGCACTTGCTGAAGTTGGCCACCGTTGGCGTGAATGCGAGGCAAA
>JBMORE010000170.1:0-17338 GCA_049322255.1 Myxococcota bacterium | reverse complement strand
ATCGTGGCGATGGGGTTGTTGATTTCGTGAGCCACGCTGCCCGCGAGCTGACCCAGCGCCACCATCTTTTCAGTGTGCGCCTGGTGGGCGACTCGGCGCTTTTCCTCGGTGATGTCCTGGTAGGAGCACACCACCGAATCCTTCGATTTCATCCGGTACGCGACGGCGCGAAAGTCGCGACCCAATGCGTTGATTTCCGCCTGCGTGCTGCTCCCCCCCTCCTGGTCGAGCTTTCGGATGGCGCAGGGCTCGCACGGTTCGGAGCGGGCGAACAACGCCGCGTAGCACTTTTGACCGGGAATCTGTCTGATGTCTTCACCACGTAAGTCGGCGCAGGCCCGGTTGGCGCGAACCACCGAGAAGTCGGGCCCGACGATGGTGATGGGCATGCGGATCGCGTCGAAGGTGTCCTCCCACTCGCGTTTTCCGCGCGTCACGGTTTCGGTCCGTCGGTCGACCTCCGCTTCGATTTCGCTTGCGTGCGCCAGGGCCGCCTGAAGAACCGCTCGAATCTCCTCCTGAGAGCTGGGCTTGCGAACGATGCGAAAGACCTCGGCGGCGTTGATTGCTGCGAACAGGGTGTCGGGGTCGGTGTCTGACCACAACAGCACCCGACGCACCTGGGGCTGGTTTCGCCGAATGCGTCGGAGCAGGTCGACTCCGGCCGAGCCACCCAATGAACCGGCGAAGATCAGCTGAATCGACTTTTGGCTGATCAACGACTCGGCTTCGTCAGCCGAGGCCGCGTGCAACACGCTCCAGCCATCGGCGGAGCGTACGATTTCATCGCGCGCTCCAACGTCGTCATCGACCACCACCAACGTTGGTCGCCCTAGGTGCAAACCCACACTCCCCTTTGGCGGGCATTCTGAACCAGATTCCCAAGGATGCCAAGATTCTGCCTAAACCCCCGTCGGTATGGTTTTATCTGACATGCACTGAGGCCCTCGTTTACTGCAGCGAGAAGGAGGCCTTGGCGGCGACGGTGCTCGCGCCGTCCAAATACGCGTCGGCGCGCCAGTCTCCGGTGAGCGAATACTGCTCGATGATGGTACCCGCGACCGGCATCGAAGCCCAGACCCGGTACCCCGTGGAGAGCTTCTGCGCCTGCTGCTCTCCGCTGGAGGCTGCGACGTCGGTGGCAAAAGGAAGATCAAACCGCTGGTAGGTGGACAGGTTGGGCATGAAAACGAACACGGTGGCCACATGGTGTCCTTTGACGGACGAGGGCACTTCGAAGGCGAAATGAACGTCGTAGGTAGAGTTGATTGGAAAGCTGCTTTGCCAGGTTGGCTTGGTGGATTTCTGAGCGGTGGTGCGCAGCGCGTAGCTCGACGAGGTTTTGGACCCGCCAGCGGGCCGAAGCGCCTCGGAACCTTGTTCGACGTTGGAGGAATTGAGCTCCGTACAGCCATTCAGCAGCACGGCGAGCAGCATCAAGCGGCGGATCATGGAATCTCTCCGGGCGAAGGTTCGGTCGTTCGTTTTGCAACGCCGTGACCAACCGAAACTCCCGGAGCTTGAGCCTGTTTACGTGCGCCCGGGGGTGGGGCAAGAACGTGACGTGAGGCGATCTGCACCCAGCAGGAGTGTGCGCCAGGCGCCTACCAGAGAATGTCCTGGTCCTCCGTCACCCCTGGCAGTTCGCTGACCCGCAATTCGCGGCCGCCGACGCGGATTCGCCCTTCGAAGACTCCCACCGGTTGGGCGAAGTAGCTTTTCACCACCTTGTAGTCGCGCTCCTCACGGTGTGCGCCGTAGGGGCGGAAGGCGAGGTCGAGCGCCCCGTCGACGGTCGCCACCCTCCACTCGTCGAGGACTTCGCGCGGGTCGTACGCAAAACACGCACGGCCCACGGGAAAAAGCTCCTTGCCCATCCACACCGCGTTCTCGTTCGCCTCAGGGGTGTCGTTGAAGCCCTCGACCAGGTTGAGGCCGATGGGAGTCCCATCGTCCAGGCGGCCGTTGGCGAAGGCCCAGCGCCAGCTGGTGCGGCGTGCGAGGTAGCCCTGGGTGTAGTCCATCCCGCCCACCCCGCCGTCGAGTCGGTAGCGACGCCCTTGGGTGGAAAGCTCCCCGAAGGCGAGCAGCCCGGCCCACTTCTGGGTGACGTTCACCACTCCGTCTTGGAGGACCGGAGAGACGACGGTGAGCGGCGGCGGCCCTCCCACCGCGAGCAAGTCTCCCTTCCAGGAAAGGCTCGGCTTCGAAAAAGGCAAGCGTCGGGTGCGTTCGACGCCCAGGTGAACCCGCTCGCTGCCTTCGGGGCGCACCACGCCGAAGCGGGCGCCGGGGGCGCGAAAGCGGGCGCGCAGGCCTTCGGAGGGGCGGTTGCCCACCTCCGCCCACGGACCCGGAAGCCCCATGAAGCTCTCGTCGGCCACCACTTTCTTGTCCTTCAAGTCCACCACCACGGTGAAGGCGTTGGCGGTGTAGGTGAGGTCGGATATCGCACAGACGGCGATGACCTCGGGGGTGGACATGAAGGTGAAGAGCCAGCGCTTGTGCTTGAGCAGACGCTGCGGGAGCGACAGGTGGTAAGGCCCAGCGAGGCGGGAGAGGTCGACCTCGTCGATGCTCCCCATGTAGGTGCCGAAGCGCGGATGTCCATCTTCGTTGGTGACGTGGGAAGGCGCCGGAGGCAGACGGGCGGCGGGGGGCGTCATGCGCACGAAGCTAACAGGGACGCTGGGGCGCCGCTGGGGCACGGGTCAGTCCGGCGATGTCACCCACACGCACCCGCTCGTGGGTGGCGAAGACGGCGAAATCGTCGCCCCGCTCTGTCACCACGTCCACCACTCGGTCGATGAACGACGTGCCTCCCCGCAAGGTCACCGCCACCGGCCGCGCGCGTAAGACTGCCTCCTCGAGCACGTCAATCAACGCGCAACGGCCAATCTCGTCCTGGCGCATCAGGCCCATCGCCTTCATGATGCGCCTGCGGCGGCCCCGCGACCACCCCCACTGAATTTTCGGCTCTACCGGCCGTTCGGCACCGTCAACTTCGCCATGAAAAAGTCCCTTCTCCTTCTCACTTTCGCCGTCCTCGCCTCGAGCGGGTGCGCGGCGCTCTCCAAGTTCTTTGCCAGCGCCTTTCAAAAGCCCACCTTGCGTTTCCATTCGGCACAACTGGCGGACGTCGCCCTGTCGGGTCTGACGCTCCAACTCACCTACGCGTTGGACAATCCCAACTCCTTCGGGTTGTCGCTCGCCGAGGTCGACTACGCCCTCTTCGTCGACGGCAAGCAGGTGGTGGCCGGCCAGCCGCCCAACGGGCTGCAAATCCCCGCAAGAGGCAGCGCCCGGCTGGTCTTCCCCGCGAACATCAAGTTCGCCGACATCGCCCCGGTGGTGCAGACCTTCCTCACCAAGGACTACGCCACCTACCGCGCGCAAGGGCACGTGGGCATCAACACCCCCATCGGTATTCTCAAATTTCCCCTCGAGCGCGAGGACCAGTTCGAGGTGCCCAAGATTCCCCAGGTCGCCCTCGCCCCGCCGCGCATCACCCAACTCACCCTCTCCGGCGCCACCGTGGAGGTGCCTCTCACCGTCACCAACCGCAACTCCTTTGAGCTCCCCGTTCAGGGCCTGGGCGGCAGCGTGAGCATCGCCGGAGCCACCGTCGGCTCGGTCTCCTCCGGCAACCTGGGCGCGCTGCCGGGCAAGGGCACCCGTTCGGTCACCTTGCCGGTGAACATCAACTTTCTCTCCGCGGCAAAGGCAGCGACCGCCCTGCGCTCCGGAGCCGGCCAGGTGGCCTTCAACGGGCAGATCCACTCCGGGGGCGTGGCCATTCCCGTCAACTTCAGCCAAAACCTGAGCTTCCGTCGCTAAACAACCCTTTCCAACCCCCAGCGATAATCCCAGGTGAGGACGGCACACACATGACCTCCACGGGTGATTTCGCGCCTTTACCAGTCATCGCTCCCCGGCCACGCCAAACCCCGGAGCCATCAGAGCGGTTGCCTGAGAGCACGCTTCTGCGTTTGTTCGAGGACCTGAAAAAGCGCACTCTCGACCGCCAGCGGGAAAGACGGGCCACACCCCGGGTGGCGGTGGAGCTCGAGTGGGAAGAGCGGGTGGGCACCTCGCGCTACTTCCGCATCACCACCGACCTGTCCACCTTCGGGCTTTCCGCCCGCCAGGGCTACGCGCACGAGCTGGGCACCAAGGTCAAGCTGGTGCTCCAGCTGCCCGACGAAGTGGGCACGCCCATCGAGGTGGACGCGGAGGTGGTGGGTACGTACGACGCGCGCGGCGGAATGCGGCTGGCGTTCCGTAACCCCTCGGTGGAGGCGGTGCGACGCATTCACAAATTCCTCGCCGCCCGTAGCGCTTAGGCTTTGGATCCGTCCTCCCTCGAACGGCGCCAGGCAGAGCGAGTGGCCGTCGCGGTACCGGTGGAGCTGCACGGCGAGCGCGGTTTTTTGCTCTACTCCACTCAGGACCTCTCCCTGGGAGGCGCCTTCTTCGACAAGGCCATTCCCTTGCCGGTGGGAGCGCAGGTCACCATCACCGTGCGACTGCCGGGCGACGCTCCTGTTGTCTGCCAAGGCGAGGTGGTGAACGTGCCGGATCAGAAATCGTTCGGCATGGGTGTTCGTTTCCTCGACATGCAGCCGTCTGATGAGGCCCGCCTGTCCTCCTTCCTCCGTTCCTCGTCGAAGGGGGCGCCATGAAGTGGGCGCTCCTCCTCGGAGCGCTCTTCGCCGCCGCCTGCATCCACGATGACCGGGTGCGGCATGAACGGGGCGGAGGAACGCTCTTCGACTCCCTGCCCGAACAGGTGAAGGCACCGCGCCAAGACCGGTGTATGGCCCACGGCACCTCCTCGGTACGGCCACACTGCGATGAAGCGAAGGGCTTGGCGCAGACGTACGCCCGCAAGCTCGCTCCCGGTGACGAGGTCTGCCTGGAGGGCGGCTTCGGCCAGCAGCCGGGTGCGGCGTGCCTGGCGCGCGCGGCGGTGGTGGACACCGGCACCAACCAGGTGCTCCTCGAGATTCGCGAGGCCCGTCCGGAATCACGCTGGTTCACCAAAGTTCAGTACCAGGTGTGGTTCGAGGAAGGGGCGCTGGTCGACCTCTACCTCGCCGATAATGGGTACTGACATGGCCTTTTACGACGCCCTCACCGAGCGGCTCCAGCTGCTCAAAAAACTCTCCCCGCGGCACCTGCGCATCCTGGCGCACGCCCGCCTCTCGGCGCTGGTGACGAGGGAAATCTCCCGTTCCCGCGAGCGGGTCGACGAGCTCTCCCGCCGCTACCCCTCGGCCGACGTGCGCGAGTTGGCCCAGCGGCTCATCGACGGCAAGAAGGGGCTTGCCAGCATGGTGGGCGGGGTGAGCGGCGTCTTCGGGCTCTTCAGCGTGCCGGCCGACCTCCTGGTCACCGCGTGGCTGGAGCTGGTGCTTCTGGTGGACGTCGCTACCCTCTACAAGGTGAATCTAAAATCAGAGCGGGCGCGCGCCGAGCTGCTCGACTTGTACGGCTACGCCCACGGCATCGGCCCCTTGCAGCGCTCGGGACCGAAGGTGATGGGTAGGCTCGCCGGCAAGCTTTTGGAAAGAAGCGGGCTTGGCACCCTGGGCAAGGCGGTGCCGCTGGCCGCCGCACCCCTGTCGGCGTACATGAACAGCCAGCACCTGCAGCGCATCGGCGAGGAGGCCGTGCGCTATTACGACGGCTGGGACAAAGCGCACGCCAAGACACAGCGAGCCAGCGGAATATGAAGGACGAGCTCTCCGCCGACGTCGATTTGCTCACCGGCGCCTTCAAACGCGGGCGGCTGGAGACGGAGCTGACGTTGGCGGTGCGAGCGGCCAAACAGCAGCGGCGCGCGCTCTCGGTGCTGGTGCTCGACGTCGATGACTTGCAGGAGCTCAACGACCTCCACGGGCGCGATGCGCTCGACGTGGCGCTGGGACACTTGGCGGCCAAGGTATCTGAGGTCGTCGACGGCAAGGGGCCCATCGGGCGAGTAGGAGGCGACGAGCTCGCGGTGGTGCTGCCCGGCATCGGGCTGGACAGCGCGCGCCACCTCGCCGAGCGCATTCGCCAGGCGGCGCCACAGACGAGGCACGCCTCGGCCTTCGGAGACTTCCGCCTCACCGTCTCCGTGGGGGTGGCGGCCTTGCGCGCCAGCGAGCCTTCGCTCAACTTGCTCGAGGCGGCGGAGGCGGCATGCTTGCGAGTGAAGCAGGGAGGCCGTGACGGGGTGGCCAGCCGCTAAAGCCTACTTCGGCTCGCTGGGGGCCAAGGCGGCACCGCGAGCGAATTGGAACTTGGTGAAGGCGTCGACGTAGTCGGCCCAGCTGGGGTCCGGCCGGGTGGGGGACCAAGCCTTGGAGGGTAAAAATTCGCACAGCGCCTGGTGAATCGGGTGGTCGTCCAGCGAAAGGGAGGCATGGACGTCGAAGTTGACCGCGTTCATCACCTCTTGGCGGAACATCGTTCCAATTTCACGCGCCTCTTGAGGGGAGCGAGCGTTTCCGATGGCGCGAACAGCTGCATCCATCAGCACCATGGTCGTATATGCATTGAAGCGCCGATCGCTCGTGGCCGAACGGTGCTGCTCCACCAACGCACGAAACTCCCCCACGGGATCCTGAGTTTTTTTGGGAGAAGCGGCCCCGGCGGCGACTTTTCCCCCCACTGAATTCCAAGCCATCGCAACGCCTCCTTCGCTTTGAGCTTTCGCGCAAAAGTATACCCTAGCTTCTTCTCCAATCGGCGTCCGTCACCACCGGCAGCTGCAGCGCCCGCTCGCGGTCCAAGTCCAGGTTGCCGATGTGCAAAGACAGCGGCGACTGCACCCACTTGTAGATGGACTGCATGAAGAGCCGCACGAACTTGTCCACGTACCCGGCGAGCTTTTCGCGGGGCAGCTCGGGGAACAGGGTGACCAGCACCTCGACCAGCTCGGAAGGCAAAAGCTTCTCTCCGGCGAAGAGGTGAAAGCAGGCGTCGAGGATGGGGAAGGGCATCAGCTCTTCTTCTCCCACTTGGTCGAAAGCGAGCTCCGGGCCTGCGGGCCGCGCGGTGGCCAGCGCAATGCCCTGGTAGCCGTGCTTCTCGTGCAAGTACTCGAGCAAAAACATCACCACCGTCTTGGGCACGTTGGCGATGACCGCCAGCGCCCCCATCAAGTCCCCTCCGATGGTGGTGTAGCCCACCGCTTTCTCGCTCATGTTTCCCGTCTGTAAGAAAAGCCCGCCCGAGGAGTTGGCCCAGTTCCACATGCGGGCCGCGCGCAGGCGGGCCTGAATGTTCTGCTCGGTGACGGGACTCACCGGTTGCTCTCCCAGCATCTTGCGCGCCGCGGAAAGCTCCCGCTCGAACGCTTCGTCGATGGACACCACCTGGAAAACGACCCCCAGCTCGCGAGCAATGGTCTCGGCCGCCTCTTGGGTCTGCTTCGAGGAATATCGGCTGGGCATGTAGAAGGCGTAGATGAGCGAGCCGGGGTTTTCCGGCCGGGCCTTCTTCGCGTAGCGGTGGGCGATGAGCAGGGTGAGCAAGGAGTCGCGCCCGCCGGAGAGGGCGATGCCGATGCTCCGAAAGTGGTTCTTCTCGAAGTAGTCGCCCACCCCCAAGGCGAGCGCGTCGAGAATGTCTTCACACAGCTCTTCGCGGGGGGGACGCGACAAAAGGGGCGGCGGGAGAAAAAAGCTTCGGTGCGTGGGCACCGGATAGGTCAACCCCGAACGCGCGGAGGTGAATTCCGAGGGCGATACCTCGAGCGTGGGCACCTTCCCTTGGACGGCGGCGTACGCCTCTTGGTCCACCCGCCAGGTGGTGTTCTCCGAGCGCAGGCGCGCGGTGCGATCCAGGTCGACGACGGCGGTGGAAAAGCCCTGCACAAAGCGGGGCGCCTCCAGCACCCACTTACCGTTTTGGTTGACGTAACCACCGCCATCGAAGACCAACCCGTCGTTGCCACCCACCGCGTTGGCGTAGGCGAGGGTGCACTGATGGTCCGACGCACGGGTGGCGAGCATCTCCCGCCGCGTCTGCACCACCCCGACGCGAAAAGGAGAGGCGGAGAGGTTCACCACCAGCTCCGCCCCCGAGTAGGCCCGCCGCCGAATCGGCCCGTCGGCGCTCCAAATGTCCTCGCACACCTCGGCCGCCAGGGTGCCGAAGTCGAAGCGGAACAGCCAATCGCCCAGCGGCACCCCGCGGTGGAGCTCGTTCATTCCCGGGTAGCCGCGGGAGAACACCCGCCCTTCGTAGAAGACGCTGTAGGTGGGCAGCTTCTCCTTGGGCACCAGCCCGCGCACCTTGCCCCCCGCCACCACCGCCGCGCAGTTGTAGCGAAGCCCTTGGTGTGAGACGGCCACCCCGAGCACGAACACCGTGGGCAGCGCGCGCGTCTGTTCGGCGAAGCGCAACAGCTCGCTCCACTGGCGCTCGACGAAGCCCTGCCACTGCACCAAGTCCTCCGGCGGGTAGCCGCCCACCAGCTGCTCCTGGAAGGCTCCCACCGTCACCTGCTCGTTCGCCATGCGCTGGGCGACGGCAATCGCCTGATTCACGTTGGCGGCGAAGGCGCCCACTGTCGTATCGAGGCTGGAAAGCCCCAGCTTCACCAGTCGCATCGGCTTCATCCTAGCCGCGGGCGAGCGTTTAGCGGGCGCCGTTCGCCTTGCGCTCCTGGCACCGCCGCGAGGCTTCCTTCTCCACCGCCTTGAAGGTGTCGGTGACGCCGCTTTTGTTGCCCATGTCGGCGGCGAAGGCGGGAATCCACCCTCCGGGGTCGACGGTGAACTTGTACACCGCCCAGCTTTTCGCGCCGTCCCCCACGGGGCGCACCACCCAGCTGCCCTCGTTCACCTGGAGCCGCACGATGTTCGCGCGCTTGGGTAGGTAGTTGGAGGCCGCCACCCAGTGGTTGCGAAAGGTGCCCTTGCCCTCGCCGTCGACGCCCTCCACCAGCTTCACCTTGAGCACGTAGTCGCGCGGCGCCACCAAGGGCAAATCGAGCCGGGTGTAGACGTAACGGCTGCCGTCGGCTTCGGGCCGCCCCACCTCCCGCGCTTCCTTCACGTAGGGCATGAAGGTGGGGAAGCGGTCGGGGTTCATCAGCGCCGCCTGGATGTCGGCCACCGGAGCGTTGATTTCGCCCTCGGCCCAAATCTCCTTGATGTTCGAGCCCGGGCGGGCCCGCGACTTGACGGTGATGGCGCCGGTGGCCACCACCTCCCAGCTGGGCTCGTCGGCGGCGGCCGGCAGACAAAGCCCCGCGGCGAGGAGGGCGAACAGCGCTCGCTGACCTGCGGCCCATTTCATCGCCAGGAAACTAGGCACTCTTTTTCTCCACGCCCAGCGCAAAAAAACCGACTTCCTCACTTGTGGACGTCAACGCCCTTGGCCACCCGCGCATTCAGTGCGCCCCGCGAATGCTTTGACGCACCGAGACGAATGCAATCAACCTCCGCCCGTTCCGTAGAGACTGTTTCGAGGAGGTTGCACCAACAAATGTCCCGACCTGGCGTGGCTGCCCTGTTGTCTTTCGTCGTCCCTGGGGTGGGACAAATCTACAACGGGGACATCTTGCGCGGTCTGTTCTGGCTCATCATCACCCCCGGCTTTTGGATTGGCTCTGGCGGGCTCTTGGGCTGGGTCTGCCACCTCATCGCCGCGGGCACCGCCTACCACCGGGGCGAAGTGAAAGAGCGCGCCTTCCTGCGTGCGAGCTAAAGGCCTCGTAGCCAAGCCTCGTACCCGAAACAACCGGGAGCGGGAGCGGGAGCGTTTGCGGGCATCGGGGACGTGTACGGCTCACGATGGCGGGTCACGTGTCCGGTCGCGTGCGACGTGCCCGATCACCGACCTCGTTCCCGCAAACGCTCCCGGCTTCTCAGTGGTTCATTCGCTGACTGACAGCCCCAGCTGCTACGGCGTGGCCGCGGCGGCGGGCGTCTCAGCTCCCGCTTCACCCTTGCTGAGCACCGCGAAGTTGATGTTCGAGTAGCCCGCAGTGGCGCAGCTGAACATCACCCGCTTGATGATTTTGAACTGCACGTCCTTGTTGGCCTGGATGTTGACATCGCCCTTGAAGCCCGAGCCGTCCTTGGCCACCGCGTGCAGGTCTTCGTACTGCTTCTTCAAGTCGCGCAGCTTCTCTTCCAACGCGGGGATGTTGAGGTAGTCCTCCCGGGAGAGGTCCTCCACCCGGCCGATGACGTTGCCGGAGACGATGACCTGCTCGTTGGAAATCATCACCACCGGCACCAGCTCGATTTCTTTGACGTTGACCGCCTCGGGCAGCTGCACGTCCTTGGTCATCATCAGCACCTCGCCGGTCGCCGAGAAGTTGGCGATGAGGAAGAGCACGATGATGACGAACATGTCGACCAGCGGGGTGATGAGCAGGTCGGCGTAGCCGCTCTTCTTGTGGGCGCCGCCGTGGCCGAACACCTTGGAGTGCTCGAGGCGCTTGCCGAACCGCTTGCCGGGAACCTTGATGGGCATGGTTTCTTCCTAGAACCTTTCTCGCAAAGGGCTTTTAGCCCATCGCCGGAGATACCGAGACGTTGGGCAGCCCCGAGCCGATGCACTCGTCGATGATCCGCACCAGGTCTTCGTAGCGCACCGCGTCTTCTGTCTGCAGAGTGATGGCGCTCTGGTCGGGCAGCTGGGTCTTCAGCTCTTTGATTTTCGCCGTCAGCTTGGCCAGGTCGAGCTTGCCCTTGCTGTCTCGGGTGAAGGGAATGGGGTCGAAGGCACTGCCTCCGGCGGTGAGGCGCAGCTCCTTGTCGGTGATGAGCAAGTTCAAAGGAACTGTCTTCTGCTCCTCCTCCTGCTTGTTGGGGTCGGAGGGGCCGCCGGCCTGCGAGACTTGAAGGCGACCAATCTGCGTCCACACCGCGGTCATGATGAGGAAGCTGATGGTCACCGCCATCAGGTCGATGAACGGCACCAGGTTGATGGCAGTGTCGAGCGGCTTTTTGCCACCCTTGCCACCCTGCCCGAGATCCATACCGCCGGCCATGGACTCACTCCTTTTCTAACGCCTACCCCAATTGCACTCGACAGCCTCTTGCCTCGGCCGGTTCCGCCGCAGGGCCTGTTTGTGCCGCACCCCGCGGATCCAAAACCGTTCGAGCCAGCCCTACTCGTCGTCGCGCGAGGCCGAGATGGTGGCGCCCTTGAACTTGTCGCGGTTGGAGACGATGAGGTTGAGCACCGAGACCGAGGTCTCGTTGATGTCGTTGATGAGCGACTGGGTGCGGCCCATCAAGATGGAGAACGCCACCAGCGCGGGAATGGCGGTGAGCAGCCCAAAGCCGGTGCAGTTCATCGCTTCCGAGATACCGGCGGCGAGAATGGTGGCCTTGTCCGCCGGGTTCACCGTAGCCACCGCTTCGAAGCAGCGAATCAGACCCGACACGGTGCCGAGCAGGCCGGCGAGCATCGCCGCGTTGCCGAGCATCGCCAGGTAGCCGGTACGGGCCTCCAGGCGCGGAGTCTCCCGCAGCGAGGCCTCGTCGAGCGCCGCCTGCACTTCCTCCTCGCCCTTGGGCACGTTCATCAGCCCCGCCTTGATGACGTTGGTGAGCGGGGTGGGCTTCTGGCCGGCGACGTAGTTGATGGCCTTGTCCAAATCGCCCGAGTAGATGTGCTTCTTCAGCCCGCGGAGGAAGCCCTCCTTGTTGATGGAGGCAGAGAAGAACAACACGATGGTCCGCTCCACCATGATTGCCAGTGCAATCACCAGGCACAGCGCGATGGGGTACATGCCCCAGTCACCCGCCACCCAGCGGCGCGCGACCTCATCGAAAAAGGAGCCGTCACCCGACCCACCATGCTGCGCGAGCAACGTCTTGGCCAACAGGTCTACTTGCCCCAGGTTCATGTTCGTGTCGCCTCCGGTTCGGCTCGGACCGTTATCAGTCGCGGCACCTGAATGTCGACGGCGCTCCTAAAGCGGGTCGGATCAGGATTTGGAAAAAGTCGGCGGACTCTACAGTGGTGAAAAAAAAGGTGTCAAGGCAAGCGACGCTTGTTCGAGCTCCGCGCAAACTGAAGCCGTTTCGGACAGTCGCGTGCTAAAGGAGCCAGCCTGCATGCGCAAGCGAATTGGCGAGCTGCTCCTCGAACGTCAGGTCATCACCGCCGACCAGCTCGAGGAGGGCCTCGCCCACCACCGCACCACCCGGCAGCGCCTGGGGGTGGCGCTGATTCACAAGGGTTTCGTCACTGAAGAGCAGCTGGCCCAAGTCCTCTCCGAGGCGCTGGGCATCCCGCTGGTCGACCTGAGGAAGACGAGCCCTGACTGGAGCGCGGTGCACACCTTGCGCGCCCGCTTTTGCGAATCGAACGACCTCTTCCCTTACAAGCTGGAGGGCACAAGGGGGCGGCGGCAGCTTTGCGTGGCGATGAGCGACCCACTCAATGTACCGGCCATCGAGGAAATCGAGTTCACCACCGGCCTCAAGGTGGTGCCCAGCCTGGCGCCCCTCTCGGCGATTCGCGCCGCCATCTTGCGCTACTACCACAAGGTGGCCCCCGACGATGCGCCCGAGGGGAAGATGACCCTGGTGGCGCGTGGCGGCGGGGTGCGGGTGGTGGACACCGAAGCCAAGCCCGAGGAAGGTGACATCATCGTCGGGGAAGAGCTACCCCCCGAGGAGAAATCCGAGCGCACTGCGCTGGCCGAGCTCATCCAGAAGCGTGAGGCGCAGCGTCGCCAACGTCGAAGTGCCGCAAAGCCGGCGTCCTCGGTGGCCAAGGACCTCGACTACCTCTTCGGGGAAGCTGGCGAGGACGGCGAGGTGGAAAAGCTCGAGCGCAAATTCTGGGCCCTGATGCGTCTGATGGCGCGCAAGGGGCTGCTCACCAAGGAGGAGTTCCTCGCCGAGCTCGACGAGGATTGAACGGCGCCCTCTCCCGCTGGGAGAGGTAGGGGCGAGGGGCGGTAGCCTACTCCTGCACCGGCAGGCGAATGACGAAGGTGGTGCCTTGGCCCACCTCGCTTTCCACCTCGATGCGGCCCCCGTGCTTCTCCACGATGTTGGCCACGATGGACAGCCCCAGCCCGGTGCCTTTGCCGTCGGGCTTGGTGGTGAAGAACGGCTCGAAGATGCGCTCGCGGTGCGCCGGGTCGATGCCGGTGCCGTTGTCGGTCACCCCCACCACCACCTCATCCTCCTCCCGGCGGGTGGCCAAGACGACGCGCCCGCCCGGCTGCATCGCGTGACAAGCGTTGGTGACGAGGTTGACGAACACCTGCACCAGGTTGCCCTTCACCGCCGCCACCCGCGGCACCGCCTCGTAGCGACGCACCACCTCCACCCCGTGCTTGCGCAAGACGTGGTCGCAAAACCCCACCGCGGTGTCGAGCACCGCTTGCAACTCCAGCTCCTCGGGCAAGTCCTGCGCGGGCCGGGCGTAGCTCACCAGGTCGCGGGTGAAGCGCAACACCCGCTCGGAGTTGTCGACGATTTTCTTGAGCTTCTCCGTTTCGCCCGCACCGGAGGTGGGCTGCCCCAACGAGCGCGTGTACAGCGCGTCGGCGTAGGTGAGCACCGCGGTCATCGGGTTGTTGATTTCGTGCACCACCGAGGCGGCGAGCTGGCCCAGCGACGCCATCTTCTCCGCTTGAATGACCCGGCCCTCCAGCTCCTTCATCTGGGTCAGGTCTTGCCCGATGGCGATGACTCCCTCCACCTCCCCTTGACGAGTGAGCACGCTGGAGGTGGCCAAGGACACCCGCACCTCGCGGCCCTGCTTGCCGAAGACCCGCGTCTCGAAGTGGGCACGCTCCCCCTTGAGGGAAGCGGCAATGACGCGCATCACCCGCATCTGCTCACTGGGGGGAATGAACTGAAGCACGTTCTGCCCTAAGACCTCCTCCTTGCTCCACCCGGTGAGTCGGGCCAGGGCGCGGTTGAACACCACCACTCGCCGCTCCCGGTTGACTACCAGGATGAGCGCGTTGGCGTGTTCGAGCAGCTCCTCCAGGTATTTGCGTACGAAGGTGAGCTCGTCAATGAGCTTGGCGTTGCGCACCCCCACCGCCACTTGGTTGGCGAGCTGAATGAGAATGCGGTCATCGGCCACCAAGTCGGCGGTGAGCCCTTGCGGGTACTCCACGTTGATGGCCCCGAACAGCTGCCCCGAGGCCACCAGCGGCGCGCAGATGGAGCGTACGCTGCCGACGAACATCAACGGCACCTCCTCGTCGGTGACGCGTACCCGCTCGGGCGGCAGGTCTTTTACAGGAAGGTGCGTCTTCTCCGCCGCGCTGCGCCGCAAAACGATGACGTCCCGCGCCCCCTCGCGCAGCTGCCCCTCGGCATAGAGCGAGGTGAGGGCCGAGGTGCGCTGGTCGCAGATGCGCACGCAGAAGTTGCGCCCGGGAAAGAGGCCTTGCACTCCCTTGGCCACCACGGCGATGAGCTCTTCTTCAGAAGTGGCGCCCGCCACTTTGCGCCCCAGCTCGAGCAACGCCTGCTCCACCCGGGAGTGCTCGAGCAGCGCCCTTCCCGCCGCCGCCAGCGAATCGCCCGCCGCGGTCTCGGAGAGGTTTCGCGCGAAGACCGCCACCGTCCCCGCCTTGCGGGTGAGCGTCACCGTCACCGCCTGCCCGCTGTGGCAGACCACCTCCATGTCCCGGGTGGCTCCGTCGGGAGGGGCCGGTTCCGCCCCTTGAAGCAGCTCGGGCAGCTTGCGACCCGCCGCGCCCTTCACCCCGCACAAAGCCTCGAAGGCGGGGTTGGCGGTGAGCAACGTCAGCTCGGGGTCGCACAGCGCCGCGGGAGTTTCCACCGCGGCGAAGAACGCCTCGAAGGCATCGGCGGTGGGGGCCTGCCTCGCCGGTTTTTTCTTCGCCGAGCTGCGCCGCTCATTCTTCATGGGAGGTCGCCTTCTCCAAATCCAGAATCTTCGACGCCCCCACGTACGCCTTCGTCTCGTACCGGGTGATTTTGCCAATCTTCCGGACGATTTCCGCCATTCGTTCTGCTTCCCGGTAGATGATGTCCACCGGCCGGTAGGCGAAGTCTTCTTCCTTGAGCTTGCGTTTCAAGAGCTCGGCATAGCCCATCACCGAGGTGAGCGGCTGGTTGAGCTCGTGGGCGGCGGTGCCGGCCAGCGCCACGATGACCGCGTTCTTCTCCGACTCCTCCAGCCGCGTCTCGGCGTCGGAGAGCTTGCGCTCCAGCTGCATGCGGTCGCGCAGGTCGGTGAAGATGCCCACCGTGGCCACCTCCCGTCCTCCCTCGTAGAGAATGCTGGCGGTCATGTTCACCGGCACCAAGTCGCCCTTCTTGGTGATGATTTTCTGCCGGGAAACGGTGAGACGGCCTTTGCCTCCCAAGTCGTCGCTGCGCAGCTTGGCCATCACTTCGCGGGCTTGGCCGTCGGGGTACAAGTCCTTCACGTGGAGACGGGTGAGCGCCTCCTCGGCGGTGTAGCCGCAAATGGCTTCGGCCCCCTTGTTGAAGAGCACCACCTTGCCCTTCATGTCGGAGGCGATGATGGCGTCCACCGAGCTGTCGATGAGCCGCTCGAGGAACTCCTTGGTTTGACGCAGCTCGTCGGCCAGCTGGCGCGCGTGGGTGACGTCGCGGAAGGAGAGGATGGCCGCCCCCCCTTCCGCCGACAGCGGCGCGGCGGACACTGAGAGAGTGAGCCGGCGGCCGGCCAGGGTGCGCGCTTGTAAGTCCACCTCCCGGCGCAGCTCCCCGCGGGAAACCGACCACAAGACGTCGAGCAACAGGCCGTCGTCGGTGGGGTTGGTGAGGGCGTTGATGTGCCGGCCCTCCGCTTCCTCCGCCGCCACGTCGAGCATGCGCAGACCGGCGGGGTTGATCGAGCGGACACAGGCCTTCTCGTCGAGAATGGCGATGCCGTCGGAGAGGTGGGCGAAGTACGCCTCGTAGCGGCGCAGCGCGGCGGCGCGCTCCTCTGCGGCGATGCGGGCCGACTTCTCCTGCGCGCTCTGCCCGCGCATGCTCTCCAGCTTGCGGGCGTTGCGCAGGGCCACCGCGGTGGCGTGGGCCACGGTGGAAAGAAAATCGATTTCCCGGCGGGAGAAGGCGCTCCGCTTGTCCGAGGCCCGAAGCAGGAGCACCCCCAACACCTTTCCTCCCGCCGAGAGGGGCACCGCGGCGATGTTCTGGATGCCGCGCGCCGCCACCGCCCCCTGCACCCCTTCGAGCAGCGGGTGGGTGGGGGCGTCCTCGATGATGACCGGCTTGCCGGTGCGCACCACCTCGCGAATCTCCGGGTAGCGGGCCAGCTCGATGCGCAAGTCTTTCACCAACGCGTCGTCGCTGGCCGCGACCACGAACCCCGCACCCTGGGCCTCGTCCACCACCACCAGGGAGGCGCGGATGATGCCCATCTCCTCCGCCAGGCGGCGGGTGACGTCATGAAGCAGCTCGGCGACGTCCGTGGCCTCGGCGTAGTCGGCGGTGAGCCGGAGCAACAACGACTGGTCTCGCTCGCGCTGGGCGGCCTCGGCCAGCGTGGCGTGACGGGAGGCCACCACCGCCAACCGCGCGGGCAGCTCGGTGGAGATGGCTCCGGGGGAGACGAAGTCGGCCAGCTCGGGCACCGCGGCCACCGACGGCGGCAAGATGCCGATCACCGGCCAGGCAAGCCCACCCGGCCGGGAGCGCAAAGCCTCGAAGGCGGCCGGCCCGTCGGGGTCGGTGAAGTCCACTACCGCCAGCTCGGCCTCCGCGCCACCGGAGGCGTCCACCGCTTCGGCGCCGAAAGCGTCGAGGGCGCGACCCACCCCTTCACGCAACGCGGAGCGCGCCGGCACTACCACCACCTTCTTTTTGCGGGCGAGCGCCACGGGCAACCGCCGCCTACTCTACCTCGCCCGCCCGGCCAGGGCTTCGACTCGACCAGCTCGCGGAAAAAAAAGCGCCCCGGCCGCAACAGGGCCGAGGCGCCGGGCGCGCCGGAAGGGGGCCTATAACGCGCCGCTCACATACAGGCCGAAGCGGGGCTCCGGCCGGGAAGTGGGCACCCAAACCCACTCCTGCACCGTTTGGAAGTAGCCCTCGCGCCACTGCTGCTCGTAGTGACCGCCCCAGCAGCGCCCGCCGTGGTGTGGCCGGCGATGATGGCCCTTGCGGCAGACACGCGGCACCCAGACCTGCTCATAACGCCCGGGGACCCACTTCTGGTTGGTCTGCAGCTCGTAGCGACCGTACTGGGTGGGCTGCCCCGGAGGAACCGGGCTGGCGACATGGTTGCAGCTCGAGGTGTGTACGTGACCTTGCCGGCGGAAGTCGTCGAGGAAGTCTTCCTCGTGGTCGGCCAGCGCCGCTGCGGGCAGAAGCAACATCGAAAGCGCGGCGACCCATGCGTG
>JBMORE010000169.1:0-6471 GCA_049322255.1 Myxococcota bacterium | reverse complement strand
GTTAGTCCAGCGGAAGATCACCCGCCATTGATCGTTGACGCGAATACTATGAAATCCCTTCAGGTCACCCTTGAGGGACTCCAGCCGGTTGGCTGGTGGGCTCAAGAGATCACGCAACGAAGAGGCGTAGTGGACCATGTCGAGCTTCCGTGCGACGACCTTGGAGAGTCGGAACCAACCAGCCTTCCGGTCGAGCTCGCCGGTCTGGAAGAACCGGCGCGTCACCTCACTGCCGAAGCCAAGAATGGCCACGACTGTTTATACCCTCAAGCGGTATACCGCGGCAAGGTGGGCAGGCAGGCAATAGAGCGGGGAGCGGGTTGCTACCGCAGCTCACGAAACGTGGCGCCGAAGTCGTCGGAGCGAAGCACGCGCACCTGTCGGTGTGCCTCGCTGTCACGGGAAGGATAGTCCGGGTGCCTGATGACCACGGTCACCTGTCCACTCGTCGTGTAGAAGGGCTCGAGGTGGCCGTTGCGAACGGGTTTGAGCATGAACTGCCTTTGGCTCCAGGTGACGCCCCCATCCTGGGTGATGAAGTAGACGTCCCAATTCGTCAGGACGATCCCCCGCTTGTCGTCGAACATGAAGAAGTTGTTCCGGCGCAAACGAGGATCTGCTCCACGGGATAGGGCAAGTCGCTGCCAGGTCTTTCCCGCATCCGCGGTTCGATAGAGGAATGGGAAGTAGCCATAGCCGGTGGTGTAGCCGTAGAGAAACCCGGTGGTGGGGCTGACGAACTGGATGCTGATGCTCGTCAAGTGCTCGGGTGAAGGAAAGACGTGACCGGTGGAGGCCTTGATTGCCTCCGACAGGTCGATGCCGTCATCGCGGTTCTGGTAAGTGCCGTCGGGCGTGAAGTGGAGGCGGTAGTGTTTTTCAGACCCGGCGTCGGGCCCGAGGCTCTGCTCGACCAGGAAGAACGCCGACCCGCTCGCCTTTAGCAAGGAGACGTGCAGTTCCTTGCGCTCTGGCTCCGTTCCGGCGGCTTGCAGTGGCACCACCAGAGTCAGAGCGACCAAGAGGGCTGCCGTGGAATGTGATTTCATTTTTGCCTTGGACGCTTCGCCAGCGCACCGCGTTCCAGCTCGCGCAGCGTCCGCTTTTTCAGCACCTTTTGTGCGCTGGCGGCGTCTAGCCCGGTCCAGTGCATGGCCAGAGCAAGACGCGGCCTTCCTCCCGCGTGGTCGATCAGCGCCTTGGCCTTTGCCTCGGTGACGCCGGCAAGCTCCGCCACCATGCGCTGGGCGCGCGCCGCCAGCTTCTTGTTCGACGCCACGAGGTCGATCATCCGCCCGCGGTAGACCTTCCCCAGTGCAACCATCGCCGCCGTGGAGATGGCGTTGAGCACCAGCTTGGTCGCGGTGCCCGCCTTGAGCCGGGTGGAGCCGGCGATCAATTCGGCGCCGGTCTGCGGCAGCACGCGGATGTCCACGTCCACCTCCTCCGCCGCCTCGCGGTTGCAGCACACCAGCGCGGTCTTCGCCCCGCGCCGCCTCCCCTCCGCGAGCGCGCCCAGGACGTACGCGGTCGCCGAGCTGGCGGAGATGCCCACCACCAAGTCGGCCTTTCCGACCCTCAGCTCCTTGACGGCCCAGACACCGGCGCGCTCATCGTCCTCCGCTCCCTCCACGGCGCGGACCAACGCCTTTTCGCCGCCGGCGATGAGCGCCACCACTTGCTCAGGCTGGGTGCCGAAGGTGGGAGGACACTCTGCGGCATCGAGCACCCCTAGCCGGCCGCTCGTGCCGGCGCCGACGTAGATGAGCCGCCCACCCGTGCGTAGAGCATCGGCTGCCGCCTGCGCGGCCTCGGAGACCGAGGGCAGCACCCGTCCGACGGCTTCGACGGCGGCGAGGTCTTCTTGATGAAGGCGGAACACCACCTCGCGAATGGACGCGAGGTCCAGGTCTTCGCCCTGGGGGTGAAGCGCTTCGGTCGACGGAGAGCGACGTTCGCCCAAGGGCTCACGCCGCCTTGATCACCTTGCCGGCCTTGATGCACCGGGTGCAGGCGAGCACGCGCTGGGTGCGGCCACCGACGTTGGCGCGCACCTTTTGGAGGTTCGGCACCGTCCGCGTCTTCGTCTTGTTGTTCGCGTGGCTGACGTTGTTGCCGACCAGCGGGCGCTTGCCGCAGATGTCACACTTCCAGGCCATGACTGCAAGACTCCTTGAAAAAGGGGGCGGACCCTACCTGAGAGGGTCGTTCTTTTTCAAGGTCTCCTGTACCAAACGGGCTGCTTGGGTGCCGGCGAGGACTTCTCCCTCCAGCCCCAAGCCCGGGAGCACCTCGCGGCTGGCGAGGAAGAGGTTCTTCACCGCCGAGCGCGGTGGCAGGCCGGTGACGCCCAGGTGGCGCTCAGTGTCCACCTCGTAGAGCGGGTGGGGGAGCAGCCGGCTGCCGCGCACCCCTCCGGCGTGGAGGTAGGGGGCCGATTCGACCTTTCGCTTCTCGAGGGCAAAGGGCATCAGCGCGTCCAAGTGAGCACCGATGCGTGCCACCAGCGCCGCGAGGTGCGGCTCGCCCAAGTCCCGGGTCGAGGCGGGCACGAAGGCGCCAGCGCTCACCACACGTTCGGCCTCCTCCTCGGACTTGGCTCCCACTTTGCGCGCCGGAGAGACTTGAACGAGCAGCGTCCCCAGCTCGCCATCGCCGGTGTCGAGCAGCGCGAGCTCGCCCATGCCCTTGGGGATGACCGACACTGGCACCACCCAGTTCACGGTGAAGAGGAAGCGCTTGGTGGTGACGAGGTCGAGCTGCTCGGCCAGCGCGCGGTGTCGCTTCTTTTCGGGCAGGAGTCGTCGCAGCGCTCCCGAGTCGGTGGCGGCGACCAGGCAGGCCGATCGGTAGTCGTTGTCGGAGCGCACCACCTTCAGGCCGACCAGCTTGCTGCCGTCGAAGGTGAACGACTCGGCCACGGAGGACTCGGAGCCCTCGCGCGCCAGAAGCGCTCCTCCCAGCTCGAGCAGGCGCTTACAGAACAGCTCGCGCAACCCCTCGCGTCCACCGGGAAATCGGCTGGGGGCGAGCAGCGCCTGCGACATCGGCCGGGCGCGCGCGAGCGGCTCTTGGGGGGCGTCGACGAAAGACACGAAGGGCAAGAGCGACGCCAAGAGCCGAACGGCGGGTTCGTCTCCCTCCAGCCCGGGTGGAGAGAAAAGTCCCGGATGGCGGCCGATCTGCCGCTTGAGCGCGAAGGCTTGGAAGAAACCCAAGGGTGGAAGCGGCGGGCCTTCCTTGAAGAAGGCATCGGACGCTTCATGTTGCGCAGCGGCGGCCTCGAGCTTGTCGTTGATGGGCTTGCCCGCGGCGCCGAATTCGCGCTTCAGCTCGGCGGTGCGCTTGGTCTCGTCGTGGTGCAGGTCCAGCCGGTGCTGGGGCAAAAGAAGCTGGAGGTCGGGCGAGTTGGGCCGAAGCGTGCGCTGAACCGTGGTGTTGAGGCCCAGCTCGACGAGCGCCTCCTCGAGCGCGGGCATCGCCTTGAGCGGCGGAGCGATGAAGGGCGCGTACGGCAACAGGTAGCCTTCGTGCTCGTAGCCGTGCCCCATGCCGTCGTGCTCGACCAGGAGCACCCGGTAGCCGCGCTTGGCGAGCAGCGCCGCGGCGACCGCGCCTCCCAGTTGGCCGCCGAGCACGATGACGTCGTAGACGTGACGCATGGGTACGGCCCCTCACCCTATCTCTCTCCCAAGGAGAGAGGGAGCTCTTCGTCGCTGAGCACGATGACTCCCGCCGATTCGAGGGCGGCGGTGGTGACCCCTCGGCCCGCTGCCAGCGCCCCGTCGACGTACACCGAGCGGCTACCGCACGAGGGGCTGCGTTCTTTGAGGATTGCCACCGTTGCTTCGAAACGCTTCGCCGCCGTCAGCGCGAGCCGAGCCCCGTACAAGAACGCCTCGGTGCGGTCGGCGCCGCTGGCTTTCACCCGGGCGGTCGCGCGGCCCTCGAGCACCGCGCTTCCCTCTCCTCCCGACAGCTCGACCGGCGGGCGCGGAGTGCCCAGCCCGGCGCCGGCCTCGGGACAGAGAGGGACGACTTCTTTTCCTGCGAGCGCTTTCGCCACCGCGCTCGAGCCCGCGTCGCGCCCATCGTAGCGGCACCGCTCGCCCAAAAGGCAGGCGCTCACCAGCACCACCTTCGCTTCCCGCAAGGCCGCCAGCCGTTCCTCGAGGCTGCGTCGCATCACTTCTCCACGCTGCGGAGCGCCGGCCCTTCCGCCACCGGCTCGCCCGTCACGTGCACACGCTTGCCGTCGAGGCGCACGCGCCCTTGGGCGAAGAGCCGGATCGCCAGCGGGTAGAGCTTGTGCTCCTGGGTGAGGATGCGCGCGGCGAGGGCGGCTTCGTCGTCGTTCTCGAGCACCGGCACCGCGGCCTGTAAGAGAATGGGGCCGGTGTCGGTGCCCTCGTCGACGAAGTGCACCGTGCAGCCCGAGATTTTCACCCCGCGGGCGATCGCCTGGCGTTGGGCGTGCAGGCCAGGAAACGCGGGGAGCAGGGCAGGGTGGATGTTGAGCACCTTGCCGGGAAAGGCACGCAGGAAGGTGGGGCCGACCAGCCGCATGAAGCCTGCCAGGCAGACCAGCTCGACCTGGTGCGCCTTCAGCGTCTCCACCAGCTTGGCCTCGAAGGCGTCGCGGCTGGGAAAGGAGCGGTGCTCGATGAGCTTCGCGGGAATTTTGGCAGCGTGCGCGCGATCGAGGGCCTTGGCTTCGCCGACGTTGGCGATCACCACCACCACCTCCGCCGGGTAGTCGGGGGCCTTCGTGGCATCGAGGATCGCCTGGAGGTTGGTTCCACTTCCCGAGGCGAGCACGCCCACCCGGAGGCGCGCGTTCACCGCACGACCGCCACGGGCTCGCCCTCGCCCTTCTCGATGCGCCCGACCTCCCAGGCGCTCACTCCCCGCGCTTGCAGCAGACGAATCGCCGCCGGAGCATCGGCCGCGGGCACCACCGCGATCATCCCCAGGCCCATGTTGAAGGTGGAGAGCATCTCCTCGTTGGGAACGTTCCCCAGCTGGGCGATGAAGTCGAAGAGGGCCGAACGTTTCCAGGCGCGCTCTTCGAGCACCGCCTTCGTCCCGGGAGGTAGGCAGCGCGGCAGGTTGCCGGGGATGCCGCCGCCGGTGATGTGCGCCAAGCCTTTCACCTGCACAGCCTCGGTGAGAGCGAGGATGTCCTTGGCGTAGATGCGGGTCGGAGCGAGCAGCGCCTCTCCCAGCGGCCGCTCGAAGCCGGGCGGGGTGGCCGTCAGCGACAGGTTGCGGTCGGAGAGGAGCACCTTGCGCGCCAGCGAGTAGCCGTTGGAGTGCAGCCCGGTGGAAGCCAGGCCCACCAGCGCGTCGCCGGGGCGAATCGATTTGCCGTCGATGATCTTCGCCTTTTCCACCACGCCCACGCAGAAGCCGGCGAGGTCGTACTCCTTCTCGGCATAGAAGCCGGGCAGCTCGGCGGTCTCTCCTCCGAGCAGGGTGCATCCGGCCAGCTCGCAGCCTTGGGCGATGCCTGCCACCACCTGCGCCGCCTGGTCGACCTCGAGCGTGGAAGTGGCGAAGTAATCGAGGAAGAAGAGCGGCTCGGCGCCGCAGGTGACGACGTCGTTGACGCTCATCGCCACCAAGTCGATGCCCACCGTGTCGTGGCGGTCGAGCTGGAAGGCGAGCTTGAGCTTGGTGCCCACCCCGTCGGTGCCGGAGACGAGCACCGGCTCTTTGTACTTGGAGGGCAGGCCGAAGAGCCCGCCGAAGCCGCCGACGCCGCTGATGAGCTCGGGGCGCCGGGTTTTCGCCGCCAGCGGCTTGATGCGCTCGACCAGCGCGTCGCCCGCGTCGATGTCGACTCCCGCGTCCTTGTAGGTGGTCACCGAACGCCATCTAGCGGCGCAGGCGCGCGGGGGTCAATGACTTCTCGGCCGCACTACAGGTCGGGCAGGAAGCGCACCTGGTCTACCCACCAGCCCCCGTAGCCGTTGTTGAGGCCGTCGACGCTGTCGAATTCGAAGACGAGAGAGACATCGTTCTTTCCCCAGTACGCTGACGGTACGTTCAGACCTGCGTACTCCAGGTTTCCAGGCGAGCCTTGGTCGGCGCAGAAGAGAATCAGCTGCCTATTCGGCGCTTTCGGTCCGCACCATTGCCCAAACTGCGTTCGGCCCACCGTGGGGCTGTCGAGATAGACGGTACGCACGTCGAACCCGTAGACCTGCTCGGTTTGGGAGCGCTGGTAGAACTGGATGTTTCCTCCCGAGCTTGGAATGGCGAAGGGTTTGGTCTTGAGCTCGCCGACGCTTCGCACCGAGTAGCTCTGCCCGCGGAACCATTGCCAGGTCGTATGGGAACAGCTGTTGGAGAGGTCGTAGTTGTAGGCCATGACGCCGTTTCCGCCAGTGCCCGGACCGCACTGGGCGGTGCCCCCCACCCGGCGCCAGTGACTGCTCTTGCTCCAGTCGACGGGGAAGCCCAGCTCGA
>JBMORE010000168.1:0-6512 GCA_049322255.1 Myxococcota bacterium | reverse complement strand
GGGCACATCAAGAACAACGGCGACCCCGGCTGGAGGACCCTCAGTCGTGGATGGAGCCAGCTCCTCGGCGCCGAGGCCGTGTATCGCCTGCTCAAACCCGCTGCTACTTCCGATCAATCATGAGGGGACGGGCGGGAAGGTGGGTAGCTTCGAGGAAGCTGCGGCGTTCGGAGAGATGGCGGTGCTCGCCACCAAGTGGGAGGGCACGCACCATGCGCTCGAGTTGGCGAAAGGGAAGCAGAAGCTCAAAGGCAAGGTGGTCATCGACGTTACCAACCCCTTGGACTTCACCAAAGGAATGCCGCCGACCTTGGCAGTAGGAGGCAACGACTCGGGTGGAGAGACAGTTCAACGGTGGCTACCTGAAGCGAAGGTAGTGAAGGCGTTCAACATCATTGGCAACCAGTACATGTACAAGCCTGACTTCCCTGGCGGCCCCCCGGACATGTTCATCGGCGGCAACGACGAGACGGCCAAGAACATGGTGAGTGGCCTGTTGAAGTCGTTCGGGTGGAGCGTCATCGATTTGGGAAACATTCAGGTCAGTCGCTACCTCGAGCCCCTGGCCATGGCGTGGATTACCTACGGTGCCCGCACGAATAGCTGGAGCCACGCGTTCAAGCTGCTCCGGAAATAGCAATCAACCCCGACTCGAGTGCGAACGCCGCGCCAAGGTGAAGGCAGTGGTCCCTGGTTCTCACAGCCCAGCATCAAGGTGAAAAAGCTGAGCGCGTCGGTCCATGCCTACCAGGGGCCTTGGATTTCGACCGGCACCCGTCGTTGTGTCGTCGTGCCGTCGCCGAGCTGGCCCTGCACATTGAATCCCCACCCCAGTACCTTGAGCGGTGTCACCGCGTAGCTCCGGCCAAATTTGCCCACGCCGATCAGTGTCACCCCGGCGTCTAACCCGGCAACGAGGGCCGGATAACCCCGGCTGTCGAAGGCATTGTCGCCCAACTCACCGAAGCTGTTGTTACCCCAGCACAGCACCGCGCCAGCGTTGGTGAGGGCGCAGTTGTGCACCATCCCCGCCACCACGGCGGCGACTCCCGCATCCAGGCCCAGCACTCCGGTGGGGGCCAGGACATCGACCCCGCCATCATCCACCTGGCCGTTGAAGTTGTAGCCCCAGCACTTGACCGCGCCTGTGCTCATCAGCGCGCAGGTGTGTCCGGCGCTTCCCGCTGCCACCTGAAGGACGCCACCGTCGAACACCTCGAACGGGGCGAGACGGGGATTCGTTGTCCCGTCCCCGACGCTGCCGACCAAATTCTCTCCCCAGCACTGGAGCGTTCCCGACGTTGTCCTCACGCAGCTGTGGGTCGCAGCGGTCGACACCTCGACCGCGCCCGGGTTGATTCCCGCGATGTCGACGGCGGTGAGGCTTTCAGGGAACAGGAAGGGGTCTCGTCCCAGCTGGTAGTAGCTGTTGTCGCCCCAGCACTTGGTGCCACCATCTTGGACGATGGCGCAGGAGTTATAGCGATCTGCGGAGATGTCGATGACTCCAGCGGTCAGGCCGAGGACATCGATGGGCGTGGAGCGAAGGGTCTTCGTTCCATCGCCCAGCTGGCCATATTGGTTTTGGCCCCAGCACTTGGCTCCTCCGCCGTTCGTCAACACGCAGGTGTGATGCATACCCGCACTGATTTTGCGGACGCCGGCGGTCAGGCCCGGGACATCGCCCGGGGTCAGTCGGCTGGCGACGGCCTGCCCATCGCCGAGCTGACCCAAGCCGTTGTCCCCCCAGCACTTCACTCCGCCGGAAACCGTCAGGGCGCAGGTGTGGCGCTCTCCTCCGGACAGCTGAACAGGAAGCCCTCCGTCGAGCACCCCGGCGTCGAGGACTCCAGCGTCGAAGGTCCCCGCATCGAGCTCGCCGGCGTCGACCTCTCCGGAGTCGGGCACTCCCGCATCGAAATCCCCCGCGTCGAGAACGCCCGCATCGGGCTCGCCCGCGTCGAGAAAGCCGCTGTCCCCCGGTCCCGCGTCGGCGATGGCGGTCGAACGCGCGGTGCCGATGAGACCGACCACCAGCTCCGGCGAGCTGGTGGCGTCACTTTGAATGAACAACTGAGCCGTGTGGAGCCCCTCGTTCCGCGGAGTGAAATGGACGGCCACGCTAACCGCCGCCCCACCCTCCACCAGCTGTCGCTCCCACGCAGCGGTGGAAAAGGTCTGGGCGGGGTCCTCCGTCACCAGCACGCCGCTCACTTCCACCGGCGCGGTGCCGGGATTGGAAATCTCGACGGTGAGGGTGTGGGTATTACCGACGTCGACCAGCCCGAAGTCGAGGGAGAGCGGAACGGCGCGCAGCGAGGTCGAGCGCGACCGCACCTGCTGCCCTCCGCAGTTGCAGCCGAGCATCCACGCGAGCGCGGCGACCAGCGCCAGCGGTTTCCACCGCCTCGACGGGTGCGAGCGTCTCTTCAAGCTACTCGACCAAGAGCACGCCGGAGATCATCATTCCCATCGCGCAGCCGTACTTGATCTTCCCCGTCTTGTCCGGCGTGTACGGAATTTCCACCGTGGTGTTGAGGGGCAAGGGCACGTTGATGTCGGTGTCCTTGATGAGCAGCTCGGTGGCACAGGTGCGCTCGACTTTGCGGGTGACCACCAACTTGAGCGGCTCGCCTTTCTTCACCGTGATGGGCGAGGGCTCATAGCCGTTCTCGGTGACGGTGATTTTCACCACCCGCGGCGCGGCCGCTGCCGGCTTGGCTTTCTCTTTGGGGGCCTCGGCGAGCGTTTGTGTCCCCCAAAGGAGCACCGCTGCTGCCAACGCCGTTCCCAATGCCATCTTGGCCACTTTTCCCACGTCGCTCATCGCATCCTCCAGCCCGGCGGCCAGCCGGGTGCTCACTCATACCTCCGGCCCCGGAATATTGATACCAAGACCACCAAGAACAGAAGTAACCCGCCGAAGCCCAGGCCACCAGACGATTGGTCGTGGGGGCGTATTCCAACCCGGGCCGCCCATTGAGGATGGAGGTTGCTCCCATGGTGGTCAGGGTCTGCATGGCGCAACCATCCTACATCGTGCACTGAGACGAATTCGCTCCGGCTGCCGTCCAGCCAATCAAAGACCACGACGAGGACCTGCATGCTCTGGACGGCTTGGGCGGTGGAACGCGGTGACGCACAGCGGCGCGAGGCGGTGCTGCTCGTCACCGGGGAGGCGCCCGAGTTGGCACCGCGCACCCCGGTGGTGGTGAACCTCCTGCTCGACCGGAGCGGCTCGATGAAGGGAGCGCCGCTGGCGGCTGCGGTGGAGGCGGCCTCGCAGTTGGTCGATCTGTGCGGTCCCGAGGACTTCGCCGGCCTTTTGGTCTTCGACGGGGTCGCCGAACAGCTGGTGCCCGTGGGTGCGATGGATACGGTGGGCAAGCGTAAAATGCACGATGCACTCCAGAGCATCGCCATCGGCCGCGGCACCGCTTTGCACGAAGCGGTGAAGCTCGGCGCCGGGCAGCTGTCGCGGCTCCTCGTGCCGGGAAGACGGCCCAAGCTGCTTTTGCTCACCGATGGCGAGCCCTCGGTGGGGCCGGAAGACCAACGTTCCTTCGATCGCCTGGGTCACCAGCTGGCCGAAGACGGGTTGTCGCTGCACGCGCTGGGGCTGGCGCGCCACTACGTCCCGGAGATTCTCTCGGCGCTCACCTTGCCCAGCGGCAACGGCTTCGCCCACGTCGACGCGCCCGACGGCCTGTCGGTGGCGATGGGAGAGCTCTGTGCGCACCTGTTCGGCGAGGCGAGCTCGGCGGTCAGCGTGCGGGTGATGCCGCAGGGGTTTTCCGCCCTTGCCTGTCGCCACGCCTTTCCCACCAAGGTGGAGAACGACGCGCTCGTGGTGTCGCTGGGCGACATCGCCCGGGGGGCGCCGCGCCGGGTGCTCTTTGGCGGCCCGCTGGCGGGCGCCGAGTGGGGCGCGACAGTGCTCGGCTCCTGCGTGGAGCGGGGAGATTCGCGGGTGCAGCGGGTCGAGCTGGAGCACGTCGCCGCCGACTCCTACCGCGGCCGCAGCGTGCGGGCCGCCGAGCTGGAGCTCGAGCTCGTCTCTCAAGAGGCGGCGGCGTGGCTGTCCTTGGCGCGCAAGAACGTCACGCGCGCCGAGGAGCAACTCCTGGCCGCCGAAGGGGCGCTGCGCGAGTTGGTGATGTTGGCGGTCGAGCTCAAGAACGTGCCGGTGCGCCGCCACCTGGAGCGGCTGGGCGACTTGCGGCTGGCGGTGGAGCGGGGCGAGGGTGACTTTCCGCTCCTCATCCGCCGGGCGATGTCGGCCAAGGCGGGGGCGCACATCAGCCAAGTCATTCCGCTCCACGCTGCGCGGAAGAAGTGACCGCCGCGCCCCCTGTCGGCTCGAGCGGAGCCACCGGTTCTCGTGTCACAATACGAAACGATGTCTGCTTCGGCTGCGCAGCTACGCGACGCCCTCACCGCCTTCGACCGCGAGGGCCGTTTCGGGGAGGCGGACTATGCGGTGCTGCGCGGGGTGCTCGCGGGTGCCCTGCGCCCGGGGGCGAACAGCACCGACCTGCTCGACGGACTGGCCGGTCTCTTCTTCGAGCGCCACCTCTTGCACGATGGGAGGCGCGCCGAGCTGCTCGCGTTGGACGACGAGGCGCTCCTGCGAGCGGTGCGACACCGCTTTCGCCAGGTGATGGTGGACGAGAGCGACGACTACCAGCCGTACCACGCGCTGCGCGCCCACGTGCGTGAAACCCTGGCCGCGCTGAAAGAGCGCAGGCCGACGTCGGCGAATTGGCCCTCCTCCCTGGTGCAGCGGGGCGCGTTTTCCCGCGGGCTGGTGGAGGAAGCGGTCTTGGCGCTGTGGGCCGAATCGGGGTGCCGGCCTTCGGTGGTCGAGGCGACCCGCGAGCTGTTTCACCGCTACGTACGCCCGGTGAGCCCAGCGCTCGAGGTGAGCGAGACCCACGAGCTGCCTGATGCGCTCCTGCGCCGCCTGGAGGGCCAACGGCTCGCGCGCGGCATTCTCGAAGTGCTCTCCGCCGAGGAGAAGGACCTTTTGCGCCACGTGCTCGCCGACGAAGGCAGCGTGGAGGACTGGGCGGAGGCCAACGGGCGTTCGCGGGCGACCGCCTACCGTCTTTTGGCGCGGCTCAAGTCGCTCTGCCGATTGGAGTTCTGCTCCAAGTCGAACCGCTCTCAGCTCGACGTACTGCGCGCGCTGTCGGAAGCGCTCGAGCGCTAAGGGGGGGGCGCGGCGTCCTTCGCCGTCCAGCGGACGATGGCGTGCAGCGGGACGAACAGCTGCTCGCCCTCCGCCTCGAGCAACAGGTCGAACGGCCCCACGTTGCGCAGCGTCGCCTCCAGGGTGACGCCGTTGCGCAAGACGACCTGCAGCGGCTTTCCCAACAGCTCGAGGAAGGGCCGCGGGTCGGACACCGGCCGCCGCTCGGGTTGGCGGGAGACGGGGGAGGGCTTCTGGGTCAGCTTGGGGTCACGCGGCAGCGCCGAGGCCCGTTTTTCCCACTCGGCGCGACGGGCGATGAGCACCACCTGCAGCTTCTCCAGCCGCCCGCCTTTTTCCAGGGTGAACGACACCGGCTCGATGGCCGTGAGCACGTCGACGAGGGTGCGCTCGGCGAGCACGAAGGCCAGCTCGGTCTTTTCCTTCTGGTGCGCGGCGATCCACGCGTCGGTGGCTTCGGCCGACACCGCGCCACGGGCCTCTTTCACCTCCACCTTCTTGAGCGAGCGGGCGCGGCGGGCAAGGAAGTCTTCCACCGACAGGCCGCTTTGCAAGACGCCGAAGGCCTCGGGCAAGGGCAGGCTGGGGTGTTTGGACATCAGCTCGTAGACCTGGTCGAAGCGCTTGGACTCCTCGGGGTGCAGCTTCTTCCACACCCGGCACTTCATCTTTCCTTCGAGCTCTCCCTTGGCGATGCGGGCAGGAACCCGCTCACGCTGGGCCAGCGCGTTCACCTCGTCGGTGGTGGGGGGAGGACGCGGAGGACCGGAGCGGAACGCAGGCCGCCCGCCGGGTCGGCTACCAGGGGAAGACGAACGAGGAGGGCCGGAGCGGGAGGGGCGGGGCGGCCCTGAGGCGCCCGTCGGGCGTGGGGTGGACGCAGGGGCGCCCGGGCGGCGAACCACCTCCACCGGTACGCTCCTTCTGTCTTTGCGGTCAGTCACGAACGGAGACGATCATTCTTTGAAGTGGTCGGCCAAGTCCACCTTCCAGCGTCCTTCCTCGTACACCATCTGGACTTCGCGAGTCTGGCCGCTCGAGGTGGCAGCGATCGTGGTGGCGCCCGCCTTCTGGTGCAGCACCTTCACCTCGGTGAGCGGAGCAGGCTTCTCGTTGTGGGTGAAGAGGAGCAGCGCCGCGTCGGCGCGTACCGCTCCCCCCGAGGCCTTGGAGATTTCTACAGCCCGGGTCTCGAGCACCTTGCGGGTCTTCGCCGAGAGCGCCTGGTACGCCAGGCGAAAGTCCTGCCGCTGCACCGCCGACGAGAACGAGGAATACGCCGCCTCGGGCGTGTCCCACC
>JBMORE010000167.1:0-64025 GCA_049322255.1 Myxococcota bacterium | reverse complement strand
CAGGCCGCGACGCCACGCGCGGGAGAGGGCGTCGACGCTCAGCCCAAGCAGACCGGAGATGACCAGCTCCTTGCCGGTGACTGTGCCCGCGAACCGAAAGGGAACGCCGGCCTCCCGGCAAACAGTTTCGATGCGCGCCTCGGCGTGAGGAGGGTAGGAAATGACGATGCGCGAGGCGTCTTCTCCAAAGAGGAGCGCATGGGGAGCGGTTTCGCCGACGTCGAAGCTCACCTGGGCTCCGATGGATTGCTCCGGCGCCATCATGCAGCTTTCGGCGAGCGCCACCGCCAGGCCTCCCTCCGCACAATCGTGCGCGCTCGACAGGAGCCCTTCGCGCACCAGCGCCCGCACCGTCGTTTGCAGCGCGCGCTCGGCGGCGACATCGAGCCTGGGCGGCAGCCCGGCAGTCTTTTGATGAAAGGCGACCAGGTACTCCGAGCCGCCGAGCACCCCGCGGGTCGTGCCCAGCACCGCGATGTGGTCGCCTTCGCGTCGAAAGAAACCGCCGCAGCGCTTGGACACGTCGGGGAGCAAGCCGACGACGGCGACGCTGGGCGTGGGGAAGATGGCTCGACCGTCGGTCTCGTTGTAGAGGCTCACGTTGCCGCTCACCACCGGCACCGAAAGCTCGCGGCAAGCCGCAGCCAACCCCCGACAGGCTTCGGCGAACTGCCACATGATCTCCGGCTTCTCGGGGTTGCCGAAGTTGAGGCAGTCGGTCAGCCCCAGCGGTTCTCCGCCCACGCAGGAGACGTTACGCGTGCACTCGGCCACCGCGAGCCGCGCGCCCTCGAACGGATCCAAAAAGACGTAGCGGCTGTTGCAGTCGACCGCGAGCGCCAAGCCCTTCTGAGAGCACTCCACCCGCACCACCGCCGCATCGCCCCGCCCGGGCAAGAGTGCTCCGCCCAGCCGCACCATGTGGTCGTACTGGGTGAAGACCCACTCCTTGCTGGCGATGGTGGGATGGGCGAGCAAGGAAAGCAGCGCCTCACCCAGGTCTTTGGGGGGCGGCAGCGACCGCGGGTCGAAGGCCTGCAGCGCATCGAGCTCTTGGGGGCGCGCGGTGGGGCGGTCGTAGACGGGCGCCGCCTCGGTGAGCGGCTTCACCGGCAGGTCGGCGACCACCGCGCCCGCATCGAGGATGCGCACTCGCCCATCGCCGGTCACTTTGCCGATCACCGCGGCGTCCAAGTCCCACTTCCGGAAAATGTCGAGCACCTCCTGCTCGCGGCCCTTTTTCGCCACCAGCACCATGCGCTCCTGGCTCTCCGAGAGCATCACCTCGTACGGGGTCATGCCCTCCTCGCGGCGGGGGACGTTCGCCACGTCGAGCTCGATGCCGCTGCCCGCGCGGCCGGCCATCTCGATGGACGATGAGGTCAGCCCCGCCGCCCCCATGTCCTGAATGCCTACCAGCGCGTCCGTCTGGAACAGCTCCAGGCACGCCTCCAGGAGCAGCTTCTCGGTGAAGGGGTCTCCCACCTGCACCGTGGGCCGCTTCTCTTCCGAGCGTTCGTCGAACTCCGCCGAGGCCATGGTGGCGCCGTGAATGCCGTCGCGCCCGGTCTTGCTGCCCACGTAGAGAATCGGGTTGCCCACGCCGGAGGCGGTGCCCTTGAAGATGCGGTCCTTGGGCAAAACGCCCACGGTGAAGGCGTTCACCAGGCAATTGCCGTCGTAGCTTTCGTCGAACGCCACCTCCCCGCCCACGGTGGGGACGCCGATGCAGTTGCCATAGCCGGCGATGCCCGCCACCACCCCCTCGAGCAGCCAGCGGGTCTTGGGGTGCGAGAGGTCACCGAAACGCAGGCTGTCGAGCAAGGCGATGGGGCGCGCGCCCATGGTGAAGACGTCGCGCAAGATGCCACCCACCCCCGTGGCCGCGCCTTGGTAGGGCTCGATGTAGCTGGGGTGGTTGTGCGACTCCATCTTGAAGGCGGCGGCCAACCCGTCGCCGATGTCCACCACCCCGGCGTTCTCCCCGGGGCCGACCAGCACACGCGGCCCGGTGGTGGGGAACTGGCGCAGGTATTTCTTCGACGACTTGTATGAGCAGTGCTCGCTCCACAGGACGGAGAAGATGCCCAGCTCGAGCAGGTTGGGCTCGCGGCCGATGAGCTCGACGATGCGCGCGTACTCGTCAGGCTTCAGTCCGTGCTGAGCAATGACCGCAGGCGAGTGACTCATGGCGCGGCGGCCTCCGCGTGAACGTGAACGCGATCTTCGAGCACCACCCGACCGACGGTGTGGCGGAAGGTCTCCCACAGCACCCTCCGGTGCTCCTGGTCGGTGAGCCTGCCTTCGAGCACCAGCGCCGCTCCCAGGTAGCGCGCTTCCACCTTGGGCTTGACCGCTCCGGCCAACGCCGAGCGCAGCGCGACCAGCTGGGCCTGCAGCGCGGACAGCTCGAAGCGCAAGTCGAGCTGGCGGGCCGCGTAGCCGTCGGCCTCCAGATATGCCCGCAGCGCGCTGCGACAGCGTTCGTCTTTCACCGGGCCGGCCAGCGCCTCGGCCGAGAGCGTCAACCCCGGGCACGCCTGGCGCAGGGCTTTTTCCTCTGCGGTCAGGGGCTTGACCTTTTCCGCCTTGGGCCAGACTCGCACCCGCCAGGCGGCGAGCTTGCCCTGGTCGTAGAGCAGCACCACCGTGCGGCCGACAGAGACGCCGGTGACGAGCACCTCGCCCCCCAGGAGCACTTCGGCGGTAGCGACCTTCGGGTCTTCCGACTCGACCCAAGTGACGGACGCGGGCTTGGAAATTTCTTCGCGACCGGCCTCGAGGTCGACGTAGACATCGACGGGCCAGGCGTGTGCGCCGGAGGCGAGCAAGGTGGTCAACAAGACGGCTGTGAATGCGCCCCTCACGCGAGTGACTCGAAGATTCGTTTTCCGTCTTCGCAACCGAGCACTGCCTCCGCGGCGCGCTCGGGGTGGGGCATCATGCCCAGCACGTTCCTGCCCGCGTTGACGACGCCAGCGATGTCGTTCAGCGACCCGTTGGGGTTGTCGAGGTAGCGAAACACCACCTGACCTTCGCCTTCCAGGCGGCGCAGGCCCTCCTCGTCGATGAAGTAGTTGCCCTCGGCGTGGGCGATGGGCGAGCGCATCACCTGCCCCTGGGAGAGCCCGCGGGTGAACGGGGTGTCGGGGTTTTCGACCTGGAGCGCCACGTCCTTGCAGATGAACTTGCGCGAGGCGTTCTGCAAAAGCGCGCCCGGCAACAGCCCCGCCTCGGTGAGAATCTGAAACCCGTTGCAGATGCCCAGCACCCGCCCCCCTTTCTTGGCGAAGGCGGCGACCTCCTCCATCACCGGCGAGAAGCGGGCGAGCGCCCCGCAGCGCAGGTAGTCACCGTAGGAGAAGCCGCCCGGCAGCACCACCACGTCGCTGCTTTTGAGGTCGCGCTCCTTGTGCCACAGGAAGACCGCCTCCTGGCCGAGCACGTGCTTGGCGACATGGTAGGCGTCGTGGTCGCAGTTGCTCCCGGGGAAGACGACGATGCCAAACCTCATCCCAGCTCCACGCGGAAGTCCTCCACCACCGTGTTGGCGAGCAGCTTTTTGCACATCTGCTCGACACGGGCCTTGGCGCGCGCCGGGTCCGTCTCGTCGAGAGTGACTTCCAGGTACTTTCCCAGGCGAACCTGCCCGACCTCCGGGTAGCCCAGCGAGTGGAGACCCTTCTCCACTGCCTTCCCCGCGGGGTCGAGGACGCCCGGCTTCAGGGTGACGAACACGCGCGCGACCATCACTCCTCCAAACGCGCGCTGCCTTAGCACCTTTCCCCGCCGAGTGGTGCCGAAGGCGCCCGCGCGCTAGAACATCTCCATATGCCAACTTGGGCCATGTGGGCCGCCTGCTTGGGGCTGCTCCTGGTGCGCGGGCTGTTTGCCGCCTCCGAGTCGGCCCTCTACGGCACGAGCGACCACCGCGCCAAAGAGCTCGCCGACGACAGTCCCCGCCGCGGACGCCGGGTCTTGCGCCACAAGACCGAGCGCGAGGCCACCGCCGCCGCGCTGCGCTTCGGCATGGTGCTCTTCGGCTTTCTCGCCGCCGCCATCGGCACCCTGGTGCCTCCGCGCCTACTCGACTTCACCCGCTTCGGCGACGCGCCTTGGTTCGCCTTCCTCACCCCGCTGGCCAGCGCGGTCTTCGTGGGCCTGCTCGCCAGCATGGTCGACGTGACGCTGCGCGCGGGCGCCTCGAACAACCCCGAGCACTGGGCGCTGCGCCTGTCGGGGTTGGTGTCGGCGGCGGTGTTCGCCTTCTACCCCTTGATGCACCTGATGGTGGCCGCGCTCAACCTCGTGCTGCGCCCCTTTCGCACCCGGGTGCGCTTCGAAGCCCCTCCGCCGCCGCTCGACGAGCTGGAGAAGCTGCTCGCCGCTCAGGCCGCCAAAGCCACGGTGGACAAAGGTGCACCCCAGCTCATCCGCTCCATCTTCGAGCTGTCGGACAAGACCTGCCGCGACGTGATGGTGCCGCGCACGGAGGTGGTAGCGGTGGAGACGGGCGCTCCGGCCGAAGAAATTTTGCGCGTGCTCGCCGAGGAAAACCACTCGCGCATGCCGGTGTACCGCGACGACCTGGACCACGTGGTGGGCATTCTCCACGTGCGCGACCTGATTCCGATGATGCAGCACCCCGAGCTCATCGTGCTGCCGGACATCATTCGCCCGGCGCACTTCGTGCCCTGGGTCAAGCCGATCGGCGACCTGCTCCGGGAGATGCAGCGGGAAAAGATTCACATGGCGATGGTGGTCGACGAGTACGGGGGCTTCATGGGCATCGTCACCTTGGAAGACATCTTGCGGGAAATCGTCGGCGACATCGGCGACGAGTTCGAAGAAGAGGTGAAGCAGATAGAAAAGCAGGCCGACGGCAGCTTCCTCGTCGACGCCGCGCTCACCACCGAAGACTTCGCTCGGGCGTTCGGGCTGGCCCTGCCCGAGGGCGAGTTCGAGACGTTGGGCGGCTTTCTCTCTTCGCTGGCCGGCAGCATTCCCGAGGTGGGCGAGCGGTTTTCCTTCGCCGGCTGGCAGTTCACCGTGCACACCAAGGTGGGCCCAAAGCTGGACCGCATTCGCGTGCTCAAGCCCAAGGGCACTCCAGCCAAGGAACGGCAGAGCAAGCCCGACCTTCCCCTGGGAGCGGTCGAGCCGTCACCGGGGAGCTCCTGAAAAGTCACTCCTCCTCCACCGCCAGCACCGGCGCCCCCTCGAGCACCAGCCGGCGGGCGGCGTGAAAGGGCAAGAAGACGAGCTCGCCTCCGAAATGCACCGCCACCCGGCCGCGCACCCCCACGTCGAAAGCCGTTGTCTGTGGGTCTTGCGCCGCGTGGCGAAACACCACCGGCAGGGCCAACTCCAATCGCGCGTGCCCGCCCAGGGGGAGGACCTGTTGCACTCCTTGGGTGCCGGCGGCGAAAAAGCGACCGCCCAGCCACAGCTCCCACCACACCGCGCTCACCGCTCCCGCGCGCGGCTCGGAATTCTCGAGGTCCAACGACAGCTCGATCTCCCCGCGCTCTGCCTCGGGAAAGGAAAGCTGGAGCACCGCCACCTGGACCGGGTCCTTGGCGGCGTGCTGGCTGGTACGGCACCCGGCGACGCCGAGGGCGAGGATGACCAGGAGCGTTGGGCGAGCCACCTTCGAGCGTTAGCCTCCGAGCAGAGGTTTGAGAGCCTCCACGGTGAGCGGCCAACCGTTTCGTCGGGCGAGCAGCTCGAGGGCCTTGGCGAAGTCGGCCGCGCTCGCAAAACGCAAGCTCTTGTCAGCGAGGAGCGCCTTGCGGACGATGCGCGCCCCGTAGTCAGGCACCTGGGGGTTCAATTCGCCGACGTCAGGCACCTTGCAGGCGCGCACCTTGTGCATCATCTCCATCTCGGAGTCGCCGGCGAAGAGGCGCTGGTTGGTGAACAGCTCCCACAGAATCACCCCCGCCGAGAAGAGGTCGGAGCGCACGTCCACCGGCAGGCCGAGCACCTGCTCGGGGCTCATGTACGCCACCGTGCCTCGCAGCGCTCCTGCCTCGCCGCGCATCATTCCTTCCACATCCGCCACACCGAAGTCGGTCAGCTTGACATCGCCGTTCACGCCCAAGAGCACATTGGCCGGGTTGACGTCGCGGTGAATGATGTTCGCTCCGTTGTCCCCCACCTTCGCCCGGTGGACGTAGTCGAGCGCATTGAGCAGGCAAAAGACGATGTAGGTGGCGGCCGAAGGCGGTACCGGGACTTTCGCCTTCATGTACGCCTCCTGCATGTACGCCAGCGTTCGCCCCGAGACCAGCTCGAGCACCATGAGGTAGTCGATGCCCGCCTTGAAGCAGCGGAAGGTGCGCACGATGTTGGGGTGGCGCAGCCGCACGGTGAGCTTGGCCTCGTCGACGAACTGCTTCACGTAGGCGCCGTCGTTGCGAAAGGTGGGCAGGAGCCGCTTGAGCACTACGTCGTCGGGTTCGCCCGGTGAGCGCTGCGTGGTGGGCAGCGCCCGCGCCTGGTACACCTCGGCCATGCCGCCCATCGCGAGACGGCCGATGATTTCGTAACCTCCGAGCTCGGTTTCTTGGGCCAAGGTGGACCGGAAGGTTACCCCGCCCCTTGTCCTTCCAACAGGCGCAGGTAGAGCGCCTCGTACTCGGCGGCGGAGCGGCTCCAGGAGAAGTCGACCGCCATCCCTCGCCTTCGCACCTCGAAGAGCCGCTTGGTGTCGGCGTACAGCTCGAGCGCGCGGCGCAGCGCTCCCACGAAGGCGGGCACCGAATAGTCCACGAACTTGATGCCGGTGGGTTTGGGTTGCGAAAGGTCCACCACGGTGTCGTCCAACCCGCCGGTGGCGCGCACCACCGGCACTGCCCCGTAGCGCAGCGAGTACATCTGGTTGAGGCCGCAGGGCTCGAAGAGCGACGGCATGAGGAAAAAGTCACTCCCCGCTTCCACCAAGTGGGCGAGCGCGGAGTCGAAGCCAATCTTCACTCCCAGCCGCGCCGGGTAGCGGGCCTTGAGCTCTCGCAGCGCCTGCTCGAAGGACGGCTCTCCGCTGCCCAAGACGACCACCTTCACGTCGCGCTCGAGCAGCCACGGCAGCGCGCCCAGCAACAGCTCGACGCCCTTTTGCACCGCCAGCCGCGACACCACTCCCAACAGCGCGGAACCTTTCTCACCCTTGTCCAGGGGAAGACCGAAGCGCGAGAGCAGCTCTTTTTTGCACGTGGCCTTGCCCGAGAGGTCCTTGGCGGAAAAGCCCTGGGGAGTCGCCGGGTCCTTGGCCGGGTTCCACTCGGCGTAGTCCACTCCGTTGAGGATGCCGGTGAGACTCTTCGCCCGGTCTCGCAAGTAACCGTCGAGCCCCTGACCGCCCTCGGGGGTGAGAATCTCTTGCGCGTATTTCTTCGACACCGTGGTGAGCGCGTCGCCAAAGGCCAGCCCCGCCTTGAGGAAGCTCACTTGGTCGTAGAACTCCACGCCGTTGGCGGTGAACAGCTCCCAGGGAAGGCCCAGCTCGTCCATCACCGACTTGTGGAAGGTACCTTGATAGGCGAGGTTGTGAATGGTGAAGACGCTCTTGGCCGACAGAAGCGGGCTGCCCGAAAAGCCCGTGCGCAGCGCCACCGCCGCCAAGCCCGTCTGCCAGTCGTTCAAGTGCAAGATTTGGGGGGAAAGCTCGAGCTGCTGAGCGGCGTTCAGCGCCGCCATGGCGAAGAAGGCGAAGCGGCGGTGGTTGTCGCCGTACTCGCGCTCGCCCTCCCCGTACAAACCCTCGCGACCGCCGAAGTAGTCGCGCTGGTCGATGAACAGCACCTCGTGGTTTTTGCCCACCCGCGTCTTCTGCAAAGAGCCAGTCACCGGACCGAAGGGGAAGCGCAAGGTGAAGGGCTCGCCCACAGGACGAAGCGAGGGCTCCTTTACCGAGCCGTACAGCGGAGTGACCACCGTCACCTGGTGCCCGCGGGCGGCGAGCGCGGCGGGCAGGGCGGCGCAGACGTCGGCAAGCCCGCCGGTCTTGGAGAACGGCGCCACCTCGGAGGCGAGAAAGAGCAGCTTCATCACGCCCACCATGCCACGTGAAGTACAGTCTGTGCTGCATGCGTCACCTCCTCGTTTGGGCTGGAGTGTTGGCCAGTCTGTCGGCGCGCGCCGAGGCACCGCCGGGGGCTTGGTGGGATACGAGATTTTCCTCCCGCCAGAAAATCTCGCTGCAGGCGAGCGCAGGAGCACCCGCGGGCTACTCGCTTTCTGTGGTGCTCGACCACGCCGCCCTGGTGGCTGCGGGCCAGGCGCGTGCCGATGGCGACGACGTGCGATTGGTGCGGTGGACGGGGAGCGGCTGGCTGGAGCTGGACCGGGTGCTCGACACCGGCTCCGCCTGGAACCGCGACGACACCACCCTGTGGTTCAAGAACGCCGACGCGCTCGGCGCGGGCAGCTCGACCGACGACTTCTACCTCTATTACGCCAACCCCTCGCCGCCTTCGCCCAAGGCGGACGCACATCAGATTTTCCTCTTCTTCGACGACTTCGAGGCAGGCAACCTCGACCGGTGGACGACCCTCACCCCGGCGGGCCTCTTCGCCATCGACACCACCCGCGCTCACCGCGGAGCCAGCTCGTTGACGTACCCCTTGAGCAGCTTCTCCGGCGCGAGGAACCTGGGGGTGGCGCCGCCCTTCGATGAGGCGGACGTGTACGTGGACTCCTGGTGGTATTTCGAGGCACTGAGCATCGATGTGGGTCACCTCATTCGGGCAGGGCCCACACCAGGCAACTACTTCGTGCTAGCCAATCTCGAGAACACCGACGGCTGGAGTATCTGGGAGCGTTTCGACGGCGGTAGCGGTGAAATATTAAGCAATGCCGGTGTCCCGGTGGCAGGGGTGTGGGTACGTATCGGCTCGGCGATCGTCGGCACCCGAACGCGCATCTTCCGCAATGGGGTGCAGATCAACCCGCCGTTCAGTGGATCCTTCGACGTGGGTGCAAACCTGACCCGCGGAACGGTGGGGCTCCACCGCACCCGTACCGATGACACCGGCTGGTGGGTCGACGATTTCTTGGCGCGCCGCTACACCGACCCCGAGCCGGTCACCGCGCTCGCTCCCCCAGAGCGCGCTGGTGTGCCCCGCTTTCTTTCCACCCCGCCGGCCGAAGGGCTCTGCGGACAGGTTTTCATCTATTCACCTCAAACCGAACGCGCGACCGGCTTCTCGGTGGTCGCCAGCGGGCGTAGCTCCGTGCCTGAAGGGCTCGAAGTGGACCCCTCGACCGGCACGGTACAGTGGACACCCACGCCGGAGCAGGCGGGCCTTCACTCTCTCGACCTCGTCGCCACCGGCCCGACGGGGAGCGCTTCGCAGCCGCTCGACGTGACGGTGCGCTGTCCGCGTCCCTCGCCCTTGCCGGTGGGCTGCGGCTGCGGAAGTAGTTGGCTCGCCCTGCCGCTCTTCGCCGCCGTCGGCCTCGCGCGAGCTGCACGCCGGCGCTAAGAATGCGCAACGTGACTGTCGACGAGCCGCTTCGCCTCTTCTCCGAGCTGTACGCCAAAGCCCTCGAGGCGCAGCCTCACGACCCCAACGCCATGGTGCTCGCCACCGTCGGCGACGATGGGCGCCCTTCCGCGCGGGTGCTCTTACTCAAAGACTTCGACGCGCAGGGCTTCGTCTTCTACACCAACTTGGAATCACGAAAGGGCCGCGAGCTTTCCGCCCACCCCTTCGCGGCGCTGGTCTTTCACTGGCGCGAGCTGGACATGCAGGTGCGAGTGGAGGGCAGCGTCGCCGTCGTCGACGATGCCGAGGCCGACGCCTACTTCGCCTCCCGCCCCCGAGCCTCGCAGCTGGGAGCGTGGGCCTCCGACCAAAGCCGCCCGCTGGCCTCGCGCGCCGAGCTGGAGCGCCGCTTCACCGAGCTGGAGAAGCAGTACGAAGGCAAGCCGGTGCCCCGCCCCCCACACTGGTCGGGCTTTCGGCTGGCTCCCGATTGCATCGAATTCTGGAAGATGCGGCCCAACCGCCTGCACGAGCGCACGCTCTACCGCCGCAAAGGGGAGCGCTGGGTGAGTGAGCTGCTCAACCCTTGAGGGGCTTGGTGAAGGTGAGCGGGCCCTCGGCCCCGAGCACGCCGACATCGGCGAAGCGTTGGCGAGACAGGCGCACCTCTCCGCGCGAAAGGCTCTTCACGTCCTCGTAGGCGACGCAGAAGCGGCGGCGGCGAAAGGGGGCGACGACCAGAAAGTGTCGTTCTCCGCAAGAAGACACCCGCCCCAGCCGCTTTCCCCCGGCCGAGCGCACCCGCATGCCGGACTGGATGGAGAGGCGTTCCCACATCGCTTTGGGGAGAATAGGAACGAGCCGGCCGATGGACAAAGGTGCCGGGGCACAGCTGTGTTAATTCGCAGCGGATGATCGCCATCGTCGGCGGCGGCATTTCGGGCTTGGCCCTCGCACACGCGCTTCATGAGCGCGGCAAGCGCGTGCTCGTGCTCGAAAGCCAACCCCGGGTGGGCGGCGCCATGCGCACCACCTGTCGCGATGGTTTTCTCACCGAGTGGGGCCCCAACGCCTTCGTCGATCGCGAGCCGGCCACCCGCACGCTCGTCCGCGCGCTGGGCCTGGAAAACCAGCTGCGCCTGGCCGCTCCTGAAGCCAAGCAGCGCTTCGTCTACGCCCGCGGCGCGCTGCGCGAGGTGCCGTTGTCGCCCCCCGCTTTGCTTCGCTCGAAGGTATTGCCGCTGCCCGCCAAGCTCCGCCTTTTGGGGGAGCTCTTCTCCAGACGGGGAGACGGCGGGGACGAATCGCTCGCCGAATTTTCCCGCCGCCATCTGGGCCGTACCGCCACCGGGGTGCTCACCGACGCGATGCAGACCGGCACCTTCGCCGGCGACATCGAGCGGCTAAGCGCGGCCTCCAGCTTTCCTCCGCTCGTCGAGCTCGAGCGCGCGCACCGCAGCCTTCTGTGGGGAGCCTTGCGGGCCCGCAAGACGCAAGGCAGCGCCGCCCCCGACGCGGCCTCCACCGGAGCCATGGCCAGCTTCGAAGGCGGAATGGAGACGCTCCCCGCTGCCATCGCGCGCCAGTTGGGGGACGCGGTGCGCTCCGGGGCACAGGTGGAAGCGCTCGGGTATGAGGGCGGGCGCTGGCGGCTGTCGGTACGCGAAGCAGGCGCGCTGGCGACGCTGGAGGCGGACAAGGTGGTGCTCGCCGTGCCTGCCTTCGCCGCTGCACACCTCTTGTTTCCGCTCGACGCCGAGCTCGCCGCCGAGCTCGAGGGCATCGAGTACGCGGCCATCGCCGAGGTGCACTTGGGCTTTCGCCGCTCCGAGCTGGCGCGACGGCCACGAGGGTTTGGTTTCATCGTGCCTGCCTCGCTGCGCCGAGCGGTGGTGGGCGCCATTTACGTCAGCGCCGTCTTTCCCTGGCGTGCCCCTGAGGAGGCCGAGCTCTTCACTTGCCTGGTCGGGGGAGCCCTGCGCGGCGAGGTGCTGAACGACGACGACGAAGCGCTGTTCGCCTCCGCCGGTGGAGCGCTGCGCGAGCTGCTCGGCGTCACCGCCCCTCCCCTCTTCCGCGAGTTGGTGCGCTGGCCCCGCGGCATCCCCCAGTACAACGTCGGACACCTCGCGCGGCTGGAGCGCATCGACGCTCGTCTGGCAAGCCACCCCGGCCTCACCCTCACCGGCAACGCCTACCGCGGCTTGGGGGTCAACGACTGCATTCGCAATGCGGCAGCCCTCGCCGACCGGCTGACGAATGCACCGGCCTCCTTGTCATGAGGCCTTTGGCGGCCAAGAGCCACAGAAGCTGCAGGAGCGCGAGCGGGCCACCGGCGCCACAGCCACACCCAGCGCCCGCTCTCTCTCCTGGTGGAGACTCGGTGCCGCCCACGCTGGTGCCCGCATCCTCGGCCCCCGTCGCCCCCGCGTCTTGGAGGAGCGGCCCACCCGCGTCCTGAACCGCCTGTCCTGCGTCGCCTGGGCCGCCGTCGCCCGGCGAAGAACCTGCATCGGTCACCCCTGCATCGGCTCCCGGCGGGGAGAGCGTGAAGCGAGCGATGACGAGATCATCTTGCCCCTTGCGGACAGACTGGGTGGGCGATGCCAAAGGAAAGTCGTCCGAAGACGAGAACCCGGCGAAGAAGTAGCCGTCGCTCGAGTCCACCACCGTGCTGCGGCTGCCGTCGGAGCCCCTGCCCCCGAGGAAGGTGGCGTACAACAACTCGCCCAGGTCCGGCGAAAGCTTGATGAGCGCGCCATCGGGAGCGCCCGCGTTCGTCGCCTGAAAGGCACCCGCCGTCACCGGTAGATCCAGGGAGGTGGTTCCATCCAAGGAGACCACCACGTTTCCCTGCGTGTCGGTGGCCACTCCCTGGATACCGTCGTCCCCGCTCCCACCGACGTAGGTGCTGGCGAGGAGCTGGCCCGCCGAGGAGAACTTCCACAGGAGGCTGTTGACGCCCGCTGGAGCCGTCTTCCGGTGGCCGGTCATGGCGAGGTCGGTGGATTGGCTCCAGTGGCCGACCACCACATTCCCAGCGGGGTCGAGGGCCACGTTGTGAGTCCCCGTGCCTTCAGCAGCGGAACCTCCCAGGTAGGTCGCGAAGAGCAAGCTCGCCCCGTCGGCGCTGAGCTTGGCAAGAAAGGCATCGGTTCCGCCGCCGAGGGTCGTGTCGAAGCCGTTCGGAGTCGGGAAGTTGGCCGAGCTCGTATTGCCGACGACGTAGACCGACCCGGTCACCCGTTCTACACGCAAAGACGGCCCGCCTGCCTCGTCTCCGGCGCCGCCGAGGTATGTGCCCCAAAGCACCTGCTGCCCGTCGGATCTGAGCTTCACCACCGCACCGTCCGTGCCTCCCTGGAGGTTGGGAATGGCGGAGCCCGCGGTGACGTGCGGGAAGGGACGAGAGACGTCGGTCAGGACAGCGAGGACATGGCCGGAGGCGTCTATATCGATGTCGCGGATGAAGCTTCGGTCGTCGTTTCCGACATAGGTCGCCCAAAGAAGGGTGGCGCCATCCGCGCTCAGCTTGGCGACGAACCCATCCTGCGGGCCATAGGCGGGGTTGACCGCCAGGTCTCCCACGAAGCTTGGCTGCACCACTCCCGCCGTGGTCGGAAAGCCGCTGCCCGCCCGCCCGGCGATGAGAATCGCACCCGAGGAGTCCACCTCGATGGCGTAAGCGCGGTCGTAATTGGGCCCGCCGACGTAAGTCGACCAAAGGAGCGCTCCTTGGGGGCTGAGCTTGACCACGAACGCATCCCAACTGCCGTTGGAAGCGCGCGAGTAGGCACCGGCGGTGGTAGGAAAGTCCGAAGACTGGGTTCCTCCCGCGAGGTAGACGTTTCCCTGGGCGTCCACCGTGATGTCTCGCAGTTGGTCCGTGCCGGCTCCGCCCAAATAGGTGGAAAACGTCAGCGTCTCGGCTGCCGCGGTGGAACCGAACACCCATCCGATGACCAACACCCACGATCTGACCTGGCTCATCCATCACCTCACAGGGGGTGAACAGCCTACCTCGGCGCCAAGGGGGGTTGAGGGCGCCGCTCAAAGACTCTCCGCAAAGTGAAAGGGCGTGCCGTGAACGACGCGCACTGAAAACGTCAAGCCGCTCCGCGCAACCCCGCAACAAATCGTTCTGACGGTCTTGCAGTTCATGGGGTCGTTGGAAGATCGTTTCTCTCCAGGCATCAACGAGGGAGGCCGGTGATGCTGGCGATCGACCAGGCGACGACGATAGAGCAGGCAGGGCGCGAGCTGCTCGACTACATCCTCGAGGCGAAGAACTGGGTTTCACTCGCCCGCATCGGCTTCGAGCCGACGGCTCGGCCGGGACAGAACCCGGCGTACCAGCGGCGGGTCGGCAGCTTGTGGATCTGCGCCTCGGTCGACGTCACCCCCACCCTGGAGGTTTACCTGCGAGTGGCCTTCCGCGGGGCGAACCTCTCGCCGATGAAAGCAGCCGACTGCCTGGAGTCCTTCCTCTCCCCGCGCATCCCCTTCCTGCCCAACAGCGAGTGGCGGGTGGAGATCGACTCTCGCCGGTGGATACACTTCATCCGCCCCTACGTGGGGGAGCGGCTGGAAGCCTGAGGCGAAGGCTCGCTCAGCGTGAAGTGCCGCAAGGGCTGGGCGACGTTCTTCACCGGGGTTTCGGTGAGCGGCCCGTAGGTGAGCGCGCGTAGCCGCGGGTCGGCGCTGTGCTCGAGCGCCTGGCGCACCGGCTCCATCACCAAAGTCTCGCGAAAGGAGCCCAAGGCCTGCAGCCGGGCGGTCTGGTTCATCCCGGTGGAGAAGCCGGTGTAGTTTCGGTTGGGGCCGAACAGCCCGCAAAAAGCGTGGGCCAGGTTGAGGCCGACGGCCACGCCCAGCCCAGGCAGCGAAATCAGCTCGCTGATGCGCGCCACCTCGGGGTGAGCGCTCATCTTGTCCCGAGTGAAGGCCTGAATCTCCAGCGCCGCGCGCACCGCGCTCTCCGCCCGCTCCACCCGCGAGGAACGGAAGAAGGGCGGCCCGAACAGCCCGATGACGCAGTCACCGACCATTTTGTCGAACACCCCGCCGTGCTTCCACAGGATGTCCACCACCTCGGTGCTCCAGTCGTCGACGAACTGGCCGATCTTCTCCGGCTTCTCCAGCACAAGCTCGCAGATGCGGGTGAACCCGTTGATGTCGGCGAAGAGAATGCCCACCTCCTCGTCGCGCGGGGTGAGGTAGCGCACCTCGTAGTCGGGGTCGTGGAGCAGCTCGTCGATGACCGGGGCGGAGAAGAACTGCCCTAAGTGAATGCGCTCGCGGTTGTAGTCGATGAGCCGCTGGGACAACGTCGAAGAGAGCACGCGAATGAGGTCCATGGCGTAGGCGGAGAAGCCCTCGCCCTCCGACCACACCAAGAGCTTGCCCAGGATGTTGGCCGTCCCCACTCCTAAGCCAGAAATGACCACCGACTCGGCGGAGCGGTGCGAGCCGAGCACCTTTCGCAGCTGGTCATCGCCGCCGCCGATGAGGGTGGACCCGTGGGTGCGAATCGCCTCGTCGAGCAGCGGGAACGGGCTTTGCGCCGAGTCGTGCTCCAAGTGCCCGTAGCGGTACACCCGGTAGCGCAGGGCGTTCGAATCCACCGCGTCCCGGTAGAGGAGCATGAAGCCGGGCAGCTTGATGCGCTCGGCCAGCGCCAGCACCGCCTTGTCCATGCCCACCTCGAACACCCGGTTCGAGAGAAACTGGTTCAGCTGCACGATGAGCTGGTGCTTCTCCGCCGCGGTCTGGATGGAGGCCAGCACCGTGTCCAGCTCCTCGGCGATGGTTTCGAGCATTCGTAGAAGCCGCGCCGAGCTCACCGGGCTGGTCTGGTCTCCGGCGAAGAAGAGCCCCAAGGTGCCCATCTTCATTCCCACCACGTCGAGCGCTTGAGTGACCAGGGTATCGGTCCCCACCCGCTGGGCGCCCCAAGGGTGGCTGGCCAAAAGCACACCGGGAAAAGTGTCACCGAAGTCCCCTAAGTGAAACGTGCGCTCGACCAGCTCCTCGTCGAGGGTGGTGACCGCGATGCCCTTGGCTCCGGTGAGAGAGAGAATGTGGGGGAAGGCGCGGCGGAAGGTTTGAGAGAGGCTCTCCCGTTCCTTGAGCGATTCTTCCAAGACGTCGTCGACCGCCCGGTTGAGGAACCGGAGCATCTTCAATTCCTCGATGGATAGGTCGCCGGCGGCGGGAAGGGTCGAATCCATCTCGCCACGTTCTACTTCACTCGCGCGGCCTTAAGGTACAATGCGCGCGGCTCTTTGGCGAAAGGCGACCCATGTCCTTCTCGGCGTTGACCATCGCGGTGGCTCTTCTGATGCCGGGCGCCAAGCCCGACGAGTACAGCGAGAAGTGGCTGTGCGATTTGTGGGCGGGGGCGCAGTGCCACGCCACCAGCTGCCGCAACGACGGCAAGGAGCGTTGCGTCCTCGTTTCGCGACGCTGCCGCAACGCCACGGCCGCCTCGGTGCCCAAGGACCGCGCCGACCGCACCGCCGAGTGCGCCAAGGCCATCCTCAAAGCGGACTGCGGCGCTCCTGCACCCACGGAGTGCTCGGGCGTGGAGCCGCCATAGCGCCCGCTGTCAATGGCTCCTCTCAGCCAGGCAGACCGAACCTTTCTCGACGACAACTTTCGCCGGTACGGGGAGGCTTGGGCGAACGGGCTCGCGGGGCTGGAGAAGGACTTCGACGTGCAAGGCACGGCCAAGTGGCGACGGTATGAGCTTTCGCTCACCATGCGCACGCCACCGCACCTGACTTTTCAGCTTCAGGTTCGAAAGAACGGCGCGATGAGCCACTCAGGTCCGAAAATTCCCATGGGCCCCGAGCTTTCGGCCGAACAGCTCAAGCGCGTCGACGAGATTCTGAAGCGGGAGAACGAGCTTTGGTTGATCGAGCCCATGAACAACTACTTGGTCGTCACCGGCGTCTCCAAGGGGCTCGAAAGCATACGCACGTGCCCGCCCGACAATTCGGGCGAAGTAGAAATGTACTCTCGAGACAGAGAAACCCTCGATGGCCTTTCGCTGGCGGCATCACGCAGCTTTGGCACGACCGCAGTCCTCTATTTTCGCGCACCGCACCGCTCCCTGGTTTGTTTCGAGCTCGACCTTTCGCAGAGCAGTGTGCAAGCGGTGAAGTGGGTCGACTTCCCCGATCTCCGGGCGGCGCGCCTCCTCTCTTCCGCTGAGCGGGAGCACATCGACCGCGCCTTTCGAAAAAACGGCGATTTCGGCGTCTACGGCAGTGTGACTTCCGGCCTCGACTGGGTCAAAGAAGAATTCGAAGTCAAGATTGGCGAGGACGAGGAGGAGTACCAACTCACGCTCGATCCACGCGATGGCTATGGGCACTTCTTCCATTTCTCCTTGAACAAGGTCACCGGCACCATCGGAGCTGTGATGTCAGGCCACCGAAGTCGGGGTCTCCGCCCTCGGGAGGACTGAGCTCCGCCGCGCCTCTACGGCGCCGTCCACCCATCCTTGACGAGGAGCTTCTTCACCTCGTCGCGGATCTCGAGCGCGTTGGCGACCTCCTCGCGCGCTCCTTGCTCGGAGAAACGGAACGCCCGGGCGTAATCCGCCTCCTCGCGGTACTTCTGCAGCCCGGCGAAGAGCTTGGACACCCGGGCGGACACAGTGCCGGGACGAACGAAGTGCAGGAAGAAAAGGTCGTGCACCCCGTGGTGACTTCGCGCCTCCAGCCCCGCGGTGAGTAGGAGCGCCTGCACGAAATGCAACGCCCCGTAATACGCGCGGCTTACCGCGTCGTCCCACAGAGAAGCCTGGAGGCACAGCTCGGCGGCCTTCAAGCTGGCCTGCCCTTTTTCCACCTCGAGCTCGATGTTGCGCTGGCGGTTTCCCTCGGTCACGGCACCACCCCCTGCGCCTGGATGTCGGCGATGAGCTGATACTCTCGCGCGCGATGCTCCTCATACTCGGCGGCGGAGAAGGCGAGGGGCGAAAGGCGAATCATCCTCTCGAAGAAGACCTCCTCAGCGAGCTCGAAGATTTCGCGCCGCTCACGCTCGGTGAGACCCTCGACCACGGTCAACACGTCGACGTCAGACTCTGGTCCCCAGTCGCCCCGCGCATAGGAGCCGAAGATGCGCATGTCGCTCAGCCTCGGGCCGAACCGTGCGCGCACCCTCGCCTGGAAGTCCAGCACCGCCTGGCGAATGTGGGTGGGCAGTTTCGCGCGCACGCTTCTCATGCTCCCGGGACATGCATCGTACCGCCTTTGACTCGCCCAGCTTCCACCTCGATGAGCCAGTAACCCTCCTTGCCCTTCTGGGTCGAGGAACCGGCGCCGAACAGATGGGGGCGGGTGGTGGTGGCCGGGTGGTGGTAGCGCTGGTGGATGTGGCCGTGCAGCACCGCGAAGCGCGGGCCGGGCAAAAGACGCATCAACGCCTCGGCGTCGACCAGCCCGTGCAGCGGCTTGTCCCGCCCACCGCTCTTCGCCAAAGGAGCGTGGTGCACCGCCACGAGCAAGGCGCGCTCCTTGAGCCGCTCATCGTTCACCACCTCGCGCAGGCCCTCCAGCTGGCGCTTTCCGACGTAGCCGAAGGAAAACCCGGGCATCAACGGCACCCGCGCCGAGCACAGCCCCACCACTGCCGCCTGCTCCCCGACCAGGCGCACGAAGGGATACGGCCCTTCTTTGGCCAACCCGGGCAGGTCGCTGTCCAAAAGGTGGCCGAACTGCCGCTCGAAGTACCGCGCGGCCACGGTGACTGGGGTGTAGGTGTCGTGGTTACCGGGGATGATGGTACACCTGCGCTTGTCCTCCACCACTGGGAGCAGCGCCTCCCGCGCGCCTAAGAACTCCTCCTCCATGCCGTAGGCGGTGACGTCACCGGAGACGATGAGATGGTCGGCGCGGTGGCGCGCGAGGTCGTGCACGATGCGACGCAGCACCGAAGGGGCGTCGAGGTAGTCGCGCGCCCGGCCGCCCAAGCCCAGCTCGAAGAGGGCAATCCACCGGCGCCACCCCAGCTCCCACTTGGGGCGGGCGAAGTAGTTGGTGGTGACGTGGACATCCGAGCAGTGAAGGAAGCGCATCGGCCCCGGCATTGTAACTGCCGGCCGGTCGCCTGCCTCATGGATGCGACGTTTCCTCCACTCGACGGGCGCGCCGCGGGCGCATCGCCGCTTCGATGAGGTCGATGAGCTGGTCGAGCTCGAAGGGCTTGGCCAGGTAGGCCGCTGCCCCCAGCTCCTTGGCCTTCTGGGCCACCGCGCTGTCCGCCGACACCAGCACCACCGCGGGGCGTGAAGGTGCCACCAAAAGGGCGCGGACCAGAGCGGGGCTCGACACCCCGATGAGGTCGAGCAGCACCACGTCGGGGTTTTCCCGCAGCTGCCGAATGACCTCGAGCGAGCGATCGGCCACCAGCACCTCGTATCCTTCGTGGCGGAGAAACTCGCTCAACACCTCGACCTGATCCGGGTCGTCCTCCGCGAGCAAGATGACCCCCTTCTCTTTTCCCATCGTGCACCCCCGGCGACGCCCACCCAACGACGAAAGGCCCAAACCTGAGCACGGGCGAGCGCGGCGCAAGGGGGACTGTTGGGCACACCCCTCCTGTGCGCTAGTCTGCGCCGCGCCATGAACAGAACCCTCGTCCCGGCGGCCGTGTGTGCGCTGGTTTCCTTCGCCTCGCTGGCGCAGACGGAGGAGGCGGCGGCCAAGAAGTTGGCGGTCATCCCCTTCGCCGCGCTCTCTGGCGATGTGCCCCAGCGCGCCGGCCTCAAGGCCGCGGGCATGCTTTCCACCGAGCTCAAGAACACCGACGGGGTGCAGGTGGTGGCCGCGCACAAGCCCGCCGCCGGCGACCCCTTCGCCCCCGGGCTGGAGAAGGCCCGCAAGCTGCTGGGGGAGGCCCAAGCCCACCGAGCGAAACGCAAGTTCCGCCTCGCCGAGGAGGCCCTCACCCAGGCGCTCGCCGAGCTGAAGACGGCCGGCTTGGGGCTCACCGACATCGGAGAGCTGGTCGACGTGTATGCGTTGCTCTCGGCGGTGCAGTTCAACACCGGCCGCGACGAAGAGGGCCGTCAGAGTCTGGCCACCGCGCTCGCCCTCGCGCCCACCCGTGAGCTGCCGCTGGCGAAGACCTCGGCGCTCTTCACCAAAGTGGTGGAGGACGAGCGCCGGCGCGTGCAGACGTCGGCGAAGGGCTCGCTCTTGGTGGAGTCGACGCCGCAGGGCGCGATGGTGACCGTCGACGGCGTGCCGCTGGGCGCTACCCCGTTGCAAGTCAAAGAGGTGCCTGCCGGCCAGCACCTGTGGAAGGTCTCCCTTCCTTCGGGTGAGGTGCTCGGCGGCATGGTCGAAGTGGCCGGCGCCAAGCAGGCGAAGGTGAGCGCGCAGACGGCGGCGAAGGACCCCGAATCGAAGATTCTGGCCACCCTGGCGCAGAACAAGCTCGACGCCGAGGTGGTGGCGGCCGCACGCGACCACGCCGGCGCTGCCCAGGCCGAGCTGCTTCTCTTCGGCGCGCTCTCCAAAGAAGGCAAGGGTCTGGCGCTCGATGCGTTCCTCTTTTCGGCGCACAGCGGCGAGGTCCGCCGCTTGCCGCGCTCCACTTTCGACACCGAGCTGCTCTCGGCGGGCATGGAGTTCTACGCGCTGGCCGGCAAGCTGGCCCTGCAGGGCGGCAAGGTGGGCGAGGCGGTGAAGGTGCCGTCGCCGGTCTCTTTGTCCACGGTCGCCAGCACGGCGAAAGTCGCCGAGGCGAAGTATGGCGTGCAGCCTGGCAAAGACCTCGCCGCCGACATCGAAGCCCCCATCGAGCCGGTGAAGGACGTGGGCCCCCGCACCCCGCTCGCGCCCGCCAAACGCACACCGCTGAAGAAGAAGTAGTCGTGCGGGGAAGGTTCGCGCCCAGCCCCACCGGGCGAATGCACTTGGGCAATGCGCGCACCGCCCTCTTGGGCTGGCTGCAGGCACGCGCCGCGGGTGGGCAATTTCTCTTGCGCATCGAAGACCTCGACCGCGCGCGCTCACGGCCCGAGCTCGTCGACGAGCTTTTCCGCGACCTGGAGTTCTTGGGCCTGACCTGGGACGAGGCGCCGCTTTTTCAGAGCCAGCGCGAAGAAGCTTACCGGGCGGCGCTGGAGCAGCTTTCGCGCGAGGGCCGGACCTACCCGTGCTTTTGCTCGCGCGCCGAGGTCGCCCGAGCGGCGTCGGCCCCCCACGGGCCAGCGGATGAGGGCCCGCGCTACCCCGGCACCTGCGCCAGACGGCCGGAAACAGAGACGGCCGCCCGCCTGAAGGAGCGCCCGGCCACGCTGCGCTTTCGCGTCCAGCCCGGCGTCGAGCGCTTCGTCGACTTGGTGCACGGCGAGCAATCTCAAGACGTGGAAGCCACCGTGGGAGACTTCGTGGTGCGGCGCGCCGACGGGGTGGCGAGCTACCAGCTCGCGGTGGTGGTGGACGACGCCGACAGCAGCATCACCGACGTCCTGCGTGCCGATGACCTCTTGTCCTCCACCGCGCGCCAGCTGCAGCTCTACCGCGCGCTGAAGCGCTCTCCGCCACGGTTTGCGCACGTGCCCTTGCTTTTGGGAGAGGACCATCAGCGCCTCGCCAAACGGGAGGGCGCCTTCGCCGTCGCCGATTTGCGCCAGGCCGGAGTTTCCGCCGAGCGCATCATCGGCCTGCTCGCTCGGTGGAGCGGCCTGGGTGACGGCTCTCCGGTACGCGCCGCTGAGCTGGTCGAGGGTTTCTCGCTGAGCCGAATTCCACGCCAGCCGGTGGTCGCCGCCGAAGCCGAGCTGAACGAACGGCTGCTCCCGTTTTGGCGAGGTGGATGAGCTAAGGTCGTCTCGCTCTCCATGTCCGCCACCGTCGAGCCACTAGGCCCCCAGGACGCCGATGCGCTCCGCACGCTCTTGGCCAAGGACCCGTCCCACAACCTCTACCTGTTCGGGCTTTTGGAAGAGTTCGGCATTCAGCCACGGCCAGGGCGCCCTCCTCATGCCTTCTACGGGCGCTTTCAAGGAAGGGAGCTCACCGCTGCGCTCTTCGTCGGTGGCACGGGTGGGCTTTTGGTGCCCTCGGCCAGCGACCCTTCGCACCTGGCACACATCGCCAGCTTCCTTGCCGGAAAGGTGCGGCTAGAGAGCGCGCTGGGCGACAAGCCCGCCGTCGACGAGCTGGTGCGGCAGCTGTGCCCAGGCCGCCCGCGCTTTTCCCGCACCCAGCGGCTCTTCACCGTCTCCGCCGACGACTTGGGGCCTTTCACCAACCCCACCTTGCGCCTGGCCACCGAGGAGGACTTCGGCGAGCTCGTCGCGATGGCGGCGCATGCGGTGCAAGAGAGGTTCGAACGCCATCCGTTGGCGGAGGACCCCGAGGCTTTCAAGGCCCGGGTGCTGCAACGAATTCGCGGCCAGCGCACCTACGTCTTGCGAATGGAGGGCCGCCTGGTGTTCAAAATCGACGTCGGCAGCCGTTCGCAGTACGGCGCCGAGCTGGAGGGCTTGTACACCCTGCCCACCGAGCGGCGGCGCGGCCACGCGACGCTCTCGCTCGGACAGATTTCACGCCACCTGCTCTCCTCGCTGCCACGCCTGACCTTGCGTGTCGACGAGCCCGACGCTTCGCTCTCCGGGGTGGCGCGCAAGGTGGGCTACCTGCCGGGAAAGACCCAGCGCCTGGTGTTCGCCAGCTAAGAGCTCTTGCCCATGCACCGCCCGCTGGCTGGACAAGGTCCCGTGCTCCTGCGCTGCGCGACCGACCCCTCGTGGCTGCCGCTCGCGCTGTCCCAGCTCGATGCCGTGCTGTCGGACCACGCGCACTGCGAAAAAAAGGCGGCGGCCAACGCGCTCTCGATGCTCCAGGCTTACCCGGAAGTCGAGGGGCTGCCGGCGCAGATGGCGCGGCTGGCCCGCGAGGAGAGCGCCCATTTGGCGCGGGTGCTGGCGTTGATGGAGCGCCGGGGCATCAAGCTTCGACGCGATGCCGGAGACCCGTACGCGCAGGGCTTGCAGGCGCTGGTGCGCACCTCGCAGCTCGAGCGCCGGCTCGATCGGCTTTTGGTAGCGGCGATCATCGAGGCGCGAAGCTGCGAACGGCTGGCGTTGTTGGCGCAAGGGTTTGCCGACGCCGAGCTGCGTCGCTTCTACGCCGAGCTGGCCCAGTCGGAGGACGGACACCAGGAGCTCTTCTTCCGCCTGGCCGCTCAAGCGCACACCCCCGCCCAGGCGCAGGCACGGCTCGAGGAGCTGCTCGATGCCGAGGCGGCGCTCCTCGGCGCCTTGCCCATCCGCGCGGCGATTCACTGAAAAATAAAGCCCCTCACCCCAACCCTCTCCCAGAGGGAGAGGGGGCACGTAGATCCTTTCAGCAGCTGGTGCGTTGAAGCCGGGCATCCACCGGAGTTGCCCATGAATCGTACCCTGACCTTCCTCGCCTCCGCCGCTCTCTTGGGCCTGTTGGCGCTGGTGATTGGCCTGCCGCAGAAAACCTTGCGCCCCACTCCCGCCCCAGTGGCGACGCCCCCTTCGCTTCCACCGGCACCTCCTGCGCCCGTTCCGACCCCCGCGGTGCGAACCGACGGCTCGATTCGCATGGAAAGTCGCCTCTCCCACCCGTACGTCGGCGTAGGCCGCTCCGACGCGTTCGTCACCGTGGACCTCACCGGAGTGCAGGTGCCGGGAGCGCGCACCCCGGTCAATCTCGCGCTGGTCATCGACCGCTCGGGTTCGATGAACGGGGTGAAGCTGCAGCGCGCCAAGGCCGCCGCCCAGCTACTGGTGAACCAGCTGGGCGAGGCCGACCGGCTGGCCATCGTGCACTACGGCTCGGACGTGCGCGCGCTGCCCAGCATGATTGCCGACCATGAGAACCGCGTGCGGATGGTCCGCTTCATCAACGGCATCTGGGACGACGGCGGCACCAACATCGGCGCGGGGCTGAAAACGGGCCAGAAGCAGCTCGCTGCGGCGCTTTCCGAGTACAAGGTGAATCGGCTCATCCTCATCAGCGACGGCCAGCCCACCGAAGGAATGACCAGCGAGCGGGCGCTGACCCAGCTGGTGCAGAACATTCGCGCCTCCGGGGTGTCGGTGAGCGCCATCGGAGTGGGCACCGACTTCAACGAAGACCTGATGCAAGCCATCGCCGAGCTGGGCGCGGGCAGTTATGGCTACATCCGCGACACCACGGCACTGCCATGGCTGTTCCAGAAAGACTTGCAACAAGCCTCGACGATGATTGCCCGCAACGTCACCCTCTCCTTCCAGCTGCCGCCGGGGAGCCGCTTGGGCGAAGTGCTCGGCTACCGCTTCACCCGCGTGGGCGACACCATCGAAGTGCCGCTGCCCGACTTTTCCTCCGGGCAGGTGGAGAAGGTGGTGATGCGCGTCTCTCTCGAGGCCGCCTCTGCCGGCCAGAGCATCGACGTGGCCAGCTTGAAGCTCGCCTATCGCGACCTGGTCGCCGACGCCGACGTGCGCTCTGATGCGCAGCTGGTCGCCCATGTCACCCACCGCCGCGAAGAAGTGCTCGCCCGTCGCGACAAGAACGCCACCGTCACCGCGGTGCGGGCGCAGACCGCGGCCAACTTCCAGGCCGCCGCCGGCCTGCTCTCCAAGGGCCAGCGAGCGGAGGCGCAGCGGGTGCTGCGTGAGAACGAGAAGCTCTACGACTTCGCCGACCAGGTGGCGGGAGCGCCCGCGATGGCGGCCGACCGCGGGGAGGACGCTGCCCTCGGGCTCTCTGTCGGCGGCGCCGGCGGCGGCGATGCCTTGAGCGACGCGGTGAAGCAGCTCAAGGTGAAGGCGTTGCGCTCCAGCGGCCGCGGCAGCTCGGTGTACTGAGGACTGTCCGCCTTCACGGTCATCTCGCAGTGTATTTTTCGCTCGTTTCCAGAGGGCGCAATCCGAACCGGCGCGTGCAGCTCTGTCGAGGCGGAGCTGGAGCCCGTCTTCGCTCGATCCGCGGACGTCGCCGGCCTTCGCCGCCCGGCAGACTAACCAGGCGCGGCCGGGGGACGAGGTGACGTTGAGCTCCGACGGCTCGGGCCGGTCGGGCAGGCTCTCGTGCGCCGCTCAAGTTCTGACACCGCGGCTTTTGCGCCTTGATAAATGCGGCTCGAGCCATGCGAAGGTCGTGGGCGATGAGCGGCGAGATCAGCACCCCGACGGTTCGACCTGCGAGGTCTTCCGACCTCGTCCCTCTCACTGAGATCGTGAACTATTACGTTCGGGAGACGAACATTACGTTCGACGAGCAGCCGTGGGAGCCAGAGCAGAAGCGTTCTTGGTTCGACACATACAAGGAAACGGGCCCCTACCGAATGTGGGTTGCCGAGCAAGGCGATCGCGTGCTCGGCGTCGCCTACAGCAGTCGCTATCGCGATCACCCGGCGTTCCGCGAGACCGTCGAGACGAGCATCTATCTCGCGGCCGACGCTCGAAGACGTGGACTTGGAACCGCGCTCTATGAGGCCCTCTTCAAGTCTCTCACGCCTGAGCAGCTCCATCGTGCCGTTGTTGGGATCGCGTTGCCGAATGAAGGGTCGATCGCCCTTCACCGCAAGTTCGGCTTCCGCGAAATCGGTGTGTTCAACGAGTATGCGATTAAGAGGGGAGTTCGCATCAGCTCCGTACGGATGGAGAAAGCCCTACGGTCTTCCTAACCTATTGAGGGGAACAGATGGTGGCCATGATGTCGCCCTCGATCACATCGGTGCGCGAGGAAGTGGGATCGAACCCGTTGCTCAGGAAGTCGGCGTAGAACCGCATGGCGAGCGCGCTGGCGTCGAGCGAAACGATCTCGATGCGGTATCCGGCGCTGTTGCGAGTCATGTCGAATTTGATGATGACCCACTGAACGAGGGAGCCGGTGTGGGATGCGTCCGGTGAAAAAACGTCGCGATCCTCGAGAACCATGCCTGGCGTCAGACCCTCGGGCGCATTCAGTCTAATTTTGAGGTACTCGTCGACCAACGCGAGATTTTGAAGGGCGTTGTCGCAGTCGAACGCCTCGTCGTCGAGCCGCACGTCGAAGCCGTACTCGGTCCGGAAGGCGAGCGCCGTCCGCACAGTGAAGGCGCCAGCGCCAGTCAGAGTCGAGCCGGCATCGATTTTATCGGGGCCCCCGTCTTGCTCGAAGTCAGTGCCACCGTCCGCCTCTTCCGAGACCCGAACGCACAACCTGTTCTCGCAAACCGCACCTTCGCCGCAGCCTTCGTCTCGTTCGCAGGTACGAACGAAATTGCAGCCGCACACCTCCACGCCAACGATCGCGCCAAGAAATATCGCGGGGAGTCTCATGGGCGACGTATAGGAAAAATCAGGTTCAGGTCCAAGTCGAAGGGGAGGGGGCGGTCGGGCGCTCCGGCGACGCCGTTCACTACCAGGCAACGTCCACGCCGTACGCGCGAACCCACGGATCTCCCGTCAGAAGCCGGGCCTGCTCCGATTTCGCCTGTGCCACGAGCATGCGATCGAAGGGATCTCGATGATGGTAAGGAAGCTCCTGAACGGCCGCCGCGTGCGCGTGGGAGATTTGAAGCACGTCGATGCTGTTCTGCGCCAAGCGCCGTTCCACGAAGGTGCCGACCGACTCAGGGAGCCTCAACTTGCCCAGGCTGACTTTGATCGCAAGCTCCCAGGTGCTGGCCGCGCTCCACAACAGGCGGTTGCTTCGATCCGAGAGAACCTCCCGCGCATGGCTCGACATCCGCTGGTCGTTGGCGATCCACCAGATGAGAACGTGCGTGTCGAGCAGGTGCGTCACTTCTCGAACTCGCGCGCGATCGAATCTGGCAGAGGAGCCTCGAGGTCATCCGCGTACCAGATACGTCCCTTGTCGAGACCAGGCACCCGACGATCCGGACGTTCGTCGGCCCGGACCAGTCGCGCGATAGGCCGACCGTTACGGGCAATGACGACCTCCTCCCCCTTCTCGACCAATGCCAACAGCTTGGAAAGCTTGGTTTTTGCCTCGTGGACGTTCACGGTATACACATGGCTAAGCTATTGTCCAAGCAGAGCTAAGTCAACTAGACCATCCGCAGGGATCGGATCGACTGCCGAAGCTCAGCGTCGCGGCGCGTACAGGTCGAGAATGCGGTGGAGCGCGTGCTGACACACCGCACAGAAGGGCACGTCGTCACGGCTGAACATCACGCAGTCCGCCTGCGGGCGGAAGTAGCCGCGCTGCTCGTAGTTCGCTCCCTCGAAGGCACCTACTTTGCCCGCGTATTTCTCGCTGGAGAGGAACTGAGTGGCCTTGACCTTCTCCTCGCGGAACAGCGCGTTCATCTCCTTCTCCGGGCGACGCTCGGCGCGAATTTTCTTCCGCCGCGCCTGCACCTCCTTTTGCCACTCCACCCATTGGTCCTTCTGCCAGGGCGTGGGCAGCGGCACCTTCTCCGCAAGGTACGCCTTCCACTTCACGTTGGCCGGGTCGGCGAGCGCGGTGACGTTGGGCTCCCAGGGCTCGGGCCGGTCGGTCGGGCTTTCGTACGCCGACTCCGAGGTGAAGTACTCGTCGGCCAGCCCGGCGATGTGGTGCCCCAGCTCGTGCACGAAGACGTAGGGCGAAAAAGCGCTGTCAGCGGAGACAGTGGAGAAGAGGTTGAAGATGCCGCCGCCCCCGTAGGTGTCGTTGTTGGCGAGAATCTCCACCAGCTCATAGGGCGCAAAAGCAGCCACATCACGGAAGGAGCGGTTGTCGAAGGTGAGAATGTAGCGCTCGCTGCCGAAGGCGTCGTAGGTGGCGCCCACCCGCGTGCGCCGGTGCACGCCGGTGGAGGGCCGGGAGATGCCGCTCTCCTCTGCGGGCGGGCATAGGCCCCAGACGTTGAAGTCGTTACGCCGCTCCTTGAAGGGCGAGTAGGTGAAGAGCACCTCCACCAGCCGGCGTGCGTCCTTCTCGAACTTTCCCCGCTGGGCCGCGGTGTAGCCGTCACCGAGAATGAGCAGGTCGACCTTCCTGCTCGGCTCTCCTTTCTTTTGCAGCTCGATGAGCGGCCCTACCGATGCGGGGCGTGAAGGGTCGACGAACATGTCCTTGGGGTCGACCGTTAGCGACCACACCTCGCGGAAGGCGAGCTTGGCGTCACGCTTCTTGAGCAAGACCTGCACCGGGCGCTCGGGGGTGGGAAAGCGCAAGGACTCGTGGAAAGTGCGATTCATCTCCTTCGCCTCCGCGGTCGTCTCCCACTCGCCGTAGATGGAGGAGAAGCCCCGCGAGTACACGAGCCGGTTCGTCTCGCGGTCTCGCACCTCGAAGAGATACTTGCCCGAATTGGTTTCATCGAGCGGCTGGCCCAAATCCCCCGGCCAATCGAGCGGCTCGACCACCAGGCGGTCGAGGCTGAAGCGCTCTTCGGTGGCGTTGCCGGTGTGGAAGAAATCGACGCGGAACGTTTTCGGCGCAGCGATGGCGGCGAAAGACCACAACAGGACGGTCAAGCAAGTTTGCATGAGACGCGTCTTGTACTCGAAAGCCGTTTGCCAATGAACGCCCGGCTGGCCGCTCGCCCACTCCAGCCTCGAACCCATCACCCGTGGCCCAGTCACCTCCTTGCCGGCAGCTGCCCGCTACGGGTCGCCCTCCAGAACTTTCAAAAGAAAGACGACCAGGTGATGAACACAGCCGTCGACCCTGCAGGCGATTCGCGAGCGAGCTATTCTACGAGCACGACCATGAGCACATTGGCGCGACTGCTGGAAGAGAAACGCGAGGCCATCCTCCGAGCGGCCGCGCATCGCGGTGCAACCCACGTCCGCATCTTTGGCTCCGTCGCACGGCAACAAGACGACGAGCAGAGCGACATCGACTTCTTGGTGGATTTCGAGCCCGAGAGGAGCCTCCTCGACCACGCGGGGCTGGTCGTTGACCTTGAGAGTTTGCTTGCCCGGCGTGTCGACGTGACAACGACCTCAGCCCTTCGAGGAGCAATGAGGGACCGCATCCTCCGGGAGGCACGGCCGTTATGAGGGACGACCAGAGTCGTCTCGGGGCCATTCTCGAGGCTCTTTCCCGAGTGGAGAAGTGGCGGCGAAGGGGCGCGAGGCCTTCGAGCGCGAAGAGCTCATCCAGACGTGGATAGTCCACCACCTCGAGATTGTTGGCGAGGCGGCCAGGGCGATTTCCGACAAGACGCGCGCGCTCGCCCCGATGATTCCGTGGCAGGAAATTGTCGCCATGCGGAACGTCCTTGTTCACGCGTACTTTGGAATCGATACGGCCCACGTCTGGATGACCGTTGAACGGGACGTTCCGACTCTTCGTAGAAACATCGAGGCGCTTCTCTCTCGGCTTTGAGAGGGGCGCGCGAGCTGGGCGGGACGGGAAGGGTCGACGAACATGTCCTTGGGGTCGACCATCAAGGACTGCACCTCGCGGAAGGCGAGCTGGGCGTCGCGCTTCTTGAGCAGCACCTGCACCGGCCGCTCGGGCATGGGGAAGCGCAAGGATTCGTGGAATGTGCGGTTCATCTCCTTCGCTTCGGCGGTCGTCTCCCGGTCCCGCACCTCGAAGAGGTACTTGCCCGAGTTGGTCTCGTCGAAGGCCTGCCCCAAATCCCCCGGCCAATCGAGCGGCTCGACCACCGGGCGGTCAAGGCTGAAGCGCTCCTCGGTGGCGTTGCCGGTGTGGAAGTAGTCGACGCGGAAGGTTTTCGGCGCGGCGATGGCTGCGAAAGACCACAGGAGGACTGTCAGGCAGATTCTCATGCGCCGCGCCTTGTACTCGAAAGCCGTCGGCCAATGAACGGTTGGCGGCAACGGTCGAAAACCCGATTTCGGCGGTCGAATATAGAGGCCGCGCTCGCTCGCAGCCCTCACCAACAATTGCAGCGGCCGTATGTGCGGCCCTCGACCAACACGAGACATTTGTTTAACCGCGTCACCGGCCACTTCGCCCTGAACACCTCCCAGGGACACGCTGGACCTGGAAAATCGTACGGCATTCCCGTTGTCCAACACGGCACGCCGTCTTCACGCCTTTGCAGCCTTCGTCCCCTGAGCGACCAGAGGTCGTCGTGCAGATCGCAGGTGCCCTGAAACGAGACTTCGGAACCTGATCTCTCGAACCATGTGCACTCGGGCTGACCATCTGAAATCCGACCGATGCTGGCGTTTCTTGACGGCGCACAGAATCGAACGTCATTTGAGGACGCTGCATTCCGCTTGGGTGTTTGGGGTACTGTGTCCACCTCAAGCTGTGCCACGCAAGTGGCAGTCACGAGTTCTATCTGGATCATGTCAATGATGGCAGGAGTGGCCAAGGTCACCGAGCGTGCGACGTTCGGCTCTAAGGCCACTTCTGTCCACGGCTCGTCTCGCATGTCACCTGCAGTCGTCAAGTAGGCGCGGAGCCGCACGGTCCCGCGCTCACCACATCCGGTGATGGCCATGGTTCCGCGCGTGTGCTGCTGGAACCAGAAGGATGCCCGCGCCCGCTGCCTACCTCGCCACACCGTACGAGAATCGTCGTCGACGACATGATGAGGGCCGTCTTCGCCAAGTGAACGTCGGTACACGGACACGTCACGTGCGACGATGGGCTCGGCCAACGCGATCAGCACCAACCACCCCAACATGCTCCCTCCTTTTTGGGCGAACCGTTGGACACCTCAAATCGATCGATCGTTCCTTCGTCCCTTGATTCCAGCCAGCGATGTGATTACAAGGTAATTACATGCGAGCGCACATCATCCAAATCGGTAACTCCAAAGGTCTTCGCGTCCCCAAGTCTCTACTGACTCAGCTTCGGCTCGAAGGCGAGGTCGAGCTTGAGGTGGCTGGCGACGCACTCGTCATTAGACGCGCCCGCTCGCCAAGAGAGGGCTGGGCGAAGGCGTTCGCGAAGGCCGGGCCCCAGGCAATGCTCGACCGCGAGATTCCCACCGCTTTCGATGAGCTCGACTGGCAATGGTAGGCCGTGGCGACGTGTTCCTGGTCTCGCTCGATCCGACGCGTGGACATGAGATACGGAAGACGCGGCCTTGCTTGGTCGTTTCGCCGGACGAAATGAACCGGAACCTTGGGACGGTCATCGTAGCGCCGATGACAACTCAGGGGCGGCCTCTACCATCGAGAGTATCCATCAGTTTCCAGCGCAAGCGCGGGCTCATCGTGCTCGACCAACTCCGTACCGTTAATCAAACGAGACTCGTCAAGCGGCTCGGCTCAGTAGAAAGGTCGACCTTCGCGCGCGTGCTGGAGGTGCTCGCAGAGATGTTTGCTCCGTGATCGCCCCACTCCCTTGTTCCAAAGCCGTCTGCCAATGAACGGTCGACTGCCCGCTTGCCCTTGCTCCGTTCGAGCGGGGTGAAAACCCTCGCCGGGTGAGCTCTCGACTGTCTCTCTTGGTGCTGGGCGCCGCGCTGGTCGGCTGCGCGCACGACGCCGAACGACCCGACTTGCCCGAGGTGGTCGAGCTCGACGTTCTCGGTGCCCAGCAAATCGATGCGCAAGACATCAAGAACAAGATTGCCACCCAACAGACGAGCTGGCTGCCCTTCGCCAAGCCGCAGTACTTCGATCGCAACGTCTGGCGCACCGACCTGCGGCGCATCGAGCGCTACTACCGGGAGCGCGGTTTCTACCAGGCGAAGGTGGTGAGCGACGACATCATCCCTGAGGGGACGAACCAGGTGCGGCTGGTGGTACGGGTGCAGGAGGGCGAGCCCACCCTGCTCTCCGAGAGGAACATCGAAGGCGTCGAAGCGCTCCCCCTCGAGCAACGCCGGGAGCTGCTCGGCCTGGTGGAACTGACGCCAGGCGACGTCTTCCTCGAGGAGCGCTGGGAGGCGCTCAAGGGAGGGCTGCGCGACGAGCTTCTCGAGCTGGGTTACGTGGAAGCGAAAGTCTCCGGGCAGGCGACGGTCGACCTCGCCACCCGGCGGGCGCGCATCGACGTGGGCATCGAGCCCAACCAGCGTTACCGCTTCGGTGAGATTCGAGTGGTGCAGGCCCCTGGCGCACGGGTGGAGGCGTGGCGCATCGCCGAGCAGGCACGCGAGGCCATCGAGCACGAGGCTTGGTATTCGGAGTCAGCGCGCGAGGAGGCGCAAGCGCGCGTGTTTCGCATGGGGGTGTTCGGGGCCGCGCGGGTGAACCTCGGCCCGCCTTCGCCGGAGAAGGGCACCGTACCCCTGGTGGTGGAGGTGCAGGAGGCGCCCTTTCACTCCGTGCGCGCCGGCTTTGGCATCGGCATCGAACCCACCCGGCACGACGCCCACCTGGTTGGCGAGTACACCCACCGCGACTTTTTGGGAGGACTTCGGCGGCTCAATCTCAACGCGCTCGCCGGGTGGGCCTTCATCCCCAGCGTCTTCGAGGCGATTGGCCCCGGCGACACGGTGAACCGCAGCGAGCCGGTGGCGCGGCTCACCGCCGACGTCGACCACCCGCGGCTGTTCCACCCCAACTTCCGCCAAAGCAACCGGCTGGAGCTCGAGAAAGGCGCCGAGCCGGGCTATGGCTTCTACATCATCCGCGCACGCACCGGGGTGGTGTGGCAGCCGTACACCTATTTCGCGCTCTTTCCCGCCTACAATTTTCAAATCTTCCGCCTCACCTCCGGCCAGTTCATCGCTGGGGACACCCCGGCTTTGCGCTTCGGCTGCACGCGTGACTGCTTGGTGTCGTTCCTCGAGCAGTTGGTGACGCTCGATTTGCGTGATGACCCGCTGGCTCCCAAGCGGGGGATGCTCCTCGCCCTCTCCCTTCAAGAAGGCGGAGGTCCGTTGGGAGGCGACTTCGGCTACCTGCGCATCGCTCCCGAAGCGCGGGCCTACTTCTCTTTCCTCGATGGTGAGCGACTCACCTTGGCGGTACGCACCCGGTTGGGAACACTCATCCCCTCCACCGGCGCGGACATCGAGAGCGCCATCGTCGCCCGCTTCGCCTCCGGAGGGAACGAGATGCGCGGCTTCGGCACCCGTCGCCTGGCGCCGCAGCAGGTGGTGGCCCGCTCCAACGGGGAGTCGGACTTCGAGGGCGAGCCGGTGCCCATCGGCGGCAATGGATTGTTCGAAGGCTCGCTGGAGGCGCGCTACCGCTTCACCGAGAAATTCGTTGGGGCTACCTTCGTCGACACCGGCTTCGTCACCATCGAGCGGCTCCAGCCCGACTTCGACTACTTCCGCCAAAACCTCATGGTGGCGGTGGGGGTGGGCCTTCGCTACCTGACTCCGGTGGGGCCGGTGCGGCTCGACTTGGCCTACCGGCTCCCCTCTCCCGGGCGTCCGCTGCCCCTCATTCCCTCTCCCGACGGGCCGCTCTCCTTCGACCGCGCCACCGGCTGCTTCGGCATCGGCGAGGGAAACCCCGACGCCGCCGGCGCCCCCGAGAGCCCCTGCGCGCTCCACCTCTCCATCGGTGAGGCCTTCTAAGTGCGCTGGCTCAAGCGGTTGGGGTGGGTGGTGCTGGCGGTGCTCGGGCTGGTCGCGCTCCTTGTGGCGGGAGCGCTCGCCTACCTGAGCTCCGACGCCGGCAGCGAGCGCGTGCGCATGGAGCTGTTGACCCGGGCCAACAGAGCGCTCTCTGGCACGCTGGAGGTCGAGAAGCTCGACCTGTCCTTGGGGCGAGTGGTGGTGCACGGGGTCGCCTTGCGCACGAGCGAGGGCGAGCGGGTGGCGGAGATCGAGCGCGTCTTCACCCGCGTCGCCCTCCTTCCCCTCTTTCGACGGCGCATCGAGCTGACGGAGGTGAAGGTGTTCCGGCCGCGCTTCCACCTGCACCCTGCCGAGCGTGGGCTCAACCTGACGCGCGCGCTGAAACCTTCGCGCAAGCGCGAGAAAACGAATGACCGTCGGCGCGGCGGGCTCCACCTCTCCGTCGAACGCTTTTTTGTGGCGGAGGGACAGCTCGTCTTTCAACTGAACGAAGGCGGACGAGAAGCACGACTCGAGGACATCTCCGCCCAAGGGGAATTCGAGCTCGTCGACGGCGGCGAAGCGATGACCAGCCGGGTGACGCTGCACGCACAGCTTGCCGAGCCGCCCCGAGAAAAGGTGACGCTGGAGGCGCGCACCCGCAAGACGAAGGAGGGTTATTTCGCCGACGTCGACATGTCCGCGGCCGGCTCGACGCTGAAGGCCACTGCGGCCATTCGCCCTGACGGGTACTTACGGGTACAGCTCGACCCGCTGGTGGTATCGCCGACGCTGGCGCGCAGCCTCTTTTCCCCCTACCCGCTGGTGCAGCCGGTGGAGCTGCGCGGCGCGATGGAAAGACGCGGTGGGCAGGCGACAGTCGACCTCGGCGCCACCGCCGCTTCGGGCCATGTCACGGTCAAAGGTACGCTCGACCTCCACCAGCGCATCGCCATGCCCCTGGCCGTCGAAGCACGCCACATCGACCTTTCTGAGTGGCTCGACGACGGGCCCCGCTCGAACCTCGCCTTCTCTTTGCGCGCCGAAGGTGGAGGCCGCCGTCTCTCCGAGGCCACCGGCTCTCTGGTGCTCAAGGCGCCCCCTTCCTCCGTGGGCGGGCTTCCCTTCGGGCCGGTGCGCCTTTCGGCCACGGCGGAGAGCGGCACCTTCCGCCTCCGAGAGCTCTTCGCCCGCTTGCCGGGAGTGCGGGTGCAGGCGTCGGGCAGCCTCTCCAAGGAGCGGGTGCAGCTTTCTGCGCAGGTGACGGCCGAGGCGCTTGCCGACTTGGGAGCCACTTTCGGCAAGCTCGTACGCCCGAAAGGACTTCCGCTGTCGGGCGAGGGGCAGCTTTCCCTCGAAGCAACAGGAGTGCCCGAGCGCCCCGCGCTCGTCGTTCGCGGCCAATTCGGCACCATCGCCTTCGACCAGGTTTCGGCACGCAAGCTCTCCCTCTTCGCACGCTTCGCCGACGTCACCCAGCCGCTGGACAGTCAGGCGCGCATCGAGGCAGACGAGCTCGAGGTGGCTGACCGGCGCTTTCACGGCTTACGGTCGGAGTGGACAGTCGCCGACCGCCGGCTGCGCTTCGATGCCTCCACCGGAGGCGTGGCCCGCCTCGCACTCGCCGCCCGCGGCCAGCTCGACCCTGACCTGCGTGGGCTGACGCTCCATCGCCTCGCCTTGAGCTACCCACAGGCGCGCTGGCAACTGGGGGCTCCGGCACGGGTACGCGTTGAAGACAATCGCCCCTCACCCCTCCCCTCTCCCGCAGGGAGAGGGAGTTTTCGCCTGCGCTCCGGTGCGCAGATGCTGGCCGTGGACGGGACTTGGCGCGGGTCACGCCTCGACGCCACGCTCCATGCGAAGCGTCTGCGCTTGGACCTTTTGCCCCACGCCTTCCTCCCTCCTTGGAACCTCGCTGGGAAGCTCGAGGCGCGCCTCGAAGTACACGGCACGCTGCCTCGCCCCGCCGCGCGCATCCACCTTGCGCTGTACGACGCCGGCTTCCGCACCTATCGCGACGTCGACCTCTCGCTCAACGGCCGGTACGCCGAAGACCGCTTCACCGGAGCCCTCGGCTTCGCAGGCATGGGGCTGGCGTTGAGCGCCGACCTCGACCTGCCCGTGGAGGGACTGCGCACGGGCACCGGCGGCTGGGTGCACGCCCAGGTGGAGGTGAGCGAGCTCTCTTTGCAAACGGCCATGGAGAGCCTGGGCGTCGAAGCACCGCTCAGCGGAAGCGTCTTTGGCCAGTTGCGCCTGCACGGCACCGCGCGCGCTCCCTTGCTCGAGCTCTCCATGCAGGCGCGCTCATTGCGCTACCGCGAGCTACCGGCGGCGGATGCCTCTCTTTGGGTGCAGAGCGACGAGCACGGACGGCTTTGGGCGCGCGTCACCGCGAGACAGGATGGAAGCGACAGCCAGGCGCGCCTGGAGACCCCCTGGACGCTGCGCCAACTCTTCCAAAAGCCTCCCTCGCGCCAGCAGGTGTTGCGAACGCCGTTGGCGCTCTGGCTCGACGTGCGCTCCTTCGCCTTGCCGCTGGGCACACCCGGTGCCACACCGCGTGCCAGCGCCCAGGCAACACTCCAGGGCTCGTTGCTTTCTCCGCTGGGGAGCGCATCCCTTCAAGTGGAGCAGCGGGGCCTGGACACCGAGCCGCCCTTGATGTTGCGCGCTGACCTCGACGCCAAACCGAACGAGCTGTCGCTCGCCGCACACGCACTGCGGGGGGAACGCTCCCTGCTGAAAGCTCACGGGAAGCTGGCCCATCCCTTGGGCGCTCTCTTTTTCGACGAGCGTCTGACCGAAACCCAGCTTCAGCTCGAGGCGGAGCTCGGCCCGGTGTCTCTCGTCGAGGTGCGCTCGCTCTTTCGAGCGCGGAGAGACTCGAAGGAAGAGTTGCTCCCCTTCGTGGGCATCGCCGCGGGGCAGCTGACGGCGAACGGCAGCCTGGTCGCTCCGCGCATCGCCCTCACCGCTTCGGTCGACGGGCTGGGCCAACAGGGAGGGCTCTCAGCCGGCGACATCGCGCTCGACTACCGCTACGCCAACACTCGGCACCAGGTCGACGCAACCCTGCGTTCCAACGGCGGCCAGCTGCGGCTTTTCGGCGCGCTCATTCTCGATGTCTCCTACCCTGCCCTGCGGCGCGGGCTCGATTGGGCCAGCGCGCCGGTAGATGCTTCGCTGAGCGCCAACGATTTCCAGCTCTCCTTTCTCTCCGGCGTGGCACCACCCCTGCTCGATGTCGGCGGCATCGTGCGCGCGGGGGTGAAGGTGCGTGGGCCTCTGGGTGCGCCCGACGTACAGGGCATGCTCACCCTCCTCGACGGGCGGCTGGCGTTGGAGCGCCATGGCGAATACCGCGACATTCAACTGCGGCTCTCTGGTGACGAGAAGGGAATCGAGGTGAGCCGGCTGTTCGTGCGCGCCGGCGGCGGCGAAGCCACCCTCACTGGCTCCGCCTCCCGCCAAGGGCCGGCGTACGCCCTCACCCTGAAGACCCGGCTCGACGACTTTCCCATCGTCTCCAACGACCAGCTCGTCGTCGTGCTCTCCGCGCGGGCGAAAGCCACGGGCGCTCTGCGGCCAGGCCTGGTGAGCCTCACCCCTTTGAGCGTAGAGGAGGCCCACTTGAAATTGCCTGACGTCCGGCGCCGGGACTTGCAGGCGTTGGACGAGCCCGAGGACATCGTCTTCGTCCGTGACGGCGTGCCGGTGAACGGGCCCAGCGAGCGGCGGGGCATCGGTGGCGCGGGGGAAACCGACACCCAGGCGAACGAGCGCCCGAAGGCTCTCCAGCTACGCGCCTTCGTCAACGCTCCGCGCAACGTGTGGATCGAGAGCAACGACGTGAACGTGGAGCTCGGCCTCTCCGAAAATTTCCGAGTCGAGGTGGGCAGGCAAACACAAGTCTTCGGCACGGTGAGGGTGCTGCAGGGACGAGTGGAAGTGCTGGGACGGAGGTTCGAGCTGGAGGAGGACTCCTTCGTCCGCTTCACCGGCCCTTCGGCCAACCCCGAGCTGAACGTCACCGCCAGCCACGCCAGCGCCACCACGGGAGTCACCGTGTACATCTCGCTCACCGGAAGAGCGAAGGAGCTTTCCATCACTCCCACCTCGGAACCGCCCCTGCCGGAGACGGAGATTTACACCCTGCTCGCCACCGGCCGCCGTACCCTGCGGCCAGGCACGGGAGGCTCGACCACCGGACCCACCGTGGCCGCTTCGGTCTTGGGCTCGCTCGCCGCCACGCAGCTGCGCAATGCGCTCGCTCAGGCGGTGCCGCTGGACGTGCTCTTCATCGAGCCCACCGGGGAGGGCACCGGCACCCGTCTGGAGGCCGGCACCTACGTGGGCACCCGCGCCTATGTCGGCTTTCGCACCGAGCTGGGTGCACGCCCTCCCACGGTGCGCTTGGAGAACGTCAACGAGGTCATTCTGCAGTACCAGCTCTCGCGCCGCTGGTACCTCGAGGCCGCGTGGGGCGACGCGCCGGTGGGCGGCGCCGACCTTTACTGGAGCAAGGAGTACTGAGCCTGAGGCAATCGATTCTGCCGATGAGCGTGTAACAACGCCGATCACAGTTGAGCTCTCTTCCTCTCGCGCACAACTTGCCGCGAATCTCGGCTGGGCGGTAATCCCTGCGCACGGAGCCCGGGCGCCCTCCACTTTTGTGCTGGCACCCCTATTGCTCACGAGTGCTGCCAACTTGTTCGAGGAGGATGTCGTGGAGCACTCAAGAATTGGACCGGTGCTGTTGATAGCGGGGTTGTCCTTTGGACCCTCCGTTGCCTTGGCCCACGGGAAGAAGATGCCGAAGGCCGAAGCGGGAGCGGCGCCCACCGTGGCGCTTGGGACCAAGAACGCCGGACAGCTTCGCCTCTCGGGCAGTGCCACCCAAGGGGCGGAGGAGCTGGAGATCGAGGTCAAAATCGAACGGCACATCGAACCACCCGATCCAGTTCTTGGCAGCCATGTCCCGGTCCCCGAGGCTGCTGTCACGCTGAAGCTCACCCTCAATGGTGGTGACGTGGCGCCGCCCACACCAGCCCACTCCGAAGCGGAGGCTGGTGTCTTCGGCGCGCACTTCAAGCCACCGCCGGCGGGCGAATACCTCGTCGTCGCGTCAGTCGCCCTTCCAGACTCCTCGCCGGTGTCCGTGGACTTCCCGCTGTCCATCTCTCGTCAGCAACCACCTGTGGCCGAGGCGGAGGCCGTGATGATGACGCATCCCTTCCTCGCCCACATGGGCATGCCCGACCCTCCGGGTGGCGCAAGCGTTCGCGTGACCGGCATTCGCCGGGCGGGCGAGCTGGGCGCGGGGAACGACGCCGCCTTTCACGTTGAGGCAGGCATCCTGCCCCGTCTGGGCCTGCACCTGCGAAACGATGCGATCACCAATGCCGGAGCTGGAACGGCCGACGAGGCAGCGGAGGACCACGGCAGCGAGCTGATGCTTCAGTTCGCCATTTTCCAAAATGCGGACGGTTCCCAGGGGATTTCGATTTTTGGCGAAGTCTCGTGGCCAACGGTGCGTGGAGATGGACCGTCGGTGCGCGGAGGCGCCGGCGTCTCCGGCGCGGTGGGCTGGGCCAACCGCGTCCTTCTCGATGCGAACGTGCACGTCTCGCCCACGGCTTCCGAAGTCGAGGTTTCCTACGAGGCTGCCCTGCAGTTCCGTCCAGCGGGGCGCATCTACGCCTTGGTCGAGAACCGCGGGGAATTCAGTCCTGAGCACACCACGATCTACCTTTTGCCCGCCGTGAAGATCGGCCTGGGGAGCTCTGCTGCCACCGTGGGCCTCGGCGTCCAGTTCCCGCTGACGACAGCGCGGCAGTACGAGCGACAGGTGATGTTTCAGCTCGACTGGGAGTTCTAAACATGCGGGTGCGGTTTGGACTCCTGGCCACTGTGGCGTTCCTGGCTGCCGGTCCAACGGCAGCGCAGACGGCAGGTGCCGACCAGGAAGAGGGCGGCCTGAACCTCGAAGAAACGGAGATTCCTCCTGAGTCCGTTCAGCAAGTGGCCAAGACGAGTGCATCGAAAATCTGGGCCGCGGGTTCGGTGGCTCTCCTCCTTGCTGCCGTGGGAGCGGCAGCGCTCGCCGGGAAACGCGCTGACGGCAAGGGAGAGCCTCCTCTGCACCTCGGCAACTGGCCCTTGCCAGCCAAGCTCGCGTTGACGCTCACGGTGGCGGTGTTCGCTGCAGCGCACCTGGTCGCCGCCGTCACTGTCTACCTGGACACGCGCGTCGTCTATTCCTCGACGGAGGAGTACTTCCGCTACCTCAAGCCTGCACGCCTGAGCGCGCTCTCCCATGCCCACCTGATGGGCATCGCGACGATGGAGGGTTTGACGGGACTTGCCTACGGGTTGAGCCGTCGCACGTCCGCTTTCTCCAGCGCAATCGTGACCCTGGCACTCGTTGGAGTCATCGGCGACATCGGTTCGTGGTGGCTCACGAAATACGCAGGTGCCGGATTCGAGCTCCTGTCCATCGCGACCGGCGTGTTCTTCTCGCTTGGCTTCGCCGTGATGGCTCTCGCGCTCCTTCGGGACATGTGGCTGGGAAGGGGTGGGCCTTGATGCGGCCTTCCGTGATCGTCGCCGTTGCGCTCGCTGTATCTGTTGCGCCCGCGGTGGTCCGCGCCGAAACACCGGACCGCGGCTATTTCGAACGCTTCTTTCGTCCAGGCCCGCTTCAGCGTTGGCTCATGGCCCAAACGCCAACTCCCGAGCCTCCTCCGAAAGAGACGACGCTCGAGCCGCCCCCTCCGTCGGACGAACAGCAGGGCGGGCTTCAGCTTGACCAGCCTGAGTTGGGAGCTCCGCCAGCGCCCTCCGCTGCGGGCGGGACGGGAGGCACTGGCAGCCTCGTCTTCGGCGGGACGCTCGACTACCGCTTCCTCTTCCCCAAGGAGATGCCCTCGGGGATGTACATGATTCACGTCAACGAGCTGTTCTTCACCACGAACATCGGCGACTACATTTCTATCCTCGCCGAGCAGCTCCTCTTGACCAGCGACGTCGGCACCGTTGTTGGTCAGGACCATGGCTTCGTCTACGCGACGTTCTCCAACCTCCCGTGGCTCGCCGACGGAATGGCGTTCCGCATAGGGCGAATGCGCCTTCGTTACGGGGTCGACGCCAAGCTCGACGCACCCGCGAACCCTCTGCGGACAACCGAATACCGGACCATCGGTATTCTGTCCGACCGAGCCATCGAGGTCGCCGGATTCTTAGGGCCAATCGAGCTCGTCGGCGCGGTGGCGATGGGGCCGGACTTTGTCCTTCGCGACGTGGTGGGTCTGGATGGGCAAATCGCCGCGACGGTGAAGACGCCGCAGGACTCGTCCTTTCACCCGTTCTACGTGCGCCTGGGCACCGACTTCAAAGGCAACCTGCCCAATTGGGGCCTGTCTGGCTTTTATGGCGATGCCTACCCGGTGCTCGCAGCGGATGGGTTCCAAGCGGGTGACGCCATGCTGTTCGGCGGGTTCTATGAACAGCACCGAATCATCCGAAAAGAACGTGTTTCGCTCGACGGAAGATGGAACTACCGCAAGCTCAAGTTCTCGGGGGAGTACACGATTGGCAAAGACCGCGACGAAGGTCAGACCTTCGTCGTTCAGGCTTGGTACTTCCGCACCGACTGGACGATTCGGCCACAGAAACTCACGGCACAGCTGCAGTACGACTGGTTCACCGACGGGCGACCGGACACGCCCCGCATCGGCGCGATGGGCGCGGCGATGACCTACAACCTGACGGACGAATCCTGGCTGCGCGTGTTTTTCCAGGGGAACCAACGGCTCGTCGTCGGCGAGGACGTCGCCTGGGTTGCAGGCAGTCAAATTTTGATGGCGTTCTGAAGACGGGAGGAAGCTCGATGAAAGCACTCACTGCATGGTTGGTACTCACCCTCGGGCTCGCTCCCGCCCTGGCCGAAGCGCACCAACGTTCGTGGCCCGGCAAGCGCCTCGCCGAGGCCATGCCCGAGGCAAAAAAGTTCACGCAAAAGCAGGTCGTCCTCGGAACAGCGCAAATCGAATGGATTGAGAAGACTCTCGGTAGCCGCATCGGAACCGAGGACAAAAACCCTACCTTCTATATCGGGACCGGCTCCGATGGACGGACCATGGGTGTCGTTTTCTTTCTCGATGTCGCCGGAGAGAACGGCGAGGTCGAGATGGGCGTTGCCATGACGCCAGCAGCCGCCGTGCAGCGCGTGGTGCTCTACGAGCACAGCGAGCCGAGCTCGGTGGCATCCAAGGAGTTTCTTTCCAAGCTCGAGGGCAAGAAGGCAGCGGACCCCTTCCGAGTCGGGGAGGACGTGAAGGCTCCCGCTGGCGCTGAGAAGTCGGCGCAGGCATTGGCGACCGGTGTGCGGCGCGCCCTGCTCATCGCAATGGCGGGACTTCGACTGGGGACGAAGTGATGTCCGCGACGCGCCTCTTTCAGGCCGTCACCTTCTGCGCTCTCGCGCTCGTGTCGTTGCCTGCAGCGGCGCTCCCTGCGTACTCGCGCTTGTACCAAGCCAAGTACGGCTATCGCATCAGCTGCAGCCTCTGCCATAGCGCTGGCGGTGGCTCGGCCATCAACGACTATGGGCGCGACTACCTCCGAGCGGGCGCCAACCTGCCGGCCTTCGCGAGAATCGAGCAGAAGGATTCCGACGGGGACCGCATCGCGAACCTCGAAGAGATAACCAAGCGCTCGAATGCCGGCGACGACCGGAGCACACCAGCCACGATTGGCGACTGGCTCGCCGAGGCGGAGAAGGCCTTCATCCCGGAGGAGCAGCTCCGCCCGCTGTTCCCAAGCGCCGACGCGTTCGCGGCCATCGAAGGAACGCTCAAGCCCGAGCAGGTCACCCGCGTCGAGCAGCGGGGAGTCACCCTCACCGATGAAGACAAGGTTCCCACCTTCTACTTCGCGCTCAAGGGGGGCAAACGCTTCGCAGTGGCGCAGTTCGTGTCGGCCGAGTCGCCCCAGGGGCCCATCTCCATTGCTGTCGCGATGGACACGCGAGGCACGGTGAGCGGCGTCCGCGTTCTCAAGAACCCGTCCACCAAAACCATCGAGGCGCCCCCGTTCCTCGGGCAGTTTGCCGGCAAGAAGCTCGGAGACGCGCTCACCATCGGTCAGGACTTACAGCCTGCCAAAGATGCGCCCGATGCTTCTGCCCAGATGGCTCTGGCGGTCAAGAAAGCCGTCGCCGTCATCAACGCGGTGTTTTCGAAGTGACCGCCCGTTGGGTATCGAGCCCTGGAATGTCATCAGGCTAGGGAGCCTGCTCAGCCAGCGCGCGAATCGCCTCGGTGATGTCGGCAAGCTGCGGCACCGACGCCATCTCCAGCGCGTCGGCCAAACCGATGCCGGGGACGAACTTTCCCGCGAGCAGCTTGGGCGGGGCGTAGAGCTCGTAGAACAGCTCCTCCACCGTACGCCGGAGGAGATGCTCGCCGAAGTTGGTCACCTCGGTGTCCTCGTTCACGTAGAGCACCCGGCCGGTCTTACTGACGGAGCGCTTCACCGCCTCCCAGTCGTAGGGCCACAAGCTGCGCAGGTCGATGACCTCGGCGTCCACGCCCTCTTCGGCCAGCGCGGCGGCGGCCTTCGCGCACAAGGGCAGGGTGCGCCCGTAGCTCACCACCGTCAGCTGGCTCCCTGCGCGCACCACCTTCGCTTCACCGATGGGCACCTTGTAGCCCTCGAGCACCGGCCACTGCGGCGTCCACCTCGAGCGGTCGCCCAGCGGCGCGTCGATCATCTTCGACAGGGCGCGCTCGTCGGTTGGCTCACCGGGAATCAGCTCCTCGCCCTTGATGCGCAGGAGCGCTTTGGGCGGCAGGTACATCACCGGGTTTCGGTCTTGGCAGGCGGAGAGCATCAGCCCGTACGCGTCGAGCGGTGTGGAGGGCATGACAATCTTCCATCCCGGAATGTGGGTGGCCGTCGCGTCGAAGGAATGCGAGTGGTAGATGGACCCGCGAATGCCGCTCCCCACCGGGGTCATCACCACCATCGGCAGATTGAACTGGCCGTTCGAGCTCCAGTGGGTGCCGCCGGCGAGCTTGAGCAGGTCGATGGTGTTGTAGATGTAGTCGCAGAACTGAATCTCGGCGACCGGGCGCTGACCGGCGAGCGCCAGCCCCATCGCCATGCCGATGATGCCGCGCTCATCCAGCGGCGAATTCCAGGCGGTCTTCAGACCCTGGGTGCAGGTGAAGACGCCACCCAAGGGCGGGCCCACGTCCTCCCCGAAGATGTCGGTGACCCCCAGCTTCTCCTCGGCGTAGTGGAGCGCCATGCGAATGGCCTGTGCCATGTTCGCCATGAGCTATTCCTTCTCCGCGTAGATGTGGTTCCAGATGGACTCGGGGGCCGGCGGCGGCTCGTCGCGCACCTGCCGCGCGGCTTGGGCGAGCTCTTCGGTCCAGCGGCGGCGCACCTCGTTCATCTCTTCGCGTGAGAGCACCCCGTGGCGCTCGAGCCGCTCCTCGAAGGCGGCGATGCAGTCGAGCTCTCCCTCCACCGGGTTGGCGCCCGACGCCGAGGAGTGCCCGTACAGCCGCGAGACCATCGCCTCGAGGAGGAACGGCTTGCGCTCCTTTCGCACGTAGGTCATCGCCTCTTTGAGCTCGAGGTAGGAGGCCACCGCGTCGTTACCGTCGATGGTCTTGGTGCGCATGCCGAAGGCTTTGCCGCGGTCGGAGATGCGCGGGCAGCCCTGCACCTGTGCATAGGGAGTGGAGATGCCCCACTGGTTGTTGGTGACCACGATGAGAACGGGCAGCTCCTCGCCCGGACGGCTGCTCCACACCAGGCAGGAGGCGAAGTCCCCCTCGGCGGTGCCCGCATCGCCGCCAGTGACGATGGTGATGGCGTCGCCCCCGTGACGCTTCTGCGCTCGCGCGGTACCCGGCGCCATCGCGTACTGCACCTCGATGGGCGAGCTCACGGGCACGAAGTTGAGCCGCTTCACCGCGAAGTGACCGGCGAAGTTGCGGCCTCCCGAGTAGGGGTCGGTGGCGGTGTTCTTCATCTGGCGCAAGGCACCGATGGGTTCCTCGCCCAGCGCAAGCAGCGTCGCGCTCTGCCGGTAGTGCGCGTGCAAGTAGTCGTAGTCGAGCCCCTCGCCCGCCGTCATCAAAAGGCCCAAGGGGACGTTGAACGCCTCCTCGCCCGGCCCGCCAATCCAGAAGTAGCCGTGGCCTTGGCGGTACATCTGAATGAGGCGCTCTTCGAGCACCCGCGCCTTCACCATCAGCTCGTGCATGCGCACCAACAAGCCGCGCTCGAGCGGAAGCGGGGGGTCAACGCGACGGAGTTGGCGCCCCTCACCCTTACCCTCTCCCAAAGGGAGAGGGGATTTGGTGGCTTTTTTGGACATGTCCGCTGTGGCCTATAGCTCAGGTGGCCCACCGCTCGAAGGTTGTTCTTCTCGGCGAAGCTGGAAGCTGCGCCAGACGACGTAGACCGCTGGAACGACCAGGAGGGTGAGGACGGTCAGCGACACGAGGCCTCCCCACATCGGCGCCGCAATGCGCTTGGCAACGTCGGAGCCGACCCCCCTGTCGAGCAGGATGGGGAGCAGTCCGAAGACGTTGCTCATCACTGTCATCAGCATCGGCCGGACACGTTTGGTCGCGGCCTCGAACGATGCATCGACAAGTCTCGACACCGTCCGAATCGACCCGTTGGAGCGCCCCTCGTTCCAGGCGTCGTCGAGGTAGACGACCATCACGCTGGCGGTCTCGGCGGCGACCCCCAGGAGGGCAATCATCCCCACCCATACGGCGATGGAGGTGTTGAAGCGCATCAACCAGAGCGTCCAGATGGCGCCGACGGCGGCGAAGGGCACACCCGTCATGACGATCAGCGTTTGGGCGACGCCCTTGAAATTGGTGTAGAGAATGAAGAAGACGATTCCGAGGGTGAGCGGAAGAATCCACGTCAGCCTCTCGCGAACGCGCTCCAGGAATTCGTACTGCCCAGTCCACTTGAGGAAGTACCCCGGCGGAATCTTCACCTCCCGTTCCACCATCTCCTTGGCCGCCGCTACGTAGCCGCCGACGTCGTCGGTGTCGATGTCGACGTAAATCCACCCGGAGAGCAAACCCATCTCGCTCTTGATCATCGGAGGCCCCATTACCGTCTCGATGCGCGCCAGCTGACCCAACGTCACGAAGGAAGCGGTGACGCCTGACGCGACCGGCAGGCTCGGAGCAGCTGTTCCGCCCGCGCCCATGCTCTGGCTCCCCATTCCGCCGGCCATGCTGGGGCCCGCCATCGGAGCAGCGGGCGAAGACATTCCCGCCCCCATTCCTCCGCCGCCGAGCTGCGCCATCGCACCTGCACCCATCGCCTGGGCAGTGGGCGTCGCCGCGCTCATGGTCGACGCAGACGCGAGCGGCCCGGCAGGGAGCGGCCGCGGAGACAGGGGAGAAATGGGCACCCAAACGTTTCGCAGTGCCTCGAGGTCGTCGCGCAGCTCGCGAGGGTAGCGCACGTTCGCGCGGTAGCGCTCTCGCCCCTCGTAGGTGGTGGTGACATCCATGCCGCCGATGGTGCTCTCGACGACATCGAGCACCTCACGCACGGTCAGCCCGTACCTGGCGATGGCCTCGCGGTCGGGCGTGACGTCGAGGAAAAAGCCGCCCAGCTCGCGCTCGGCATACACGCTGCGCGTATGGGGAAGCATGCGCAGGCTTCGCTCCAGCTGGTCGTTGATTCGAGTGATGATCTCGAGGTCTTGCCCGAACACCTTGATGCCGATGGGCGTGCGAATGCCGGTCGAAAGCATGTCGATGCGCGCCTTGATGGGCATCGTCCATGCGCCCTGCACACCCGGCAGCTTGGTGCGTTCGTCGAGCTCGGCGATGACGCGCTCGACCGTCATTCCCTCGCGCCACTGATCCTTGGGTTTGAGGCGAACGATGGTTTCGAACATCGACAGCGGAGCCGGGTCGAGAGATGTCTCCGCCCGCCCCGTCTTTCCAAAAACGAGCTCCACCTCCGGCACCTGGCGAATCTGTCGGTCCTGCCACGTGAGCAGACGTTTCGCCTCTGCCACCGAGATGCCGGGCACGGTGATGGGCATGTAGAGCAAATCTTCCTCAAAAAGCGGAGGCATGAACTCAGAGCCCAGACGCAAGAAGGGAACAGCCGTCAGCGCCAACACGGCAAGAACCAGCACGATGAGGAAATAGCGCCCCTTCAAACACGCGCTGAGGACAGGCCGGTACGCCGCCATGCAGGCCCGGTTGACGGGGTTCTTCTCTTCCGGGGTGATTTTGCCCTTGAGAAACGTGACCATCAGCGCCGGCACCAGCGTCACCGCGAAGACAGACGCGAACGCCATCGAGAACGTCTTGGCGAGCGCCAGAGGACGGAAGAGACGCCCCTCTTCTCCCTCAAGCGCGAACACTGGCAGAAAGGCGATGGTCAGCACGAGCAAGGCGCCAAACATCGACGGCCCCAGCTCGCGCGCGGAGGCGATGACCAACTCTTTCCGCTCGACCTTGCTTCCCGTGCGCTGCGCTTCCGCAATTTTCTTGTGCGCGTTTTCCACCAGCACGCACGCCGAATCCACCATGTCCCCGAGCGCCAGAATGACTCCGGCCAGGGACATGATGTTGATGGTGATGTCCAGGTAATAGAACGTGACGAAGGTCGCTGCCGTCGCCGCCGGGAGCGTAATCGCCGCCACGATGGCGGAGCGAAAATGGAACAAGAAGACGGAAATGACGAGGATGATGATGGCGAGAATCTGCAAAAGGTTGGTGGTGAGCGTCGAGACCGAGTCCTTGATGAGCTGACTCCGGTCGTACACCGGCACGATTTTCACGCCTTGGGGCAGTGCGTCTTTGACCTCCTCGAGCTTGGCTTTCACCCGCGAAATGACCTTGAGCGCGTTCTCGCCCGCGCGCATCACCACGATTCCGCCCACCACTTCGCCTTGGCCATCCAGGTCCACCAGCCCGCGCCGGATGTTCCCGCCCACCGTCACGTCGGCAGCGTCGCGGATGCGAATCGGAGTTCCCCGTGAATCGGTCGCGACGACCGCCAATTCCAGGTGCTTCTTGTCGGTGACGTATCCGCGGCCACGCAGCGCGTACTCGTGCTGCGACATCTCGACGACCCGTCCGCCCACCTCGACGTTGGCGCCTCTCACCGCAGCGGCGATTTGCCCCACCGAGATGTTGAGCGCCTTCATGCGCACCGGGTCGACTTGAATTTGGTACTCCTTTTCGAAGCCGCCCACGCTGGCGACCTCGGCCACACCCTCGACGCTCTGCAGCCAGTAGCGAAGCGACCAGTCTTGGAAAGCACGGAGTGTTTGCAGGTTCTGCTCTCCGCCCTCGTCCACCAGGGCGTACTGAAAAACCCAGCCCACGCTCGTCGCATCGGGGCCGATTTGGGGCGTCACTCCCTCGGGGAGCTGGCCCTGCACCTTGGCGAGGTATTCGATGACCCGCGAACGCGCCCAGTAGAGGTCGGTGCCGTCTTCGAAGATGATGTACACGAAGGACATCCCGAACATCGTGAAGCCACGCACCGTCTTGATGTTGGGCGCTCCCAAGAAGGTGGTGACGATGGGATAGGTGACTTGGTTCTCGATGAGCGTGGGGTTTCGCCCCATCCACTCGGTGGCGACGATGACTTGCGTGTCCGAGAGGTCGGGAAGGGCGTCGAGCTGGGCATTCTGAGCGCTCCACGCTCCCCAGGCGGCGAGGCCGGCGACGGCCAGAAACACCATGAAGCGCTTCCTCGAGGAGAAGTCGATCACTTTGGCGATGGGGCCTTCAGTGGCCATGAACGCCTTCCCCCTCGCTCGTGGCGCGCAGACGACTCTCTGAATCGATGAGGAACTGCGCGCCCGTCGCCACGCGCTCGCCGGCGGAGAGCCCCTCGTCCACGCGGTAGTGGTCGGCCACGAGCGGCCCGAGCGTCACTTCTCGCGGCTCGAGGTGCAGGCCTTGCTCGCCATGAGCGACAAAGACAATGGCGCGAGTCCCCGTGCGGATGACCGCGCTCTCGGGAATCGCCAGCCCGCTCCCCATCGGCACTTCCATTTGGGCGTTGACGAAGGCGCCCGGAAGAAACCGGTGCTCCGGGTTGGCGAGGTCGAGTCGAACTTTCCGCGTTCGAGTGGCCTCGTCGAGCGTCGGGGGCAAGAAGGACACCCGTGCCTCCACCGATGATTTCTGCCCTTCAACCCTCAGGAGAACCTTGTCTCCCAGACGGACGTGGGGAACATCCGCCTCGTAGACATCGACCAGCACCCAGACGCGCGAAAGGTCGGAGAGGGTGTACAGCTCGACGGAAGGGTCGACGAACATTCCGTCGAGCGCCTGTTTTGCCACCACGACACCCGCAACCGGCGCCAGGAGAGGAAAGGTTCTGCGGGGCTCTCGTGTTCGTTCGAGCCTGGCGATTTCGCTCTTTGGCACATCCCAGAGCGCCAGCCGCCTTCGCGCCGCTTCCAACAGCACGTCTTGCTCCGCTGAAGCTGTGGCCAGAAGAGAGACGAGCTCCACTTCGGCCGAATAGACGTCTTGGCTGTAGAAGGAGCAGAGGACCTCTCCGGATCGCACCGCGCGGCCGACGAAGTCGACGTGGATGCCGTCAATCCAGCCGCGCACCTTCGAGTGCACGTGCGCGGTCCGCGTCTCGTCCAGCGCGATGATGCCCACCGTGCGCAGGGTTTTGACGAAGTCGCGCTGCTCGACCGGAGTCGTCGCCAGCCGCATGGCCACTGCTTGGTCCGGGGCAATCGAAACGGGGGCGTAGCCCACCGGGCCGGCATCGGCTGGCATCGGCGTGTCCATGGACTTCGACGGCCCGTGGGCGCCGTGTACATCGCTCGCAGCGGCGGTGGCCGCAGGAGCTCTCTGGCATTGAGAACCCATCGCCGCCACCAGGAGCGCCCCAAGAAACGCGACGAACACGTTCCTCATGGCGGTGAAGCTCCTCCTCCCCCGACGGCGCGCCGGAACCGTGCCCAGGCAACACCGAGGCTGAATTGAGCCATCACGAGCTCTGCCTGGGCCGACCAAAGAGCCTGGGCAGCTTCGATGACGCTGACGAGCGGAACCTGGCCGGCGGCATAGCCCGCCAAGGTTGGGTCGATGGCCTGCTTCGCGCGCGGAACGACTTCATCCTTGAGCGCGATGAGTCGCTCCCTCGCCGCAAGCACCTGCTCTCGCGAGGCCACCGCGTCTCCGTCGACCATCCTTCGCATGGCCTCGAGGTCTGCCTCGGCCATCTTCACCATCGCCTCCGCCTCAGCCACTCCGGCACGAAGGCGTTCCCGCCAGATGGGGACGCTGATACCCACCATCAGCATCCATCCGACCCCCTCTGCCATGGTGGACGCAGGACCAGTTCGCACCACCGCCATGGGGGAATACATCGACTGCATGACCGACACTTCGGCTTGCGCGCGGCTCACCTCGGCCAGGCCCGCCCTCAACTCTGGCCGTCGCGAAAAAGCCGCGTCGCGCACTGCCCTGGCGTCAGAAGGAGGCGTCAGCGCAACGGAACTGTCCAGCGGAGGAAGGGCAGCGGTCGCCGGCTGGCCAAGGCTCGTGTTCAGCATCGCCTCTGCTGCCCGTACCTCGGCGGCAATCGAGCGCAACGCACCCTCGAGGCGGGCGACTTCGATTTGCGCCCGCAAGACGTCGGCTTGCGCCCCTGTTCCTGCCGCGTACCGAGCCGTGGCGGCGCGAACGAATTGCACCGCCAGCGCGCGCTGTTCCTCGAGAATCACCTCGCTTTGCCGACGTTCCTCGAGCATGAGGAAGGCGCTGGTGGCATCGAGCTCGACGTCCAGGCCCACTTGATCAACTTCGGCACGGACGCGCTGAAACTCCGCCTCGGCCGCGCGCCGTCGGTGACCGCGAATACCCGAGAGCGGAAAGCGCTGCTCGATGCCAAGGCTCACATCCGCCGCTGGCATTCCAAACGGCCAGTGGTCGACCGACGGAGAAACCATCGGATCCTCCAGCGCCGAGACGGTGGCCGGGCGCTGTGCCGTCCCCACCGCTCTTGCTTTGGCGGCAGCCACTTCGGCCCGACGTTCACGGGCGAGGCGCGGAACGTCTTCGAGGCGCAACGGCGAGGGCAGCTCGGCGGTCTGAGCCCAAAGGGAAACGGGCGTGCACAACGGAAGCAGGAAGACCACTCGGCCAAGCACCTCGAAGCATGTGGCCGCTGCGCTCATCCTTTGCGCTCCGAGAGTGTCGAATGGCCAACGACGTCGTCCCGGGCACCGCCGGAAGCCGGCACACCATATTTTCAGGAAGCGTGCCGGCCCGAAGTACAAGCGAGCTCAGGGAGGCACGCGGTCGGAAGCTGCAAAAAAGAACGGAATCGAAGCCAACAGGCGAAAATTTTTCCCTCGCGTTCAGCGCCGCGCGAGCTTGTGAAGCTCGAGCACCGTCACCGGAATGAGCCCTAAGGTGAGGGTGAGAGCGCAGTCGCCCAGGGAGAGCGCACCAATCTGAAACAGCGCCTGGGTTGCGGGAATGTGGTGAATCCCCAGCTGCACGAGGAGCGAGACAACCACCACACCCAGAAGCTGCAAATTGGTGAACGCCCCCACCTCCCAGAAGAGCCGCCGGGGGCTGCGCGCGGCGAACGACCGCAAGAGCTCGCCGAAGACCAGGGTAGAGAAGGTGAGGTTTCTCGCTTCCTCGAGGTTGCGCGTCTGGAGCGCCCAGACGAACACCGTCAGGCTCACCACGGTCTGCAACATTCCGGTGAACGCGATCGTTCGCCACTCAGGTCTGCCGAGCATTGCTTCGGCAAGACGTCGTGGAGGCCGGGAAAGCACGTCGTGCTCGGGCGGGTCGATGACGAGCGCGAGCGCGGGCAGCCCGTCAGTGACGAGATTGATCCACAACAGGTGGAGGGGCAGCAGCGGAAGCGGGAGCCCCGCGACCGCGGCGACGAACATGACGGCAAGCTCGGCGGCGTTTCCGGCGAGAAGGTAGACCAGGGTCTTACGAATGTTGTCGAAGATGCCGCGCCCCTCGCGCACGGCGGCGACGATGCTGGCGAAGTTGTCGTCGGTGAGCACCATGTCGGCCGCCTCGCGGGTGACCTCGGTTCCGGTCTTGCCCATCGCCACGCCGATGTGCGCCTCGCGCAGCGCGGGAGCGTCGTTCACCCCATCGCCGGTCATGGCGACGACGTCTCCCCGAGCCTTCCAGCGGCGGACGATGTGCAGCTTGTCCTCCGCCGTCGCCCGTGCATGAACGAGCTCTTCAGGCTGCTCGCCAGGCCCGACGATGCCCAGCTCCGTCGCGATGGCGCGGGCGGTCACCGGGTGGTCCCCGGTAATCATCACCGTGTGGATGCCGGCGGAGCGTGCTTGCGCGACGGCTTCGATGGCCTCCAGCCGCGGCGGGTCGGCGATGCCCACCAACCCGAGAAGACGCATTCGTTCCTCTTCGGGTTTCTCTCCCACCGCCACCGCCAGCACGCGCAGGCCACGGGCCGCCATTTGCGCGTTGGCCGCGACCGCACCTTCCGTGCCCTCGGTACAACGCGCGAGCATCACCTCCACCGCGCCCTTGGCATACAGCCGGCCGTCGGAGCGTAAAATCGACATGCGCCTGCGCTCGGAGTCGAAGGGATTCACCTGAACGCGTGGCAGCCGCCGCTCGATGTCGGCGCGGGTGATGCCCCGCTCTTTGGCCGCGACGAGCAGCGCTACCTCGGTGGGGTCGCCTACTCCCGTCCGCCCGTCTTCAGCCAGCTCGGCGTCGCAGCACGCCGCCGCGGCTTCGAGAATCTGGGCGTGGTCCGGCCCCCAAATCTCCCGAACCTTCATGACACCCGTGGTCAGCGTTCCCGTCTTGTCGGTGCAGATGACCGTCGCACACCCCAGCGTTTCCACCGCGGGCAGACGGCGCACGAGCACGTGCCGTCCCGCCATTCGCTGAACACCCACGGCCAGCGCGATGGTGACGATGGCCGGAAGCCCTTCGGGCACCGCCGCCACGGCCAGCGAGACGGACGAGAGGAAAACATCGAAAAGCGGAACGCTGCGAAGAATTCCTGCCGCCGCCACCACCGCGACGATTCCCAGGCACAAATAGAGGAGCACCTGGCTCACGCGCGCCAGGTGCTGCTGGAGCGGGGTCGGCTCTTCCTGCGCGGTGGTCAGAAGGTGCGCAATCTTGCCCAGCTCCGTCCGCATTCCGGTGGCGACGACCCGGGCGGTGGCGGTGCCGCGGGTCACACTGGTGCCCATGAAGACGTGGTCTTTTCGCTCCGCCAGAGGGACATCGGCAGCGGCCAGCACGGCGTTTTTGGCCACCGGAACACTCTCTCCCGTCAGGGAAGCCTCGTTGGCCTCGAGAGAATGCGCTTCGAGGAGTCGGCCGTCGGCGGCGATGATGTCGCCTGCCTCGAGAACGAGCACGTCGTCGGGAACGACTTCGGCGGCGGCAATGACCGTCAGCGCTCCGTCGCGCATCACCCGAGCGCGCGGGGCGGTCATCGAGCGCAGGGCCAAGAGGGCGCGCTCCGCCCGGCTCTCTTGAAAGAAGCCCACCAGCGCGTTGAGAACGACGATGGCTCCGATGGCCGTGGCGTCGGCAATCTCTCCCAGGATCGCCGAAACCACGCACGCGCCGGCGAGGAGCCAAATCACTGGGCTTTTGAATTGCGCGACGAAGAGAACCCACGCCGGGGTGGGCTTTTCCCGTTGAAGCTCGTTGGCGCCGGCCTCCTGAAGATGGCGCGCCGCCTCCGCGCTCGTCAGCCCAAGGGGAGCTTCTTCTTTTTCTGGGCTCACCGTGACGTGGCCTAGCAAACGGTGTGCGCGCAGCGAAATCCACTGAAGATTTGCCGGCGCACGGGAAGGTCCCAGTTACGGAAGGTGGTGCGGATGGCGAGCGGGTGAGTCGCCCACGAGCCGCCGCGCAGCACCTTGTACTTGGGCCCAAAGAAGACCGCCGAGTACTCGCGGTAGGGAAAGGCCTCGAACGCGGGGTACGGCGCGAAGCTGGAAGACGTCCACTCCCACACGTCGCCCAACATCTGCAAACAACCGTAGGCGCTCGCCCCCGCAGGGTAGGTCCCCACCGGCGCGGGGGAGTGCCGGCGCTGCCCTAGGTTGGCGCGCGTCTTGTCCGGTGGCGTCTCTCCCCAAGGGTAGAAACGCTTTCGACCCTCGGGGCTCCAGGAGGCGGCCTTCTCCCACTCGGCCTCGGTGGGAAGCCGCTTGCCTTTCCAGCGCGCGTAGGCCTCGGCCTCGTACCAGCACACGTGCTGCACCGGCTCGTCGAGCGGCACCTCTTCGACGGCGGCGAAGCGGCGGCGGCGCCACTTTCGGCCAGCGCGGAACCAGAACTGGGGCGCCTGCAGCCCGGCGCTGGAGCGATGGCTCCAACCCTCTGGGCTCCACCACCGTCGATCCTCATAACCTCGGGCCTCGATGAACTCGGCGTACTCGGCGTTGGTCACCGGTGCCCGGTCGATGAAGAAGGGCGGCACCTGCACCTCGTGGCCCCCCCGCTCGTTGTCGTAGGCCCAAGGGAGCTCGTCGGTGCCCATCACGAACGGGCCTCCTTCGATGAACACTTCGCCCCGGGCGCTCACCGAAGGGGAAAGCGGCGCCGGCGGGAGCGGCTGGTACCCCCACCGCTCCATCAGCTGCAGCGTGGCCAACATCGTCTCGTCGTGTTGGTGCTCGTGCTGGGCCACCATGCCGTAGACGAAGCCGCCCCGCAGAAGCCGGGCGTCCTTTCCGTTGGAGGGAAGCTCCAGACGCTCGAGCGCGCACCGACGCACCTGGGCGAGATAGGCCTTCGCGCGCACCACCGTGAAGAGCGGAAGCCGGCCCCGCTCGGCGCGAGCGTGCAGCATCGGGTCGTGCAGGCGGTCGACCTCGCTCGTGCACAGACGACCGCCCCCCAGCGCGCGCACCAGCCACTGTTCCTCGTAGTTGGCGACGTGGGCGAGGTCCCAGACCATCGGCGCCATCAACACCGAGTGCTGCGCGCACAACGCTTCGTCGTCCAGACCGTCGACGAGGCATAAGGTGCGCTCCCGCGCCTCGCTCAGCACCCCGCGGGCGGCCTCACGCTCTCCCGCGGAAAGCATACGCTCCTGGTAGCCACTGACCCGGGTGTTGTCCAGTGGACCGCGCAGATTCTTTACCTTGGGCAACCTGCTTCCTTTCCGGTGGAAGCAGGCTTCTCCTCTTGGAGCGCCCTTCGCCGGCAAGACAGCCACGAGCGGGCCGGTACGGCCATTGCCAAGACCCACCCTTCGTGAACGCCACAGAGCTCGAAGCCCTGGTGAACAAGGCCAGGCAGGAGACTCGCCGACGTCTGCGTGCCTGGATTCGGCGAGGGGTGAAGGTGCTCGGTCACCGGGTGGGGTTGTCCCCGGCCATCGACCGGTTGAGCAGCTCGTCGGTGGTGGTGCTGCTCTACCACAAGGTGCAGCGACGCCCGACTGGCCTGTGGGGAGAGCCGGTGTTGAGCGTGGCCGAGTTCGACCAGCACCTGACCCACCTGGCACGCCACCACACCCTCGTGCCCCTCGCCCAGGTGGTGAAGTGGCTGGCGGGCGAGGCAAGCCTGCCCGACCGGGCGGTGGCCATCACCTTCGACGACGGTTACCGCAACAACCTCCTGCTCGCCGCTCCGGTCCTTCGGCGTCACCGCGCGCCGGCGACCTTCTTCGTCTCCACCGGATTGATTGGAACCGACCGCTGGATGTGGGCCTACGAGCTGGAAGAGATGTTCTTGCGCTTCTCCCTCCCCGAGCTGGGACGAGCCTTCGGCCACCCGATGATGGCCGACCTGTGCGGGCGTGGCCTGCCCCGCGAGGTGCTGCTCTCGGCCTGCGTCGACTTCTTGAAGACCCTCGAGCCCCGCGAGGTGGAGCAGCTGATGGAGCGCCTGCGCCGGGCGGCTCCGGTGGAAGTCGACGACGAGAACCGCTTCCTCTCCTGGGAGGAGGTGCGCGCGCTCCACGCGATGGGCTTCGACATCGGTGGGCACGGGGTGACCCATTCCATCTTGGTGCGGCAGAGCCTGGCCGACGCCGAGGCGGAGGTGGCGGGGTGCAAAGAGGCGCTGGAGCGCGAGCTGGGCCGGCGACCCACGCTCTTTGCCTACCCCAACGGCGACACCAACGCCCGGGTGAGTGCGATGGTCGGGCGCCATTTCTCCGCGGCGGTGACCACCGTGCCCTCGGTGTGCTCGCGGCGCAACCACCTGCTCGAGCTGCCCCGGGTGTGCGCGCCGGTGACGGTGGCCGAGCTGTCGTTCGAGCTCACCCGGCACTTCTTCCGCGACACCCGCGCGGGCTTCGCCGGAGCGGTGAACGAGCTGCGGCGCGACGACGCCTCGGTTCGAGCCGACCTGTCGCCCAAATCTCCGGCGCACCGGCACGAGCGCCCGCCAGCCGACCCTCCTCGCACCACCTCCGCGCCCTAAAAGGGCAAAAGCGCCGCCATGTCTCTTGCCCCCATCCTCCCTCTTCCCACGCTGTGGCCCAGCCAGCTTTGGCCCAAGAGGCAACAGGTGCGCCCCTTCCCGCTGGGTCACCCAGGCTTGTGGACCACCTATCTGGCGCGCAACGCCGTCCACCGCGCGGTGAGGGCACTGGGGCTCGCCGGGTCCGAAGTGGTGGTGCCGGCCTACCACCACGGGGTGGAGGTGGAAGCGCTGTTGGCGGCCGGGGCTTTGGTGCGCTTCGCCCGGCTGAACGCACGGGCAGAGCTCGACCTCGACGACGTGGAGCGGCGCATCGGCCCCCGCACCCGAGCGCTCTACGTCATCCACTACGCCGGCTTTCCCCAGCCCTTAGGCGCGCTGGTGGAGCTGGCCAGACGCCACCACCTCGCGCTTCTCGAGGACTGCGCCCTCGCGCTCTTCTCGCACGATGGCGAGCGGCCTTTGGGCAGCGTGGGCGAAGCGGCCATCTTCTGCTTTTACAAGACGCTGCCGGTCCCCCACGGGGGCGCCTTGCTCCTGCGCCGAACCGACGCGGAAGAAGGAGCCAGCTCGAGGGCGCCGCCGCTTCTCTCGACGCTCTCCTCGACGACCGGCTCGCTCTTGATGAGCGTCGAGGGGCAGCTGGGCCGGGCGGGAACAGTGGTGCGAAACGCCCTGCGTCAGGTGGCGGGGCCGGCGCGGCGTCGCGCCTTGAAGGCCGCTGTGCCGGTGGGAACACAGACGCTCGACCTGCGCGTGCTCGACGTGCGTATGAGCCGGCTGACGCGTTGGCTCCTTGGGCAGTGCGACGCGGGGGAGGTGGTGCGCCGCCGGCGGGAGAACTGGAGCACCCTCCACCGCCACCTCGGGCCCGAGCGAACGCCTTGGCCCACCTTGCCTGTCGGGGTGTGCCCACTCTTCTACGGCCTGCGCGTTCGCGACCGTGACGAAGCGCTGGCGAAGCTGCGCGAGCGCGGAGTGCAGGCCATCGACTTTTGGCGCATCGGCCACCCCAGCGTGCCAAAGGGGCTGTGCGCGGTGACCGACTCCTTACGCCGCGAGGTCATCGAGCTGCCCTGCCATCAAGACCTCGGGTCCGCCCTGGTGGAGCGCATCGGCCAAGCGGCGCGCGAGCTGCCCTGAAAGGTTACCTGCCCAGCAACGCCCGCCGAATGTGGGGGGCGTCGGTGTTCGGCCCCAGCCAGATGGAGAAGAGGGCGTCGGCGAAGTCCTTGCCTGGAATCTCGACCCGCACCCGCTTGCCGTCGGACATCACCGTGCCTCGGCCGGGCACGTACATCAGCAAGAGCTCTTCCGACTTGCGCACGTCGCGCAGCTTGGCGAGCAACTGGCCCAGGCGTGGCTCGAGGGTAGAGAAGGCGCTGCCGGCCCCCCGTGCGAAACCTTGCCGCAGGGCTGCGGCGACCTGCCGTTTGGAGAGATTGCGCAGCACCTTGAGCCGCAAGAGCTTCGTCTGCTCGGAGGCGACCGCCTCATGGGCGTCGCGGGTGGGCTCTTCGAGGTAGAGGCCCACGGTGTACAGCTTGGCCCACAGCACCTTCTGGGTAGCGGCCCCGTTGAGCACCAGCGGCTGTCCCCCAAACTCCGCTTGGGGAGGCATGCCTTGGACGCCGAGGGCGTGGGCGGGGAAAGCGGCGACGGCGGCGAGGACGACGGCGAGCGCGGTGGTTTTCATGGCTGCGCCAACCGGTGGGCGCTTCCGAGTCATCCACCGCGTGCGCTCGAACGACTGTCCTGCGGGCTTCCGGGCCCTGCGACACAACCCTGAGGCGGGGCCGCGGGCATGCGGCAGGAACGCAGCGGATTATATGGAAGCAGGCGATGAGCTTTTCCGAGAAGTCCAGCCAGCACCTTCTCGATGCCGAACGAGTGATTTCCGGGGTGCGTTTGTTGGTGCTCGCCTCGGGGACAGCGCTCCTTCCCCTCTTCCTCGACAGGGAAAGCACCCTCCCCTGGCTCGCCTACCCGTCGCTCGTGGTGGGGTGGGTCTACGGCGCGTGGATGTACTGGGCGCAACCTTACCGGCGCTCCCCGTGGCTCATCCAAACCTACGCCACCGTGATGATGGACGGCGCGCTGACCTTGCTCTGGCTCACCGCGACCGGCGGCGCCCGCTCGCCCTTCTTCTTGATTTTCTACCTTTCAGTTCTCTCCGTAGCGATACGCGGCTCGGCGCGTGCCACCGCGCTGGTCGCCGCCGTCTACGGGCTCTCGTACCTCGCCCTCGCTGCCTGGCTCGCGCAGCTCGCGCCACTGCTCCCAGAGCTGGCGGTGCGGGTGACGTTCATCGGCCTGACCGCTGCCATGGGTGCCACCCTCGCGCATGAGGCGCAGGTGAGAGGGCAGCGTGCCGAGCGGAAAAAGGTCGAGGAGGTGCAGGCCCGGTTGGGCTCGATCGTCGAGTCGTCGAACGACGCCATCGTCGGCACCACCATCGAGGGCGTCATCGAAAGCTGGAACGCCGCCGCCACCGCTGTCTTCGGTTACTCCGCTCAGGAGGTGCTGGGCAAGAGCGTCTCGCTGCTTTTGCCGCCAGGAGACGACCACGAGAGCGAGCTGTTGACCGAGCAAGTGACCCGAGGGGTGCGCGTCGAGCCCTTCGAGACCCGACGGCGTCACAAAGAGGGGCACCTCATCGATGTCTCGCTCAGCCTCTCGCCCATCCACAAAGCCACCGGAGAGCTGGCGGGCGCCTCCCGCATCTTCCGCGACATCAGCCGGCGCAAGGCGGTCGAGCACCGTCTTCGCCGCAGCGAAGCCCAGCTGGCGGAAGCGCAGCACCTGGCGCACATCGGCAGCTGGGAGTGGGACGTGGGCGCCGACCGCATCACCTGGTCCGACGAGCTGTACCGCATCTTCGGGCTGGAGCCGGGGAGCTTGACTCCTACCTTCGAGGAGTATCTGCGGCTTTTGCCCGAAGATGAGGCGCCGAAAGTAGAAGCCACCGTCGAAGCGTCGCTGCGTAGCGGCAGACCCTTTTGGCTCGAGCACCGCTTGAACCTCGCCAGCGGTGAGACCCGCATGGTGCGCGGGCGCGGCGCCGTCGTGCGCGACGAGGACGGTCGGGTGGTGCGGATGATTGGCACCGCCGAGGACATCACCGAGCAAAAGCGTGCCCAAGAGGTGCAGGTGGCACTCTTGCACGAGCAAGCGGCGCGCGAGGCTGCCGAGCTGGCCGTACGCGCGCACGAGAACTTCTGCTCCATCGCCTCGCACGAGCTGCGCACCCCCCTCACCTCGCTCAAGCTGCAGGTGGACACGCTCAAGAAACACCTCTCCAGCTCGGCCGACGTGGAGCTCGTATCCACCAAGCTCTCCAGCGTCGAGCGGCAAGCCAACCGCATGGTCCGGCTGATCGCCAACCTGCTCGACGTGTCACGCATCAACGCCAGCCGGCTGGACCTCGAGCTCGAAGACCTCGATTTGGCACAGCTGGCCCGCGAGGTGGCCGAGCGCCACCAGGAGGACGCCCGCCGCACCGGCACCCCGCTGTGGGTCCACGTCGAAGGTCCGCTGTGGGGCCGGTGGGATCGCCTGCGGATGGACCAGGTGATCGACAACCTGCTCTCCAACGCGCTCAAGTACGGCAAGGGAAAGCCGGTGTCGCTGTCCCTGGAGGAGCGCTCTGGGCAAGTGCACCTCACCGTGCGTGATGAGGGAATCGGCATCGCGCCCGAGGCACAGGAGCGCATCTTTCAGCGCTTCGAGCGCGCGGTGCCGGGGCGCCACATCGGCGGCATCGGCTTGGGGCTGTGGATTGTCCGTCAGTTCGTGGAAAGCATGGGCGGCCGCGTGGAGCTCGACAGCGCTCCCGGGAAGGGCTCCACCTTTCTGGTCGAGCTACCGCAGGTGAGGGCGAGCAGCTTTGCCGTGGACGCTGCGAGCGCGCCAACCCGCTGACTTCGTTTGGAAACCGGGCGGGGCTTGAGCCCACCCTCGCCTGCCGGTACAAGCAAGCACGCCCTCGCCTGCTTCACCGGAGTCCTCCAGATGTCCAAGCCGTTGCTTCTTGCCCTCTTCGCCCTCGCGCTGGCGGGGGGTGCCTGTCAATGCGCCGCGCCTGCGCAGTGCGTCTCCGACCTCGACTGCGATTTTCCCGGGAAGGGACGCTGCGAGCCGTTGACCGGTGAGTGCGTAGAGTGCGTCCTTCCCGAGCAGTGCCCCACGGGCATCTGCCGGTCTGATGGCACCTGCGCCCAGTGTGGCCACGACGAGCAGTGCTCCGCCGGCCAGGTGTGCAGCACCGAAGGGCTGTGCGTGCCCGGATGCTCCGACGCCAACGGCAGCTGCCCGGTGGGCATGAAGTGCTTGCCGGGGAGCAATGCCTGCGTGGAGTGCGTGGAGGACGGGGACTGCGGCGTCGGCCGCCTGTGCTCGGAGCAGAACGTCTGCGTCCCCGGGTGCTCGGCCGCGCGCCCGCTGTGCCCTTCCGGTCTGGTGTGCAACGTGACCAGCGGCGCCTGCGTGGCGTGCACCGCGGACGTCGACTGTCAAAACCCTGGGCTGCCCCGCTGCGATCCAGCCACCCACCAGTGCGTGGGCTGTACCCAGAATTCGCACTGCCCGCAGGGCGCCCCGGTGTGCAACCCGGTGACCCACGTCTGCGTGGCATGCACCAGCGACTCCCACTGTCCCAGCGGCTTCGTCTGTCAGGCCAATACCTGCGTGCCCGGCTGCAACGCGAGCCACTCCTGCCCCACCGGCCTGGTATGCGACACCAGCACGGGTCAGTGCGTCAGCTGCCTCACCGACGCTCAGTGCAACGGCGCCCGCTGCAACCTCTCCTCCCACGCCTGCGTCTCCTGTCTGCCTGGGCCGACCGACAACTGCCCCAGCGGCTTCTACTGCCGTCCCGACTTCGTCTGCGAACGCGGCTGCAAGTCGAACGCCGACTGCCCCAGCGGCCAATGCCTGGCCGACCACTCCTGTGCCTCCTGCACCTCCGATGGACAGTGCGCGGCCGGCAAGGTGTGCCAGGGCGGTGCCTGCGTCGATGCCTGTGGAGCGCAGAACCCCTGCGGCGGCTCCGACAGCTGCTGCGCGTTACGCTGTGTGAATACCCAAAGCGATGTGAGCCACTGCGGCGCCTGCGGCAACGTGTGCGCGGTGGGAGAGAGCTGCTGCAATGGCACCTGCGTGCGGTTGGACACGGTGCAGAACTGCGGCGCCTGCGGCAACGGCTGCACCCTTGGCGAAGGCTGCTGCACCGGAAACTGCCAGAGCCTCTCTACCCTCATCTCCTGCGGTGGGTGCAACGTCGCCTGCCCGGCCGACCATTTCTGTGACGGAGCCGCCTGCCGGCCGCAGACCTTCCCCAACTTCTGCGCCAACCGGCGCGTGTTCGTCATCTACGACGGCATCGCCATCGACGACGGGGCGGCCAACGTGCTCGCCTCCACCATCGTGCAGAACTGCTCCACCCAGACGCAGCTCACCTACAGCCAGCAGACCAACCCCGCCTTGGTCGACCAGACGACCGGGGCTCCGCTGGCCGGCAGCGGCGCCACCTACGTGCTCGCCGGAGGCCCCTGGCCGAGCAAGGTGGTCAAGTGGCTCGAGCGCACCCGCCAGACGACCAAAATCTACTTCGACCAGAACGGCACCACCGAGCTGTACTTCAAGAAGCGCGCGGACGGGACGACGGTCTCTACCTTGCCGCAGGCGCAGTGCAGCCCAGGGAAAGACCACTTCGTGGTCGAGCTCGTCACCGACCCGGTCAACGGCACCCTGGCGCTCATCAGCTACGGCGCGTGCAGCGGCGGCTACGGGACCCAGGCCGGCGCCTGGTTCTGGGCGAACGTGATGCTGCCTTCGCGCGCCAGCTACCCCGACAGCTGGTACGTGTTCGAGTGGGTCGACGGCAACGGCGACGCCACCGCCAACACCGGCGATACTTTCACTCAACTGGCCAGTGGCCAGTAAGGCTCCCTTCGCGCGGAAAGAACATGCGGTTGCGCGCACCTCTCGCCTTGACTCTGTCGGCCTTCAGCTCCTGCGCCTGCCCGTACAGGGCGCAGACCACGGCAACAGCTCCCCCGCCGGATGCTGGCGCCCTGGTCGAGCTCTTGGATGCTCCGAGGGCGACGACCAGGAGCTGATTCTGGAGCGGGTCCGGCAAGTGACGCTCATCGCCCACGAGGACCGCTCCCACGACATGCTCGAGATCAATGACCGCTGGTTCAAACAGGACGCCACTTACCACATGCGCCAACGTGGGCCGTATCAGCGGCGCATCTTCCACTCCTATTCACTGCCGAAGAGAAAATTTACCTTCGGGGAGCCCTCAATTTTCTGGCCCAGCGCTACATCAATAGGGGAAACGCCGACCTCCTCGCGGAGCTGATTTGTTGCATGCGCCACCACCGATTCACGGACCATGGAACCATGACGTGGCACCGGTGTGCGTCACACAGGCCACGGTTCCCGCCGATGCCGAGTCGGCTCCTTCCGAGCCGGACAGCACCTCGTCCGAGCCCGAAGACCTTTGACCCGCTGCTGCGCAAGGCCATGCGACGTCCCCTCGCTCTTCACGCGCGAGCAGGGCACTGCGAGCGAGCCTGTCGACTCCCGCCGCGCAAGCGACCATCCTCCTTGCAGGACTCAGGCACTGCGCGCCGGGAAAGCGCCGTGCCGCAGCCGTCGCACTCGGGAGCGGCAAGTGAGCGTTTGGTCCGAGGCTCGGGGCCTGCCCTGGGCCTCCATTGGCTAGACATTTGTTTTTAGCACGAATCCGTAGCGTATTTTTTACTTATGATAAAGAAATGAAAGCAAAAGACCCCGGCACCCACCCAGGGTCGGCCGGTTTGGGGCGCCACTCCGCCGAGGCGAGTAGGGTTCCGGCTCTCCCGAGCCGCACCCGTCACGCTCGCGGAGGTCGCCGAATTACCGGACGCGTTCTACGGCACCTGGGCCGGCGCCTGGTTTTGGGCGAACGTGATGCTGCCTTCGCGCGCCAGCCACCCGCCAGCTGGTACGTGTTCGATGGCTCGACGGCAACGCCACCGCACTTTCGCCCGGCTGACCAGTGGGCTAGTAGCGGAAAATCCACCAGGGTATGACAGTGCTGTCTGGCTCGCGGCCGCTCTCCGCCCTTCTCGCCCTCTTGTCCGCGAACGGAACGTTGCTTGCACGAAGGGCTGGCGGAGGGTTTCAGTGAGATTTCTTCTCGGGGCAGTCTTTCTGCTCGTCGCACCGTCGGCGCTGGCCCAGCCCGAATCGCGCGTTCCCCTCCTTGCGCCGCCTTCACCCCCTCCGCAGCCCGCGGCTTTGCCGTCGCTGGAGCTGTTGGCCGAAGCCGACGCCGCGCTGGACCGAGGCGAGCTGGACAAGGCGCGCCTGTTGTACGAGCGCATCGCGCGGGAGTTCGCCGAAACGCCGGAGGCCCACGCGGCAGAGCGCGTGCTCAAGGCCCTGCGGTTGGCCGCGGGCCGCCAGCTCGTCACCGGCGCGCGCGATGACCTCGTCTACCAGCTGGAACCATACTCGACGAAGACTCAGGAGCGGCTGCGGCTGAGCACCTGGGAGAAGCTGGACTTCGGCGTCACCGCCTTTCTCTACGGTGCCTCCGTCGGCGTCTCCTACGGCCTGGCCAACCCGACCTTCGACACCGCAGCGACGGTGACGCCGATCGTCGCAGGCTCGCTCGTGTACACGGGGGCGGCCATCGCCTTTCTCTACACGATGAGCCCCGACCGCGGAGATTTGCCGCTGGCGCTGATGGTCAGCTCTTACCTGCCGGCGGCGACCACCTTGACCCTCTTGGCCCTCTGGCCGAATCCCGACAGCCGCACCATGGCGCTGGCCTCGGTGCTCGCAGGCGTGGTGGCGGTTCCGGCAGCCGCGATTTTGGCGATGAAGCTGGACCTCGACCCGGGCGACACCCAGCTGGTCCGCGACTTCGGCTTCTGGGGCATGGTGCTGGGCATCACCGGCGCCTTCGCCTTCCACGACCCGACCATCTGCTGCGGCGGTCCGTCCAGCCAAACCGTGGGCACGGCGGGAATGATGGGCCTGTACAGCGGGCTGGGCCTGGGGCTGTTGCTGGCGATGCAAACCGAGGTGACGCTCGAGCGGGTACGAGTGACGACCTGGGGCGGCTACGGAGGAGCAGTCATCGGAGTGCTCATGGCCACCGCCGTCACCGGCGGCCGTAACCCTGTGCCCGGGCTGTTCTTCGGCTCGGTGCTGGGGCTGGGCGTCAGCTTCCTCGCGACGGCGAGCATCGACTCGGTGCCAACGGACGCGACGATGGTGCTCGGCCCGCGCGTCGAGCCGGCCCTCATGCCTCTGGCCGACGCCCGGGGGTGGAACGGCGCGGCGCTCGGGCTGCGCGGCACCTTTCATTGAGTCGGCAGCGACGACTCCACCGCCCGCCCCGGCGTTTTCCCACCCGGGTGCCACGGCTCGTCCAGCTGCCAGGGCCCGACCTTGGTCGGCGCCCGCATCGCCTGCGCGAGATGGGCCTCGAAGCGAGCGCGCGACCACGACTCCCCCCCGAAGCGCGCCATGTGCACCGACGGATGCTGGCAGTCGATGAGGGTGAAGCCCCAGGCGCGCAGCTTTTGGCTCAAGACGACGTGGGCGACGTTCCCGGCATCGGAGGCACGGGTGAACATGCTCTCACCGAACCACACCGTGCCCAGAGCGATGCCGAAGGCCCCGCCCATCA
>JBMORE010000166.1:54115-64059 GCA_049322255.1 Myxococcota bacterium | reverse complement strand
CCGGCTTCGGTGCTGGCAGGCGTGGCGGGCACCACACCGACGTCAGGTTTCGGCCCTCACTACGGCGCCGAGCCTTCTTCGGGCGTTCAGCCCGGGTTTGTCGGGAGGCTCGAAATCATTCCCGTGGGGTTTGCCTCCGACGCGGGCCCACCGCGGATTGTCTCCACCGCTGCGACAAGCGCCGAATGCGGGGTGCCGTACCGCTACTCGGAAAAGGGAGGCCCGGAGCTTTCCCTCGACGCGGGGACCTTCACCTTCGGCGCCCAGGGAAAAGGTGGAGCGCCTCTCCCAGAAGGCTTCGCCATCGACACCCGCACCGGAGAAATCCGCTGGGTGCCCAGCCGCGAACAAGCCGGGGCACACGAGCTCGAGGTGTGGGCGACCCACGCGGCGGGCTCGGATGTGCAGCGCTTCTCCGTCACCGTCTCCTGCCCGCCCCAAACCGAGACCGAGGTGAAGTGCGGCTGCGGCCACGTCGGGGCCGGCTTTTCCTTCTTGGCGCTAACGCTCGTGGCGCTTACTCGGCGTCGTTGGTCTCGGTAGGCTGGCGCGGGCGGCTGCCGTTGTGCGAGCGCGTCCACACGATGCGGGGACCCTCTTCGTCCTTCTCCACCCGGCCACGCGCCACCACGCTCCCCGTTTTCGAAGAGTGCACCACGAAGCGCTCGGTCACGGGGGTTTCGCCGTACAAGTCTTTCCCCGCGGCGACGATGTAGTCCTTCGAGTGGAGGCTGAGGCGGTAGAGCTCGGCGTCGGCCACGCTGAAGGTGCCGAAGGCGTTGGCGGCGGCACGGGCCTCCTCGAAGGCCGTCTGGGAGAAGCGCTTGCCGGGGCCAACGTCGCTCTTCTTCACCTTGGGGCCGAGCTTCAGCTCGCCTTGCGGCGTCAACCGCTTCTCCAGCGGTTTGCGAATGAACTCGTTGTTGATGCGCTTGGAATTGACTCGCTTCGTCGACATGGGTGCCTCCCTCCAGGAATGGTTAGCTCGGTGCTCCTAACAGCTGTTTCAGTGTACGAGCCATTTCGGCCATCTGCACAGTCTGGCCCTGGCGCAGCGCCACCCGGCCCATTTCCACCACCGAACGCACCCGCGCCACGGTGGCCTCGGCCTCGGGGCTGGGGTTCTCCTGAGCGCTCTTTTCCAGGAGACGGCAGAACTTCTCCGCCTTGTCCAGCACCCGCTTGAAGCTCTCCGTCGCCGCCTCGGCGTCTTTGCCCCGGGCGGCCTTGGCGTACTCGGTCTGCTCGCGCGAAAGCTTCTCCACCTCGGTGGGCGACAGCTCGGTGCGCGCCTCGATTCGAATCGCCTCCGCCAGCCCGGTGGTCATGTCCACCGCGCGTACCGAGAGGGTGCCTTCGTTGGACAGCTCGAAGCTCACCTCGATGGGCACCTCGGCCCGATGAATGACGTTGAGCTCGTGCAGCACCAACTCTCCCAGCTTGGTCGCCTCGTCGGCGTACTCGCTCTCGCCCTGGAACACCGGGATGCGCGCCTGAGTCTGCCCGTGGCGGCCGGGGAGGAAGACCTCCTTGGCCACCACCGGCACCGGAGTGTTCTTGGTGATGAGCTTGCGCACCACGCCCCCCAAGACACCCACCCCGAAGGAGTGCCCCACCACGTCGATGAGCAGCGCCTGCCCGCTCTTGCCCGCCAGCTCCGCCGCCTGCACCGCCGCTCCCAGGGCCACCACCTCGTCGGGGTTCACCCCTGAAACCGGGTGGCGCCCGAAGAAATCGGCGGCCAGCTGCCGCACCAGGGGCACCCGGGTCATCCCCCCCACCAAAAGGAGCGCATTCATCGACTTGGGGTCGACCGCCGCTTCGCTCATCACCCGCTGGCACACCTCGAGGCAGCGGCGGGTGAGCGGCTCGGAGAGCTGATGGAAGAAGGTGCGGGTGAGCGCGGTCTCCAAAGAGGTGAGCTTCTTCTCTTGTTGGTCTCCCAAGTCGAAGACCGAGATGTACGCCTCCTCGCGCTCGGTGAGCTCGCGCTTGGCCTTCTCGGAGGCGATTTTCAACCGCATCAGCGAGAGCTTGTCTTTGCTCACCGCCTCGCGGAACGGCTCAGGCAGCTGGGCGATGAGCCACTGCACGATGCGGTTGTCGAAGTCCTCGCCTCCCAGGAGGGGGTCGCCCCCGGTGGCCTTGACCTGGAAGACGCCCTTCTCCACCTCGAGAATGGAGACGTCGAAGGTTCCGCCTCCCAAGTCGAAGACCAAGGCGCGGCCCTCGAACTTTTCAGTGAGCCCGTAGGCGACCGCCGCGGCGGTGGGCTCGTTGATGATGCGCAAGACATCGAGCCCGGCGATGCGCGCCGCTTCCTTGGTGGCGGTGCGCTGGGCGTCGTCGAAGTTGGCGGGGACGGTCACCACCGCCTTGGTCACCGGGCGCCCGAAGTAGGCCTCGGCGTCGAGCTTGAGCTCGCCCAGAATCATCGCGCTCACCTGGGTGAGGGGCAGAATGCGGCCCGCCACCTTGATACGCACCTCTCCGCTGGGGCCGGGGAGCAGCTGGTAGGGCACCTGCGCCCGCGCGGCGACGGACAGCTCGGGCGTGTGCCGCCGGCCGATGAAGCGCTTGGTGGCGTAGGCCACGTGCTCGGGGAAAGCCTCGGAGAGCAGCCGCGCCCGTTCCCCCACCACCCGCTCGCCCGTCTTGGTGAATCCCACCATCGAGGGGGTGAGGCGCCCTCCGGCGCGGGTGGGGATGAGGCGCGGGCGGCCTCCCTCCACGGTGGCCACCGCGCTGAAGGTCGTTCCCAGGTCGATGCCGATGACAGGCTCGCTCATGCGTGCGGTCCGCTGCGGAGGTGAAAGTCAACCACGCCCAACGTGCCCCGGCTAGCTCATCATGATTTCGAAGAGCGGCCGTAGCTCGGCCAACCCGTCCTCGATGACCTGGGGCATGCCCTTGGCGAACATGTCGAGGCGAATGACGGCATTCAGGTTGGCATCTTTGGAACCGCCCACTCGAAGCCGCTCGGCGAACGCCTTATTGACGGTTCCGATGTCTTGATAGATGGCGCTCAGACCATTCAAGGACCAGTCGGCGGTTTGGCCTGATTGTTGCCGTAGGTACTGGGCGATCAGATAAAGCGCTACGGAGCGGAAAAAGGTTTCCTCCTCTGTCGCGAAGGGCGAATGGAAACGAACAAGGGGCCGAAGCTTCGCCAGCACGGGGCAACCGCTGGTCGTCATGAAGATGCCCAAGAGGGAGCTCAGGCTCGTCTGTACCGACGTCTTCTTGATGATCTCTCGTCCGGAGACCCACACATGAACTTCCGCCGTGTCGTAAGAATAGGTTTCGGCGAAGGTTCCCACCACGTCAGCCACCTGAACGGCCGTCGGACAATGGGGAAACTCCATCGAGGAGAGAGGACAATTGGGACACTTTTGATAATCGAGCTTCGCCCACTCCGGAGGCGATGTGGGCGCTCGCGACACGATCGCCAGCGTGGTGGGATCGAGCTCGACCAAGAAGCTCCGCTTGGTTCCGTCGGACCAGGCGAACTCATAGCGAATGACGAACGGCTCGTGCACTGTGGTGGAGTCTAGCGCGGCTTTGTAGCGAAGCGTTGCCGGTGCGGCGTGCGCGTGTTAATCGGCGGCCGCCATGGTCAATGTCTCCGTCGCGCGCCGCTATGCCCGTGCCCTGCTCGAGGCGGCAGGGGCCCAGGCGGACGCCGTCCTTTCAGAGCTCAACGGCTTCGTGCAGGCGCTCGCGGCCAACGCCGAGCTGGCCGAGGTGGTGCAAAACCCGGCCTACACCCGCGCGCAGCGGCTGGCGGTGCTGGAGGCGGTGATGACCGCGGCCGGCGGGCTTCAACCGACGTTGGCCAACCTCCTTCGCCTGCTCATCGAGCGCAACCGCCTGGGGTATCTGCCGGACATCGCCCGCCTCTATCAAGACCTCACCGACGTCAAGGCGGGCCGGGTGCGCGGCAAGGTGGTGAGCGCGGTGCCGCTCCCCAAAGACGCGGTGGAGAAGCTCGAAAAGTCTCTCGAGCGGCTGACCCAGCGTGACGTGGTGCTCGAGCCGCGGGTGGACCCCAAGGTGCTCGGCGGAGCGGCGGCCCAGGTCGGCTCGCAACTGTTCGACGGTACCTTACGCACCCAGCTGGACGAGATGCGCCGCGCACTTCTTGCTCGTTAGTCCGCCCGTTCGCCGCGCGAAATTGGTTGCACTTTTGAGTGCGTGCAGTTCTGCTCTCTGTCCGCGCCGGACATGAGAAAAAGTTGGTTGCCGCACAAAACCGGTGCGTGCTACGCGACCCCGCCGTTTCGCTTCACGTGAGCGAGGACGACCAAACACCATGAGCGCCACCGCGACTGCTGAGCATGGACACGCCGCCCATGTTCTTCCCCCCGACGAGCACTTCGGCACCGCCACTACCGGCAAAATCGGGATGTGGATTTTCCTCCTCTCCGACGCCTTCTCCTTTGGCGGGCTCCTTTTGGCCTACGGCATCTTGCGCGGGGGCAGCGCGGTGTGGCGGGGGCCCACCGAACCAGCCCTGGGCATCAACTTCACCGCCGGGCTCACCTTCCTCCTCATTTGCTCTTCGGTCACCATGGTGCTGGCAGTGGCCGCAGCAGCCGAGCATGACCGCAAAGCCACGGTGCGCTGGCTGGCGCTCACCGCTCTGGGCGGAGCCCTCTTCCTCGCCGGACAGATGGAGGAGTACTGGGGCGTCTTCGGGGTGGCCAGCCACGGGCTGACCCACGAGGGGCTGGTGTTCGGCAAGAGCGCCTACGCCTCCACCTTCTACGTCACCACCAGCTTCCACGGCCTGCACGTCCTCACCGGGACCCTCTACATCCTCATCACCATGGTCCGGACGATGGCCGGGAAGACCGACCACAACGAGGTCGAGGTGCTCGGCCTGTTCTGGCACTTCGTGGACCTCATCTGGATTCTCGTCTTCACCTTCATCTACTTGCTCTAGGACATCGACCGATGGCGGATCAGGGACAAGGACACGGGCCGGCCGGCCACGCGCACAGCCGCAAGCCCTACTTCGTGGTGTTCGGGGTGCTCTTCGTGCTCACCGTGCTCGAGGTGGCGGTGGCCAACCCGGCGTTGGGCATCTCCCGTCGCAACGTGGGCATCGCGCTCATCTTGATGGCGCTCACCAAGGCCGGCTTCGTCGGCTACTACTACATGCACCTCAAGCAGGAGATGCGGGCGCTCCAGCTGACCGTGGTGCTGCCCTTCCTCCTCCCGGCGCTGTACGCCTTCGTGCTCATCGCCGAGGCGGTCTGGAGGCTGTTGCCGTGAAGACCTTCGCTTGGGCGGCGGCGCTCCTTTTTACCCTCGCTCCTCGCCTGGCCCTGGCCTGTCCTGCGTGCGCCGGCCGAGACGAGGGGGGAGTGACCAAGGTGTTCTTGCTCGGCGCGATGATTCTTCTTCCCTTTGGCGTGGCGCTGGTGACGGGACAGGTCATTCGCCGCGCCCTGCAAGACGACTCGACGGAGTCCCCATGAACCCCACCCTTCGCTCCTTCCTTCGCCGCGTGCGCTTGCCGCTCTTCGGGCTTGTCGCCACCGGTTTGGCCCTCGCCGCCCGCTACGCCCACGCCGCGGTGCAGCCAGAAGGCGGCTTGGGGCTGCCGCGCGACGTCTCCCACGACGGCCACCTCATCGACTGGCTCATCAACGTCACCCACGTCTTCAACATCATTCTCTTCGTCATCATGTGTGTGTGGATGGCCGTCGCCTGCTTCAAGCACAACGCCCACCATGAGGCGGAGTACGACCACGGCGAGTCCAAGCGCAGCGTCACCATCGCCCTGTGCCTCTCGGCGTTCATCTTCGCGGTGGTGGACGGCAACCTCTTCGTCAACACCATCATCGGCCTGGACAAAGCGTTCTGGAACTTCTCCATCCCCCAGAACGACGCGAACACGGTGCGCATCGAGGTGAACGCCCACCAGTGGGCGTGGGACGGGCGCTACGCCGGCGAAGACAAGCGCTTCTCCACGCCTGCCGCGCCCAGCCCCGACGACATCCTCACCTGGAACGAGCTCCACGTGCCGGTGGACACCCCGGTGCACCTGCAATTGACCGCCACCGACGTGATTCACTCCTTCTACCTGCCGAATTTCAGGGTGAAGATGGATGCGGTGCCCGGGCAGGTGAACCAGCTGTGGTTCCGCGCCAAGGAGCCGGGCGAGTTCGACATCGGCTGCGCCCAGCACTGCGGCACCCACCATTACAAGATGAAGGCCAAGCTCATCGTGCACTCCCAGGAGGACTACCGGCGGTGGGAGCACGAGGCGGGCATCAACGGCAAGCGGGCGTTCGACCCTGAAGACACCTCGGCCCACTGGGGCTGGGCGTGGAAGGAGCAGCAGTAGCCATGGCGCACTGGGCAATCATCGACGGCCAGGAAGTTCCCGGGGTGCACCCGGAGCCGACCACCTTCGTCAGCAAGTACCTCTTCAGCCTCGACCACAAGGTCATCGCCAAGCAGTTTTTATGGGCGGGGCTCATCTTCCTCGCCCTGGGCGGCCTGCTTGCGATGATGATTCGCTGGCAGTGGGCGTACCCGGGCACGCCGGTGCCGGTGTTCGGGCTGTTCTTGCCCCGCTCGGGCGGCGTCATCACCCCGGCGGTGTACCAATCCATCTTCACCATGCACGGCCTCATCATGGTGTTCTGGGCGATTACCCCCATCATGATTGGCTGCTTCGGCAACTACTGCATCCCTCTGATGATTGGGGCGCAGGACATGGCCTTCCCGCGGCTGAACATGTACAGCTTCTGGACCTTCGTCCTCTCCCAAGCCCTCATCATCGCCAGCTTCATGGCTCAGCTGGGCAGCGCGGGCGCGGGGTGGACGACGTATGCGCCTCTGTCTACTCAGGTGGGAACACCGGGGATGGGACAGTCCCTGGTGGTGGCGGCCATCTTCGTCACCGGCGCGGCCACCATCATGGGCGGGGTGAACTACGTCACCACCGTCATTCGCATGCGGGCGCCGGGGATGACCTACATGCGCATGCCGCTCACCGTGTGGGGGTTGTGGCTCACCGCCATCTTGAACGTCTTGTTCGTGCCGGTGCTCGGCTCGGCGGGTCTGCTTCTCCTCCTCGACCGCCACTTCGGCACCCAGTTCTTCATCGCCGGGGCCGCGGGAGTGCAGGGCGGCGGCGACCCCTTGCTCTTCCAGCACCTCTTCTGGATTTTCGGGCACCCCGAGGTCTACATCCTCATTCTCCCCGCGTGGGGTTTCATCTCGGACATCATCTCCTTCTTCGCCCGTAAGCCCGCCTATTGGTACAAGGGCTCGGTTTGGGCGATGGTGTCGGTGACGGTGCTCTCGGCGGTCGTCTACGGGCACCACATGTTCCTCACCGGGATGAACCCCCTTTTGGGCAAGGGGTTCATGATTTTCACCCTCATCATCTCGGTGCCGGCCGAAGTCCTTTTCCTCAACTGGCTGCACACCTTGTGGAAGGGCTCGAGCCGCTTCCCCTCCCCGATGCTCTTCTCCTTGGGCACGGTGTTCGTCTTCGGCCTAGGAGGCCTCACCGGCCTCTACCTGGGCACCATCATGACGGACATCTACCTGCACGACACCATGTGGGTGGTGGGCCACTTCCACCTGACGATGGCCGCCGCCGCCTTCCTGGGCAGCTTCGGCGCCCTCTACTTCTGGTTCCCCAAGATGTTCGGCCGGCAGATGAACGAAGGCCTGGCCAAGGCCCACTTCTGGGGCTCGGTCATCTTCATCACCTTGGTGTTCTGCGGGCAGCTGGTGGCGGGCTACTCGGGCCAGCAGCGGCGGCTCTACGACCCCTTCCAGTACACCTTCTTACAGCACCTGCTCCCGCTCAACCGGATGACCAGCTGGGCCGCCTTCCTTCTGGGCATCTCCCAGTTCTTCTTCGTCATCAACTTCTTCAAGAGCGTCTTCGCGGGGAAGAAGGCAGACGCCAACCCCTGGCAGGTGGGCACCCTGGAGTGGACCCACTGCGAGTCGCCCCCCAAGTGGTACAACTACCACCCCATTCCCACTGTGCTGCGCGGGCCGCATGAGTACGCCAACCCCGAGGTGAAGCGGGCGCTGGGCCGCGACTGGATTGGCCAAGCCGAAGAGCTGCCCTCCTCTCAGGGAGGCGCGGCCCAACCGGCGGCGGTGGGGGCGAAGAGCTAACCGATGTCCGAGGCCGCCACGCCCGTGGGCCAGCTTTTGCCCTACCGCCCCAAGGGGGTGAAGGAAGAAACCACCGCCTTCATCGGCATGGTCATCTTCCTCGGCTCCTGGGCGATGATGTTTGCCGCGCTCTTCTTCGTCTACGGCGGAGTGCGCGCGCGGGCCGGCACCTGGCCGCCGGTGGACTTGCCCGCGCTGCCCCTGTGGTTGCCTCTGGCGAATACCTTGGTCATCGCTCTGTCCAGCGCAGCGCTGCAGTACGGGCTCTTCTCTGTCCAGCGGGCGAAGGTGAAGGCGCTGGGGCCGGCGCTGCTGTGGGCGCTGCTGTTGGGGGCCCTCTTCCTGGGCTTACAGACGCTTTTGTGGGCGTCGCTGTGGGCCGAAGGGCTTACCATGAAAGCCGGAGGCGCTTACGCCAGCGTCTTCTACGGGCTCACCGCCTTGCACGCGCTACACGTGCTGGTGGGCCTGGCTGGGATAGGCCGTGTTTGTGCGCGTGCGTTCGGCGGCGAGTTCAGCGCCGCGCGGTACCTGCCGGTGCGCCTGTGGGCGATGTATTGGCACTTCGTTGGAGTCGTCTGGGCGCTGATGTTCGTGTCCATCTTCGTGATGTGAGGAGGCTGTCGATGTCCCCCAAGGGGTACTTCGGTTTGGTGTTGGCGGTGGCGGCGCTGGCGGCAGGTTGCACCCGCAAGTCGTTTTCCGAGCCGTTGAAGCTCGCCGACAAGGTCGACGCCGAGGGCAACGCGGTGCCCAACTCGGGCGAGGTGCTCTCAGCGCAGCTGCTCACCGACGGCTACGAGGCGTACATGATGTACTGCTACGCCTGCCACGGAGAGAAGGGCGACGGCCACGGCCCCTCGGCGGCGACCATGCGCCCGCCTCCGCGTAACTTCGGGCGCGGTCTGTTCAAGTTTCCCGGCACCGCCTTCGGGCAGCTCCCGGTGGACGCCGCGCTCGACCGCACCCTTCGCCGCGGGCTCCACGGCACTCCGATGCTGCCCTGGGACATCCCCGCGGTGGAGCGCAAGGCCCTCATCGCTTACTTGAAAACTCTCTCTCCCCGCTGGACGGAAGAAGGAGTGCCCCCGGAGATTCAAATCGCTCCCGACCCGTGGGCGGGCAAGAAGGACGAAGCAATTGCCTTGGGCAGCCGCGTCTACCACGTGGCGGTGGGGGGGGCCGGCTGCTCCGGCTGCCACCGCGCCTACGAGACCAAGCAGAAAATCTACGAGATGTCCTTGCAGGCCGACCCGACCAGCCCGGTGACCGAGTTCTCCGAGGAGATGTACCGCTCCTCCCTCAAGGCCAGCGAGTACCCCATCGCCTACGACGAGGCGGGGGAGCCCACCAAGACCCACCAGCTCTTGCCGCCAGACTTCCTCTTCCACCCGGTGAAGACCGCCTACCCGGTGGGCACCGAGGTGAACGAGGGCGACTACAACTACGTGGCCTACACCGAGGCGATGCAGCGGGAGGACCTCTATCGCACCATCGGGGTGGGCATCGGCGGCGCGGCGATGCCCGGGTGGAAGGGGGTGCTGGAGGAGGACAAGCTGTGGGCGCTGGTGTACTACGTACAGTCGCTCGTCCAGCTGCGCGGCACCGACGGGGCGTACGAGCTGCAAAAGAAGCTGGAGGCGCAGCCGCCCTTTGCTCCGCCCGCGCCGCCGCCGGCTCCTGAGGGGGCGCCCGCTCCCACTCCGTAGCTTTCAGCCACCACGCTTTTCCGCTCGCGTGTTGGAGTAGCCTTGTGTGGCGATGGTGGCGCTGCCTTGCACCCGTGC
>JBMORE010000166.1:28074-54015 GCA_049322255.1 Myxococcota bacterium | reverse complement strand
CTCGATGGCGCGGGCATCGCCATCAGTGCGGCGGTCGGCAACCAGGCGCGGCCCATGGTGGCCGTCGGCGGGGGAAGCTTCTTCGTCGCCTGGGAGGACTTTCGCACCAACGTCACCTGGGACGTTTATGGCGCGCGCGTGGCGCCCTCCGGAGCGGTGCTCGACGCTTCCGGGCTGGCGCTGGTGAGCGACCCCAGCGACGACCGGCTCCCCGCGCTTGCCTTCGGCGGCTCCCAATTCCTGCTCGCCTATGAGCGAAGCAGCGCCGGGCCACCGGACGTGCATGCGCTTCGGGTGGATACCAATGGCCAGCCAGCGGGAGCGCCCTTTCCGGTCATCGCCACCACGGCCGAGGAGGGCCGGCCCGCGGTCGCTTCCGACGACACCGACTTCTTGGTGGGCTGGTCCTGTTACACCACCTATTCGTGTCCCCCGCGGGCTATTCGCGCGTCTCGGCGGGTGGCGTCGTGTTGGACCCTGGGGGCGTTCTCCCGAGCGACTCCCAACCCTCCGACCCGCACATTGCTTTCGGAGGCGGTGGGTACCTGTTCACCTATGCCTACGAAGGGCAAATCCAGGCGAGGCTCGTTTCGCTCGCTGGGACGAACACGTCCATCAACCCGCCGCTGACTCGGGCCGCGAATCTTCAATCGCGCCCAGCGATTGTCTGGGAAGGCACGCAGTGGCTCTTGGTGTGGGCCGATGCACGAGGTGGCAATGGAAACACGCAGGCCGTGTATGCCACACGCGTGGATGCGTCAGGGCAGGTGCGGGACCCCTCGGGCGTTTCGGTCGCCGGCAGCGAATATGCGCTCGGCCAAGTCGCCGTGGGCTCGAACGGCCAGAGCTTCTTGGTCGCCTGGGGCAGCTACGACAACGTGAACGCGCGCCTTTTGTCGTCCGACGGACCAGCGCTGGGCACCGCTTTCGTCGTCTCCAGCGCAACCAACGCTCAGCGAAACCCCGCTGTCGCCTCCGATGGCACCGACTACTTCGTCGTGTGGCAGGACTTTCGAAACGACGCCACGCAGGGCAGCCGCTGGGACGTCTACGGCGCGCGCGTCACCGGCGCGGGGACGGTACAAGACGTCAACGGGCTCGCCATCGTTTCCGCGCCCACGCCCGACAACCAGCTCGACCCACAGGTGGCGTTCGTCGGTGGCGGCTACCTGGTGGTGTGGACGGATGGGCGAGGCAGCGACGACGACATCTACGGCGCCCTCGTCACCGGAACGCAAGTCAACCCCCCTTCGGGTTTTCGCATCACTGCGGAGCCGGTAGACCAAACCTCGCCCGCGTTGGCCTCCACCGGGACGCAAGCCCTGGTGGTGTGGAAGGACCGCCGGAATGGCACCTCCGACATCTACGGCGCGCGGGTGAGTGACACCACCGTCCTCGACCCGGGCGGCATCGTCATCTCCACCGCTGCCTCGGACCAAGAGTTTCCACAAGTCGCCTTCGATGGAGTGCACTACCTCGTCGTCTGGCAACACCTCGCGGGGGCGCAAACCGAGCTCCGCGGCGCCCGGGTGGCGCTCGACGGCACGGTGGTCGACCCCCAAGACTTTTCGGTCTCCGCCGAACCTTACGACGAGCGCTCCCCTGTCGCTGCTTCCGATGGAAACGGGCGAACGCTGGTGGCGTACGAGCGCTACCAAGACTTCCCCACCTTGAACGTCACCCGCGTGCGCGGCCGCATCATCGGCCTCGCCCGTGCGTTAGGTGAGCCGTGCCCCAACGCCGGGGTGTGTGCGAGCGGCTTTTGCATCGACGGGGTGTGCTGCGAGTCGGCCTGTGGTCAAGGCGCCTCCGACTGCCAATCGTGCAGCGTGGCCGCAGGAGCGACCCAAGACGGCACGTGCGGCCCTGTCGCCGCCGGAACCTCCTGCGGCTGTGACCCCACGCTTCTTTGTGATGGAAGCTCGACCTTTTGTCCCGGGGCCTCGCGCTGTACCGGCCCTCCGCGCTTTTTGTCCAGCCCGCTGGGTGAGGCACGCTGCCATGTGCCTTACCTCTACTCCGAGCTAGGCCGCCCGGTGGTCGAAGGTCAAGGTCCGTTCACCTTCCTCCTGCGCGGCGCCGACACCCAGCCTCTGCCCGCGGGCCTGTTCATCAACACCGAAAGCGGAGAGCTGTCCTGGCGGCCCACCCCCGGACAGGCCGGGCCACAGGTGTTCGACCTCGTGGCGCAAGGAGCGGAAGGTTCGGCGGTTCAACGCATCGAGGTGACGGTGACTTGCCGCCCAGCCGGCCCCCTCGACCTTGGCTGCGGCTGCGCGTCGGCCCCGTCGCTCTCGTTCCTTGTGGTGCTGGCCGCGCTTTCGGTCTTCCGCGGCGGCGGGGGTACACTTCAACCATCACCGTGGCAGGCACCAAGAAAAAGCTGGGAGAAATCCTCCTGGAGATGGGCGCCATCGACCAGCTGCAGCTGCAGTCGGCGCTCGGCCATCACCAGCAGTGGGGCGTACGCCTGGGGAAGGCGGTGGTGGAAAAGCAGTTCTGCTCCAAAGACGACGTGATGCGGGCGCTGTCCATCCAGACCGGGCACCCGGTGCTGCGGTTGGACATGAAAACCTTGCAGTCCAAGCTGGTCCACGTCCTTCCGGTGCGCAGCGCCGAGAAGTTGCGTGCCGTTCCTTTACGTCTGGAGGGCAAGCGCGGCGAGGTGTTGGTGGCGGCGGTGGCTGCTCCGGCCGACATGGAGACCCTCGACGCCTTGCGCACGGTTTCCGGCAAGAGCCGGGTGGTGGTGCACCTTGCGCACGACGACGAGATTGAGCGCGCCATCGCCAAGCTCTACTACGGCAAGGAGGACGAGCCTCCGCCGGCCGAACCGCCTCCCACCCGACCGGTCGGCATCGCCACTGAGGCCGAGCTCGAGCTGGCCGTGGAGGAGGAAAGCAAAGACGCCACCCCTGCGCGGCCGGTGCGAATGTTCGGCTGGCACGAGGCGGCGATGCGCGCGTTGCAAATGATGATTCAACGCTCCGGCATCCCCGCTGAGCCGGTGGCTGACGACCAACTGGAGACGCTCGGCCCCGACGAGGTGCTCATCGCCTCGACCTTGGGCTTGCAAAGCGCGCTTCCTCCCGGCACCCGACTTTCCGCCCAGCTCATCATCTGCGGGGTGAAAGACGACCTGGACATCGCCGACGCCAAGGCGTGCGGGGCGCGTATTTACCTTCGGCCTCCCTTCTCCACCGAGCAGCTCCAGGGAGCCATTCAGCGCTGCCAGAGATTGTCAGCGCCGGCCGAAATCGACTAGACAGCCGCGGCCATGAAGATGGACTACTCCCGTCACGCGTCCACGCGGATGTTCGAGAACTCCTTCCTCGAGGCTTGCTCTCGCGTCCACCCCTCCACCCCCTTCCTCTTCTACATCCCCATCGTCACCGGGCTGATGGGGTACGGGCTGTACAGCGGGCTCACCACCTGGAAGTGGGCGGTGGCATTCACGGCGCTCGGCTGGCTCACCTGGTCCTTCATGGAGTACTCCATTCACCGCTTCTACTTCCATTGGGAGGGGAACGGGCCCATCAGCCGGCGCATCCACGACATCGTGCACGGCTACCACCACAAGTACCCCGACGACGAGGCGCGGCTGGTGATGCCTCTGGGCGGCAGCATTCCCCTGGCGCTGGTCATCGGCGGCCTGCTCGCGCTGGTGGGTCGGCCCGCCGCCACCCTCCCCTACTTCTGCGGCATCGTGGCCGGTTACCTCTTCTACGACTTCACCCACTGGTCCACCCACTTCCGCACCCCGAAGACCCCGTGGGGCAAGGCCATTCGCAGCCACCACATGGCGCACCACTTCGCCGACCCCACCATGAACTTCGGCATCAGCCACCGGTGGATTGACGCCCTCCTGGGGACGCTCAAGCAGCGTTGACCGTCAACGTCGACGGCGGCGAAACACCCGCCGCAGCCGAAAGCGCACCCGGCGAAGCAGGCTTTTGGCCCAGGGGAACTCGGCGGCGAGAATGCCCAGCCCCGCGGGGATGACCAGCACCGCCGGCCCGGGCAGCACCACCATCACCACTCCCGCCGCCAACACCAGCCCTCCAGCGACGCCAATCAGCACCCGCCGCAGGCTTCGGCGCCACCCGGTGGGAGACGTCCACTCCTCATGCAGCGAGCTATCCATGAGAAGACCAACACAGGTTTTCTTCCGGCCGTTCCCCCCAAAGGGCTCTGCCCCGCATGCGCCCACTCGCCCGCCTGCCTGCCCAAAACCGAAGCGCCCGGAGTCCCCATGTCCCGCTTGCTGACCCACTCGCTCCTCTTTTCAGCCACAGCGGCTGCTTCGTCACCCTCCTCGACCTGTGCGAGGGCGAGACGCGCTGCACCGTGAGTGGCCATCAGCGCGCGTTGACGCAGGGGAACCGCGCTCCTAACGTGGCCACATGATGGACGACGCCGTTGCGCGGCTGACCGAGGAGCTTGCGGGGCGGCCCGATGTCCGGCTTGCGGCCGTCTTCGGCTCCGCGGCGCGAGGAGAGCTTTCGCCGAAGAGCGACGTCGATGTCGCGCTGCGGTTGACGCGCCCGGTCGTCGGCTGGGAGCTCGGAGGGCTCGTCGCGGACCTCTCGAAGGCGGTCGGTCGAAGGGTCGACGTGGTATTCCTCGACGATCCGCTCGATATCCTCTTGAAGCTCGAGATCAGCAAAGGCGTGCAAATCGCCGGACGACACGAAGACTGGGTCGAGTTTCGGCGAGCGGCATTCCGCGAGTGGCGAGAATGGGGCCCGAGGTGGCGGCGGTGTACCGACGCGCGGATCAAGCGTCTCCTGGAGCACCACCCATGACGGCGGAGGTCATGCGCCGGAAGGTAGAGCGCCTCTCGGAGCGCCTGTCGAAGCTCTTGGCACTCGCGCCGAGCGGTCTGCCGCCGCACGAGCAAGAACGAGACCTGGCGGCCTATTACCTGGTGCTGGCGGTGGAGCTCTGCTCGGACTTGGCAGAGCATCTGATTGCCGACCGGGGCCTCGGCGCTCCGGGAACGGTGGGCGAAGAGTTCGACATCCTCGCCCGCCACGGAATCGTCACCGGTGAGCTGGCGAAGCAGCTGCGCGAGGCGGTGGGGCTCCGAAACGTGCTCGTCCATCAGTACACCGACGTCGACTGGAAACGGGTCGACGCGGCGCTGCGCGACTTGGCTCGCCTCGAGCGGTTCGCCGCGGAAATGCTCCGGGCCGGCGCACCATGAGCTCCACGCTTCCGGCTCGTCAGCGCTCGAAATCGGCACCCACCAGGTATGCTGCGCGCCTATGCCCCTCGCGCTCCTGCTCGCCGCCCACCTCGCCGCTGGTCCCACCGAGCATTCCCGGGTGAGTGAAACCAGGAAGAGCACAAGCTTCCTCATCGCTGGTGGCGAACTGGGGCTGGGGCTGGCGGGCGGCTACATTGGGCTTCTGGCCGGCATCGCCCTCAACCTTCCCCGCGGAGGAGTGAGCCTGCCGCCCGACACGAACGACGTGCTCCTCATCGGCCTTCTTCCCGCGCTCGCCGCTGCCGGTCCGGCGTGGGCCTTTGGCCTCTTCGACCTCTCCCAGCGCGGCTTCGTCACCAGCCTCTTGCTCTCCGCCGCGGGTGCCGCAGTGGGCGAGCTCGCCGGCCTGGGCGTGGGGCTGTTGCTGGGCCGCTCATTGACACCCGACGACGAGGCAGCCGCGGTGCTGTTGGCGATGTTCGCCGCCCCCGCCTTCGCCGCGCTGGGCGCCATGCTGTCGATGGAGCTGTTCAAGGGCGGGGAGACGGTGGCAACGCCCACGGTGGCGCTGGTCAGGACGTCGGGCGGCTCGTGGGTGCTTCAACCCTCGCTTCGGGTAGCCTTTTGAGTCGGGCGTTGTTCGCCTCTTGTTCACCCCGCTCCGGGGAGTAGACCGTCGATGTACTCCTCCAGCTCGTTGTAGCCATCGCCATTCAAGTCACGAAGAGCGTTCTCCGAGTCTTCGGGCAACCGGTCGTCGCCATCGGGTATCCCGTCGGAGTCTCGATCCAACGGAGCGGCTCCCGGCTCCAAGCTCGGGTAGCCGCCCACGTCTTGGGGAGAGCTCACGGCTTCGCCCTCCTGCCCGCGGGTCGAGACCACGATGCGCTGGTCCACCGGGTCGGTGAACGGCACGCGCGCGCCTGATTGGCCAACGACGGCCTCGAACGCCTCCGCTGCGGACAGCACGGTCGCCTGCGGAGCCGCAAAGAGGTCGACGGCTCGCCCCGCCCTGCTCGTCAGTCCGCCGCCCGCGGTGACCAGCTCCCAATCCCGGCGAAGGGAACCGTCCGGAAAACGGCCCTCGTTGCCTGACAGATGGTATTGGTCGCTCTCGCAGTAGAGCTGCAGCGGGCTTCCTCCGAGGTTGGTACGCACGCCAGGCAGATAACTGTTGCCAACGATGTTCGCGTGGATGCTTTGCTCACGGCCTCGCGCGTCGGTGCCGAGGACGCCCCAGTTGACGATGACGTTGTTCACCACCTGGAGCGCCCCGCCGGTGACGAAGGGGTTGCGCGCATTGTTGTTGAACATCAGATTTCGCAGCAGGCTGATGCGCGTGGCCTGAGGCCCAGTGATGAGGCCCATCGAGTGCGGCTTCTCGGGGTGAATGGAGTAGTACAGCCCCTCGGCGATGATGGACGATGAGACGGTCACGTCGTGGGCGTCGTACCAGATGGAGATGTTCTCATCCGTGGCCCAGCTCACCGAGACGTGGTCGATGACCACGTTGTACGTCTCGCCACCGCTGTCCCTCCCGAGAACCTTGATGCCATCGCGATCCTCGCCTGCGGGCCCCGTTCCGTCCCCCGGCCGAACCCGCAGGTAGCGAACGAGCACATCGTGCGTCTGAATCACCAAGCTCGCGTTCTTCAAGGTCACGCCATGGCCGGGCGCCGTTTGTCCTGCGACAGTGACGAAGGGGGAAGCGATGACCAAATCCCGGCTGAGCTCGATGGTGCCGCCGGTGCGAAACAGGATCGTTCGCGGGAAGTCGGACTCCAGCGCGGCGCGCAGAGAACCCGGACCATCGTCGTTGAGGTTCTCCACGAAGAGCGTTCGACCCGCCCGCCCAGCCGGGGTGCGCGTTCCGTATCCCTCCGCTCCCGGGAAGACAGGAAGCCCTTCCGAATCTGGCTGACCGTCGTACCCAGTCGCGCGGGCGCAGACATCGTCGCAGCTGCAGCCGTGAAGAACCGCGACGGCCGTTAGCCAGAGCCCCGCGAAACGTCTCACGCGCATCACCCGCTCATCAATGCACAGGACCCGCCGCGAGCGCCAGAGACGGCCACTCCTCAAAACTGAACTTCACTTCGCGACCTCGCGCGTTGATGGTAGATCCTGCTCGCACCAAGGGATTGAACGATGGCAAGAATTGGATGGATCACTATCGTCGCAGCGGCTGCCGCAGGGGTCGGTGCCGCGTTGTGGCACGTGCAGCCGATGGACGGGTGTGGCTGGGGTGAACGTCGGATCTGGCAGGCGACCCAGGGCGTCGCGCCTAGTCCGGGGGAGCCACCGACTCCGACGACCAGTTTTTGCCACAGCCGCTTCAGCCCGCCGCCCCCTCCTCCTCCGTCGCTTCCTCCACCTTCCGGTCGCTGACCGACGGCGGACTTGCTGTGATCAGTCGGCTTGACCGAACCCGGTTAAATGTTCCACTATTGGAACTTCCATTAATGGAACTTTAGAAGTTGGAACCCTCTAAACCCTCAGATGTCTACGACCGGGACGCGGAATGGCGCACCCTTGCCACCCTGTGGGGCCGCCGGCGCCCGCAGCTCGTCTTCGTCCTCGGCCGCCGCCGGGTGGGAAAGAGCTTCGTGCTGTCCCGCTTCGCCCGGGAAGTGGGAGGACTGTATTACCAAGCAACCAAGCGCACGGAAGCCGAACAGCTTTTACAGCTCACGCGCCTCGTCGGCGAGCGCTTCGACGATCCCGCGCTTCGCCAGGGGGTCGCCTTTCCTTCGTGGGAAAGGTTGCTCGACTACCTGACGGAGCGCACGCAGAACAGGTCTTTTCTGCTGGTGCTGGATGAGTTTCCCTACCTCGTTTCCGCGACCCCTGCTCTGCCATCCATCCTCCAAAAATCCTGGGATCATCCGTGGGCGGATGGACGGTTCAAGCTGGTCCTGAGCGGCTCTTTCGTCACCGCCATGCGCGCGCTCGAGGGTCCCGACCAACCGCTGTACGGGCGCCGCACGTCTCGCCTTTTCTTCGGTCCATTCTCCTTCGCCGACGCCCGTGCATTCCTGCCCGAATACGGCATTCGGGAACAGCTCGAGGCCTACGCCGTGTTCGGCAACCTGCCCGGAAACCTCGCCATTCTCGACCCGAAGGTTTCGCTCACCGAAAACATCGGTGAGGCCCTGCTCGATCCGTCTGGGCCACTGGTGGACAACGCGCAGCACATGCTCGACGCTTTTCTTGCGGACGCCCGAATCCACTACTCGATTCTCGAGGCCATCTCCCTCGGGGAGCAAACCTGGAGTGGCATCACCAAACGTGTGGGGCAGACCGGTGGCTCTCTCTTGCGACCCTTGCGCTGGCTGGAGGACATGGGGCTGGTGGAGCGCATCGTCCCGATGACCGAAAAGGCGCCCCAGCGCTCAAAACGCGCGCTCTATCGGATCAGCGACCCCTACGTCACCTTCTGGCACCGCGAAATCGCTCCTCTGCTCCAGGCGGGGAGCATCGGCTTGGTTCCCCCCCATCGCCTCTGGAAGGAATCGATCGCACCGCGCCTTTCTTCCCACGTGGGTCCCGTCTTTGAAGAGGTGTGTCGTCAGTTCGTACGCCACACAGAGCGGTTGCCCATTCACCCGATGCGGGTCGGCGAGTGGTGGGATCCTCACTCGCAAAACCAAGTCGACATCGTGGCGGTCGATGCCCACGGCGATCTTTTGGTCGGCGAGTGCAAGTGCGGCGCGGTCACGAGGGAGGACCTGTCCGCTCTGCGCACTCGGGCAGGCCTGATCGCCGCCGAGCTCGGCGGAGCGCCGCGGGTGCACCTCGCGTTGTTCTCTGCTTGGGGTCAGGCCGACAAGTCGGTGCGCGCCGCGGTCAACGCGGGTCAAGCGCTCTGGTTTACCGCCGCCGACGTCGCCCACCCGTAGCGAGCACGCTCTTCGAATCTCAGCCGCAAGGACTGGTCGCGCACGCTCCCCACAGGCCCTGCTTCTGGGACTGGGCCTTGGCCTGGAGGGCCTGATACTCCTCCAGTCGGTCGTCGCCGTTGGGCGGCAGGTGGAGCACGCAGGCGAAGCCGCGCTCCACGAGAAGGGTGTTCACCTCCCGCCCGTCCACCGAGACGTAGGCGAGCAGCCGCTCGAAGCGGTCGGTGCACTCTTGGTCGTAGCGCAATGTCACCGCGCGGCCGACCACCAGTGACTGGTTGAATGTGCGCGCTTCCGGGCCGTAGCACTCGGCGGTGCCGCTGGTCTCCGGGGTGTCCACCATCAGGTAGCGCACTTTTTCTCCACTCTCCAAGGTGATGGTGTCCCCGTCGGAGACCGAGGCAACCACCCCGGTGGTGGGGCCGCACGGCGGCGCGGAGCAGCCGGTCCACAGCAGCGCTGCCAAGACGAAGGGGCTCTTGCTGAACAGCCGGGAGCGGGAGCGGGTTCGTTCGCGGGAAGGGGACCGGGTACGGGGATCGTTGCCGGGCACGTGCGCGGCGCGACTGTCGCCGTTCCCACCGCAGTGAATCCGGCCCGTCCCCGGGCCCGAAGCCGCTCCCGCTCCCGATCCCGCTCCCGGCTGTTGAAGTTTCAGGAGAGCTGGATTGCCTTCCAGCTCACGTCCCTCACCCTTACCCTCTCCCAGGGGGAGAGGGGGGTTCATGGGCACAGCTCGTTGGGAAGGCCGGGCGTGCCCCGCTGGCCCGGAGTGCCCGCGTCGGGGTCGCCGCCGTAGGTGCTCGCCGTCGAGGTCTGACAAAACCCTCCATCCGACGACAGCTGGGTGGAAATGCCGTCTCCTACGGTGGCGTAGCTCACCTCGTCGAGGGTACCGGCGTCGGTGCGCAGGGTGATGCGCCCGTTGGTGTTCACCAAGAAGTTGTTGGGCACGGTGGCGACCACCTTCCCCGCCGGCAGCCCTCCGTTCACCGCGGCGTCAGCGTTGCCGGCGAAGAGCACGTACTGGTCGGCCCCCGGGCGTACGCAGGAGGCCGAAGTCACCGCCGCCCGTCCGGTGGTGGCATTGACCGCCTCCACCCCGTTCAAGTCGACGTCGGCCTTCACCCACACCTCGAACCACTCCTTGCCGGTGTCGGTGCCGCTGGGGTTGGCCATGTACTCGGTGATGACCAAGTCGCCCACCGCTGGGCGCACCAGGGCGCGGGGCTGGCTGGTGAGCGCGTCGATGCACTGGTCGGGGTTGGCCACCGCCTGGCAAGCGGAGTTCGCCGCTCCCGGAGTGCCCTTGTCCCCGGCGCCATAGGTGGCGGTGGCGGGACAGAAGTTGGCTTCGCTGTCGTTCGCGGTGGCATCCAGCCGGGTGGGGTCGAGCTGGCTGGCCATGCCGCTGGCCGATGAGGTGTAGGAGATACTATCGATGACCACCGCTCCGTTCTTCACCGAAAGCGTGCCCCCCGAGTTGGTGAGACTGAAGCCGAAGGTGGCGGCGGCGGTGGAGATGCCTCCGTTGACCACCGGGTCGAGGTTGCGCACGAAGACTGCCGAGCCGTTGGCGCTCACCCGCAGGCAGCCGGCTGCACTCACCACGGTGCTGGAAGTTCCGTTGGAAAGCTCGAGCCCGTTCAAGTCGACGTCGGCGCGGGCGAAGACTTCGAACCACTCTCCCTCCGTGTCCGCTACCGCAGCCGGGTCGGCCATCAGCTCACTGATGACCAGCTCGCCCACGTTGGGGCTGACCACCGCCCGCGCCGTCTGGGTGAGCGGGTCGGTGCAGCTGCCCGCGGGGGGCGGACAGGAGGCGTTGGCAAAACCGGGGGAGCCGAAGCTGCCGGGGGAAAACTCCCCTTGCGCGTCGCACCACTTGCTCTCGTCGTCGTTCTGCACCGAGTTGGGAACGAGCGCGCCATCGAGGGTGCGCGCGTGGGCCGCTTGGCCGGCGGTGGTGTAGGTCACCTCGTCGAGCACCGTCTCTCCACAGCGAACGCCGATGAGGCCCTCGGTGTTGCCCAGCGCGGTGAGCCCGTCGGCGTAGCTGTAGTGCACGTGCGCGGGCAAGGTGGCCTCGCGCACGTCGCCCAGCACGAAGTACCCCCCGGAAGGGATGACGCCCTCGCGGATGAGGTGGGTGCTCGGGCGGGAGCCGTCCGTCTTCCCCGCGGAGAGGGTGAAGCCCTTGAGGTCGATGGCCTCGCCGGTGGCGTTGTACAGCTCGATGTATTCCTTACCGGTGTCGATTCCCTCCGGGTCGTTCATGAATTCGGTGACCACCAAGTCGCCGGCCAGGTGGCCTTTGCAGGTGGTGTCGTTGTTCGCAGGGCCGCTGCAGGCGGCTCCCCCCAGGGCCAGAGTCAACACCGTGAAGGCGCGCAGGTTCATCGTTTCTCCCAACGAGATTTTCAGTCGTCATCGACGGGCGTTTTCGCCTCGTCGTCGGCCAAGAGTTTTTCCAGCTCCGCGCTGGGGAAGACCACCTGCCCGGGCAGGGCCACCACTACCTGGAGTCTCTCCACGTTGCGGTACTCGTCCCGATACTTGTTCACGATGCCGCGAACCTTCACGTACTCGCCCTGGGCGGAGAGTACTCCCGAGGCGAGGGCCACGTCCTTGTCCCAGAAGACGACGTCGAAGTCGTTGCCCCGGCTTCGGCCCAGCTTCACCACCGTGGGCCCCCCGTCGGCCATGCGGATGTCGTTCACCGCGCCCAACAGAGTGACTTGCTTGCCCAAAAACTGCTCCAGCTTGAGCATCGAGTCCCACCGGGTGAGGGCGATGTGGTCGTCTTGCGTCTCCATCTCCTTTTCGAAGCGCGCCACCATGTCTCCGCGGGCGTCCCACCAGGCCAGACGCTCCGGGTAGTCGTCGTAGTGCTGACGGCGGGGGTCCCAAATGCCCAAGCCTGCCTCGCGGGCGGCGCGCTGCGCTTCGACGAGCTCGCGGTGGAAGCGGCGGCTGCGCCCGTACTTGGTGAAGTAGGGGCTCATCCCTGCGTGCACCGCCTCGAGGTTGTAGTTGAGCCAGCGGCCGTTCTTCTCCACCAAGATGTAGACCAGGTAGCGGCCGAAGTAGTCGCGAATTTCCCCCGGGTGGTCGCGCTCCAGCTTGACCTCCTTCACCCCCTCGAAGAAGGCCTCCGCCCATTTTTTCGCCTCCTCCCCCAGCGGGGTGGCCATCTTCACCGGCCGAGGCGAGTCGCCGCGCATCTGTTTCTTGTACGACTCCCATCCACCGGCGAAGGCCTTCTTCTCCCAGTCCTGCTTGAAGGTCTCCTCGGTGTCGATGGCCAAAAGACGCAAGGAGTTGTCCAGCCCCTTGACCCGAACGGTGTCGCCATCGATGACCGCCGCGGCACCGTCGAAGGGGAAAACCCCCAGCTCCAGCCCCACCACCTCGAGCCGCTTGAGGACTGCCGCCGCCTCGCTCTTCTTGTAGCGGCGGGCGCTCTGGGTGGTGCCGCAGCTGCCCAAGGCGAGCGCGGTGGCGAGCACGCTGACGGTGGCGAAGCGGCAAAGCACGAGGGGGAGCTCCTCCTAGAAGCGGGTCTCCAGTTCGAGCCGGAAGCGCTGCTCCGGCTTGGGTTGACGTAGGGCCGTGGAGGCCCGCTGGTCCAAATAGACGTAGACATCGTAGCGCAGCCGGGCGTGGAACTGGGCCGCGGCAAGCCACGTCACATCGAGCGTGTTCCACAGGGAGTTTTCCAGGCGAGTGTTGTCCTCCACGTCTTCGAAGAGCCAGCGGGAGCGGACGCGCATGCGCACCGAGTCGGCCGGTCGCATGGCGATTTCGCCCCACACCACTTGGTCTTGCCGCAGCGAGGTGGGGTAGTTGGGGTCGCCCAAGAACGCGCGTTGGTATTGCAGGGTGACGGTGAGCCCTGGTCCCACGGGGGAAAGACGCACCCGCGCCGCCACCCGGTAGAACTCCCCCGAACAGGGAAGGCCTTCGCCCAGCTCGTTTTCCTCGGTGGAGGTTTCGTAGCAGAGGCCGGCGCCGTTCTGGCGCAATTCTTTATTGCGGTAGTCCACCCACACTCCCGGGGAGAACAGCTCCCAGCCCAGAAAGTCGGCGCGGGCGAAGGTGTAGAGGTTGGCCAGGCCGGCGGTGCCCTGGGCGTCACCGTCTTGCGGCCACACCCAGAAGTCGACGCTGCCGCGCAGCTGCCAATCGGGAATCGCCCGCCCATCGTAGCGCAGCCGCACCCCTGCCTCGTTGCGCGCGCGCTGCCCTTGGAATTCGTCGGGCCCGGAGAGGGGGCGGCCGTAGGGGTTGACGAACTTCTTGTCGTAGTAGCGAAGGGAAAGCTCCACCTCTTGCCGTTTGGGGGAGAAGACGCTGCGCTGCAAAACGCCGAAACCACCGCCGCCTCCGGGCAGACGGTCGAAGCTTCTGCTTCCTTCGAGGAAAAAGCTCCACGGGCCCAAAAGCAGCGCACCGTCTGCCCCGGCGGCGCCGAAGGAGCCTCCGAAGGGGTACTTGGCCCACTCCTGGAAGTCGAGGGCGATGCCTTCCACTTTCCAAAAAGGAGCGGCGTAATAACCGGTGGTGCCCAGGCGGAGCTGCCCCGCTTTGAGCTCGATGCGCCCGCCGCTGGCCAGCTCGTCCCACGCGTCGGGGAGGGTCTGAAAGGAATAGCGCGCCGCGGGGGCGAAGGCGTTTTCTTGGCGGACGAATACCTGCGGGGCACCGCAGGCAGGGTCCCCATCGTCGCGCGGGTCGGGACAGCGGCGACGGTCGAAGATTTCGTACTGGTAGACCGAGCGCGACTGGAAGGAGGCAAAGCCGTATAGCGAGATTCTGCCCGCCCCTATCTCCAGCTCACGCAGGCTGCCGGCCAGCCCGCGAAAACCGTCGCGCACAAAGAAGTCAGGGGTGACGTAGGTGTTGCGCGCGGCTTCGTCGCAGGGGGAATCGGAGAGCTCTCCGGCGGAGAGCTTGCACCCTTTGGTCAAGTCATCGCCGTCGATGAGCACGACATCGTCGGGGTAGATGCCGTCGGGCGTCTGCCGGGTGGTGTTGTCCAGGGTGAGCCGTTGGGCAAACCCCAGGCGGAAGGTGCCCGCCACCGCCATCCGTTCCGCCCGCTTCCACTGCAGATAGAACTTGGGGGCGCGCAAGGAGTAGGCCGGTGGGGCGGCGGCGAGCGCGTCACGCACCGTGTCGTGGATGACTGGCCCCAGCCGGTAGCGCGTGGAGAGGAGCACCACCGAGGCGGAGAGGTCTGCGGGCAGCTTGAGGCGGGCCTGGAGAAAGCCCGGGGGGGCGAGCGGGTCGGCGGTGGAGACGGCGCTCACCGCGCGCAGACGGCCGGACACCGGGAGCGGCGTCTGCGCGGGCTCGACGACGAGAAAGGGAGCGATGCGTGAAAGCTGCTCGGGGGTGAGGGCTCCTGCGCCCACCAGTTGGGCCGGGTCGTCGATGCGCGTCGCCTTCTGCCGGTAGAGGAGAATCGCCTCCACCTCGGCGTAGGACAGCCCGGGCAGACCGTAGAGCTCGTCGCGGGTGGCCCGGTTGAGCTCCACTCCATCGCGCAAAAGCTCGACGAGGGTTTGCAAAGTCTCGTCCGAGATTTCGCCCCGCGTGGCCAGGTCGTAGAGGTCTTGCTCCGACTCGATGTCGATGTCCGTCTCGTAGTCGGCGGCGAAGACGGCGACGGGCGCGAACGCACAGACGAAGAAGGCGAGGCGAAGCGGCGCGCGCGGCATCGGAGAGCAGAACCTAGCGGAGGAAGGCCGCCGGAGGAACTCGTTCGCGCATTGGATGGTGCGGCCTTTAGCCGCCGTCTGCGAGCCGAAGCGGCACGTGCCGGGCGATGAGGCGAAACGCCTCGTCCTCGGTGAGCAGCTGCGCGTTCAAGTCGAGTGCGCACTGCGCAATGTGGCTGTCCGGCGTCGAGACGGCGAGCCCTTTGCTGCGCAACCTGTGCCGCAGCTCGCCGACCCGAAACCAGTGGGCCAAGGGGGTCGGGCAGACCGGCAAGTCCGTCAACAGGTCCTTGAGGGCCACCGAGTCCCTTCGACGAACGGCGCCGCTGAGCAACTCAGCCGCCACCAGCGGAGGCAAATACACCCGGCTCTCCCTCAGTCCCTCGTCGATGAGCTCGCCCAACGAATCGTCATTGCCGGCGAAGTAGGAAATCCAGCTCGAGGTATCAATGACGAGCGCGCTCACGCGACGTCTCCAAATCCACCTCCAGAATGAGCTTGCCTTTCAACCGACCGGCCTTACGCGCTGCGGTTTGCCGGCGCACGAGCTCGAGCCCCTCGACCAACGTCTCGGTGATGCCCTTGCCGGTCGCCTGGCAAGCCTTGTCCAAAAGCTGAGCGGGAAGATTGGCGGTGACCCGGCGCGTGTTGTCCATATCATGATGCTAATGGACGTATGCATCACCGGCAACTGGAGGCTCGAGGTGCTTGCCGGAGCTGCCCATCTGAAGTCGAGTCAGTTCTGCACGCGGAACAACCCGCGTAGCTCCTCGGTCATGCTGGTGGGCGCCCCTCGGCGGAGCGCGGTGACCCGCCACTGGTAGAACTGACCGGGTGACAGCGCCGGCCCCCCATAAGTGGTCGAGACGATGGCCTTGTCGGCGATGGGCTGCTGCCAAATCTCGCTGCCCAAGGAGTCGAATACCTTGAGCAGGTAGGCGTCGGCGTTGGAGTACACCTCCCAGGTGAAGGTCGGCGTCGTGCCGGTGTCCTCCACCCCCTCCTTTCCCGGGCTGACGAGGCCGACCGCGCCCGTCACCTTGAAGGCTGGAGAGGGCGCTCCGGAGACCGCGCCATTCTCCACGGTGATGTGCTGAATCTGGGTGCCGGAGATGCCCGGGTCGGGGTCGCGCACGTTGCCGTCGTTCTCGAAGGCCGCCAGCACCACGTACTTCCCATCGGGGATGCCCGAGACGGTCCAGGAGCCGGTGACATTGGGAGCGATGCCCGGCTCGGGCGCGCGTAAACCCAAAGGCACCTCTCCGCGTCCCAAGGACTCGATGAAGGTGCTCTCCACCACCAGCACCACGCTGGTGCCCGCGCCGTTGGCTCCGGCGACGAGCTGCACACTGCCGCTCAGTGAAGCGGTGGGGACGGCTGACTTCTTCAGCTGCACGCCGGCGACGTCGGCGTTTTGCACCTGCACCTCCACCGGGGTGTAGTTCACCCCTTGCGAATAGGCGGAGATTTTCCAGCCGCCGCCGGGCACGTTGAAAAAGGTGAAGGAGCCATCGGGGCCGGCCAAGGTGGTGAACCCCGTGCTTCCGCTCTCAATCACCAACAGAACCGCCCTTTGCTGAGCGCTGACCTCCACCGTCCCGCTGATGCTGGGCTGGTTCTGCGCGCCCGCGGGCAATGGCTCGAGACCGATGTCCGTCTGCGGCGTTTGGAGGACGAATGGATCCGCATCCCTCTCCCGCGCCGCGGCGCTGGTGTCGACCGGCACCGAGATGCGCGCGCCCGAGGGGAAGGGGAGGTAATTTTTCGCTTGGCTGCGGAGCAACACTTTGCGGCCGACGAAGGCTCCCTTCTCGTCGATGCGCACCGAAGGCACCCGGAGCAGGTAGCTGCCGTCACTCCCTGAGCGCGCGGCGGTTCCGATAGGGGCTCCGTTCTCATCGGTGGCCACCACTTCGGCGCTGGCAATTCCCGCCTGGGTGGCGAGGTCGAACACCTTGCCCCCGAGCGTCACCGGCGCCATGCACAGCGGCTTTTCGCGGTTCTGCACCTGCTCGCAGATTTGCTCCGCCGGGCAGCTGCTCGGCTCGCCCAGCACGCACTCCCGCGGACCTCCACAAGCCACCACCAGCCCAGCCAGCGAGCTCAGCCATACCCATTTCGACATGTCGCACTCCTTCCCGGCCGCTTGATGCCATACGGCGGCCGCCTTTGCGCTGGAAGAAATATTTGTTTCCGCACACCGGGGGGCGGGAACATGGTGTGACGCCTGCGGCGTCGCTACTATGGACATCGTATGGATGTGTCCCCCTATATCGATGGTTGGCGTCAGCGAGCCCGGCTAGAGGAGCAAGCTCGAGAGCTGGCCGTTCGAATGGCACGCGAGGCGGTTCCCCGTGCGATTGCCGTCTTTCGACGACACGGAGCCAAGCGAATTTGGCTCATCGGGTCCCTGCCCCGGGGCACGTTTAGGCCTGGCTCGGACCTCGACTTCATGGTCGAGGGCTTGGACGAGGACATCGCATGGAGCGTCGCCTCCAAAGCGGCGGATTCAACTGGTTTGGGAGTCGATGTCATTCGCTTCGAGTCGCTCGATGACGCCTGGCGCACCTACCACCAACGGTACGGAGAGCTGGTCGATGAATGACGCCTTGCGCGCGAAGGCGTCGGATCTGCGAGATTCAGCACTCTTGGCGATTCGCGACTTGAACCGGCTGGCATCGGAAGTACGCGCTGCTCGCCAAAGGGTTCACGCCACCTCGACACAGCTCGAGCTCTACGGCGCGGGTGCGTTGGTGCACGGCTATTACACCCACTTGGAGCGCCTCTTTGAGCGAGTGGCGCGCGACCTCAACTCCGTTCCCCTCGACGGCCCCGACTGGCACCGGCGGCTCTTACACCTGTTTCGAAACCTCTACGTGCTGGACCTCGATGGCGTCCGCATCTTAGCCGTGCTCGAGCGGGTCGATTCCGTGCATGAGCACATGCGCGAGGCGATCGAGAAGTTCATCGAATTTCTCGACCAACTCATGCGCGGCTCGTAGCGCCGCCTCTACTGCTTCGATTTCGTCGGCTGAAATACGTCATTGAACTCGGCGAGGGCCTTGTTCAGCGCGGTCTTGATGTCGGCGGTGAGCTCCCGCTTGGCCTCGATGTCCTTCTCCACCTGCGGGTACTTGCCGTCCATGAACGCCACGAACTCGCGCGCCCAGCGGCTGACGTCCGCCACCTCGATGTCCCGCAGCCAGCCTCGCTTCTGGGCATCGTCGCGGTTGGTGCCCGCGTACAGCTGCATCACCTGACGGGCCACCGGCATCGGCTCGTACTGGCCTTGCTTGAGCAGCTCCACCAAGCGGGCGCCGCGAGCCAACGTCTCCTGGGTGGCCTTGTCCAGGTCGCTTCCGAACTGAGCAAAGGCCGCCAGCTCGCGGTACTGGGCCAGCTCCAGCTTGAGCGAGCCGGCCACCTGCTTCATCGCCTTGATTTGCGCCGCGCTGCCCACGCGGGACACCGAGAGGCCGACGTTGATGGCCGGACGCACGCCCGCGTAGAAGAGGTCGGTCTCGAGGAAAATCTGCCCGTCGGTGATGGAGATGACGTTGGTGGGGATGTAGGCCGACACGTCGCCGGCCTGGGTTTCGATGATGGGCAGGGCGGTGAGCGAGCCAGCCCCTTCGGCGTCGGAGAGCTTGGCGGCGCGCTCGAGCAGGCGGGAGTGAATGTAGAAGACATCTCCGGGGTACGCCTCGCGGCCCGGTGGGCGGCGCAGGAGCAAGGACAGCTGCCGGTACGCCACCGCCTGCTTGGAGAGGTCGTCGTACACGATGAGGGCGTGCATCTTGTTGTCGCGGAAGTACTCGCCCATCGTCACCCCCGTGTAGGGAGCGAAGAACTGCATCGGCGCGGGGTCGGAGGCGTTGGCCGCCACCACGATGGTGTAGTCGAGCGCGCCCTGGCTTCGCAGCTTGTCCACCACCTGGGCCACGGTGGACTGCTTCTGCCCGATGGCCACGTAGACGCAGAACACGTCCTTGCCGCGTTGGTTGATGATGGCGTCCACCGCCACCGCGGTCTTGCCCGTCTGGCGGTCGCCGATGATGAGCTCGCGCTGCCCGCGGCCGATGGGCACCAGCGCGTCGAGAGCCTTGATGCCCGTCTGCAAAGGCTCATGCACGCTCTTGCGCTTGACGATGCCCGGGGCCTTGATTTCCAACTTGCGCGTCTCGCTCGCCTGAATGGGGCCCTTGCCGTCGACCGGCTCGCCCAGCGCGTTCACCACCCGGCCCAAGAGCGCCTTGCCCACCGGCACCGAAGCAATCTGCCCGGTGCGCTTGCAGGCGTCGCCCTCGCGAATGTCGCGGAACTCGCCCATCACCGCGATGCCGACGTTGTCCTCCTCGAGGTTGAGCACCAGGCCGCGCACTCCATTGGCGAACTCCACCAGCTCGCCGGCCAGCGCTCCGTCCAGGCCATAGACGCGGGCGATGCCGTCGCCCACCGAGAGCACGGTGCCCGTCTCGGCCACCGCTACTTTTTTCCCGAAGTCCTTGATCTGCTCGCGGATGATTCTGCTGATTTCGTCGGCGCGGATTTCCATTGTAGCCGCGCCTACTAACATGCGAGCCGGCGCGTTTTGAAGGGGAAAAGCCGCCGCTTCAGTTGAAGCTGATGCCGCCGTCGTCAACCACCGTGCCGGCGTCGAACATGCCTTGCCCGGGGCCGCCCTCCACCAGCGAGTCGTCGGGGCAGCCGTAGACGATTTGCACCTTGGCTGCCGGGTTGGCGGACACCGCGCTGCAGGTCGGCCCGTAGAGGGTCACCCGGCCGGTGGCGGAGTTGTACTCCCAGCCGTTCACCTTGTTGGAGTCGCGGGCCGCCTGCTGACCGTCGATGTAGAGGTAAATCCGGCTGGGGTCGGGCGGCGCCTGGGCCAGCTTGAAGTCGCAGCCGCTGGCGCCGGCGGCGATGGCGCTCATCGCCGAAAGCAGCGAGGCGCTGTCGTCGGCCTGGTAGTAGCTGGGAGTGCCCGCGCGGGCGGTGCCTCCGGCCACGGCCATCGCCGAGAGCATGTTCGCGTCCACTTCGTCGCCGAAGCCCACCACGTACGTCTTGATGCCCTGGGCGAACATCGACTGCACCACTTGCCCGGGACGGCCGCCGCAATTCTCCTTCCCGTCGGTGACCAAGAGCACGTAGCTCGCACGGGTCGCATCCACCAACTCAGGGGCGTTGGAGGCGGCGGTGAGGGCAGCGGCGATGGGCGTTCCGCTGCCTGTGGCGGTGGCGGGGAGCGCGGCCGAAATCTCCGCCGCCCGCGCATCGCCCACCGTCACCGGGTAGCTCGGCCCCGAGCAGGAGCTCGTCCCGGGGAACATCATCAGCCCGAAACGAATCTCGGCGTCGTGCTGGGAAGTGACGCTGCGCACCGCGTTCACCGCGCTGGTCCACTTGGGAGCTCCCCCCGCCTCGCTCATCATGCTCCCCGAACGGTCGAGGACGATGAGCATGTTCGCCTGCACCCGACTGACCTGGAAGAGCTCGCCCCCGCAGCTTGGGGCGCCCCCGGCGTTGGGGTTGCGGCAGTGACCGTCGGTGCGGCACACCTCTCCGGGCGGACACCCCGCGGTAACGCAGCTCTCTTCACAGCTGGCCAGCGAGCCGCACACCTGACCTGCCGGGCAGTCGAGGTCCGCCCCGCAACCCGCCTGGGGCACGCAGCCTCCTGCCGCCGAGCACTTCTCCGACGACAGACACTGTTTGTCCGCGCTGCACGCCGCCGCGCACACCGCGATGGGTAGACACACCGCGGCGCTGCCGCACTCGGCGTCGTTTTCACAAGGTCCCGGGCCGCAGCTGCACCCGGGCACGACGACGGCGGCGAGGCTGGCCGAAATCAGGACAAGGGCGCGGGAACGCATCTGCGCTGCCAGGCTGCAACCTTCAAGCCCCCTTGCCTGCTCACCGTGATTTCGCGGATCTGCCCATACATGGCTGCACGAATTCCACACAAGTGCGACTGCGCCTCCTCGCACCAGCACGGGCGTTGACCGGGACATTCAGGGCCGGTAGTTAGCCGACCTCACATGAGCACCCACGCGTATGCAGCTCCCTCGGTTTTCTCCCGCGCCCACGGCCACTTGGCTGCCCTGGTGAGCCGCCCTTGGTTCTGGGTGTTGTTCGTGCTTTTGGCCGGCGGCATCCCCATCGTGCGGGCAGTGCGGGTCGAGCTGCCCCCGCCGTTGCCGGTGCTCGCCACCGTGCCCCGCTTCCAGCTCACCGATCAGCACGGCCAAACCTTCGACGCCCAGCAGCTGCAAGGGAAGGTGTGGGTGGCCAACTTCATCTTCACCCGCTGCCCCACCATCTGCCCGCTCTTCACCCAGCAGATGGGCACCATCCAGCACCGGGGGCGTAACCTCGGGCAGTACTTCCACCTGGTGTCCTTCACCGTCGACCCCGAGCACGACACCCCGGAGAAGCTCTTGGCGTACGCGCAGACCCACCGCGTCAGCCCGCGCATGTGGAGCTTCCTCACCGGCAGCTACGAGGCGCTCAAGGCGGTCATCGTCGACGGCATGAAGGTGCACATGCAAAAGGGGGTCGACCCCGACGACCTGATGAGCATCGGCCACGGCAGCCACTTCGTGCTCGTCGACGCCAAGATGCAGGTGCGCGGCTACTATCAGTTCAACGACCCCGGAGCGGTGGACAAGCTCCTGCGCGATGCGGGCCTGTTGGCGATGCGCGGGTACTGAAAGGGTTGCCTTCTTGACCGATGACATCAAACGGGTGGGGAACTGATGCGCGCGCTCCTTCTCGCCCTCGGGCTCTTCGCCGCCGCCTGTGGTGGCGCGGCCACCTGTCAGACCAGCTGCGACTGCGCGCAAACCTCCGCAGGGAGCGCATGCCCGGGGGAGTGGGTGTGCTCAGCGGCCAAGACCTGTGAGTACGCCTGCAAGACCGCCTGTAACACCGGCGCGCCTTACACCTGCCGCGACGGCGAGGAGTGCAACGGGAGCATTTGCTCCGAGCGCACGAGCTGCTCCCGGTAAGCAATGAGAATGAGCGTCTTTACTCGCCCGCGCGGCTGGTGAGCCGCCGATTCATCAGCGCCTGGGGCGTTGGTGGCTGCGGATCCGGCGCATCGAACGGCTCTTCGATGATCTCGAAAAGTCCGTGGTCGAAGGGTTCTCCCGGGGCCGCTTTCCGGAGAACCAAGCGCTCCCGCTTGCCTTGTGTCGCCAGCGTGCGCGCGCGGAAGTGACAGTACGGATTGTTGCCTGGGCGGCCGAAGAGAGCGTGCGCGGTGAAGGAGCAGCCTCCCAGGCACGTCGCGGCGAATGGGCAGGTGCGGCAGAAGCCCCACAAATCGTCCACCGTCCGCTGACGGAGCAGCGACAGCTGAGGCGCCTGGTCCCAAATCTCGCGGAGCGACCGCTGGCTCGCGTGACCGCCGACGTACGCCACACTCTGCAGCGAAGGACAGCCTTTGACGCCGCCATCGGACTCGATGCCCATCACCAAGGAGCCCGCCTGACAGCCCTGCCAGTGGTCTGCCATTCCCGGCCGCGGGGAACGCAGGAGCGCCTCCTCGGGACCGAAGTAGCCCAAGTTGTTGCCCGGAAAAACCAGGATGCGTGACTCTTCCCAAGCGCGCTTCTTGAGCACCGCAAGGCGCGGCACCAGCTCGATGAGGTCCCACGGCTGCAAGAGCATCGCCGGTCGGTCGGCGGCGCGGCCCAGCGGGCTGGTGATCTGCACTTGCCAGGCGGAGATTCCCAGCCCACGGAGATGCTCGAAGAGCGGCTCGAGCTCAGCCTGGTTGAGGCGGTTCAAGTTGAGGTTGGAGGCCGTGCGCAGGCCGGCGTCCTTGAGCGCTCTTAAGGCAGCGCTCGCAGAAGCAAAGCTCCCGCGGGCGGCACGCATGAGGTCGTGGGTCGACTCCAGCCCGTCGATGCTGACCGACACCGAGTGCAGACCGGCAGCGGCCATCTTCCCGGCGAGCTCCTCGGTGACGCCACGGCCGCCGGTCGTCATCGTCGGACGAATTCCGGCGCGCTTGAGCGCGGAGACGATGTCGAGGAAGCCGGGGTGGAGGTACGCCTCACCACCGATGAGCACGACCTCGAAGGTGCCCAGCTGTTGGAGCTCCTCGACGACACCGAGGGCCTGCTCGGTGGAGAGCTCCCGTCCTCTGGCTTCTCCTGCACGGGAGCCGCAGTGGGTGCATCGCTGATCGCACCGCAGCGTCAGCTCCCACACCACGTAGGCGGGAAACCTTCTCTGCTTCACCGGGAAACGGCGGAACAGCTCATCCCGGGCGGTCGCGGCCGCGAGGCTGTTTCCGTCTACGCGCGGTTCGCGTTCGGCCTCCACTTCTCAAGGCCCCGCGTCTGCGCCACCGTCGGTCGCCCCACCATCGGCGGTTCCCCCGTCGCCCCCGCCATCGGGCCGTGGAAGCTGACCCTGGAAGCAAAAATCGTCGTTGGGGTCATTGAGACGGCTGCCGCCATCCGGAAGTGGGTCGTTGCAAAGAATACAAGAGCCGGAGCCTACTCCGCCGTCCGGCAGAGCGACGGTGCAAGGAGCGCCGTAACAAGCGGCGAGCGTGAGCGACATGAACCCGGCCCCCGCGGTGGCCAGCGGCAACAGCCACCAGCGGCTCGAGGGGATTCTGCAGTTGGGGCACGCGTCCTGGTTGGGGGGAACGAAACCACCACAGCGTCGGCATTGGTTCATGAGTCGCTGCTCCTTCGAAGAAGCGCGGGTGAGCAAGCACCGCGCCAGGCGCGACAAAGCACTCGGTGCCAGTTATCCCAGGGGCTTGGCGAGGGTGCGACGGCTGCGTCAGAGAAAGAGACCCGACGCGCGTGTCAGGTCACGGCTTCCACGGGAGGAAGGCGAGCACCACCTCGAGAATGATGAGCACCACGATGGTCAGCTCGAGCAGGTGGGAGCGGTTGGTGTCCACCTCTCCCTTGAGCAGGCTGTAAGTCTGCGCCAACAGCCGCTGCTTGCGCGTCACCTGCGCCTGCCAGCTGCCGATGCGCAGCTGCTTCACCGAGGCCTCGTAGACCTTGGCCAAATAAAAGTCGCCGACGATTTTCAGGCTGTTCTCCACCCGCTCGATGAACTCGGTGATTTCGAACAGGGTGACCATCACCCGCCGAACCAGGCCGCTGTAGGGGCTGCGCAGCACCGAGAACCGGCGCTTCTTGCGCGCCACCTGGGTGTAGGTCTCCCGCAGCTGCCGGTCCAGCTTGTCGTCGAAGAAGCGCAGCTCGAGCAGCTGGGCGTTGGCAATCTCGAGCAGGTCGGGAATGTCTTGGCTCCCCGAGGGCTCGTAGACGAAGGCTGCGTTCCAGTCGATGACCGCCAAGTCCAGGTCGGTGTAGCTGAACTGGTGCTCGAGCACGTCGAGGGTTTCCTTCTTCGACAACGGCCGCTCCCCTACCTCGCCCAAGAGGAGCCGCGCGAGCCACTCTCCGTGGGTGAGCAGCTCTTCCGCCTTGGGTTCTCCGCGCAGCTTCTCGGCGAACACCACCGTGTAGCTCTCGTTCTGCGTCCACAGCTGGCCTTCCCCGAGCGCGGGGGCGAGCGCCTGGCGCATCTGCCCCAACACCTCCACCGCCGCCTTCTCCACCTCCAGGCTGTCGTAGAGCTCGTCGCACAAAGGCACCAGCTCCTCCATGGTGGTTCCCGCGCGCACCGGGGCCTTGAGGATGACCGAGGCCACCCCGAAGTCGAACAGGTGCACCGCCACTTCCATGGTCATCGGGCCGAAGGAGAGCGGCACCATGCGCGGGGCCAGCCCCACCGCCAAAGGAGGATTGGGCAATACCAGGTATTCGCTGCCCGCACGGGTCAGGCGCAGACGGCGGCTTTCTTCGGCGGCCAGCGCCCGGGCCTTCTCCAAATCAATCGCCTCGGCGACGTCGAAGAGGCGGTAACAGAGGACGGAGGCTTTCTCGAACACCACGGCGGCCATGGCACCACTTTACGCGGCACTCCCCACGCGGAAGCGCTTCACTTCTGGAGCAGCTCAGTGCGCACATCCCACAGTTCGGGAAAGAACGTCAGCTTCAGGGCTTGTTCCAAAAACCCCACACCCGAGCTTCCCCCCGTGCCCGGCCGAAAGCCGATGACCCGCTTGACGGTGAACATGTGGCGGAAGCGCCACAGCTGAAAGCGCTCCTCCACGTCGACCAGCTTCTCGCACATCTCGTAGGCGTCCCAGTGCCGCTCGGGGTTCTCGTACACCTGACGAAACACCTTCACCACCTCCTCCGAGCGCTCCACCGGCTGGGAGAAGTCGCGCTCCAGCCGCTCCTTGGGCACCCGGTGGCCTCGGCGCCCCAGATGGCGGAGAAACTCGTCGTAGAGCGAGGGCGCGTGCAGAAGCTTCTCCAGCCACCCGTGCACCGCGGCATCGTGCCGGTGAGGCAAGAGGGCGTGGGCGTCCTTGTTGCCCAAGAGAAACTCCAGGGCGCGATATTGGTAGGACTGAAAGCCGCTCGCCCGCCCCAGGCCGCTGCGGAAGGCGAGGTACTCGTTGGGCGTGAGAGTCTCCAGCACGCTCCACTGCTCGAAGAGAATGCGCTGGATGTGGCCCACCCGGGAGAGGCACTTGAAGGAGGGCTCGAGGTTGTCGGCACGGACGAAGGCCAACACGGCGGAGAGCTCGTGAATCATCAGCTTCATCCACAGCTCGGAGGTCTGGTGCTGGATGATGAAGAGCGTCTCGTCGTGGTGAGGGGGCGAGCTTTGGGGCTCCTGGGCATTCAAAATCTTGTCCAGGCGCAGGTACTCGGCGTAGGTGGTAGTCCCGGCCAAGTCGACGTGAATGCCCTTCTCGAATTCTCGCTGGTTCATGACGGCATCGTGCCATGAATTGGCCGCGCTTCTTGCGTTCTCTCAGAAGACCGCCGCTGCGCCGCTTCTTCCTCGGGCAGACGGTTTCCCTCACCGGCAGCTGGATGCAGCCGGTGGCGCAAAGCTGGCTTTTGTGGCGACTCACCCACTCCCCCTCGCTGCTCGGCTGGCTCGTCTTCCTCTCCCAGGTGCCGGTGTTCTTCCTTGGCCTGTGGGGAGGCGCGGTGGCCGACCAGCTTTCCCGACGGCGGCTGCTATTGGCGGCGCTGGGAGTGGCGATGGC
>JBMORE010000166.1:22630-27974 GCA_049322255.1 Myxococcota bacterium | reverse complement strand
TGGCCGTCCTCACCTTCACCGGAACGGCGCGGCCCTGGCACCTGCTCGCCCTCGCCTCGGTGCTCGGAGTCACCTTCGCCTTCGAAGTGCCCGCGCGCCAGGCGCTCTTCGCCGACCTGGCGGGAGAAGACTTGGCCAACGCGGTGGCGCTCAACTCGACGCTGGTGACGCTGATGCGGGTGGTGGGCCCCTCGCTGGGAGGCCTCCTGGTGGCCTTGGCGGGCGAGGCCTGGTGCTTCGCCTTCAACGCTGCCAGCTACCTGGCGGTGCTCTTCGCTCTCTTGTCGTTGAAAGCTTCGCCGCCGTCGAAGCGCGTCAAAGCCGCCCCGGTGGCCGAAGGGCTTGCCTTCGCGGCGAAGGAGCCACGGGTACGCACCCTCTTGCTCCTCTTGGTGGTCTCCAGTGTGTTCGGCGTCTCTTACGGCACCCTCTTGCCGGTGGTGGCTTCCCAGGTGCTGGGCGGAGGCCCTGCCTTGCTGGGGCAGCTGTTGGGAGCGGCCGGTGCCGGAGCGCTGGCGGGGGCGCTGACGCTGCTGTTGCGCGAGCCGGCGGCCCTGGAGCGCCGGGTGGGCCTGGGCGCGAGCTGTCTGGGTTTGGGCATCCTCCTCTTGTCCCTCTCCCGCTCCACCCCCTTGTCCCTCGCTGCGTTGGGGCTGGCGGGGTTTGGCCAAATCACCCAGACCTCCGGGACGCTCACCCTCTTGCAGTCGCTCACCCCCGCCGCGCTGAGGGGAAGACTGTTGGGTTTGTTCGGCACCCTCTTCATCGGCACCACCCCGTACGGGGCGCTGGCGGCCGGCAGTCTGGCAGCCCGCTTCGGGGCCCCCACTGTCCTGGGCGTTTTCTCAGCGCTGGTGCTCGTCGCCTCGCTGGCGTTTCACCTGTGGCGCACACGCCACCCAGCGCGCGCACCTTCGGCGCCGCCGGCGTTTCCTCCCCAGGTGCCCTAGCGCGAAAAGCTACTTCCGGCCCGCCAGCAGCTTGGCCGCCGCCCGGCCGCGCGGAAGCACCACGTCGGTCACCGAGTTGGGCGGGGCGTGCTCCTTCCAATCGGAAGGCAGGCGACGGGTGAGCGAGAGGTTGCGGAACTTCTGGTAGTGCGCCGCGCAGTAGCCCTTGCTACGCGCCTGGTTCTTGCAACCCACCAAGGCGCACGGCCGCTCGTTGCTGCCCCGTGGCCCACGGCGACGCACCCCGTTTTTCACCACCCGGCCCGGCGGCCGCCCGCGCCGGCGTACCGGCGCCCCTCCCAGGAGCGTCCCCAGCGGAGCCAAGCGCTCGGCGAGCACGCGCAGCGAGCCGAGCTCGAAGGCGTCGTCCTGCAACCGGGAAACCGCGTTCTGCAGCGGACGCAGCTGCGACTCGATTTCCTGCCGAATCATCTCTCTGAAGGCTTTGTCGACAGACATAGGCGGGCCTACACATCACATTTGGTGCCCGCTGTCTAATGTCCTTTGGCCCGCTCCGCGGTGTTGTTTGTTTTTTGGCGATGCCTGGTTTGGTTTGAAAATGTTTTGACCTCAAAACATTCGCTTGCGGCCGCGGCGGGTTCTATCTTTGCTCGGTGGCCGAGCTTGATTCTTTGGGCCCGCGGGTGCGTCTCGAGGTGCACCTGTTGCCCGCAGAACGACGGGCGGCGCTGGCCGAGGAGGTGTGCGCCGGGCTGAGCGCTCCCTTCAAGGAGCTGTCCTCCAAGTGGTTCTACGACGAGCGTGGCAGCCAGCTCTTCGAGCAAATCACCCGTCTGCCCGAGTACTACCCGACCCGGTGCGAGCGCGAGATTCTGCAGGCGCGCGCAGGGCAAATCGTCCGCCTCACCCAGGTGGACACCTTGGTGGAGCTGGGCTCCGGCACCTCGGAGAAGACCCGGCTGCTCTTGCAGGCCCTCGCCGAAGCCGACCAGCTGCGTCGCTTCGCCCCCTTCGACGTCAGCGAGCCCACTTTGCGCCAAGCAGCGGCAGCCATCGCCCGGGAGTACCCCCGGGTGGAGGTCCACGCGGTGGTGGGGGACTTCGAGCGTCACCTCCCCTACCTGCCACGCCAAGGCCGGCGGTTGATTGCCTTCCTCGGAGGCACTCTGGGAAACTTGAAGCCCACCGCCCGCGCGCGCTTCCTTTCCCAGCTCGCCGCCCAGCTGGGCCCGGAGGACGCCCTCTTGCTCGGCACCGACTTGGTGAAGGACCGCGCCCGCCTCCACGCCGCCTATAACGACCCCCGCGGGGTCACCGCGGCGTTCAACCTCAACCTGCTCCGGGTGCTCAACCAAGAGCTGGGAGGCGACTTCCAGCCCGAGCTTTTTTCTCACCTGGCCTTCTTCGACGAGGCGAACGAATGGATGGAAATGCGCTTGGTCAGCCATCGAGCGCACCGGGTGAGGTTGTCCGCCCTGCCCCTCTCCGCGCACTTCGACGGCGGCGAGGCTTTGCGCACCGAGGTGAGCGCCAAGTTCCGCCCCCAAGGTGTGGAGCGCGAGCTGGCCGCCGCCGGGCTGACCGTGCGCGCCTTTTGGACCGACGCGGGCGGCGACTTCGCCCTCTCTCTGTCCACTCTCAGCGGGTAGCGCTGTGGGTTGGCCGACGCCGCTCTGCCCGTTGGTCGCCCCCGGTTCCCATCCGAACGGGCCATCGCTACAATCTCCGCTCGCCGCCCAAGGGCATGGGCGATGCAGTGAAAGAGCAACTGCAGGCGATTTGCCAGGAGATCGCGCCATCGATGTCAGGGTGGACAAGGAGACCCCATGAAAAACTGGATGCTGGCCGCCGCCGTGACCGCCGCGCTGGGTTTGTTGGGCTGTGAGGGCGCCAAGGGCTCGACCGCCCGTTCGTCGGGCTCGGTCGCTCTCTCGAGCGATGACGCGCTGATTTACGCCGCCGACCCGGACAGCGACCAGGTGTTCGTGGTGGACGCGCGGACCCTCCAGCTGGTGGAGCGGGTGCGGGTCGGCCCCAGCCCGGAGCGCCTCCTGGTGGCTCCGGACGACACCCTCTTCGTCACCAACCGCTACGGGCGCAGCGTGTCGGTCATTCGCCGCGGAGAGTGGAGCGAGGCGGCGCGCCTCGAGGTGGGGGTGGAGCCGGTGGGGATGAGCCTCTCCCCCGACGGCCAAACTTTGTACGTGGTGAGCGCCACCGCGCGCGACAGCGCCGCCTTCGGTGTCCTCACCGCCATCGACCTCGCCACCCTGCAACCCAAGTGGGAGCTGCCGGTGGGCCCTGAGCCCCGCGCGGTGGCCGTGGTGAGCCCCGACCGGGCGCTGGTGAGCCTCTACAAGCGCGGCGACGTGGTGAAGGTGGACCTCGCCCACCCGGCGGTGCTCTCCGACCGCACCGAGCTGTACACCCAAGCCAATCGCACGGCGCTCGGCGGCGCGGTGGAAACCAGCAGCAGCCCCTCGGTAGCGCCCGACGGGATGTTCTTCGCGACGCAGACGGTGCGACCCCGCGGAATGGCCGACTTGGCGGTCAGCCCCGACGGGCGGGTGTATGCGCCTACCCTGTGGGCTTCCGAGGGGGTGCTGGGACAGAACGACCTCGACCCCTCCTTGCGCGGCGGCGGTGGCAACACCTACGGCGGCGGGCCTTGCACTGCGGGCGCCGTCTCCGCCCCCGGGTTGGTCACCTTCACCGCCCAGGGGGAGCCCTTGGTGGACGACCTCTCCAGCTGCCAAAAGCCGCAGACGGAGAGCTTCCCCGCCTCGGTGCTCAGCACCCAGGACGCCAACAGCCCGGTGCAGGGCCCGGTGGCGGTGGTGGCCGACTCCACCGGCTCCTGGCTCTTCGTGGTGAACCACGAGTCGAACAACGTGGCGGTCGTCGCTTCAGCGCGGGGCGAGCCGTCCCTCGACGGTCGTCCGATGCGGCACCTGGTCACCGTGGGCGGCGGCCCCACCGGCATCGCCCTCGCCCAGGACGGCAAGCGTGCCTACGTGTACAACAAGTTCGACCACTCCCTCTCCCTCATCGAATCCACCGGGGGAAGCACACCCCGGCTCACCGAAGTGGGGAGGATTCTGGTGGGCGCTGAAGTGCTTGCCCCCGACGTCGCCGCCGGCCGCCGGCTCTTCTTCAGCGCGGTGGACTCGCGGATGAACAACCCCGCCACCGGCATCTCCTGCGCCAGCTGCCACTTGGAGGGCCGGGAGGACGGGCACGTGTGGCAGTTCGCCGAGGGCCCGCGGCAGACCCCCTCGCTCGCCGGGCGAATGACCTCCTCCACCGCCCCCTTCCACTGGAACGGCGAGTTTCCCACCCTGGATGACTTCATGAGCCACACGGTGCAGCGGCGCATGGGCGGCACCGGCGCCAACTCCACCCTCATCCGCCAGGTGCAGGCCTTCATCGACACCCTCCCCGCGGCGGACAACCCCCACCGGCTGGCGGCGCCCTCCCCGGCCCAGCAGCGCGGAGAGCAGGTGTTCCACAAAGCGCAGTGCGGCGCTTGCCACGCCGGAGTGGCCCTCACCGACAACCGCTTCGCCGCCGTCGGCACCTTCGTCACCCGCGGCCCCCACCTCGACGACCTCACCAAGCTGCCCAACGGGCTGAACACCCCCTCGCTGCTCGGGCTGGCCCGCACCGCTCCCTACCTGCACGACGGCAGCGCCACCTCGCTCAAAGAACGCATCCTCGTGGGAAAAGAGGCCAACCTCCACGGGCTGACCTCCCCGCTCACCGACGCCGAGGTGGACGACCTGGTGGAGTACCTCCAGAGCCTGTAGCTCCGCCTCGAGCACGGCCGAACTGCACGAGGGCGAGCAACATCCTCCCGCTGCACGACCAGTAACCGCCGCTGCCTCTCACCGGTGCGGCCTCTTCCTTCGGCGCGACCGAGACGGCCCTCGACCGCTTCCCCAGCGCTTCAATTCCGCCGGCGGGCGAGCGACTTGCGCAGCGCGGCTCGATAGGCTTTGGCGGCGCGTGTGGGGCTGGAGGTGCCGACGTACTTGGCCAAGAGCGTCAGGTCGAGGTCTGCCAAGAGCCGGCTTCGACGGTGACGAGCATACCCGTTGCGTCCGCGGACGAAGAGCGAGAATCCCTGTGAGCGGCGCCGCAGCCAGACCTCCCGAATCCCCAGGTTCCAGTAAATATCGAGCTTGTCCAAAAGCGGCTGCGTCCAGAGCACCTCGATGACGATGTCGGGAAACCCGGTTCGCCGGCGACCGACGAAGTAGGAGGTATCGGCCTCTGCCCCGCGCTGAGTCTCCTCGCGCTTCAGCGTCCTGGACCGGGCGCAAGCCAGCTCGACGCCTGTCTCGTCGGAAAACGTCGTCAGCAGCCGCTCGATGTCGCTGGTGTCATCTTCGTGCTGGGGTGATGGCGACATGAGCTCGAGCTCCCCCTCGGCA
>JBMORE010000166.1:0-22530 GCA_049322255.1 Myxococcota bacterium | reverse complement strand
CCTGGACCGGGCGCAAGCCAGCTCGACGCCTGTCTCGTCGGAAAACGTCGTCAGCAGCCGCTCGATGTCGCTGGTGTCATCTTCGTGCTGGGGTGATGGCGACATGAGCTCGAGCTCCCCCTCGGCATAGGCGATTCGGGCGCTGTTGTCGTCCCCACGCATGGCGAGCCAATGCTCGAATTGCCGCCAGGTGACGCCGTGGAGCAAGAACCGGCGCTCGTCTGAAGCCGCGGTCCGCTCGGATCGATGGCCCGCCGTGCTCATAGGAACAATTTACGGAATCGGCAGAGCCCTGGCCAGCTCATCGGTGCCGCTACCCTTCGATGGCCTCCAGACGGAAGGGCACCACCAGGTCGGCCTCGCTGCTCAGGGGCGGCAGCTTGAGCGTCTTTAGCCGCCGGGCAATGCAGCCGGCGACCGCCGCGTCGCGCGTGCTGGCTTGCTCGACCTTCGCTCTTTCCACCCGGCCGTCGGCGGTCACACTCACCTCGAGCACCACGAAGCCGTTGAAGGGCGCGCGTTTCTTGAGCTCGGAGTCGTAGCACCGCTCCAGAACCGGCTTGGCCCGGCGCAGCGCCAACCGCATCGCCTCGTCCGGCTCCGCCAGCCGAAGAGGCTCCGCACGCAAGAGCCTCGCCTTCGTCTTTTTCGAAGCTCGTCGCCGTTTTGGCTCGGGTTTGGGCGACGGCTCGGTCCAGTACTGGGCCACGCCCTCGCGGGCCACCATCGGAGACGACCATTCCATTTGCACCACCGGCGGCGGAACCAGCTGGGGCGGAACCGCCAGCCGCTGCGTCTCCTTTGCGGCCAAATGAAAGCTGGCGAGCGACAGCACGGAGGCCACCAGCGCCATCAGCAGCTTGAGTGTCTTCATACCGAAGCGACGATTCCAATCGCCGTGCCACGACAACAGTCAATGATTTCAATCGGTTAGGGTGGTTGGCCTGGGTCAGGAAGGGCTGGCGGGGCAGTTCGTACTCAGCGCCCCTCACCCCAACCCTCTCCCACCTCCAGCGCCTCGCACGCCTGGGCGGCCTTCTCCACCTCGCGGCCGCTCGCCCCAGGAAGCGAGGCACACAAAAACAAGTCCCGCCCAACCCGCTTGGCGCCCACCATCGCGGTGAGGGGGGCTCCGCCATCGAGCGAGGCTTGGTAGATGAGCAGCCTGGACTGGGAGCGGTCGCGCACCTCGAGCACGCTGACGGCGGCGAAGCGCAAAGAATCGACGAGGGCGGCTTTCAGCCCCTCGGCGGTGGGTAGCTCTTCGCCCGCCCCGGGGCGCAGGTCGATGCGCAACACCGAACGGCTCGCCGGCCCCGACTGAAAGCTCTGGTCCTCTTCCACCCGCGCCGTCCATCCCTCGGGCAGAGGCACTTTCACCCCCCCGCGGTGGGGAGCCGCTGGCAGTGCCGCTCCTCCATCGGGCTCGCCCCCGGGACGCGGGCAGCCCGCCAGGCACACCAGTACGGCAGAGAGGCTGCTGGCCGCGCGCACTACTTGGCGGCAGCGGCTGCCATCGGCGCCGGCGCGGGGATGCCCGAGGACTTGGCGCCCAGGCTCTCCATTTTGCACGTGCCCTCGAAGACCACCCCCCGGTCCATCTTGAGCGAAGGGGTCTCGATGCTCCCCTTCACCCTGCCGGGGGTGTTCAGCTCGATGGTCTGGGTGGCGTGGAGGTTTCCCTCCACCGACCCGTGCACGATGATGGTGCCGGCGTGGATCTCCGCCGACACCTTGGCCCCTTCACCGATGATGAGGGTGTCTTTGGTGCTGATTTGCCCGGTGAACTTCCCGTCGATTCGCACCTCGCCCTCGAAGGTCAACTTCCCCTCGAACTCACTGCCCTTGCCGAGCAAGGTGGGTACGCCTCCAGCCTTCGCAGACACGGTCAACTCCTCCCGCCGAAGCGGCGCGGTTGGTTTTTCATCTTTCTTCTCGCTGAAAATCGCCATCGACCCTTCCTACCTTCGAATCAACCCCACGATGCGGTCCAAGTCCTCGTAGGAAAAGAAATCGACCTCGAGGGTACCCTTCCCGCCTTTGTCCAACAGCCGAACCTTGGTGCCCAACCGGCGCTGCAGCTCCTCCACCAGCTGGCGGGCGTGCGGGCTTGGGCGGGCCTCCTTGCGCTTGGGCTTGGCCGCCAACGGGCGGGCCTCCTTCACCCGCCGCTCGGTCTCGCGCACCGACAGCGCTTGTGCCACCACCTCTCGGGCCAACGCCACCATCTCGCTGGGCCGGGGAAGCCCCAAGAGCGCACGCGCATGCCCCATGTCCAACCGGCCCTGGGCGAGCAGGCCCTTGACCTCCTCGGGTAAGGAGAGCAGCCGCAGGGCGTTGGCGATGGTGGAGCGGTCTTTGCCCACCCGCTGGGCCACCTCTTCCTGGGACAGCTGCCGCTCCTCGATGAGGCGCCGAAAGCCCATCGCCTCTTCCACCGGGTTCAAGTCGGCGCGCTGGAGGTTTTCCACCAAGGCGAGCTCGAAGGCCTGGGCGTCGGTGGCCTCGCGAACGATGGCCGGAATCTCTTTGAGGCCGGCCAGCTGGGAGGCGCGCCAGCGGCGCTCCCCCGCGATGAGGCGGTAGCCGCGGCTGTCGCGGCGCACCAGCACCGGCTGGATGAGGCCCTGGGCGCGGATGGAGTCGGCGAGCTCCTTGAGGCCCTTGCTGTCGAAGCTCTTGCGGGGCTGGGCCCCGTCGCGGCGAATGTCCTCCAAAGCCAGCCGGGTGACCCCCTTGGCCAGCTCGCCGGCGGGCGTGGCCGCCTGGGGAAGGAGGGCCGACAGCCCCCGGCCCAGCACCCGCTTCTTCTCTGGCTGAATCATCGCTCCTCGCATCGTCACGCCTTATGCCACGACGCGCCCGCTCTGTCCCTTGGAAGCGCGCCCGCGGCGCAAAAGCTCGTTGCTCAAGGCCAGGTAGCTTTCGCAGCCCTTGGACTTGATGTCGTATAGAAGAATCGGCTTGCCGAAGGAGGGACTCTCGGACAGGCGCACGTTGCGCGGAATGACGGAGCGGAAGACGAGCTTGGGGAAGTGCTTGCGCACCTCCTCGGCGACCTGGTGGGCGATGTTGGCCCGGGCGTCGAACATGGTGAGCACGATGCCCTCGGTCTCCAGCCGGGGGTTGAGGCCCTGCTTGACCAACTCGAGGGTGTGCAGGAGCTGGGAGAGACCCTCCAGCGCGTAGTACTCGCACTGCAGGGGAATGAGCACCGAATCGGCGGCGGTGAGCGCGTTCAGCGTGAGCAGGCCCAAGGAGGGCGGACAGTCGATGAGCACGTGGTCGTAGGCGCCCGCCAAAGGAGACAGCGCCTGACGCAAACGCGTCTCGCGCTCGGGCATCCCCACCAGCTCGAGCTCCGCCCCGGTGAGATCGGGAGTGGCGGGCACCACCTCCAGGTAGCGCAGCTCGGTGGGGTGTACCAAGCTCTCCATCGGGCGGCCGTCGATGAGCGCGTCGTAGATGGTGCCGGAAAGCGTCTCCCGCGCCAGACCCAGCCCGCTGGTGGCGTTGCCTTGCGGGTCCATGTCCACAAGGAGCGTCTTGCGCTCGGCCGCGGCCAGGCTGGCGGCGAGGTTGATGGCAGTGGTGGTCTTCCCCACCCCGCCCTTCTGGTTGGAAATACACAGGACGCGGCCCACGCCGGCGATGTACAGCCTTTGTTCCCCACCGGCAAGCGAAGAACCCGCCCCGTTTCACGTGAAACACCGGCTGGGGGAGCTCGTGGAACCGGGCGAAACAAACGGGAGCGGGAGCGGGAGCGTTTGCGGGAACGGGGCCGGCAATCGGGTACGTCGCACGCGCCCGGACACGTGACCCGCCATCGTGAACCGTACACCTCCCCGCTGCCCGGGAACGCTCCCGCTCCCGCAAACGCTCCCGCAAACGCTCCCGCAAACGCTCCCGCTCCCGCTCCCGCTCCCGCTCCCGCTCCCGGTTTCCTCGAGGGATGGTTCGAGGTCAACGGCGCAGGTAGACCGCCACCGCCCGAGGCGCTTGCGACCAGGGCAGGGCGTAGCGGCGCAAGGACAAGAGCTCGAGGCCCGCCGCCTCTCCCCAGGCCACCGCCTCCGACTCCGGGGGGGCGCGGCCGAGCATCGCCAGCACCCGCCCGCCAGGGGCCACGTACGGCGCTGCCAGCAACAGCCAAGCGGGAAGCTCCATCAGCGCCCGCGACACCACCGCCTCGAAGAGAGGCAGGCCCTCCCCCGCGGGGTCGCCTCCCAGCCGCCGGTGCAGCGCGCGCGCACCCGGGCTCAGACCTAGCTGGGCGATGGCGTGCTTCAAAAAGCCCACTTTCTTTGCCACCGCGTCCACCAAAGTCACCTCCAGCTCCGCGCGGACGATTTTCCACGGCAACCCCGGGAACCCCCCGCCCGCCCCCACGTCGAGCACCGTGCGGGCCGGCCCCAGGTCGACCAGCGCCGCCAAGGAATCGAGGAGGTGCTTCTCCATCACCTCCTTCGGCTCGGTGAGGGCAGTGAGGTTGACCTTGGCGTTCCAGCGCAAGAGCTCCTGTTGCAGCTGCAACAGGCGGCGCGCCGCCCCGAAAGGCAGCTCCACCCCCAGCGCCCGCGCCCCCGCCTCCAGCGCCTGGGTTTGCTGGTTATCCACAGCCGGCTCTTTCCTGAGCGGGGTCAACGCCGCGAAATGACTCGTTCCTGTGGGGCAGCCAGGCTTTTGAACACCTTGTCCACAGGCGGGGCCCGGCAGACATCAGGGTGCTCCCTGCTGCCGGCGCAGGTGGACCAAGAGCAGCGACAGCGCAGCCGAGGTGAGCCCGGGCAGCCGGCGTGCCTGACCCACCGTCTGGGGGCGAAAGCGGGTCAGGCGCTCGGTGGCCTCGGCCGACAGCCCCCGGATGTCCCCAAAGACCAGCCCGGGGGGAATGGGCCAGCCGTCGTAGGCCTCGGTCCCCCGCGCGACGGCCCGCTCCGCCCGCGCCACGTAGCCTTCATACTTGAGCTCCACCTCCACCTCGGAGGTGACCTCCTCGGGAAGCGGCGGCCGCTCGAGGTCGAGCCGGGCGGTGGAGGCGTAGGTCTCCTCCGGTCGCTTGAGCACCCCGTCGAGACCGCGCCGGCGCAGGCGGGCCACCTCTTCGGCGATGGCGGTGCGCTGCGCCTCCACCCGCCCCAGGGTGGCGGCGTCGACCAAGCCCACCCTGCGGCCGTGGGCGGCCAGGCGTAAGGCGGCGTTGCCCTCCCGCAGGCGCAGGCGGTGCTCGGAGCGGGAGGTGAACATGCGAAAGGGCTCGTCCACCCCCTTGGTGGTGAGCTCGTCGAGGAGCACCGCCCCGTGCGCCTCGTGCCGGCCGAGCACCAGCGGGGGCTCGTGTTTCACGTGCAACGCGGCGTTGATGCCCGCCATGAGCCCCTGGAAGGCGGCCTCTTCGTAGCCGGAGGTGCCGTTGAGCTGACCGGCGAGGAAGAGGCCGGTGACGGCCTTCGCCTCCAGCGTGGGGTAAAGCTGCGTGGGCGAAGCGTAGTCGTACTCCACCGCGTAGCCGTAGCGCGCTACCTCCACTTTCTCCAGGCCGGGGACGGTGCGCAGCGCCGCCAACTGCACCTCGGCGGGCAGGCTGGTGGAGAACCCCGCTGGGTAGACGAGCTCGCTGTCCACCCCTTCCGGCTCGAGGAAGAGCTGGTGCTGGGCGCGGTCGGCAAAGCGCACCACCTTGTCCTCTATCGAGGGGCAGTAGCGCGGGCCGCGGCCGACAATCTCTCCCTTGTAGAGCGGGGAGCGGGAGAGGTTTTGGCGCAAGAGTGCGTGGGTCTTGGGGGTGGTGTAGGTGAGGTGACAGCTCAAGGGCCCCAGGGTGGGGTAGGGGGCCTGTGCTTTGCGGGTACGAGCAGAGAGTGGTCGGGCCCGCGCGTCGCTGGGCTGGGCCTCGCAGCGAAGGAAGTCGATGCTCTTCGCCCACAGCCGGGGTGGGGTGCCGGTCTTGAAGCGCCCCAGCACCAAGCCCAGCGCGCGCAGGCTGGCCGACAGCCCCGTGGCCGCCTCGTCGCCGTGACGGCCGCCCACCTCCTTGTGCTCGCCCACGTGCATCAGCGCCCGCAGGAAGGTGCCGGTGGTGAGCACCACCGCCCTCGCGAAAAGCTCGCCCCCGCCCACCAGACGCACCCCTCGCACCTGCCCGTCTTCGACCAGCACCTCGCTGGCTTCTCCTTCGCGCACGGTGAGGCGCTCCTGGGAGAGGAGGGTGCGCTGCATGCCTTGCGCATAACGGTCGCGGTCGCACAACAGCCGGCTGGCGCGCACCGCCGGACCCTTGGAGGCGTTGAGGGTTTTGAAGTGGGTGCCGCTTTGGTCGGCGGCGAAGGCCATCTCTCCTCCCAGAGCGTCGAGCTCGTGCACCAGGTGACCCTTGGCGGTACCGCCGATGGCCGGGTTGCAGCTCATCACCGCGATACGGGCCTGTCGCAGGGTGAGGCCGGCGGTGGACAGCCCCATGCGGGCGCAGGCCAAGGCAGCCTCACAGCCCGCGTGCCCCAAGCCCACCACCACCACGTCGAAACGTTCCGCCATCGGGCTCGCAATGTACCTGAAAACCTACCCGGCCCTACCTGCGCAACTTGCCGCATCGCCCATGACGAAACTGTCGCGGTTGGGTCCGCGGGGACACCGCTTCGCCAAGGGGACCTCCCGGGGCATAACTGCCCGCGCGTGCGGCGGATTCTCTTGGCGGCCGCAGGAATGGGGAGCCTGGCGGTCAGTTTGCTGTGTCGCAAGTCAGCGGAGGCAACTCAAATGAAGCGACCTCGTCTGGGAGAGCTCTTGTTGCGGCGCGGCATCATCGACGAGCTGCAGCTGCAATCGGCGTTGGCGCACCACCGCCAGTGGGGGATGCCCTTGGGGGCGGCGGCGGTGGCCAAGGGGTTTTGCACCCCTGCTGAAGTGCTGGCGGCGCTGGCCGAGCAGACGGGGTTGGCGGTGACCGACCTGGTGGCAACGCCCCCCGACCCCACGCTGGCGAGCTTGGTGGGACGCAAGGTGGCCGAACGTCACCGGGTGGTGCCTTTGCGGTTGGAGGGCCGGCGCCAAGAAGTGTTGGTGGTGGCGATGGCCGCCCCCGCTTCCTTGGCCGGGCTCGACGAAGTGCAGGCGGTCTCGGGCAAGCAAGGGGTGCGGGCGCTCCTTGCCGGCGACGCGGAGTTGGAGCAGGCCATCGGCCGGCTCTACCGCGGTGAAGGGCCTCCGGCTCCATCGCCTTCGCCCCTCGAAGAAAAGCCGACGCCGGGACAGCCGCGGCCGGTGCTCCTGTACGGGTGGACCGAGAAGGCGGGCCACTCCCTCACCTTGATGCTCGCCGCCGAAGGGGTGCCCGCCAAGGTGTGCGGAGCGGTGGAGGCGCTGGGCTGCGCCGAAGAGGATGTGCTGGTGGCCCCCTTGCCGGCGATGGAGGTCTTGGTGTCCGGGGGCGCGCGTTTTTCGGGCAAGCTCATCGTCGCCGGCAAGCGCCCGGAGGCCGACGTGGTGCGCGCGCAGGCGATGGGAGCCAAGGGCTTCATCGCCGCTCCCGTGGACGCCGCGCTGCTCGTCCGCTCGGTGAAGCGCTGCCGCCAGTTTCCGCTGGTCTGAGCGGCTGCTGGGAGGCACTTGCGCGACCGCTATTTGCCGATGCAGAAGCGGCGGAAGATGGCGTCGACGAGTGCCTGAGAGGCGTTTTCGCCGGTGATTTCTCCCAGCGCGTCGAGCGCCAGCCCAACCTCGCCCGAGGCAGCCTCCACGGTGCTGACGTGGAGAGCCTTCTGCGCCCGCTCCAGCGAATCGACCACCCGGCGAAGCGCGTCGGCGTGACGCTCGCCTACCAGGGCCACCGCAGAAGGCGCGCGCTCCTCCCACAGCCGGCCCAAGAGCGCCGAGCGCAGCGCCTCCACCCCTTCCCCGGTGCGCCCGCTGACCGCCAACCCGGGAGGAGGGGAGGGGAGGAGATCCTTTTTTCCGTACACCACGAGCAGCGAATGCTTCGCCGCCGTCGACCACTCCGCCGCCTGGGCCGGCCCGGCCTCGGGGGGCAGCACCAACACCGCCAGGTCCGCCCCTTCCAGTGCCGCTTGGGTGCGGGCGATGCCCAGTTGCTCGACCCTCCCCGGGGCGTGCGCGCGCAAGCCGGCGGTGTCCACCAGCGTCACCGCAAACCCTTCGAGCTCCAGTCGAGCCTCGAGAAGGTCTCGGGTGGTGCCCGGCTCCTCGTCCACCAGCGCACGTTCTTCGCCCAGCAGGCGGTTGAAGAGGGTGGACTTGCCGGCGTTCACCGGCCCGAAGAGCACCACCCGCGCTCCCCGGCGCACCAGCCGCCCGCGGCCCTCGCTGGCCAGAAGCTCCTTCGCCGCCACCAGCACCTTCGCGAGCCGCCCGCTGGCGTCCGCGTCGGCGCCTTCAGCTTCTGCAGGAAAGTCCAGGCTGGCCTCGATGTCTGCGTGTAGGGCGAGCAGCGCCTCGAAGAGCGCGCGCACCTGGGAGGAGAGCTGCCCGGCCGCCTGGGCGGCCGCCGCGCGCACCGCCGCTTCGGACTCGGCCGCCACCAGGTCGGCCACCGCCTCGGCGCGGGTGAGGTCCAGCTTGCCGCAGAGGAAGGCGCGGCGGGTGAACTCTCCCGGCTCGGCCAGCCGCACCCGCCCGTCGGCGAGGACGGCGGCGAGGAGCAGCTGCATCAAGCGGGGAGAGCCGTGGGCGTGCAGCTCCACCACGTCTTCCCCGGTGAAGGAGTGGGGCGCCTGAAAATAGAGCAACAGTCCCTGGTCGAGCAGGGTGCCCGCAGCATCAACCAGCTCGGTGAAGTAGGCGTGGCGGGGAACGGGCGTTTCCGGCACCGACGGCGCCAGGGGCTTGGCCACCGCCAGCGCGTGCGGGCCGGAGAGGCGCAAGATGCCCACCCCTCCTGCAGCCGGGGGGGTGGCCACCGCGGCGATGGTAAACGAGTTGTTCATCGGCTTGACGTGATGTGCTACTTGTAGCACATTGTGCTGCATGCGGCGGGCTGGAATCAGGCGTGTTCGGCAGGATCTCAGCGCCTTGCTCAAAGAAGTCCATCGCGGCCACGAAGTGGAAATCACCGACCGGGGCGAGGCCGTGGCGCGGCTGGTATCACCCGTGGCCAAACAAGCCCGGCCGTTCCGCGGGCGTTCGAAGCTTCGGGCGACCATGCCCAAGCTCACCGCGCCGCTCTCTTTGGCCATCATCGATGAGCGGGAAAACCGGCTCTAGGCGCGCTTCGCGTGCTCTGCGCGGGACGGTGTACCTCGATGCCAGCGCGCTGGCGAAGGTGTACCTCCCCGAGCCGGAGAGCGACGAGCTCGAATCGGCCTTGCTCGGAAGACGAGACCTTTGTGTGTCCGATCTCTCGGTGACCGAGGTCGTCTCTGCCGCCGCGCGCCGGCGAAGAGAAGGGCTGCTCTCGTCAAAAGACCTGGCTCGACTCCACACGACCCTCCTCGACGACCTCTCCGACCAGAGCTTCCTGTCCGTTGGAATGAGTCCAGCCATCCATCGAGAAGCCGAGCGGCTCCTCCTTGGTTTCGCAGAAAGCCCCTTGCGTGCCGCCGACGCGCTTCATCTGGCGCTCGCCCTGGCTGTCGGCGCCCGGACCCTGGTGACTTTCGACAAAAGGTTGGCCGAAGCCGCAGCGGCCAGGGGCCTGCATGTCCACCCCTGATTTTTTGCTATTCGGCCTTGCCGCGGGCGGCGCGCTCCACTTCTTCGCGGTGCTCGATAATGTACTTCTCCACCGCCTCGTCCTCGAGGCCCAAGTCGCGCAAGACGCCGGGGTAGATGCCCGTGAACGCCGGGGATTCTTCGGCGTCACGCAGGCGAAAGGACATCTTCAGCACTGCCGCGCCCCACAGCTTGTCCTTGAGCGATTTGGGTTTACCCATCGTCCCTCACGCCTCGTCGTCGTCGTCGTAGGCGGGCAGCCCCGATTTCTTGGGCATCGGCGCGGGCTTGTCCGGAGCGAACACCACTCGGCGCGCGCGGCCCTCGCCCTCCACCCGTACCGATACCCCGGGCACCCCGGCGGCCGCTTTGAGCACCCGAGCGCGGTCTTCCACCGACATCGGGGACAGGGCGAAGAAGCGGCCGAACTGGGCTGACTTTTCCGCCAGTGCGCGCACCGCCTGGGAAAGCTGCGGCTCCTCGCTCACCTCGAGGGTGGACTCCTGCGGACTGGCCGGCGCAGTTGGCGGAGCGGGCGGCGCGGCATGCCCGTTACGCGCGGGAGAAGAAGGCCGCGGAGCCAGCTTCGCCGCCGCCGGTCTGGCCGCTGGCGGGGGGCGCGGCTGTCGCGGCTCGGGGTGACCGCCCACCCCCAGCGAAATCCATCGCCGCTCCACTCCCGGGCGATGGGTGATTTTGTTGGCGAGAAACTGCACCGCATCGATGAGGTGCGAGCGCCGGCCCACCGGAACCCCCGGCACTTCGCCCTCGAAGAACACCGCCACTGAGATGCCACCATCGGCGGCCGGCTTGAGCTCGAGCTTCGCGGGCAGCTCGAGGAGGCGGAAAATTTCGGCGAGGAGCTTCTGCGCTTGCTCCATCCGCTCCGGGCCGACCGGCGTCGGCGCGGTGGGGGCAGGGGAGGGGGTTTCGGTGGTGACGTCGGTCATGTCTCAGCGCTCCTCGACCAAGGACTTGCTCTTCTTCTTCTCGGCTTTGCGCCCGCGCTCCGCCACCCCTTTTTTCTCCAGGTATTTTCGCAGCGCGTACTGCTGGGCGATGGACAAGAGGTTGTTGGTGAAGATGTAGAGGGTCAGCCCCGCCGGGTAGTTGAGCATGATGAAGGTGAAGAACACCGGCATGACGTAGGTCATGATTTTCGCCTGCGTCGCGTCCATCATCTGCGGCTGCAACCTCTGGGTGACAATCATGGTGACGCCCAGCGCCAGCGGCAGGAAGTAGATGGGGTCCTTGTAGGTGAGGTCGGTCCACAAAGGAGCGATGAACGGCTCTCGGTACAGCTCGTAGCTGGTGCGCAAGGTGGTGAACAGCGCCGCCCACACCGGCAGCTGGAAGAGCATGGGCAGACAGCCGCCCAGGGGGTTCACCTTCGCCTCCTGGTACAGCTTCATGATTTCGAGGTTCTGCCGCTCGCGGTCTTCGGCGAACTTCTTGCGAATTTCCTCCATTCGCGGCTGGAGCTTCTTCATCTGCTCCGCGCTCACCATCGACTTGTGGGTGAGGGGGAGCAAGATGAGCTTCACCGCCACGGTGAGGAGGATGATGGCCACCCCCCAGTTGCCGGCGAGGTGGTGAAAGAACTTCATCACCGCCAAGAGCACCCGGCAGATGACCTCGAGGATGCCGAAGTCGACGGTCTTCTCCAGCCCCGGGTGGAAGGCCGCTCCGCCCGTCGGAGCCTTTGCGCTGGGCACTACGGCGAGCAACTCCGCATCCTTGGGGCCGATGTATGCGCCGAAACGGAAATTCTTGGTTTCGCCGGGAGCAAGCGTCACCGGGGAATAGACGTGGGCCAAGCGCGCGGTGGGGGTGGCCTCGAGCACGCAGCGTCCTTCGCGGGGCTCCTCGAGCGGAAAAACCGTGCCCAGAAAATAGGTCTGGTCCACGCCAATGAAACGTACCGGCCCCGAGAACTCTTGGCGCTGCTCGTCACCTGGCACCAGATGGTGCAGCTTGTCCCCCACCATGCAGCTGGCGCGCGACTGGTTGCCGATGCCGCCAAAGAAGCTCGAGGGGGTCTCCGCTTCCGGGTCGGCGGTACGCGCGTAATGCAAGCCCAACTCGCCACTGGCCGGGGTGGTGCTGACGTTCTTGAGCTCCACTGTGTAGGCCAGCTCGAAGCCGTCGGGAGCCCACTGCAACCGCTTGGTCACCTCCCACGGGCCTTGTCTTGCTTGAAAGACAATTTGCTCGGGGCTGGGGATGACTCGATAGCGGGCGTTGGCGGCCAGCGGCTGTGCGCCCTCGATGGACAACGACAGCGGCAGGGGCTGGTTGGGCACCGGAATGGCCATGTCCATCTGTGGAGGCGTGGGCACCTCGCCGCCGACGATGCGTTTGAACCCCTGGGCGATGGTGAGTCGTTGCACCTCGCGCATCTTCGGCCCTTGCAGCTCGGCCTGAGTCAGCCCGGCGCCCTCCGTGCTGAAGACGTAGTGCACCTCGGCGCGCGAGCGCTTCACCTGTTCCACGGGAGGCAGCTCGGGGGGAGGAGCGCCCGCGGGCTCGGAAGGCGCCACCACCGGAGCGGGAGCTCCGGCATCCACCACTTGGGCCACGCCGGCGTCGGCGACGCTACCTCCCTCGGCTGTTGGCTCCGGTTTGGGGGCGAAGAAGGTGATGTAGACGAAGGTCAGCGCGAAGGAGAGCGCCAGCGCGAGCAGCATGCGCTTCTGCTGGTCCATCAGACTCTCCCTTGCGGCGGCACCGGATCGAGCCCACCGGGGTGGAACGGTTGGCAGCGCAACAGGCGCCGCACCGCGAGGTAGAGGCCCTTGAAAGGCCCGTGCACCTCGAGCGCGTCGAGGGCGTACTTCGAGCACGAGGGATGGAAGCGGCAGACGTTGGGCATCGCCGGGGAGAGCACCCTTCGGTAGAGCCGAATGGGCAGCGCGAAGAGGACGGCGAGCAGTCTCATGCGAATTGCCTCGAGAGCTTGGCGGCGGCCGTGTCGAACGCGCGCGCGAGGGTGGCGAAGTCGGCTTGGGCGGCGGAGCTCTTGGCGATGAAAACCACGTCCACTCCTACGGGCAGTAAAGCAGCGCGCTTGCGGAACAGCTCTCGAAGTCGGCGGCGAATCTGGTTTCGAACCACCGCATTTCCCACCTTGCTCGAGACGGTGAAGCCCACGCGGGTGAAGGGGCGCTCGTTCGGCACGGCCAAGGCGAGCAGGCAGCCGGCATCCACCTTGGTGCCCGACTGCTGCACGTGGAGGAATTCACGGCGATTGCGAAGCCGCGCGCTCTTGGGAAAGCGCTCCCCACCGGGCACCGAACGGCACCTACTTCTGGGCCGCGCGCACCACCAGCCGCTTGCGGCCCTTGGCCCTGCGCCGCTTGAGCACCGCCCGGCCGGCCTTGGTCGCGTTCCGCTTCCGAAAGCCGTGGGCGCGGTTCCGCCGAACTTTCGACGGCTGATACGTGGGCTTGCGCTTCACGGGAAACTCCTCGTCTTCTTTAAAGAAAAAGAGGCGGCGCGAATAACCCGCCCACGGACAAGAGTCAACCCAACGCCAAGGATCTGTCCCAGGCTTTGGCCTGTCGAGGGGGGCTGGGTTCTGCTACCAATATTCAACACGGAGCTCGTTCGGCCCAAGCTCGTTCCCTCCTCCGCAATCTCTCCCACGTAGCTGCTTCGGCGTGGGAAGAGGCTGACCATGCAGCCGGTCCACAGAGGTCGCCAATGCGCGCACACGTGCTCCTGATTTTGGCGGCGCTGACCGCTTGTGGTGCTCCGCCAGAGCTCTCCGACGGTGGGATGGGGGCGATGGACGGCGGCACCGATGCAGGCATTTCGTCGCCGGTCGTCCTCACTCCGCTGGTTCCCTCCCAGCCGCGCCGGGGGCCCGTCCTCTTGCGCTTTCAAGTGGAAGACCCGGATGGGCAGCTTGGCGCGCTGACGTTGCGGCCCACAGTGACGGGCGCCGAGTACGAGCGGGTGGGAAGCCAACTCTGGGTGGTGCTCCCCAGCTTTTCGCTGAGCACCTCCGATGGGCCAATAGCACTGGAGCTGGTGGGACAGACGCCCACCGGCGAGGTGACCGCTCCCTTCACCCTCGATTTGCGCAACGCCCCCGATGTCGACCGGGTGGTGATGACGGCCCACCGCCTCGAGCCGCTCGACGGGGGAGGAGCCTCCAGCGAGGGCATCGGGGTGAGCGCCTTCACCTGGGGTGCCTCGGGGACGGTGGTGGGAGCGCCGGTGCGGCTCACCGTTCCTCCCGGTCCCTCGTTGCTGCGTGCCGCTCCGCACGGGCGGGCCACCGCAGTGATGAGCACCTCGCAGGTGACGCTGCTGCGCACCCCCCTTTCTGGGCGCGTCGCCGACGTCAGCGTGGGCGAAACACTCTCCTTGCCTCACGGGAGCCCCGCAGCCTTGGAGTGGGGCGCCGACGGCCGTTACCTCTACGTGGCCGGCGGCGCGGGGCCCTCCGGAGAGCCGCCCACCCTGTGGCGCTTCGAGCCGGCGGAGGACCTCTCCACCGTCGGCGCGCCTTCGCCGCTGGTCACGCTGCCCGGGCCGCCCTCGAAGCTGGCAGTGGATGGACGGCGCGGGCGTCTGCTCATCTATTGCGGCTCGGGGGGCAGTGGACTACCCAAGCTGTTGCTCTACGACCGCACAGGAGCGGAACGCGCACGGCTGGAGGCGGATCTGGGGCTGCCCGAGGGTCTGGCCGTCGACCCCGAAGGAGAACACGCGCTCCTCACCAGCAACCTCTTCGGCAACGAGGTGCGCCGCTTCCGCCTCGGCGACGGCTCTCTGACCCAGGAGGGGACGGTCCTCACCACCTTGGATACTCCCTTCGAAGTGGTTTTCCATCCTGCGCCCTCGTCGGCGCTGGGCGGGCCTTTGGCCCTCGTCTCTACTTTGAACCGCAACACGGTGGCTCCGGTGTTCTTGGGGGCCAACGGCAGCCTCTCCCTCGGCACCGCCGTCTCCAACGTGCCCTTGGCCGCCGAGCTCGACGTCATCGCCCGCGGCGCCCAAACCGGGACGGTGTTCGTCTCCGCGGTGAGTCAGCTGGTGCGCCTGACCGTCAGCGCCCAAGGGGTGGGCCAACACCACGGGGCCGCCGTGGACTTCGGCACCGGCACTCGAAACGTCACCCAGGGAGTTGCAGTACAGCGGTGAGTTTGCCCAAGGTGCTGTGGAGTGACGCTGATTCTGTTGTGGACAAGCTGAGTGCAGCTGTGGAGAACCGCCCTACTTACTCTAGAGCAGCTTGTGGAAGCTCATCGCCCGCGTGCCGAGCGAGCGAAGCGAAAAAGGAAAACACTTTCCGCAAACCCAGCCCCCTAGCTATTGGGGAGGGTGGCTGCCCTACCACAACGAGATTGAGGGTCTTTCGCCGCCGGCGCGGATCCGCAGGAGCGATCCCTTTTCACTTCCGCACACTTGAAGGTGTCGCTTGATCCGCGCGTGACTCGTCCGGTACACCAGCGGCCTTCCGTCGACTGAAATTGATTTTGCTTCGAGGGTCTTTTGACGGCGCTTGCTGAGAAGGCGTTCATCAACCTAAATGGCCGAGATGTCTGGGCTCAGCTCCTGGACACCCTCCGGAGCGAAGGCAAGAGTTACGCCCTCTCCTGGCTGGAGAAGCTCGCCCCCCTAGAAATCAAAGCGGACGCGCTGGTGCTGGCAGTGCACGACCGCTTCTTCCGCGACTGGGTAGACGACCACTACCGTGCCCTGCTCGAAGCGACGTTGGCGAAGCTGCCTCAGGCGCCGCCCCACGTGGCCTTCGAGGTGGTCGAGCTCCCCCTCCCCGCCCGAGCGGACGAGCCCGCACCCACGGCAAGCCCGCCCGCACCTCGGCCGCACCGGCTCAACGAGCGCTTCACCTTCGCCACCTACGTGGTGGCCGACTCGAACCAATTGCCCGCGGCGGCGGCGGCGGCGGTGGGCGACCAGCCGGGGCGAGTCTACAACCCGCTCTTCATCTACGGCGGCACCGGGCTGGGCAAGACGCACCTGCTCCACGCGGTGGGAAACAGAATCTACGCCCAGAATTCCAACGCGCGCATCGTCTACCTCTCCTCCGAGGACTTCACCAACCAGTACGTGGAGGCGGTGCGCGACCACCGCATGCCCGAGTTTCGGCGCAAGTTCCGCGAGGAGTGCGACGTGCTCCTCATCGACGACATCCAGTTCCTCGGCAAGCGCGAGGAGACACAGAAGGAATTCTTCTACACCTTCAACACCCTGCACGAGATGTCCAAAGCCATCGTCCTCACCTCGGACACGGTGCCGGCGGAGATTCCCGGCCTGGAGGAGCGGCTGCGCAGCCGCTTCAACATGGGCCTCATCACCGACATCCAGGAGCCCAACTACGAGACGCGGGTGGCCATCTTGAAGAAGAAGGCCGACGCCGAGCGCTTCGCTCTGCCGGACAAGGTGTGCCAGTTCATCGCCCGCCACGTGCAGAAGAACGTGCGCGAGCTCGAAGGAGCGCTGATCAAAATCTCGGCGGTGCATTCCCTCACCGGGCAGGCGGTGACCGAGGAGTTCGCCGCTCAGGTGCTCAAAGACATTCTGCCCACCAGCCGCCCACTCGACGTGGAGCAGATTCAGCGCGAGGTGGCCCGCTTCTACAAGGTGGCGGTGGAGGAGCTGCGCCAGGACCGGCGCACCAAGCACCTGGCCCACGCCCGCCAGGTGGCGATGTACCTCTCCCGCCGGCTGACCAAGAGCTCTTTTCCGGAAATCGCCTCCAAGTTCGGCAAAGACCACTCCACCGTCATCTCCGCGGTGCGCAAGGTGGAGAAGCAGCGGGAGAGCGACGAGGCGGTGAAGAAGGAGCTGGCCGAGCTGGAGGCCAAGCTGGGCGTGAGCTGACGCTCCTACTCGGTGTGCAGCGTGATGCCCTCGTAGATGCTGTCGACCTCCAGCTCGCAGGCGATGGATTCCAGGCGGACGCGCGCGCCTCGCCGCGCCTCGAAGCGTGTCCACAGCCCTTCCGCGCCGCGGCGGAAGACTTCAATCAGCCGTTCCCGGTGAGAAACGAGGACATACTCGGCCAGCTCGGGAATGCCGCGGTAGTGCTCGAATTTCTCTCCCCGGTCGTAGCTCTCGGTCGAATCACTCGTCACCTCGACGAGAACCGTCGGATTGAGAACGACATTCGGGCTCCCCGGGTCGCTCCGTGGCTCTCCGCAGAGCACGCTCGCATCCGGATAGGTGGCAAGCCCACTGGACTGAATCTTCACGCTCAAATCCGAGCTGTAGGCCCGACAGGGCGTGCCCTTGAGCTGAACCCCGAGGTCGCGCAGCACCGTGGCACCCAGCGCGGCGTGCTCCGGGGTGCCTCCCGCCATGGCGAAAATCTCGCCGTCGAGGAACTCATGCTTGATGGGGCTTTGGCGCTCGAGTTGGAGGTACTGCTCCCAGGTGTAGCGGTGATGGGCAGGAGCGCGCACAGGCGAAATCTAATGTCATGCCGCCTCGAGCGCCAATGAGTTGACCTCGGCGAAATCGTTCGACTAAACGCGCGCGGACGGGAACACGGGCAGTTGGACGCAGTACAGCAACGAGTTCTGCGGCAACAAACAAAACTGAAAGCTCTGGAGGTCTTCGAGTCATCGCCCACGACGCGAACCTGGCAGATCGCCATCGACGACGGGGCAAATGACGCTCACTTCTCTGGCAAGTCCTCGAGCTTCACCCTAAAGGCGGTGTTCTTCCCCGCGCTGATGGGCACCGAAAGCATCCTCTTTCTTCCATCGGGCCCCACCAGGTAGAGCCGGTGCGTCCCTGCGGGGAGCGAGGCGTTGAACAGCGGGGTTTGGCCCAGCTCTTTTTTGCCCTTGAGCACCTTCGCCTCCGGAACGGTGACCAGGGTGAGGGTGCCGGCGCGGCTTACCTTGGTGGCGCGCGGCTTTTCCACAACCTCCTTCACCTCTTCCTTGCTCGGCTCAGGCGGTGCGGAGCGCTGGCCAAATTCCGGAATCGGACTCGGGTCCTGGTACGCCGGCACCGGAGGCGGCTCCTCGGCGGCGCTCAAGTTGGTCCAGACGCGGTAAGCGCCAAAGGCCACCAGGACGGCCAGCAACGACAGGGCGCCCAGCCATCCAAGCCCCGGCCGACGGGGAACCGCGGTGGGGGTGGCCGCTGTGCTGGGCTGCGCTTCTTGCGTGTCCCTGTGCTCGGCATCTGTTGGCTTGCTCGAAAGCGCAGCGGAGTCTTCCTGCGTCTCCGCCTTCTCGAGGAGGGCGCGGGTGGCCGCCCGTTCCTTTTCGAAAAGCTCGCGCATGAAGACGGCTCGCTGCTCCAAGTCGAAGAGCAGGCCCTTCCCGGCGCGCTCCAGCGCTTTGGCGAAGTCGCGCGCGGTCGGGTAGCGCTCGGACTTCTCCCGCGCCAGCGCACGCATCACCACTTCGGAGAGGGCCTTGGGCAACGCCGGCAGGACTTCCGAGGGTTTGGGGATGGGCGCGTGCAGAATCATCTTCATCTCGTCGATGTCCGTCTCCGCGGAGAAGAGGCGGCGGCCGGTGATGAGCTCGTGCAGCACCACCCCCAGCCCGAAGACGTCGCTGCGCCCATCCAGCTCTTCGCCCTGTACTTGCTCCGGTGACATGTACCCGGTGGTTCCCTTCACCGTTCCTGCCCGAGTGTGGCTCAAGCTGTCCCGCGCCTTGGCGATGCCGAAGTCGAGCAGCTTCACCACCCCTTCGTATGTCACCATCACGTTCTTGTGCGCCACGTCGCGGTGAATGACCGGCCGCGCCCTCCCCACGGCGTCGGCAAAGGTGTGGGCGTAGTGCAGCGCCAGGGCGACGTCGATGGCCACCGCCACCGAGAACCCCACGGGCAAAATCGCCGGCTTGGCCGCGCAGGCGGCGGTGATTTGGCTCAAGTTCTGGCCGGAGATGAACTCCATCGCCAGGTACAGGCCCTCTTTCTCTTCGCCCAGCTCGAACACCTGGCAGATGTTCGGGTGGTTGAAGGCGGCGGTGATGCGCGCCTCGTCGAGGAACATGCGGACGAACTGCTCCTCCACCCGCTCTTCGGGAAGCACCCGCTTCACCACCACGTACTTGCGAAACCCGCCCGGCCCGGTGGTGAAGGCCAAGAAGAGCTCGGCCATTCCCCCCACCGAAAGCTGGGTGAGAATGTCGTACTTGCCTATTTTCGGGCTCTCCCGGGGCACCGGAGGGCAAAGCGTAACACTGTGGGTCGCTTGTGGAGTTGCGTCTCGGACAATCTAGGTGAATGTGGGCAACTGCAGAGCGGACTTCCTCCCTGTCGATTCCTGCGGAGAACTGACGGATTGTCCACACCCGGGTGGATGGGCTTTTCGCTGCCTGTGCGCGCGTTTGTGAACTTCTCCACAAGTTCGTCGTCCCTGCTTCTACGACGATTTAGATCCACTCTCTTTCCATACAGTGGAAGAGAGTAGAATCTCCCCCGTGCGTTCGTTTCTTCTCGTCCTCACGTGTCTGGGAGCTGCGGAGGTTGCCGCTGAATCCACCCTCCACAGGGCGGAGACGGCTCTCGAGGAACTGGAGCTCGAGCAGGCCGAGAAGCTCTTCAGGAAGGCGCTCGAGGTGCCTGCCAGCCGGGAAGAACGCGTCACGGCCTATCGTGGGCTCGGGCTGGCCTTGGCCTTCCAAGGAAAGACGAATGAGGCGGTGGAGGCGCTCGAGAAGCTTCTTCTGATCGACCCCAAAGCCGAGATCGATCGCTCCCTCGGGCCGAAGGTGACCGAGCCCTTTGGACAGGCGCAGCGGAACGTTGCGGGGAAAAAGAACGAGCTTTCGGTGCAGAGAAAGAAAACTGGAGAGCTTTTCATCGAGCTGCGCGAAGACGTGCCGCTCGCCGAGGAGGTCACCGTGCACGCGCGCACTGGAGCTCACGGAGCGTTCACTCCGTTGACAGCGGCTGTGGGCGCGCCGTTGATGATGAGCTTCGCAGAGGAGAAGGACGTTCAGGTTTTTGCTGAGGCAGTCGATGCCAACGGCGGTGTGTTGTACCAAGTCGCCTCTCGCCAACGTCCGCTGCAGCTGCCTGCGCCCGTGGCCAAAAAAGAGGTTCCCGCTGTGCGAAACCTCACGCGAAAGGAACCCAGACTCGAGCAGCGCCCTCCATCGGAGGACTCGAGCTGGTGGCCCATCCTCGTCGGCACCGGAGTGGTGATTGGAGCGGGCCTCGCTGCGGCCGCGGTCATCACCCAACCTCCGCCGCTCAAACTGCCGCCTGCCGACCGGACGAGCGGGCTGCCCTGACTCCCTCTTTCGCGGCGCCAGGAACTTTCGCACCTACATCCTGCTCTGCCAGCATGGGCCTCGCGAAGGGAAGTGGAGGCCACGTTGAGCTTCTCCCGTTGGGGGATGGTGGTGGCGGTGGCGACGCTTCTGGCGGGCTGCCGCGAGCGCGAGCTCACCTCGACCGAAGCGACGCTTCGGGTGACTCCCTCTCACCTCGACTTCGGACAGGTCTACCTCGGAGGGACGGCGGAGCTTCCGGTGACGCTTCTCAATACCGGCCGGCGTACGCTCTATGTGGAGTGGAAGGGCCTTGTGCCGCCATTTGAGGCCGCCTTGCCGACGTCGGTTCCCTCGGGGTCCACCGAGCTCAGCTTGCGCGTGCGGCCGGAGGAGGTAGGGCCGTTGTCCTTGCGCCTGGTCGTCCACCACGACGACCAGGAGACGGTGCTCACCGCCGAAGGTGAAGCGCGACCTACTCCCGATTGTCCCGCGTCGGGGCAGTGCCAAGTGGCGGTCTTCGACTCAAGGCTGGGCCGGTGTGTCGCTTCGACGCTCTCCGACGGCACTGTCTGTGACCCCCACAGCGCCTGTGTGATGACCGCCACCTGCCAAAGTGGTCGCTGCGTGGGTGTGCAAAAGAGCTGCGACGACGCCAATGCTTGCACGGTCGACGTGTGCAACGCGCTCACCGGTTGTGAGCACCTGCCGGCGCCGCCGTGCCCGGGCGACGGCAAGTGCCAGCTGGGAGTGTGCCATCCCCAAACTGGCTGTGGGCTGGCTCCAGCCGACGACGGCACGGTGTGCGGCCCTACGGTCACCTGTGACGCGGCCGACGTGTGCATCGCCGGCCAGTGCGTGCAGCGCAATCCACCCGATGGCTTTGTCTGCGCCCCTGCCTCCCCGTGTCAGGAGGAGGGCCGCTGCGCCGGCTCGGTCTGTCAGCGCCCGCCCGCGACTGCGCTTCAGCCGACCTGGTCCTTCGACACGCTCTCGGTGGCTCCGGAGCCTCCCGAGCTGCACGACTTGGTGCTCGAGCCCGGCGGGCAGGTGTCGCTGATGGGCTTTTTCGCCTTCCCCCGGCTACGCGCCAACACCCTGGCTCCCGTGGCCGGTGTCACCCCGGCGCGCCGCTGCATCCTTTGGAATGGGCGCTTGGTATGCGCGGACTACCCCTACACCAGCTCGGGGAAGGTGTCGGCGCTCGACCTCGCCACCGGCACCCTTTTGTGGACCTTGCATCTTCCCAGCGCGCGCCCCGACTTGGCCGCTGCGGCTGCTCCCGGTCGCCTGTTCATGGCGCGGCTGGCCGCGTTGGGGAGCGATCGCCTCGCGGCGCTCTTCGAGGCCTTTCCCGCGGGGACTGACGCCACCACCCAGTGCCGCGAGTATTTCCTGGCGGTGCTCGACGCCGGCGGAAATTTGGTTTCCGCCCAAAAGATTTCCGACCCGTTCCTGGAAGTGTGCAGCCACCCGCACCCTTACGGGGTGGTGAGCAACGTCAGCGGAGACCTCTTCATCGCCTTCTCCCACTCGCAGGTGGGGGTCGCGCCCCTGGTGCCGCTGATGCCCTCGCTGCTCGTGAGCTACTCACGCGACGGAGTGCTCCGGTGGAAGCGCCTCGAGCAGTTCGTCGGCGGCGAGCTCGCCTCCTCGAGGGGTCTCATCTATCCAGAGAAGAGTGGCACTGCCCACCTGGCGGCCACCGGCGCTCCCTACCGGTTCGCGGACCTACCCTCGGGCATGTTCGGTCGCATCGTCGCCACTCTCGACCGGGTGATTCCCAGCCCGACTGTGGGCGACGGGACGCTTCGGGGCTACGAGCAGGGCAGCGGGCACCTTCGCTGGCAGTGGGCGGCGCCGGGCGGCTTCGCGTCGGATCAGATTCGTCTCGCCGGATGGAAGCCCAAACCGTCTGAATCGGCGCGCACCGTGGCCCTCGTCTTCACTCAGCCCAATGGACAGCCAACTCTCACCGCGGTGGATGCCCGCACCGGCGGCGAGCAGTGGTCGTGCGCCTTGAGCCACACCTACCGCACCCAGCCGCAGCTGTTCGAGGTGGCCAACGGGTCGATCGCCCTGATGGAGGGGTCGGATCAATGCGGCACCTGTGACCCGCCCTTTGCGCAAAGCCGGGCGGCCTTCCACACCTTCGCCTTACCAGGAGTGGAGGTGGCGGCCGAGCCGTGGGTGGGGACTTTCGGCGGGGCGGGGCATGATCACCACGAAGACTTCGTGCCTCCGCCCCCGGTGGCGCTGCAATAGCTTCAGCCAGGGTCCAGCTCTTCCAGCATCACTTTGAGCTTGGTGGTCTCGCCCGAGGAGATTTCCACCGGAAGCACGTACTGCTGACCGTTCTCCCCAATGAGGCGCAAGCGATGCTTTCCGGCTGGTAGCTGGGTTTTGTGGAGCGGGGTCGGGCCCAAGTCCTGGGAACCCAGCAGCACCTGCGCAAAGGGCAAGGCGACGAGGGTCAAAAAACCGGGAGCCGGGCGGGGTTTGTCCACGGCAACGGGTGCTTTTGTTCGCGTCGCGGGACGTCTGGGTGGGCGGGTGCTACGCGTGAGTTTACTGGCCTTCTCCGCGGCAGCCTTCTCCGCGGCAGCCTTCTCCGCGGCAGCCTTCTCCGCGGCGGCCTTCTCTGCGG
>JBMORE010000165.1:0-6801 GCA_049322255.1 Myxococcota bacterium | reverse complement strand
CGCATGGCTGCTCCTGCTCTGGGGGTTGGCTTCGCAACCGCCGTCCACAGCAGGCGTCAGGCGCCCATTTCAAGCCCCATGCGTAAGTGATCGATTTTCCTGCGGGATTACTGACCTACGGTCAGGGCGTCGTCGCCTTGACAGTCCACCAGCCAGCGGAATACGAAGGCCGCGTTTTTCGCCGTCGATCCGAACCGCCGCTTGAGGGAGCTCGAATGAGGCCGGAAGATCAGCAGCAGGCGATCAGTCCCGCACCGGGAACCGCCGGGACCGTTCGGGAGCAGGACAAGGTGATGCTCGTCCTCTCCTACCTGGGGATTTTGGCCCTCATTCCGTTGCTCACGGTGAAGGACTCCGAGCTGGTCAAGTGGCACGCGAAGAACGGGCTGGTGCTCGGCGTGGGCGGAGGAATCGCCGTCAGCATCGCCGCCGCGATTCTGAGTGCCATTCCCGTTCTCGGCTATCTCGCCTGCCTGTTGTGGCCGGCCCTCTTCGTCATCGACATCGTGGCGATGCTGAAGGGGCTCAAAGGAGAGCGCTGGCGCATCCCCGTCGTTTCCGACCTCGCTGACAAGCTCTAAGGCGCTTTTCCTTTCGTGCCTCATCGCAAGCCCGGCTCGTCCCTGGGAGGGGGGGCCGGGCTTTCGGGTCTCTACAGATCGATCTCGGTGTCGGGCACCGCCTTGGGAGCCACGTGAGGATCGGGGCCCGCGCCGCCGATGCCCAGCTCCTCACGCAGCGTTTCGATCTCCTCCCGGGTGATGCCCACGGTCGAAAGGAGCGACTGGGTGGCGAAGATCTTCGCCCCGCTGGAGAGCGCCATCGCAATCGAGTCGGAAGGGCGCGCCGGCACGCTCAAGGTGCGCTTGCCCTGCCGAATCATCACCCGGCTGTCGTCGAGGTGGTTCTGCACGTCGGCGAGGCGAATTTCGGTCACCTTTCCACCCATGCGCGCAACCAGGTCGTCGAGAAGGTCTTCGGCGAGCGCGTGCGGTGAGGGTTGGTGTGCCAGACGAAAGGCGATCGCTACCGCCGCCGGCTCCTCGACGAAGACCGGCAGCACGGTGCCTTCCTTCGACACCAACATCACCGCGTGGACGTTCGCCTCTCCCAGGGGGATGACGTCCCTCACCGTCAGCTCGATCAGGGGCTGCGAAGCCGCGGCGCCCAAGAGCAGGCAGGAGGCGAGGGGAGCCAAAAGCAACGAAAGCAAGCGCGAGTTGTTCACCCGGCAAACATACGCACCGTACCCGGGGGCGCAGCGCGCCGACGCCCGCCCGGCCGCTCAGCGGTCGTCCATGTCCTCGTCTTCGCGCTCGTCTTCTTCGTCCTCGTCGTCTTCGTCGAAATCGAGCTCGTCTTCTCCCTCTTCCTCGTCGCTCTCGCCTTCGTCCTCGAGCCCTTCGTCGAGCTCCTCGGTTTCCACCGCCAGGTTGACCGCGAAGCGCTTGGAGAGCGTGGCCACCCGCGCTTTGAGCTCGGAGAGCGCCGAGGTGAAGTCCTCGACCATGCTCGACGGCGCCTTGGCGCCGCAGTTGGGGCACTCCAGCTTTTCCGAGCCGTCGATCAGGTCCTGCGCGTCGAGCTCGAAGCTTCCCTCGCACTTCTGACAGGTGAAGTCGATTGTCATGGACGGGCGCGAGATACAAAGGCCCCCGGAGGCTGTCAACGGTTGCCTCAGCGAACGACGCCTACCCGCGCTTGGCCACCGGCACGTAGTCGCGCCGCTGCGGCCCCAGGTACACCTGGCGGGGACGGGCGATTTTCTGCTCCGGGTCGGTCACCATCTCCTCCCACTGGCTCACCCAGCCCACCGTGCGAGGAATGGCGAAGAGCACCGGGAAGAAGTCGGCCTGGAAACCCATCGCTTCGTAGATGAGGCCCGAATAGAAGTCGACGTTGGGGTAGAGCTTGCGCTTGACGAAGTAATCGTCCTGCAAGGCGATGCGCTCGAGCTCGAGGGCGATTTCGAGCAGCGGGTTTCGGCCCGTCACTTCGAACACCTCGTCGGCGATGCGCTTGATGACCTTGGCCCGCGGGTCGTAGCTCTTGTACACGCGGTGGCCGAAGCCCATCAGCTTGGCGCCGTCTCCTTCCTTCACCTTCTTGATGAACTCCGGCACCTTGGAGACGTGGCCGATCTCGCGCAGCATGCGAAGCACGGCCTCGTTGGCGCCACCGTGGAGCGGCCCATAGAGCGCGCAGATGCCCGCGGCCACCGCCGAGAAGGGGTCGACCTGCGAGCTGCCCACCAGGCGGGTGGCGGTGGTGCTGCAGTTCTGCTCGTGGTCGGCGTGGAGAATGAACAGCACGTCGAGCGCCCGCTCGAGCACCGGGTTCGCCTTGTACTTCTCCTCGGCCATTCTCTTGATCATGGCGAGGAAGTTGCCCGAATAGGACAGCGCGTTGTCCGGGTAGATGTAAGGCAGGCCCTGGCTGTGGCGGTAAGAGAACGCCGCGATGGTGGGCATCTTGGCGATCATGCGAATCATTTGAATGCGCCGGGAGCGCGCGTCCTTCACGTTCTTCGCGTCGGGGTAGAACGCCGAGAGCGCGGCAACCGTGGAGGCGAGAATCGACATCGGGTGCGCGTCGTAGCGAAACCCGTTCATGTACGTCTTGATGTTCTCGTGCACGTAGGTGTGGTGGGTCACCACGTGCGTGAAGTCTTCCAGCTCCTTCTTGGTGGGGAGCTCGCCGTTCATCACCAGGTAGGCCACCTCGAGGTAGGTGGACTTCTCGGCCAGCTGCTCGATGGGGTAGCCCCGGTACTCGAGAACGCCTTTCTCCCCGTCGATGAAGGTGATCTTGCTCACGCAGTTGGCGGTGTTGAGGAAGGCAGGGTCGTAACCCATCAGCCCAAAGTCCTCGGCGTGGGCTTTGATCTGTCGCAAGTCCATCGTGCGAATCGTCCCGTTCGTGATGGGGATGTCGTAGGTCTTGCCGGTCCGGTTGTCGGTAATCGTCAGAGAGTCCTTGGGCATGGAGTGGATTTCCACCGGCCGCGCGCGGGATTCAACAAAAAAAGGAGGCGCCCGCCCCTGGGGAGCGCCATCTTGCGCACGTGGAATTCGCCGGACGACGTCAAGGGCTGATTCGCATTCTTCTTGCGGGGCTCTTCGCCGCCGTCGTCGTGCTCGGGGCCCGCTGGGCGCTGCCCGAAGAGCTCGACCCCAAGGCGGCGCTTTCGCTCTTGCGCTCGGTGCAGCATCGCTGGTGGGCGACCCCGGCGTTCTTCGCGGCCTACGTCGGGGGCACCACCGCGCTCTTCCCGGCCGTGCTCTTCCACATGGTGGCCGGCGCCGCGTGGGGCTTTGAGCACGCGGTGCTGCTCAACCTGGTGGCGGTCAATGTGACTTCCCACCTGCACTTTCTGGCGGCGCGCCACCTGGGGCGCCAGCGCATCGCCGGGCTGCTCACCCGTTTTCGGTTCGAGCGCTTCGATACACAGGTGGCCAGGCACGCCGTTTCGGCCATGGTGGTGATTCGCCTCTTGCCCCTGCCGTTCGTGGGGGTGAACGCGGCTGCCGGGGTGTCGGCGATGCGTTTTTCGGACTTCGCGATCGGCTCGGGGCTGGGCAGCTTGCCGGTGACGATCGTCTACACCTACTTCGCCTCCCGCTTGGTCGAGGGCGTGGCCGGGGCGGAGCAAAAGGCCCTCGGGCAGACCCTCATCGCCGGGCTGCTTCTTTTGCTGGTGACGTTTCTTCCACGCCTATGGTTTCGGCGTCGAGGCTGAGGAGGGAAGCCCCGCTCACTCCGGATGGGAAACCCAGGATCCGGCCAAACGCGATCGGCGAGGTTGTTGAGCCTCGATGATGATCCAAAAAGACAAAGCGCCGCCTCCAGAAAGACCACAGCGGTAATCCAACGTTTCAAGCTGAGGCGAGCCGCCCCAGGCCAACGCGTTGCGAACCTGCATCCCAAGCGCAGTTTCTGGATCGAGGACCCACGAGTCGTCGGGCTTGCCCAAGAGGGCCTCAACGTCACTTTCGAGCAGCTGCGAGCCATTCATCCCGGCGGCGAGCTCATCGAGAAGACCCGGTGTCACGGAACCAGTCTCGCGCTCGCGCCGAAATTGAGAGGCGAGCCGATCAAGCGGCGACTTCCACCAGCCTGATTCCTGGCTCCAATCCACCCCGTAGTCCCGCGAAGCACGCTCCCGAAATTCCTCCAAGGACATCCGTTCCCAGTCGTGAAAGCAGTGCCGCCGGCGCGAGCCATTGAAATTTTTAAAGGGACCCTTGCCAAAGATCCCGCCTGAAAGACTTCTACAGCGCTTACAGGCAAAGAACCCAACGTCGATGACGCCGTGGGGCGGCGCTCGATCGAGCTTCCAGGCAATGAGCAAACATGTGATCGCAACAACGACAAGGGCAAGGCGAATCAAAAAGCCAAATCCTCCTCAAAAGGCCGCGCGCTATCATAGCAACGACTCGTTGCGCCACAGAGACTGAGCTCTTCCCAGAAAGTGGGGAAGCTCTTCGACACACACTCGGGCTGGTGCACCACGGCGGGGACACCCAGGAGCACCGCAAGCGTCGCCGCGGTCATGGCCATACGGTGGTCGCTCTCGGGAAAGACGGAAAAAGGCCGCGGCTTTTCGATGGGCCACACCGTGAGCGTGTCGCAGCGCAGCTCCGTCTTTCCTCCGGCGGAGGAGAGGAGCCGCCGAAGACCCTCCAGCCGGTCGCTTTCCTTGAACCGGAGCACTTCGACGTCGGCGAAGCGCGACGGAGCAGGCAGCACGCAAGCCAGCGCGCACAGGGGAGGGACGAGGTCAGGGCACTGACTCGCGGAGAGCTCGACGCCGGCCCGACCTTCCCCACGCACCCCGATCCCTTGAAGATCGACGGACAGCCCCACCGATTCCAGTACTCGGAGGACGTGCTCATCCGGATGCCCGCACCGAGCAAGCCCCTGCACCACGCCGCCCGTTCGCCATGCCAGCAAAAGTAAGAACGCGGCCCCCGACCAATCCCCCCTCTCCCCCTGGGAGAAGGTCGGGGTGAGGGAACGCGGAACGCCTACCTCCACCAGGTTCTCACCGACGAAAACGCGCACCCCCGCCCGGCGCACCCACTCGAGCGTCAGCTCGAAGTAACCGCGGCTGGCGAGCGGACCCGCAAGCTCCAGCATCCATTCCGCACCCGTGCGCCGCGCACAGGCGACGGCGGCCAAAAGGAGGCTCGAGGCGAACTGGCTGCTCTGCAGGCCTTCGACGCGAAATCTCCGAGTGGAGGGAATCGCTCCCGCGACCTCGATGGGCCACGGCCGGCCGAGCTGGATGCGGGCTCCCGCCGCGCGCAGCGCTTCGAGAAGTGGACCGTGCGGACGTGCGCCCAGCCGCGCCGAGCCAAAGAAGCGCACCTGCGCCCCGGGCGTCACCGCGGCCTGCGCGAGCAAGAAGCGAAAGGGAGCGCCGCCGTCGCCGCAGTCGATGTCCCCGTGAAGCTGACGCAGAGCTCGCTCGGTGATGGCGACATCCTCCGGCTGTGGAGAGCTTTCTGTCGGCCAGGAGGTGCCGAGCGCATGCGCGAGCACCCGCGCGCGAATGGCGTCTGACTTCGAGGGAGGAGCATGAAAAACCGCCGGGAGAAGCGAGCCGGGGTCGATGCGAATGGCGCTCACGGCCGACGGCCCTTTTGCCAAGCGGCGAAGAGGGGAAACCATTCTCGAGGCGTCACCTCATGCAGCTTGGCCCTCCCGAGCGCGCAAAGCAGCACCATGCGAGGGCCTTTCTTGTCCGCTTCGACGATGGAACGAATTCGCTCGCGTCCGACTCCGCCGAGCCACCGCACCAAATGGGCGCGTCGCGCCGGCAGCCCGTTCTCCACTTCGCGCGCGACCGATTCCGGCGTCACCCCCAGGCATCGGCCCACGTCGAGCGCGCAGAGCATGCCCAAACCCACCGCGTCACCGTGGGACAGCCGAAAGCCAGAGACGCTCTCCAGCGCGTGGCCGAAGGTATGGCCGAAGTTGAGCACCTCGCGGCGGCCGAGCTTTTCGTACGGGTCGGCCGCGCACACCTCTTCCTTGAGCGCGCGAGCTGCCTTGACCCACGAGGCGAACGACGGGCGGCGACGCGCCCAATGGCGGAACAGCGCGGGTGCCAGACATGCCGCCATCTTGAGCGCCTCGATCTCCCCCTCACGCCAGTGGGCCGCTGAGAGCGAGGAGAACAGCTCGGGGCAGAGCCAGCACTCGGCCGGGTAGTGGAAGACGCCGGCGGCGTTCTTGATTCCGCCCACGTGCAGGGCGCCTTTGCCGCCCAGGGAGCTGTCGACGGCGGCGAGCGCGGTGGTGGGCACGTGGATGAGCCGCACGCCGCGCTTGATGAGGTGCGCCGCCACGGTGGCGAGGTCTCCCACCGTGCCCCCGCCGATCGCCACCAAGGTGCCCGAGCGCGGAAGGCGCCGTGCAGAAGACAGCACCTTCGCGAGCACAGCGAGCGATTTCGAGCGCTCCGAGGGTGTGACTTCGCACCGTTCGCCCACCGCCGCCACCACGTGCGGATGAAGCCGCGCGACGCGGCGGTCGACCACCGCCAGCGACTCGGCCGGCAGCGTTCGGGCGAGGGCGTCGAACCGGCCAAAGCGATCGCGGCATCGGACGTAGGCGCCGGGCGCGTTCATGCTCGGTGCGGCCGCGCGAGGTAGGAGAGCCACGCGTCTGCGACGACGAGCGCCGCCATCGCTTCGAACACCGGCACCGCGCGGGGAAGAATGCACGGGTCGTGGCGGCCGGCCTTGGCCAAGTCGCTCAGCGTGGCGGGCGGCTTGAGGAAGATGCGCAGATTGA
>JBMORE010000164.1:0-6802 GCA_049322255.1 Myxococcota bacterium | reverse complement strand
CTAGTACCCCAAGAGCCCTCGCTTGAGCCCCCGGTCCACCGGGTTTTCTCCCAGCCACACGCGGAAGAGGGCGTGGGCGAAATCCTCGCCTTCGATGACGGTGAGCTTTTCTCCTTTCGAGGCGAGGGTGGTGCCCTCTCCGGGTACGTAGGTCAGGCTCAGCACCTCGCCGCGCTTGACGTCCTCGAGCGCGCCGGAGAGCTGACGCAGCCGGCCCTCGAGTTGGTCCATCTGGGCGGCCGAGTTCTTCTCGAACCCCTCGCGAATCGCGCGCGCCACCTGCTGGGCGTCGAGGTCGCGCAGCATGAAGAGCTGGATGTGTTTGGTCTGGTCGGAGCGAATGAGCTCCTGGGGATTCTTCGAAGGCGTTTCCACATAGAGCCCGGCCACGTAGACGTCGAAGACCAGCCTCTTGCGCAGCCCCATGCCGTTGAGGATGAGCTCGGTGCCCTGCCGCTCGACTTGGTCGGGCATGGAGACTCCTTCGAGCACCCGGGCGAGCGCGGGGGTGGCGACGGCGAGGACGGCGGCGACGACGAGAAGGGCGCGGGTCATGACCACCTCCGTTCGAGAGTTGCCCTTCAGATGCGGCCGGCCGCCCGCGCGGGCAACGTCAACCGCGGAGCTTGGCGTACAGCCAGACGGGCACCATCGCTGGAGTGAGCGCCCACTTGAAAAGCCGCAGGGCGAGCGGCGGGTAACGCTTGGGGGTCGCCGCCCCGGCAAAGCCGCCCACGCCCAAGTGCTCGCCCACCGCCTTGGCAGCTTCGAGGGCGGAGGCCACCGCGCCCTCCATGCACGCCAAGTCGACGACGTTGCGCACCCAATCGCCGGCGAAGAAGAGGTTGTCGATTCTTTGGGCGCGCACCTCGGGGCGGTTGGGCCAGGCGCCGATGGTGTTGATGAACAGCGGGGTCTCCACGTTGGGGCGAAGCTCGTGCGAGTCGACGTCGGCGAGGCCGATGCCCAGGTAGCGGGAAATCTCCTCGAAGAGAGCCTCGTATTGGCTGGCCGGTGGCAAATCGCGCAACGGCACGAAGTTCGAGGAGATGAAGGAAAGGGTGGTGGTGGGAAGCCCCCAGTGGGGCGCCAAGTCGATGAAGGAGAGGCCGTAGCGGCCCCCGTGGAGGAAGACGTGCTCCTTGGGCACCCCCGGGAGCACACGGTTCAAAGTGAGGTGTAAGGCGGCCATCGGTGCCGCTTGCAGGTGCTCGAAGTCGCCCAAGTCGGGGTCGAGTCTTTGCACGTCGGCCTGAATGAGGGTGCGGGTCACCTCCAGGGGAGTGGTCAGCACCACGGCGTCGGTGGGGTAGTTGCGGGTGGAGCCGCCGCCATCCTGGGCGGTGACCGAGCCGACCCGGCTGCCCGCAGCGTTCACCTTCAGCACCTTCTCCTCGAGCTTCACCGTCACCGAGGGCGGCAGGCTGGCGGCGAGGGGGTCGATGAGCTGCTGTTGCAGGTTCCCCGGGAGAATGGAGAGGAAAGGCAGCGGCGCGCGCACCCAGAAGGCGGAGATGATTTTCGCGGTCATCGCCGACATGTCGTAGACGGGGATGGCGCTGGCCTTGAGGACGTTCTCCGACTCGAGCTCGGGAATGCGGTCGGTCATGTACCAGCGGCCGCGCATCATGCCCACGCGGCTGACCTGGTCGAGCAGCGCCTTGCGCGAGAGCGGCTCGCCCAGCATGTCGAGCACGAAGTACCAGTAGAGGAGAGTGTGCTGCCAAGGCAGAAGCCCGGTGCGCAAAACGCGCAATGCGGCCAGGGGGCCGTCGGGCACCTGCATGGTTCGCGGGTGGGAAAGCCCTCCTGGTTCGATGTAGTGCCAGCGGTCGAAGTCGATGAGTAAGATGCCCAGCTCGGCGAGCAGCGCGCGCAGGTTGACGTACCAGGCGGGGAAGATGTGGTAGCCGTGCTCGCGCCACTGGCCGCCGACGAGGTCGGCCCCGGCCTTTCCTCCCAGGCGCGGCGCGCCCTCGAGCAGCGTCACCGGCAGTCCCTTGAGGGCGAGCTCCCGCGCCGTCAGTATTCCTGCCAGCCCTCCTCCCACCACGACGATGTTCGGCATGGTTTCTCCCGATGGAAGCCGGGAAACTATGATAGTCCGAAAATCACGACGAGATGACACCTGCTGCGCGCTATGAGGTCGACGTTCGCCAGTTGCTCCTGTCGCGTGTGCGGTTGGGTGGTTGTTTGGCCGCGGTGCTGGTGCCGGCGGGTTGGGTCATCGACTGGGTGGTGTACCCCGAGTGGGTGAGTTTTTTCCTCGGGATGCGCCTTTTGTTTGCAGCCGGAGCCCTGGCGCTGGTGGGCCTGACCTATTTGCCGTCAGCAGCGAGCTTCGCCCGCGTGTCCTCGGTGGCGTTGGTGTGGTGGGTGAGCGCCGGGGTGGAGGTGCTCATTTACAACACCGGGGCGTCGCGCTCGGCGTACTACCCGGGACTGATGGTGGTCATCGTGGCGGCCGGGCTCCTCTTTCCCTGGGGGGTGAAGGAGATGCTCGTCGCCTGCCTGGGCATCATCGGCCTGTACGCGCTTCCCGCCCTTGGGCAGACGACGACGTTCGATTTTCCCTCGTTCTTTGCCGCGGTGTACTTCCTGGTGAACGGCTCGCTCGTCGCGGTGGTGGCCAGCTACTTCGGAGCGCGGCTTCGCCGCCGCGAGTTCGATGCGCGCACCGCCCTCGAGGGCTTTTTCGCCAATGCCAGCCACGAGCTACGCACCCCCCTCTCGGTCATCATGTCGGCGCTGGAGCTGGTGCGTGAAAAGTCGTGGAGCGAGCTGCCGGCGCGGGTGCAGGTCAACCTGACGGCGGCGCAGTCGAACGCGGCGCGGTTGCTCGAGCTTCTCAACGACGTGCTCGACCTGGCCCGCCTCGATGCGGGCAAGGTGCAGTTGGCCGTCGTGCCCATCGACCTCGACGCCTTCCTCCAGGGGTTGTTGCGCCAGCACACGCCGGTGGCCGACCGCAAGGCGATTCGCCTCCAGCTCGAGTGCGGGTCGTGCTCGCCCATCGTCGCCGACCCGGACAAGCTGGAGACGATTGTGCGAAACCTCCTCTCCAACGCCCTCAAGTTCACCCCGAACGGGGGGCAGGTGAGGGTGCGCGTGGTCGAGGGGGCGGAGGAAGTGAGGCTGGAGGTGGAAGACGACGGGGAGGGTATTTCCCCAGAGGACCTGCCGCGGGTGTTCGAACGCTTCACCACCACGGCGTCCGCGCATGGGTTACGCGGCACCGGCATCGGGTTGGCGCTGGTCAAGGAGCTGACCGTCATGCACGGGGGCGTGGTGGAGGTGGAGAGCCAGCGGGGCGCGGGGGCACTTTTTCGGGTGCGGCTGCCGCGTCAGGTTCAGAGCGAGGGGGCGGCCAAGGGGTGAGCCCTCGAACGGCTCAACCGCCTCGACGTTTGGGGGCCGCGTGGGCGTCGGCCTTCTCCAGCTCGAGCCGAAGCAGCGTCACCTGATCGGCGGTGACCGAGACCTGCCGCTTCTCTGGCCTGAAGCCGGCCCGCTCGATGCGAATCTCGTGTGTCCCTGCTGGCAGCTGCAAAGACACCGGGGTTCCACCCTTCTTTTCGCCGTCGACGAACAAGGTGGCGCTCGAGGTGAGGCGGTTCACGGTGGTGATGATGCGCAGCTCTCCCGACTCCTGCACCGTGTTTTCCGGGTCGCTCCCCTCTGAAGTGCTCGCTCCCTCCGGGGCCTGGTCGTCGCCATCGCTTCCGAGGGTTTTTTCCATAGGGTCGGAGGACAAAAGCTCCACCTCGCCCGAGTCGACCATCGATGGCTCGCCCAGGGTGTCGGGCGCCGGAAGTGACTTCTTGGCTGGAGGCCGCGGGGAGGAACGCGGCTTGGCCTTCGCCGTCGCCACTTTGCGCTTCTCGAAGTCGATGGAGAAGCCGGGGTTGGTCGCTTCGCCCTCCAGGTTCCAGTTGGCTTCGATGTCCACGAGCAGCTCGTGCACGTTCTGCGGCCGGTCGTCGGGGTTCTTCGCCAACGCGCGCTCGATGATTTCGGACACGGGCTTGGGGACGAAGGCGGAGCGCTCCGAGGCGCTGGGGGGAGGCTGGGTGCGGTGGGCGCGCAGGACCTCGAAGTTGTTGTTGCCCACGAAGGGCGGGGTGCCGGTGAGCAGCTCGAAGACCACCGCGCCCAGGGCGTAGACGTCGGTGCGCCGGTCAATCTCCCTGTGGCCGGAGATCTGCTCCGGCGACATGTAATAGGGAGTGCCCACCAGCGCGCCTGGCTTGGTCAGCCCGGGGTTACTCTTGTCGCGCGCCACCCCCAGGTCGAGGATGGTCACCTTTCCGTCGGGCCCGAGGAAGATGTTCTGCGGCTTGATGTCCCGGTGCACCAGGCCGTGGTGGTGGATGAAGGAGAGCCCGGAGCAGATTTGGCGGACGATGTTCAGCATCTCCACCGGAGGCAGCTTGCCGCCGCGCTCTTTCAAGGTGTCGAAGAGCGTCTTGCCCTGGAGGAACTGCATCACGATGAAGGGCAGGGCGCCCCGCCGGCCCAGCCCGTACAGCTGAACGATGTTGGGGTGGCGCAAAGTGGTCATCAAAGCGGCTTCGCGCTCGAAACGCGCCAGCACCTTGGGTTTTCGGCAGTGCTCGGGGGAGAGGATTTTGATCGCCACCTTGCGCTGGTTGACCTGGTCGATGCCGGCGTACACCGCTCCCATCGCCCCCTGGCCGATGCGGGTCTCGATGCGCCAGCGTTGGTCGAGCAGCTCGCCCGGGCGAACGTGGTGGATGACGGTGTGCTCCGAGATGCGCGGCGGCGGTGGGGGTGAGGCCGCCACGCACTTGTGTGGCGACCCGTCGAGGGCTTGTCCGCACTGCTTGCAGTTCATCGGAACCGGCCGACTATAGCCGGGATGCGTAGGTGGGCAGACGGTCTTGAAAGGTGCGAAAGTGCTCGCCCCATGGGTCGAAGCCTTGTCTTTTGTGCGGTGGTCGTGCTTGTGGGCAGCGGGTGTTTTCTGCCGCTCAGCGCTTCCGCGCCGCAGAGCGCCACCACTGTGGGCGCCAGGCAGGCCGGGGTGACCGCCTACGTCGAATTCCCCTCGCCGGACTTGGGTGGAACCATCTCCGACCGGGAGATGAAGATTTCCCCCTCGCTCAGCGGGGTGGCGCAGGTCGCCTACGGTCTCACCGATACCCTCGACCTCGAGCTGGGAGCGGAAGGGATGCTCTACCTCTTCATCGTCCCTGTTCCGACGGGGCTCTCCGCGGGGGGCAGGTACCAATTCCTCGAAGGGGGCGAGGTGGATGCGGCCTTCGCCGGCCGCCTGGGCTGGACGGGCTTTTCCGCGACCGTCAACGGGGAGGAGCACTGGATTCGCAGCCGCTACGCGATGTTGTCGATTTCGGGTCAGCGCGCGGCCGGCACCTTCCGCCCCGGGGCTGCGCTCTCTCTGGTCCCTGCGGCAGTGGAATTCAACGTCGATGGCGCTTCAGGAAACCGCTGGGCGCTCACCGCCTCGGCCACGGTGAACCTCGCGTTCGACTTCGGCGCCTTCGAGCTCACTCCCTACATCGGAGGCGTGTTCTTCACTGGCGATGCGGTGAGCCGGCCCACCCTCTTCCCCCAGGGCGGGTTGGCGCTGGCGCTGCGCGGTCAGAAAACCCGTCCCGAGCCGGAGGCTCTTGTGAAGGAGACGCCGGCACCCGCTCCGCCGCCCTCGCTGTGAGCCCGACTATCCCCTCTCCCCCCGGGAGAGGGCGGGGGTGAGGGGCGTTCAGCTCGACGCGCGAAAACATTCCCTCGCGTTCTCGAAGGTCACCCGCGCGACCACCGCGGAAGACAGCCGTACGCGCAAGAGCCGGCTGGCCACCCGCGGCAGCCCGAGCAGGTCGCTCGCGCCTTCCCCCGAGCCGGAGTCGAGCACCAATCGCTCCGCGCCGAGCTTTCGCACCAACCCGACTGCCTGTTCCGTCGACAGCTCGTCAGGCCGAATCGTGAGCCCGGCAAAGTGTCCGCACTCGAGAATGAGCCGCGCGGTTCGGCCGTTGGCGTGGTTGACCAGCACGCGGTGAGGCGTGATGTCGGAGGCTCGCAGGAGCACCAGCGCGCGGCGAGTGAGGCGCTCCTTGTCCTCTACCGGCGTGTGCACCAGCACCGGCAGCCGGAGCCTGCGCGCCAAGGCGAGCTGCTCGGTGAAAGCTTCTTCTTCGGTCTCTCCACCCGCGTGCAGGCCAATCTCCCCCAACGCCACCACCTTGCCGCCGCGAAAGTAGCCCGGCAGGGCGGAGAGCACCTCAGTCAGTCCTTTTCGGGGAATGGCTCGTGGGTGCACGCCCACCGCCGCATAGGCGCGAATGCCGAAGCGCTCCAAGCGAGGCAGCTGCACCTCGACCAGGTCGGCGAAGTGGTCGTAGAGGTCGGTGGGCTTGGCGCCCTTGGCGGCGTGGTCTGCGGCCACCAGCGCTCTTTCCACGCCGAAGTAGCGCAAGGTGTCCAGGTCTTGGTCGGACAGCCCTCGAGGGTGCAGGTGGGCGTCGAAGAGTCGGGGCGTGCCGGCCATTTGAAGTCAGTCCTGCCCGGCGGGCGCGCCCTCGTTGCGTGGATCCGACCCGGCGTAGAAAAGGCCGGTCGCGGGGTCAGCGAGCACCGCCTCGGCGTCTCCCCAGGCGTCGACGTTTTGTACGCGGTGTCCGAAGGCTTCCAGCGCCCGCACCGTGGCGGGCTCGAGGCCAAAGCGGTCGACCATCACCTGGTCAGGGAGGTACTGGTGGTGCAGCCGGCCGAAGCCCACCGCGCGCACCACGTCCATCTTCCCGTCGACGATGTTGGAGAT
>JBMORE010000163.1:15944-64522 GCA_049322255.1 Myxococcota bacterium | reverse complement strand
TCGGTTCGGCCTCAAGCTGGAATGGACCCAGTTCAAGAACCCAGCTCACTTGGCTCGCTTCGCTCTCGTGGTCGGTATTGCCATCCTTGTGTGGACTGCCGCCGGAATAGCGGCGGCGAAGGAAAGGAGGGAGCACTTGAGCATGGCAAAGAAGGACGACGTCTTCATGGATGCGCTGGCCCTGCCGGCGACCGAGCGAGCAGCGCTTTTGCACGCTCTTGCGCTCAGCCTGGAGGAAGACGCGCCGGATGCCCCTGCTGTCGTCGAAGCTGAGTGGAGCGCTGAAATCGTCCGGCGCGTAGAAGAGCTTCGCGCAGGCCAGGTGAAGACCGTGGACGGCGCGCAGATGGTGCGTACCGCCCGCGAGGAGCTTCGACGAAAGCACGGCGTGTGACGCCGCTGGCATTTGCGGGTCCACCCCGCCGCCCAGGCGGAGCTCGACGCAATCCGAGCGAGCAGCACCTTTCGACCAGCCTCGGTGGTCATGAAGACCATCGCCCATTTTTCGGCGGCGCCGGCCGGTCACAACACCAGAGCGCGCTCGCCGTTCGAGCCTCGCGCAAGTGGCCCCCAGCGCCCCACGGCTTGGCCGACTTGCTCTAGCCCCCTTGAGCCTATATCTTTTGGTAGAAATCACGGGCGAGGCAATTCATGATCGACGAAACGCAAATCTCCGCTCACGTTTCCGTCTCCACCAAGAAGGAGTTGGAGCGGTACGCAGAGGCTCACGGAGTAAAGCAGGGGCGCCTGGTTGAAGACGCCCTCCTGCACCACCTGCAGGCACTCAAGGAGCTGCCACTGGACGTCATCATCCCCACGCGCATCGTGGTAAGCCGAGAGAGCGGCGAGCGCATCCTTGAGCGGCTGGCAAATCCTCGGCCGCCGACCGCCGCGATGAAGAAGCTCTTTTCGAAGAAGTAGCGTCGCCGTGCCACTCGAGATTCGGCGGCTGCGGCCAGAAGACGACCGCTCGACCTTCCGGTCCGGCAACATCGAGCTGGACCGCTTCTTCCAGCGGTTTGCTGGCCAGAATCAGTTCCGCCACCACATCGGAACCACCTACGTCGCCATCGAGGGCGAGCTCATCCATGGCTTCGTCACCGTGGTGGCCGCCGAGGTCGAGATTGCCAACCTCCCCGCGCGGCGGCGAAAGGGCCTGCCTGGATACCCTCTACCTGCGCTGCGCATCGCGCGTCTGGCCGTGCATGGCCCGTCTCAACGACGCGGCATAGGGAGCGAGCTGCTCAAGGCCGCCTTTCTTCTGGCGCGCGAGATGGCGCAGAAGGTCGGCTGCCTCGGGGTGGTCGTCGACGCGAAGGCGGACGCCATAGCCTTCTACGAGTCCTACGGCTTCGAGCACATGGAGGCCCTCGCGGGTGAGCTCGGCGACCGACCCGCGCCCAGCGCAATGTTCCTGCCCTTGGGGTCCATCATGTTCGACTCGGGAGTCGACTGACCACCGATGACCCTCCTCCCGTACATCGTCGAGGAGGAGGCGGTCTTCATCGTGGCAATCGCCCACTCGAGCAGGCGCCCAGGTTACTGGCTGTCGCGCGTTGGCACATCGCCGTAGGTGTATTCGACACGAGAGAGCTGAACAGCTCGCGCCTAAGCTCGTCCGGAGCGTCGTCAAGACGTTTACCGGGGTGGCGCTGGCGGGGACGGTTCCACAATCTTTAGCGGCACGAAGTTTCCGTCGGGCTCAGGCTCCCGCTGCCACCAGTAGGCGCCTCCGCGCTGCAGAGCCTGAAGGTTGTGGGCACCCTCGATCTTCATCTCCCGGTGGCGTCCAGCAAGGTTCCCGGAGCTGCTTGTGGCCACCAGCGCGAACACAAGCCGACCGTCCATCGCCTTGTAGTTTGGCTGGAAGAAGTACGGGTAACTCCCCTGGGTCCAGGTCAGAAAGTACTCCTCGCCCCGGTGCACCACGACGGGCGGCTCCGAGAAGAGCGCTTCGTCCAGCGGAGTGTCCGTCAACGCGAAGCCCGGACCAAAACGCCAACCGAGAGCAATGCACCCGCCGAGAAGCACTGTGGTGGTCAGGGCAGCAGCGAGAAGAGTCTTGGTCATGATGCGCCTCTTACTGCCCGCAGCTCAGGGATTCACGAGCTCTGTAGCTCCTGCCAGCGAGCATAGAGGCGATCGACCTCTTTCGACGCGGCCTCCAGGTCGGCGGAGAGGCGCACGGCGTCGACGTTCGGGTCGGAGTACGTCGCGGGATCGTTGAGCGCAGCCTCGAGTTGGGGAAGGTGAGGAAGATCAAACTGCATTTCTAGACGCGCGGGCAAGTAGCGCGTGCCGGGCTGGAGGGTGCGCGACGCAGCTTGTTCGGCGCGTGGAGGGTGCGGCGATGGGCCTGTTCCGCTCTTTGGGCGCACCAGCGCCTTCGCGGCGCTGGCGGGAGCGGCGGCACGGTCCGGTTCAGCGTTGCCTCAAACCGCCAACGTCAGTTGGGGCGGCGACTGCGCGGCGGGTAGAGGTGGCCGTGGGCCGAGTAAGCCCATGTTCTCGAGCACCCGCTCCGCTGTGCGCCCGCTCGTCACCACCGCCGTCACCTTCCTCCTCCCACCGCACGGGCAGCGCCAGACGTCCACTTGCCACGTCCGTGCATGCAGGGCCGCCCAGTCCAGCCGCGGCCGCTTCTTTTGGCTCATTCTCGGCAGGTCCCCGGCGGACTGCGGTGCGGAACGCCCGGCACCGGCGCTCCTCGTATTTTCCTCGCGCACCGTTCGCTGCGGCACCAACTTCTCCCGCATGCGCGAGTGGGAGGCAAACACCCCGTGGAAGTTGGTCAGATGCAAGCCCTTTGGAGGGATGAGGCTCAACAAACGCCGCACCAACTGTTCCTCCGTCATTACCAGCGTCACTCCACGCTTCGTCTGGTAGGCGTAACGTCCGTCTTCGCGCAAGGACAGCCTGGGCTCGGCGAGGGGGCCCCGCGCTCCGTAGCGTGCCAGCGTGGAGCGAGAACCCTCCTCCCAACGCCAGCCGCCGCCCGAAATGCTTGGACTCCGGCTTGCGCCGGAAGTACTCCCGCCCACTCTCCGCCACGCCTCGCCTCGCGGCAGTCTTCTACCTCGCCGCTCCGACGCTCCCGGAGGCGGCCGAAGCGCGCGGCTACACACTACGGACCGGGAGCTGACTGGCCAACTGCGCTCCAGCCGACTCGTAACCACGCACTATTAAAGGTCACGTCCCGGGCGAGTCGCCTCGGCCGCTCACCGCGGCGCTCTCCTTCCTCAAGCCCACTCGCAACAGGAGCGCGGCGAGTCCGATGAAGAAAAGCAGGCCCCACAGCACCGAAACCACCGGGTGCGCGTGCTCGCTCTCGCCCACCATGTTGAGGAAGCGGCCCACCGGGTTGTCGGTGCCCAAAAGCTCTGGGAGGTTGAGCGCCGACAAGAACGCTCCTCCTCGCGGGATGGCGAGCATCGCCAACACCACCCCGGCGATGGCGCCGCCGGCGATGTAGCCCGAGGAGAGAAGCACGCCGGGTGAGAACTCCGCCTCGCTCTCCTTGGCGCCGTGCACCTTGTCGATGATGTAGCGCACGATTCCCCCGCAGAAGATGGGCGCGCTGGTGGAGATAGGCAGGTACACCCCCACCGCGAAGGGCAGCGAGGAAACCCCACACAGCTCGAGCATCAAGGCGATGAACACCCCCAGGAGCACCAGGGTCCAGGGCAGCTTCTGGGTGAGAATGCCGTCGATGATGAGCGAGAACAGCCTCGCCTTGGGAGCGTCGTAGCGGGTCAGCTTCTTGCCCAAATACTCCGAGACACGGCCTCCGATGCCGGGGTCGACCAGGTACTGAATGCTGCCCGCCTCGTCGATGAGGTACTTGCCGTCGGGCGGGCTGACGCTGCCGCGCAAAAAGCCCACCCGTAAGGTGTGCTCTTTGGGCACGCCGACGTCGGCGAGGCTGCCTACCTGCACCTTGCCACCGGGAAGGCTGAGGGTGAGGGCCGCCAGCTCCTCTTGCGTGCGGGTGTGAAAGGTGCGCACCGCCCCCTCGCGCAGCTCGTAGCCTTCCGCCCACAGCGCCTTGGCCAGCTCCTCGCGGCTCACTTCGCCCTTGGGGGTGAAGGAGTACTCGTACATCTTCTCCGTCTCTCCGGTGAGGTCGGTGAGCGCCACCCCCGGGTGCTGCTCGGGGAGGATGGCGGTTGCCCCCTTGTTGAGGGTCACCAAGGTGAGCCCGATGAGCGCGGCGCTGGTGATGACCCCCACGAAGAGCGCCAGCTGCTGCCGGCGTGGAGTGCCTCCGACCAAAAAAGCGGTCTTCAAGTCCTGCGCGGTGGTGCCGCCGTTGGAGGCGGCGATGCCCACCACCGCCGCGGTGGAGAGGGCGATGAAGCGGTCGGCCGGCGAGGTCCACCCCAGCACCAGGAAGATGAGACAGGTGGCCAAGAGCGTGGCCACCACCATGCCGGAGATGGGGTTGGAGGAGGAGCCAATCTCCCCGGTGATGCGCGCGCTCACGGTGACGAAGAAGAAGCCGAAGACGATGATCAGCAGCGCGGAGAGGAAGTTGATGTGCAGCGGCGGCGCCAGCCAAATGGCGAGCACCAAGAGCAAGGAGCCGCCGATGACCACGGTGATGGGCAAGTCCTGCTCGGTGCGGGGCAGCTGCGGTCCGGACGTCTGTTGCCGGCGCGAGGCGAGGAAGGTCTGTACCCCGCGGCGAAAAGCGCTGACGATGGTGGGCATGGAGCGGATGAGGCTGATGAGGCCGCCGGTCGCCACCGCGCCCGCTCCGATGTAGAGGACGAAGTAGTTGCGGATGGTGTCCGGTCCCATCTGGGAAACGAGGGGCGCGTCCCCTCCTCCGGGAAGGCCCAGCTGCGCCAGCGCCGTGGGGTCCAAGTTGCCGGCGAAGAATTTGATTGCCGGAATGAGGATGAGGTAGCTCAAGACGCCGCCGGCGAAAGTCACCCCGGCGATGCGCGGCCCGATGATGTAGCCCACCCCGAGAAGCTCCGGGCTCACCTCCACCGCCACCGAGCCTCCCAGGTAACCTTTGTAGGAGGCGATTTTCTTGGTCACCGGGTCGAGCGTCACCTTGTCGAGCGCGACCCCCACCACCTCGCGCCACAGCTTTCCGCCCAGGTAAGCGATTTTGTACAGCGCCCCGACGACGAAGCCGGTGATGACCGTGCGCGCATTGGTGCCGCCCTGTTCCCCCACAATGAGCACGTCGGCGCAGGCGGTGCCCTCGGGGTACATCAGCTTGCCGTGCTCCTGCACCACCAAGCCGTGCCGGAGCGGAATCATCATCAACACGCCCAGGACGCCGCCCAGCGCCGCCACCAGGAAGGCGTGGAGGAGGTCGATTTCGTACCCCATGAACAAGAGCGCCGGCAGCGCCGCGGCCACCCCGAAGGCCAACGACTCGCCCGCCGAACCGGTGGTCTGCACGATGGTATTCTCGAGGATGCTCGAGCGGCCCAAGGCGCGGAAGATGGCGATCGACAACACCGCGATGGGAATCGACGCCGACACCGTCATGCCCACCTTCACCGCCAGGTACACCGAGGAGGCGGCGAAGATGATTCCCAACACCGCTCCTAAACCCAGTGCCCGCAGCGTCATCTCCCGCGGCGACTGACTGGCAGGGACGTAAGGCGCGAAGGCGTGCGCTTTTTTGGCCTTGCCCAGCTCGAGGTGGTTGGCGGTTTCCGGGGGAGCGGACACTTCGGCCTCCTGGCGAAGGGCGCACCTTTACACCCTCGAAGCGCTCGCACGCGACAGCAAACGCCCCGGCAGGCGCAAGGGTTGCGTCACCTAACGACCGCTGCCCACGAAACTCTTGGCACAGCCGTTGCTGTTGTAAGGCTTTCATGAGCGCCGATTCTTCTTACCTGTTTGCTCTGCTCCAATCGCTCCGCCGCCCGATGGAAGAGCTGTTGGTCGGCATGCCGGCACTCGACGCCGCGCTGTCGGACACGCCCAGCCGCGAGGTCGCCGGAGCGGTGGCCGAAGAGGCGGCGCTTCTCTCCTCCCGGCTGAACGAGCTTTTGGCCAAGACCCGAGAAGAGCGCGCGACGCCGCTGGTGGTGGCGGTCGACGACGAGGCCAACGCGGTGAACGCGTTACGAGAGCTTTTGTCTCCCGAGTTCGAGGTCCTCACCACCACCAACCCCCACGAAGCGCTGCGCTGGATTCGCGAGCGCCGGCCCGACGCGGTGGTGAGCGACCTTCGCATGCCCGAGATGAGCGGCTACTCGCTGGTCGACATCCTCCGGGGTGACGAATGGACGGCAGACATCCCTTGCGTGTTCGTCAGCGCCGCTCATGAACGGGAGGAAATGGTGAAGGCCCTCGACCGAGGCGCCTGCGACTACCTCATCAAGCCGGTCTTGGCCGAGGAGCTGTCGGCCCGGCTGCGCGGCGCCATCAAGCGTAGCCGCGAGCTGCGCGACGAGCGCACCCAGCGAGAGACCGACGAGCTCACCGGGCTGCCCAACCGCCGCGCCTTTCGCCTCTTCGTGGACCGCGAGCTTCGGCGCGCCCAGGCCTTTGGAACGCCGCTCTCGGTCGCGATGATTGACCAAGACCGTCTCAAGTACCTCAACGACCGATACGGTCACCGCGCCGGGGACGATGCCCTTCGCACCGTGGCGCAGGCCCTGTCACAGCGAATGCGCAAGAGCGACCTCGCAGCGCGCATCGGCGGCGACGAGTTCGCGGTGGTGATGGTCGGCGCCGACCGATCCGGGGCGACTCGGCTCCTCGAAAAGATTTCCGCGGAGCTGGGGGAACGGCCCTTTCATTCCCCCGATCCCTCGTTGAGGGCGTCGTTCAGCTTCGGCATCGCCGCGGCGGGAGAACGACCGGAGGAGACCTGGGAGCAGCTCCTCGAGCGGGCCGATGGTGAGTTGTACGCCGCCAAGCACCGCCGCCGCGTGCGTGCTGTCGGTTGAAAACTGCTCATCCACCACGTTGGGTTCACTTGTGGGTCAGCTCCCGCGCTGGGAGCGGCGGCAGCGCTGTCGTCTCGCCGTTGGATGACCCGGCGCCCGAAAGCCGCTGCAAGAGCGCCGGCACGTCGATGCCCAACGCCTGCTTGAGCTGCTCTGCGGCGACCGTCGCCTTCACCGCCAGGTTGTTGCCACCCTCGGCCAGCCGGGCGTCGAGGACGGTGACGTGGTCCACCGGCACGTGGTGCACGGTGGCCATCATCTTCTCCACCAGCTTGTTCATCTTCTGGGCCACGAAGACCTGCCGCGCGGCGTCCCCCGCCTCCGCCCAGGTGCGGCCAATCTCCTCCAACGAACGCGCGGTGGCCTTGCCGTCTTCGAGAATGCGCGACGCCTCGCCGCGGGCGGCGGAAATCATCTCCGCCTTGCGCGCCTCCGCGGGGCGAATGCGGTCGGCCTCGAGCTGCAGCTTCACCTGCTCGATGCGCGCCGCCTGCACCTGGAGCTCGGCCTTGGAACGGGCCACCTCGGCCATCACCTCCGCCTTCTGCTCGGCAACCATCGCCCCCTTCTTGGTCTGGGCGTCGGCGATGCGTCGCTCGGCCTCGGCTTTGGCCATGGCGAAGCCGGCCTCGAGGCGGGCAATCTCCCGGTCCTCGAAGTTCTTGGCGTCACGCTCGGCCGCGAGCGCCGCGTTCTCCGCCTCGGCGATGCGTGAGCGCATCTGCAAGTCGGCGCTTTGCTTACGGCCCAACGAATCGAGGTAACCCTTGTCGTCGGACACGTTCTGAATCTTCAGGGTGTCGAGCACCAACCCCAGCCGCTTCAAATCCTGGTCGGCCTCGGTGAGCAGGCTCTGGGCGAACTTCACCCGGTCGTGGTTGACCTCCTCGGGAGTCAAGGTCGCGAGCACCCCGCGCAGGTTTCCCTCCAGCGTCTCCTTGGCCACGCGAATCAGCTCGACACGGCTTTTGCCCAAGAAGCGCTCGATGGCGTTGCCGATGGTCGGCTCTTCGCTGGCGATCTTCACGTTGGCCATGCCCTCGACGTTGAGCGGAATGCCGCCCTTCGAGTAGGCGCCGCTGACGCGGATGTCGATCACCATGTTGGTGAGGTCGAGCCGGTCGACCCGCTCGAGCATGGGAATGCGGATGCCCCGGCCCCCTTGGATGAGCCGGTAACCCACCCAGCGCCCCCCCATGCGGCGGCGCGAGCCGGAGAACACCAGCACCTCGTTGGGCTGGCAGATGTAGATGAGCCGCTTGACCGCCAGCACCACCAGGGTGGCGGCGACGGCGAGAATGGCGACGACGGCGAGCACGATTTCCATGACGCTTCTCCTTGTTCCTTACGAAGTCTTGCCGGTGAGAACAGCGGGAATGTCCACCCCCAACGTCTTCGACACCTCACGAAGAAGCGCCCCCACCGTGGCGGGGTAGGCGCTCACGTAGTTGGCCAGCGTGGTGCCGTCTCCCGCGTCGAGCAGCGACACCTTCTTCACCTCCAGCTGGGCGGCGGCGGCGCTCACTTGCGCGAACAGCTCCTCCAGGTTTTGCAGGACGTACATGTCCATCGCCTTGCCGTCGGTCGCCTTCCAGGCCTTGGCCACGGCGGCGATCGACTCGGCCATCGCCTTGCCGTTCTCGGCGATGGAGGCCGCCTGCCCCGCCGCCTCCAGCTCGCGTACCCTCTGCGCCACCTCGGCGGGAATGGTGACGTCGGCGGCCAGGCGCAGCCGCTCCAGCTCGGCGCGCACGCCCTGCAGCTCTTTCTCCGCCTCCGCGCGGGCTTGCTGGGCGGCCGCCTGGGCGCGCACCTCCTCGCTCTTGGCCTGGGCCTCGAGGTCGGCGGTGAGCTGGCGCAGCGCGTTCCTTCGCCGCAGGACGTTCGCCTCCGCTTGGGTCTTGGCCACCTTCCCGCGCGCAGAGGCCGCCGCCTCGGTTTCTTCCGCGGCGCGCTTGGCGTCGGACTCGGCCACCTCCGCGGTGCGCAAGACCTCGGCGATGCGCTTTCTGCCGATGCTGTCCAAGTACTCGCGCTCGTCGGAGACGTGCTGAATCTTCAGCGTGTCGAGCTGCAGGCCCAGCTTGCGCAGGTCGGGTTCCGCCTCGTCCGAGAGGCGGTCGGCGAACTTGAGCCGGTCTTCGTTCACCTCCTCCGGCGTCATGTTGGCGAGCACCCCGCGCAGGTGGCCCTCGAGGGTTTCCTTGGCCACCCGGCCGATGGCCGAACGGTCATGACCCAAGAAGCGCTCGATGGCGTTGTTCACCACCTTGGGGTCGGAGGACACCTTCACGTTGGCGATGGCGTGCACCGACAGGGGGATGCCGCCCAACGAGTAGGCGCCGTTCACCGTCATCGGCACCGAGAGCAAGGACATGTCCATGTGGTCGACCCGCTCCAGCACCGGCACCCGGAAGGTTCGGCCTCCGAACACCACCCGAAAGCCCACCTCCCGCCCGTCGGCAGCGGCGTGGCTGCGCCCGGAGAAGATGAGAATCTGGTTGGGCGGGCAGATGTGCACCAGCGCGCGCACCGTGGCCAGCACCACCCACACCACTCCAACCACCATCGCGGGGATGGCCACCGCCCACCCGGTGGGGATGTCTATCGCTTGCAACACGTTCATCGGTCTTCTCCTTTCGACTTCGGCTCGACCAGCTTGGTGACGCGCACCGAGCCGTCGTCGAGCACCTCGTGCACCACCACCTGCTCATGCGGCCCCAAGGCCACCTCCGAATCTCCCTCGGCGAGGAGGTCCACCGTGCGTCCGCGCACGGTGAGCCGCACCTTGCCCAGCTGGCCTTTTTGCGTGGGCAACACCACCGTGGCCACCTCGCCCAGGTAGTCCTGCGCGCGCACCCCGCTGCCCACCTCGTGCCGCCGAAGCTTGCGCACCACCTGGGTGACCGACAGCCCGCTCACATACCCCACCCCCACTGCCACCAGGGCCGTCAGCCCCACACTCGCCCCGGTGAACGCGGCGAGCACCGCTCCGGTCAGCCCGAAGAAGGCGAGGAAGAACGTCCAGAAGGACAGCGACACCAAGGGGAGCACCGACGCCCAGCCAAAGCCATGGAGCTCGCCCTCGCCGCCCTCGGCAGCGTCGCCGCCGTCGGTGTTCCCGGAGCCCACCTCCCCCTCGGATGAATCTCCTCCAGAGAGGTACGAGACGACGATGAGCACCAGCCCAATCGCCAGACAGATGAAGTAGAGGGTCAACATTTAAAAAGCCTCCATAGCGAACGGCGTACCACGCTCCGAGGCGCGCAAGCCCTCGATTTCCCAACCCGTTGTCGAACACCTTGTCACCCTCGCCCAAACTGTGCTGCATTTTGCCTAGGCAAGATGCCTACCATCGACCACGGCAGAATCCAGGCGGTGCTCAACGCCTATCTGGGCAACCCCTTCTCCACCTCGGAGCGGGCCCGGCGGGAGGGAGAGGAAGCGCTTCTTCAACTCGAGGCGCCCGTGCAGCTTTCCTTGCTCCTGGGGGTGAAAAGGCACGATCGCGCCGAACAGCTGCTCTTGGCGCTGGCGCATCGGCAAGCGCGGCGAGGCCCCGGTACCTCGGGCAAAGGGCTCGACGAGCCCTCCTTGCCCAAACAGGTGCAGGCGCTGTTGCCCCGGCCACGCACCGAGTACGTGCGCATCGCCCTTGCCGCGGGCCGCGCTCACCGGGCGCTGGAGGCAATCCAGGGCACGTCGACGGCGGCGAAGCGGCTGCGAGAGGCGACCTGGGCTGCCTGCTTCGGAGAGTCGCTCTTCCACGCTCTCGAGCTTGCGCGGGTCATTCGCGACCACGACGTGCTCCTTCTGGGCGAGACCGGCACCGGCAAAGAGCTGGTGGCCAACGCCATTCAGGAGGGAACGCCGGGTGGCGAAGACGGCAAACCTGCCCCCAAAAGCGCGATCAACGCCGCGGCGCTCCCCGAGACGCTGGTGGAGAGCGAGCTGTTCGGCCACGCCAAGGGCGCCTTCACCGGAGCCGCCGAGAGCCGCGCGGGCCGCATTCGCACCGCCGACAAAGGCACCTTCTTCCTCGACGAGGTGGGCGACTTGCCCCAGTCGACCCAGGTGAAGCTGTTGCGCGTCATCGAGAACGACGAGGTGCACTCCCTCGGCTCGGACACCGCGCATCAGGTCGACGTGCGCTTCGTGGCCGCCACCCACAAGAATCTGGCGGCGATGGTCGCACGGGGGGAGTTCCGCCACGACCTCTACCAGCGGCTCGCCGGCAACGTGCTGCACCTTCCCCCTTTACGCGAGCGGCCGGAGGACGTTCCACCCATCGGCTCCGCCTTCGTTCGTGCCTACCTCGGACCCACGGCGCGGCCGGCACAGCTCGAGGCAGTGGACGGTTGGTTGCGAGCGGAGGCAGCCCAAAGCCACCCCTGGCCGGGCAACGTGCGCCAGCTACAAAACGCGCTGCGCAATTTCCTCCTCGGCCTCGACCCAGGGCTTTCACCCTCGGCACGGCCCCCAGAGGACGACGGCCTACCGGTGGCGCTGCGCGACGGCACCGCTTCGGAGGCGCAAGTCGTGGAGTGGTATCAGCGACGGGTGGTGGCCAAGACGAAGGGAAACCTCGCCGCCGCCGCGCGCGTGCTCGGGGTGGACCGCTCCACCTTACGCCGACGGGCCAAGGGTCTGCCGCTGAGCTAACGTGCGTTGCTGGCGAGCACCACGCCCAACACGATCGCAGGGAGGCCAAGACTGACCCCCATCGTGAGACCCCAGGTCTTCCAGAAGTTGACCTGGGTGACTTCCACGGTCTTCACGTTCGACAGGTCGAGGTGCGTCTCGGCGCGGTTCGAGCCGGCCAATGAAAGGTCGCTCCCCGAGAGCTTGGCGAGCACCGGGTGGTCGAACGCGAGCTCGACCCCCTGAGTGTCGGTGATGATCGCGTCGTACGGAGATTGAATGGTGGTCAGCGTGCCGTCGGCCTTCACGACCGTCGCGGTAGGAACGGCGACCACCGTCACTGTGCCTGTAGACGTGTGGGTTGAGCCGACAGTGGTCGGTGACCCCATCCCGCTCACGACGTTGAGCTGGTCGGGGCGAATGGCGACGCGATCGATGCAGGCGGTGCTCAGGAAGATCCCGGCGATCGTGACGGCAAGTAGGCGCATGTTTTCCTCGGTTTTACCGGCCCTATACGCGAGACGATCCGGCAAGTCCAACCGAGACCGGGCGGCGCGAACTGCGCGTGCGAGAAGACAGGCTGTTGCCGCGCTGAATTATCGGCTGCCTCGGTGCTGAACAGGCTGCACGTCGAAGCTGAGCGCTCGGAAAGAAGGTGGGCGATGCAGACACCGCGATGCGCTTCCGCGGTCTGGGCTGCGCTGTGTCCACCGCATCGAGGGCGAAGGCCCGCTACCTCGCGGGGGGCGCGGCGGGGCTGCTTGACGTGCGCGCAGGGAATGGAAAGTCGAAGGTGACCGCGAGCTACCTCGACACCTTGCGCTGTGTGCTGCGGAAGACCCCGCAAGGCCGCGCGTGGCCACGTCGCCGCCGCTCGGCTACAACCTCGAAAGAAGGCCGCGTGACCTCCTTCGAGAATCACGATCGGTCGTTTGGCTCAGGCCACAACCGGCAAGCCGACCACCCACCACGCTGCGCGTTGAGACGTCTGGGGGCTCAAGAATAGAAAAGGCGGCGGAGCACTCGCCCCACCGCCTTGTCCAATTACCTCGGGGAGTGCACCTATGCCGCCTTCCGCTGCAGCGCGGCCTCCACGTACTTGATGCCGTTGGGGGTGATGGCCTTGCCGGCCTTGGTGTTGCGCGCGTAGCCCACGTGCTGGCGCAGCGCCTTGGCCGCGTTCGGCGGCGCATACTTCACCCCGTACTTCGCCCAGAAGCGCGAGATGAGCCCGGAGTTGACCTCGATGTGGCTCAGCGAACGGGCCACGTACAGGGGCACCAGCGAACGAAGGAGTTGGTCCTTCTCCTTGCCCGCCCGAATCAGCTCGCTGCGCCGGCTGTGCTTGTTCATCGCCGTGGTCAAGCGGACCAGTGGCGTGACCTCCTTGGAGACCGGGCGCGCGGGCGCCTTCTTCGCCACCTTCTTCGCCTTGGTCCATTTGGCCTTGGTCGCCGGCTTGCCCAGCGCCCACTTGAGCTTCTTGAGCTTCGCCTCGAGGAAGGCCTCGAGGCCCACGATCTCGAACCACCCCTTCTTCAGCTTCCGTGCCTTGAATGCAGTCATTCTTCTAGATCCTCCCATTGGTTGGGTATGCCCAACGCGCACGCACCATACCTTGTGGGTAGATCGCATGCGAGGCCGAATTTTCGGCGCCGGACGATTTTGAAGACCGGCCCCAAGGAGAGCCCGCGCGGTCGGCTTGTCGACACCCGGCGACGCTGCTAACAGTCCTTCGCGCGTATGGATCACGACCTCGAGGTGAAGACCTATTCCCCCGCCAAGAGCCTGGGCCACGCGCGGCGCCGGGCGGCGGTGATGCTCTTGGTGGCGACGCTCGTCTCTGCGCTGGTGGGCGCCGTCCTCTTCGCGGCGGTGCTCAAAGGCGAGTGGATGACCGCGCTGTTTCGCGCCAGCGCCGAATTCATGTTCAGGCAGCCGGTGTGGGCCATCATCGCCGCCACCTCTCCCCTCGCGGCCGCCTTGCTCGTCGGCTACGGCTACATGCAGCGGGCGATCCGCAAACGGGCGGTGGAGAAACAAGAAGCGCTCCGCCAAGCAGCCGCCCCCACCGACGTTTCGATTTGAACATGCTGCCCCTGGTCGTCGCCGCCGTGCTGGCCGCTTCGCCGCCGTCGGCGTCCCCCAGACCCGCCCCCCGTGCCCACCCGAAGGCGAGCACCACCCTCTATGTGCCGCAGCTGAACAAGGCGGACGGGCTGGCCGCTTTTCTGCGCGCGGCGGGTGAGAAGGCGAGCCTTTTTCGACCCGAAGGCTGGCGCCCGGAGCTTCATCCCCTCTTGTGGCTCGACCTCACCGACCCGGCCTCGCTGGCCGAGCTGGGAGTCGATCCGAAAGGGAGCGCCACCTGGAGCGTGGTGGGCCCCGCCCGCGTCATCTGCCTCACCCTCGCCGATGTGAAGCGCCATCAGGAGAAGCTGGCCGCGAAGCTCGCTCCTTTGGGCCCAAAGCGTACGAGCAAGGCCAAGAACGGCGTCGCGCTCACCGCGGCCACCCAGCTCGACCAGCCGGTGGCAGGCTACGCGCTCAAAGGCAAAGAGGTGTGCGCCGTCCACGGAGGCGGTACCTCCATCGATGGCCTGCTCGAGGACGCCGCCAAGCTCGTCGCCCAGCCCTCGACCGGCGGCATCTGGAAGAAGGTCGCCACGACGAACGACGCGGCCTACTGGGTGAGCCCTCGGGGAGTGGTGGGAGCCCGCGGGAGCGCCAAGAGCCTCACCGCCGACGTGCGCGGTCGCTTTCCGGCGCCAGCGCTCGAGGGATCTGGTCCCAGCCCATACGCCAACGTCCCTCCTTCGGGGCTCGCGCTGATGCGGGCGCGCGTCGCTCGCTCGGGTGTCTCTGCGGTGACGTCCACTTTGCGCGGACAGCTGGCAGCCCTCTGTCCTGTCTGTGAACCCGAAGCGCTCTTGGCCGTCACCTCCGACCTCACCCCACTGCTCACCGGCAACGTGTTGCTGTGGGCCGACTCGGTAAAAGTGCGCGAGTCGTTGCGCTCTCCGGCCGCGCGCTACTTCGCGGTGCGCCACGTCTACCTTGCCGAAGTGAGCCAGCCGGAGGAGGCGAAGAAGGCGCTCGCGGCACTCTCGAGCTGGAAGAACGCCAAGGCGACGGGCGACGGCTTCTTGCTCACCCTGAAGGGAGGCGAGGTACGCGTGGGCCTGGCAGGGCCTCACTTGTACTTAGGAAACGACGCCGCCACGGTGAGCGCCGCCTTGGCCGCGGTGAACGGAGCCTCCGGAAAAATGCCTCACGGGGCCGAGCTCCTCGTCGACCCCAAGGCAGTGGCCAAGGGCTTGGCGCAGATCAGCCTGCTCGACGTGGTGGGCTCGCAGGAGCTGGCGGGCCTGTTCGCCGCCGGCACCGAGCTGGGAGCGCTGCTCGCCCACAGCGAGCGCATCGAGGCATTCGCCGACTCGCAAGACGACCGCTCTCACCGCGCCGTCGTCACCTGGACGCTTCCGTAAAAGCGCGCATTGCACCCCGCGCACGCCGTGACGACTCTCCCGCTGACGGAGGGCTTGTGGTGCGCGAAAGATGGGCGATGGCGGCGCTCGTCTGCGTCTTCCCTGCGTGCGGCTTCGCCGCCGTCGAAGTGCTCCCGGCCGACTTTCTCTTTTTTCCGCTGCTCAATCCGCCGCGCGAGGTGAGCCTTGACGGCTCGCTCCTGGTCACCCGCCGTGACTTGGCACGCGACTTCGGGAGCACCCACTTCGAGGCCGACGTCGCCATCGGCCGGCAGATTCCGGTGGTGCGCTTCTTCTCCGAGGAGGAAGGCCCTTCGCTCGAGCTGGGTTTCGAGGTGGGAGTGTTCGCCCGCTTCTATCTGGAATCGACGCAGCGCGAGCTCATCAACGCCGACTTCCGGGTGGGCCTGCCCGTGTCAGCGGCGCGGGGACGCTGGCGAGGAAGGCTGACGCTTTTGCACGTCAGCTCCCACCTGGGCGACGACTTCATCGCCCGCTTCGAGTCCTTTCCCCGAAAAATCCTGCGCGACGGGGTGGAGCTGCTGGTGGCGCACGTCTTCTCCTTGGGCGCCCGGGCGTATGCCGGAGGCGACTTCAACTTCCACCGCTCCCCGCAGGTGGAACAGGCGGTGGCGCGCGCCGGCTTCGAATTCGAGCCATCGCGCGAGCTGCCGTTGGGGCTTCTGCTCCCCGTTTTCGGTTTCGAGGGCCGGCTCGACACCCAGGGCCGGGGCACTGCCATCGGCACCGCGGGGTTTTCGCTGCGTTGGCTTCAGAGCACCGTGCGGCTGCATTTACGCGGGCACTATGGGCCCTCTCCCGTGGGGCAGCTGCGTCGGGCGAACGAGACCTATCTGGGGCTGGGGCTGGGCTTCCTTTCCTAGAAGAGCTCGTCCCCTTCGAGCTCCAAGGGTGAGGTGCTCTACCGAGAATTACTTGGGCCTGTTCGAGGGGTTCTGCTACCAAAGCACGTATGCAGCTTCTGGAATCCGAAAGCGCGGCCCTAGCAGAGCTCAAGAAGCATCTGAAGCTCGTCTTTGGCTCCAGGCTCCGGGAGCTGCGTCTCTTTGGCTCCCGGGCTCGTGGGCAGGGCGACGAAGATTCAGACATCGATGTCCTGGTGGTCGTCGACGACCTCGTCGGGAACGAGGCGCGCAAAGTCGCCTATTTTGCAGGCGACTTGCTCACCCGCTACGACGTGCTCGTATCTCCTTTTGCCGTGAGCACGAAGCACATGGACGACCTGCGGAGCCGAGAGAGGCTCATCGCGCAGGAAATTGACAGGGAGGGGGTGCCACTGTGACAGAGGTCAACCGCCGCCAGAACATCCAAGATGCAGTGGTCCGCGGCGAGCAGTCCTTTCGAGCGGCCGAAGCCCTGTTGGGCATGGGGCTCTGCTCCGATGCGGTGTCGCGCGCCTACTACGCTGCTTTCCATTTCTTACGTGCGCTCCTGGTATCTCGAGGCGTTGAGCCACGCTCCCACGCCGGCGCCATTCATCTGTTCAACACGGAGTTTGTTCGGCCCAAGCTCGTTCCCTCTTCTCATAACCGGCTCTTGGCTGGTCTCCAGAGGGCGCGCGAGCTGGCGGATTATGATGCGGCAGTGACCTTCTCCCCTGAGGACGCCAGCGGTGAGGTCGCAGACGCGCGGACTTTTATCGAAGAGACCCGGGAGCTCCTCTCCAAGGAGGGCTGGCTTAAGCCAGCCTGATGCGCCTAATTTCGTCGAGTGGCCCACTCGATTCCTTCGAGGACCAGCTCCTGCTCGCGAGCGGTTTCCTCGAACACGTGGTTCGCGCTGGGCAACGTTCGGAAATGGGCGCGTTCGTTGAAAAGGCCGGCGACAGCACGCGAAGACTCGACATCTGCCAGTGTGTCGTTCTCCGCATGAATGAAAAAGAAGCGGCCTTGTGGCTTCTTTCCTTGCTCCAGCAGGGCGCGGATGGAAGCGAGGTCGGCGTCGGAGGCATGAAAAGCCTGAGCGCGGCCGGTGATGTCATCGATGACCGCGTGCTCTGCAAGCTTGGCCGCGGTGGTTTGGTCGCCGGTCAGAATGGGCAGTCCCATCGCTGGGAGGGGGATGTCTTTGGCCACCGGTAGTCGTCCGACGCCTGCGAGCACGTCGTTCACCAGGTTGCGCGTTCGGCTGAAATACGGCGCCTGAAGAACCGCGGAGAGGCCCTTGGGCATCTGAGAGCCCTCGAGCTCGATTTTGCCGGCATCATTCAGCGCGATGGCGCCCAGCGCGCCGGCACCGCCTCCCATGCTGGTTCCCAGGAGGACGAGCTCGTGCGGCTTCTCGGCGTGCTCGCGGTCAGCCACTTGCTGGGCGAACGCGGTCACCGCGGCCACGTCGCGGGCGATGCCAAAGCCACGGTCGATTCCGCCCTTCTTGCCGGAGCCGTGCCCGGCCCACTGGTGGTCCATCACCACCACCTCGTGGCCCGCGCGGTTCAGCAACTGAATCTGCTCGTAGAAATTTCGCCCGGTCTGGAGGAAGCCCGGCGAGAGCACCACCACCTTGCCCGAGAATGGCCCGATGGGTTTCCAGCGTTGCCAAAACACCTGCCTCGCCTCGATGGGCTGGCCGTCGACCTTGCCCTTGGCCTCGATGAGTCCCTCGCTGACGTCTGCGGGCGTTCGTCCGAAGCGGACCAGCGCCACCGCTTTTTCCGCGCGCAGCCGATCGAACTGGCTCACCGAACCGCTCGCCAAATCGGTGACAGGTCGGCCCCAGATTTTCTCTTGAGCGGAGATGAACCCATCGAGCCGCTGCTCCTCGTCGGCGGTGGACCAGCCTGGCTCGAGCGCGGAACGAAGCTTGTTGGCCAGCGGATTGCGGTCGAAGGCAGAGCCCTTCACCGTTCCAGCCCGCGCGGCCTCATTGCGAGGAAGTCCATCCTTGTTGCCCAACGCGTCATCCACCCCACGAAGCAGTGCGGCAACCTGGCTTCGGTTTCCATACCTACCGATAACGCTCATCGCCTGTCTCCCTGGGCCGAGTATAGGACCTGCCTTAGGATGAAGCTGGACTTCATTTCCTAGAAGAGCTCATCCCAGGTGCGCTGGACGGCGAGGTGGACGATGGCCGGGTAAGTGAGTTGCCCGGGGTCGGCGTCATGCTGCTCCCCCACCCGGATGAACTGCTGCCACACCGGAGCCTTCACCGAGAGCAGCGCCGTCACCGGGTCGAAGGCGTAACCCACCATTCCTCCCAGCAAGAGGTCGGTGCGGCCGACGTTGCCATCCTGCTGCACCGCTCCATCCCAGCGTTCGGGTTGCTCGTTGAGCAGGTCCGCCCCCACGGTCACTCGCAGCTTGGGAAGGAGGGAGGCCTCCGCGGCCACGCCTCCCAGGTAGCGGTTTCCCGCCTGGTACCCGTAGTGGTTTTGGTAGAAGAAGAGCACCGTTTGGCCATAGGCGCTCAGGCGAACGCGCTCCCATTGCCTGGCCACGTCGAGACCGAGCACCGGGTTGACGGTGCCGTTGCCGAACTGAATGTGCTGGTGAGGTTGCCCCGCCCGTCCCAGGGCGAAAGGGTTGGGCTCGGTCCTGCCCAGGGGCAGCGACAACCCCGACCTGGCCGTCAGGCTCCAGGAGCCGAGCCTCCATATCCCGCGTGCCAAGAGCCACGGATCCGCCGGGCCCGCCAGCGTCTCGGTGCGGTGGTGGATGTGCTCGTAGTCGGGAACGAAGGCCGCTCCATCCAGCCGCCGAAAGACGATGGTGGTGCGGGTGATGCGAAAGGGAATTTGGGCCTCCACTCCAAATGTCTCGGTGAGGCCGACGTCCAGGATGGGTCGTAGCTCGCCAATGTAGAAGGTCTGGTCGTGGAGCTGTCCAGGCTCGTCACGTTGCTGACAAATGGGGCCGATGTCCGGACAGAAGTCGCTGTGGACGACGTTCATGTACGTGCCGGTCACAAAAAAAGTCGCGGTGACGCGGCCGGCGCCCAGCTCGGCGTGGCTGCTCCGGCCCGCCGGCAGGTTGGGGTTGCTGCACCCAGCGCAGGCCTCAGCGGACGAAGGCAGGAGCAAAAGGAGCACCAGCCCAGCCCCGAGAAACCACGGAGCCCATTTCATCGCGAGGCTCCTTCGGCGATGGCACGGTCCAGCGCCTCCAAGTCGGCGCCGTGCAGAGCCTTCACCTTTTTTCCGTCGCGCCCGTAGACCACCAGCAACGGCAGCGACGGCACCTCCCGCAGGTACCGCTGGGCGACCGGGCTCTCCCAAGAGACGATGTTGATTTTTCGGTAGGCGATGGTGGTGTCGCCGCCGGCGAGCCGCTGGAAGACGTGCCCGTCCACCTTGCGGCATGCCGCACACCAGTCGGCGTAGAAGTCGAAAACAGTCACCTTGCCCTGGACAGCGTGGGCGTCGAGGTCGGCCACCTCTTCGCCTTGCTGTGCAAGCCACACCACGTCCGCCGTCGCCGGAAGCTTGGGGAGCGGCTCGAAGGTGAGGTCTGGGTGGCATTCCAGGCACTGCGACTCGGGAATCCCATGTTCGCGGCACCAGTCGCCCGCCCGCTGGAACTGGGCCGCCAGCTCCGGGTGATGGCGGGTACAGACGCCCTCTGGGACACGGTGTTCGCAGAGCACGATGGAACCCTCGACGCGGGAGAGCTCGCTGAGGCGGCCGTGCTGGGCCGGGCTCGAAGCCGTGGCGCAGGCGGTGAAAACGAGCACCAACGCGCCAGGCACAACAGCAGAACGGAAGTCGAAAGACGTGGGCCTCCGGCCCACCGGAAAGGTGCAGTTCAAGAGCGGACTCCTTGAGAAGGGAAGAAAGAAACCGGCCCTCAGCTACGCCGAGCGCTTGGGGACGTGGGAAATCTCTTCCACGAACGGCGAGGGGAGGTACGCCACCGGCGCCTCGGTCTTGAGCGAGCTTGGCTCGCCCTCTGGCGTTCGGGACTCCATCGGAGCGAGCACCACTGGTCTGGCGTGCGGACAGCACACGCAGTCTTGGCACAAAGGCGCACACTGGCCCTGCTCGTCGTCTCCGGGGCAAGGGCAACACCCTTCACAGGGCTCCTTCGAGGCGGCGAGCGACGACCCAACGCCGTTCGCTTGGGCGACCAGAAGCACTGACAAACAGCTCAGCACGCGCAGGAACACGAGCGCCATCATGCCACCGTTCTTGAGCAACATCAGCCCCCCAAGCGCTCGGTGTTCTATTTCACTTCTTGAAGATGTCGAGCGCGCCGCGCACCGGCTCGTAGTCGGCCACGCTGACGGCGGCGAAGCTTTCGGCGAAAAAAGCGTTGGAGAGCACCTGCTTCCCCGCGTCGGTGCTGGCGAGCGAAAGCGCGGTCTGTCGCAGCTTCTTCTTGAGCGCAGGCTCGAGGTCGGCGCGCACCACCAGCGCATCGGAGGGAATGTCTTGGGTGGTGGCGATGATGTGCAGGGTGGCTGCCCGCTTGCCCAGCCCTTCGACACAGCCGGTGATGGTTGGCTTGGCCACTGAAGAGGGGGCGTCGGTGAAGGTAGCTCCCACGTCCCACTTGCCCTGAAGAACGCCCTTGCACACCGCCACGTGGCTGCCGGCAAAGTCCTGCGTCACGAACACCTGCGCGGGGTCGATCTTCTGGGTGAGCAAAAGGTGCTTGGGAAAGACGTGGCCCGAGGCAGAGGAGGAGTCGACCCACCCCACTTTCAGGTTCTTCGCCCGGGCGATGGCGGCGAGGTCTTGGAGTGGGGTGTCGCCCTTGGCGAAGAGCACCGCGCGGTAGCTGGCGTAGCCGGCGCGCACCGCACGGGCGAGCGGCTCGACTTTTCCGTTCGCCTCGGCGCGCAGGAAGGTGAGCGGGCCCATCAGCGCCACGTCGAGCTTGCCGTCGGCCAGAGCGTTGGCCAAGCCGTCGTAGTCGGGGAAGACCTCGGCGCGCGTCTCACGCCCGGTGGCTTGTTTCACCCACTCGGCGAAAGCCTCCGCCTGCACCGTCACCCGCGAGTCATTGACCGAGGTGGTGATGCCCACCCGCAGCGGCATCGGCGGTTTGGCGAACACAGGCAAGGCGCGAAAGAGGACCATGAGCAAAACGACACGCATGAGCGCCGTATAGATGGACCCAAGCCCAAGAGGAAAGCCGTTCGCAGGAGAGGGCGCGAAGGCTATAGAAGCGCCGCATGTCCGTTCCCGACGAGAAAGACCCGCTGCGCGCCCGCTTGGCGAAACTGGAAGAGCTCGCCGAGCAAGGCGGGGGCCCGGAGCGCATCGCCAAGCAGCACGAGGCGGGCAAGCTCACCGCGCGCGAGCGCCTGGAGCTGCTCCTCGACCCGGGCTCCTTCTGCGAGCTGGACAAGCTCGTCACCCACCGTGCCACCGACTTCGGGATGGCGGAGAAGAAGATTCCCGGTGACGGCGTGGTCACCGGCTACGGCTTGGTCGACGGGCGCAAGGTGTTCGCCTTCGCGCAGGACTTCACCGTCTTCGGGGGCTCGCTCTCCGGGGCGTATGCGCAAAAAATCTGCAAGGTGATGGACCTGGCCACCCGGGTGGGCGCGCCGGTGATCGGCCTCAACGACTCCGGCGGAGCCCGTATCCAAGAAGGGGTGGAAAGCCTGGCCGGCTACGCGGATATTTTCCTGCGCAACACTCTCGCCTCCGGGGTGGTGCCACAGATTTCCCTCATCTTGGGCCCCTGCGCGGGGGGCGCGGTGTACTCGCCCGCCATCACCGACTTCATCGTGATGGCCAAGCACACCTCGTACATGTTCATCACCGGCCCCGACGTCATCAAGACGGTGACCCACGAGGAGGTCAGCAAAGAGGCGCTGGGCGGCGCCCTGGCCCACAACCAGAAGTCAGGGGTGGCCCACTTCGCCGCAGAGAACGAGCAGGCGGCCATCCTCCTCACCCGCGAGCTGCTCTCCTACCTGCCCTCCAACAACACCGAAGACCCGCCGGTGGCGCCCAACGACGACGACCCCTTTCGCGTCGAGCCATCGCTGGCGTCCATCGTCCCTGCCAACCCGAACAGGCCCTACGACATCAAGGACATCATCCGCGCGGTGGTCGACCACCGGCACTTCTTCGAGGTGCAAGAGCACTTCGCCAAGAACATCGTGGTCGGCTTCGCCCGCCTGAACGGACGGCCGGTGGGCCTCGTCGCCAACCAGCCGGCGGTGCTCGCGGGCTGCCTGGACATCGACGCCTCGGCGAAAGCGGCGCGCTTCGTGCGCTTCTGCGACTGCTTCAACCTGCCCTTGGTGACGTTCGTCGACGTGCCCGGCTTCCTCCCCGGCACCCACCAGGAGTGGGGCGGCATCATCAAGCACGGGGCCAAGCTGCTCTACGCGTACGCCGAGGCCACCGTGCCCAAGGTGACCGTCATCACCCGCAAGGCTTACGGCGGCGCCTATGACGTCATGGCCTCGAAGCACATCCGCGCCGACTTGAACTACGCCTTCCCCACCGCCGAGATTGCGGTGATGGGACCGGAGGGGGCGGTGAACATCATCTTCCGCAACGAGCTCGCCGCGGCCAAGGACGCCAACGCCGAGCGTGCCCGCCTGGTGAGCGACTACCGGGAGAAGTTCGCCAACCCCTTCAAGGCCGCCGAGCTGGGCTACATCGACGAGGTGATTCGCCCCGAACAGACCCGCGGAAAGCTGGTGCGCGCGCTCGAGCTCCTCCGCGACAAGCGGCAGGAGAACTTGCCGCGCAAGCACGGCAACATTCCCTTATGAGAAGGGGACATGCCCAAGATTCGTAAAGTGCTCGTCGCCAACCGCGGCGAGATTGCCATTCGGGTGATGCGCACCTGCAAGGAGCTGGGCATTGCCACGGTGGCGGTGTTCTCCGAGGCCGATCGCGCCGCCTTGCACGTGCGCACGGCGGACCAGGCAGTGTGCGTGGGCCCGCCTCCCTCCCGGGAGAGCTACCTGAACCAGCAAGCCATCCTCGAGGCGGCGAAGAAGACCGGGGCCGACGCGGTGCACCCCGGCTACGGCTTTCTCTCCGAGAACGCTTCCTTCGTCCGCGCGTGCGACCAGGCGGGCCTCACCTTCATCGGTCCCCCAGCGACAGCGATGGAGGCGATGGGAGAGAAGACCCGCGCCCGCAAGCACATGCTCCAGGCGGGGGTGCCGGTGGTGCCCGGCTCGACCGAGCCCTTCCTTTCCGTCGACGAGGCGCGCGCCTTCGCCGAGAAGCTGGGCTTTCCGGTGATGCTCAAGGCGGCGGGCGGAGGAGGCGGCAAGGGGATGCGCCGGGTGGACGAGGTGAAGGCCTTCGCCTCGGCCTTCCGTGCCGCCCAGGGAGAAGCGGCGAGCGCCTTCGGCAACGACGCGGTGTACTTGGAGAAGTACCTCGACCGTCCCCACCACGTGGAGGTGCAGGTCTTCGCCGACGTCCACGGCACCTGCATTCACTTGAACGAGCGCGAGTGCTCGGCGCAGCGCCGCCACCAGAAGGTGGTGGAGGAGACGCCCTCTCCCATTCTCACCTCCGCGCTGCGCGAGCAGATGGGCGAGGTGGCGGTGAAGGCGGCCAAGGCGGTGGGTTACGTGGGCGCCGGCACCGTGGAGTTCCTCGTCGACGCCTCGCGCCGCTTCTACTTCTTGGAGATGAACACCCGGCTCCAGGTGGAGCACCCGGTCACCGAGTGGGTCACCGGGGTGGACCTGGTGGCCTGGCAGCTCGAGGTGGCCGAAGGAGAGAAGCTGCCCTTTGCCGCTCCCTTGGCGCCGCGGGGGCACTCCATCGAAGCGCGCATCTACGCCGAGGACCCTTCGCGCAACTTCCTGCCTTCTCCGGGGAAGATTTCCTACCTGCGTGTGCCCGGCGGCCCCTACGTGCGCGACGACTCGGGGGTGTTCGCCGGCTACACCGTGCCCAGCCATTACGACCCGATGATCTCCAAGCTCTCGGTATGGGCGCCCACACGGATGGAAGCCATCTTGCGCATGCGACGCGCCCTCTCCGAGTACGTCGTCAAAGGAATCACCACCAACGTGCGCTATCTGCGCGCCCTGTTCGAGCATCCGGAATTCATCGGCGGGGACTACGACACCGGTTTCCTCGCCCGCGCGCATGAGGCGCTTTTGGGCAAGGAAGACCCCCAGCTCACCGAGGTGGCGCTGCTTGCCTCCGCGGTGTGGGCGCACCAAGAAAAAGAGCGCAAGCAGAAGAGCCTTCCTCTCACGCCCGCGGCAGGCTCCGGCTCTTCGTGGCGCCGGGGAGGACGCCGATGGGCAAGGTGACCCGCTATTTCTCCAAGGTCGCCGGCCGCGCCCAGCCGGTGCCGGTGGACGTCGAGCCACTGGGCAATGGGCGGTTCGCCGTCACCTTGGAAGGCAATCGCCATGTGCTCGACGCCCTCACCCTCGACCACGGGGCGGTGTCGATGTTGGTGGACGGCGCCTCGTACAACGTGGAGTTCGAAGAGAAGGGCGACGAGGTGGGCGTGCTGGTGAAGAATCAGCTTTCCCGCATCGATGTCGCTGACGAGAGAAAGCTGCGACTGCGCGCCGCCGGTGCCGCCTTTTCGCTCGAAGGCCGCCAGGAGGTGACCGCTCCCATGCCGGGCAAGGTGGTGAAGGTGCTGGTGAAGCTGGGTGAGGCAGTGGAGGAAGGGCAGGGCCTGGTGGTGGTGGAAGCGATGAAGATGGAAAACGAGCTCAAGAGTCCCAAGGAGGGCAAGGTGGTCGAGCTGCCCGCCATCGAAGGGAGCGCGGTGGAGATGGGGGCAAAGCTGGCAGCGGTGGAGTGAAGGCGAAGGGTAAGCAGAAGAACCCTGGGTCAACCTCACCCCCACCGGCCGTCCGAGCCAAACTTCGAATCACCAGGCATTCCGCTCTGTTATCTATTGGTGCAGACTGTGCATGCCATGGTTGACTGTGCCACCATTCTATCCCGTTGCTGGAGCGGCCTGGCTTCGAGTTAGCCCATGAACCTGGCGACCGCGATAGCGATTGCGTCGAGCATCCTGTGCCTCTACGTCTCGGTGCTGAGCTTCCGCTTCGCCCGCGCGCCGGGTTGGGAGCACGAGCGGTGGTTTGCCGCCATCGCCCTCTCCGCCGCCGTATACACCGCGGGGGACTTCGCCTTCACGTCAATGGCCGATCCGCAGGTGCTCATCCCGATAGCGCGTTGGCAAATCCTCGCCGGCGGTTTCAACCTCGCCGCTTGGGTCATCTATGCCCAGCTCGTCCTGCGCGGCCCGCCCATTGGGCGAAGGGTCCTGCTGTTCGCCGCCACCCTCCCGTTGGCCTCGGCCCTGTCCTTCATTCCGGGATTCTTTTTCACCGGCCGCATCAACGACGTCTACTCACCATGGGTGGATGTCACCTACCACATGACGGAGGCGACCGACTTCGGCAATGCGGTGTTCACCCTTCTGGTGGGAACCTTCCTTGGGGTCGCCATTCGCTTCGGGCTGGCTTGGCGTCGACGGGTGGAGGGAGCGCGCGAATACTGTCTGGTCCTGGCGGCGCTGGTCGCCGCTGGAACGAACGACAGCCTGGTGACGGCGAACGTTCTTCAAACCCCGCTGCTTCTGGACATCGGCTACTTGCTCCCCGTGGCCGTCGGTGCCGCCTTGCTCACCAAGCGCTTCATCAGAGACGCCGTCGCCCTGGCCGACCTGTCGCAGACGCTGGAGAGCAAGGTCGAGGAGCGCTCCCGCGAGCTGCTCAAGGCCAAAGAAGAGCTCCTCCGCTCCGAAAAGCTCGCCGCCATTGGGCAGATCGCCGCCGGCGTCGCCCACGAGATCAACAACCCTGCCGCCATCCTGAAAGCCAACCTCACCTACCTCGTCGACTGTGTCCACGACGGTGATGACCCCAGCGACTGCCTCGCGTGCATGAACGAGTCCCTCAGCGCCGTGGAGCGCATCGCGACCATCGTGCGTCAGCTTTCCCTCGCTTCGCGGGCAGTCGTCATCACCCAAAACCAGAACACACCGACCAACGTCGCGGCGGCGGTGCAGCGCAGCATCGAGGGCGTCAACAAAGCCCGCGGCGTCACCCTGCCGGTGACGGTCACCATCGAGCCCTCCCTCTTCGTGAGCGCCAACGAGGTGTTCCTCGATCAGATATTGACCAACCTGCTGACCAACGCCTGGCACGCCGAGTCGCCGGAGCGGCCGTTGGCGATTCAAGTTTCGGCGCGCCCGGTGAACGGCCGGATGTGGATCGATGTCCAGGACAACGGCACGGGCATGACGCCCGAGGTGCAGCGGCACATGTTCGACCCCTTCTTCACCACCAAACCGGTGGGCAAGGGCAGCGGCCTCGGCCTGTCGGTCTGCCTGGGGCTGGTACGCGACATGGGTGGCAACATCGAGGCGCAAAGCGAGCTCGGCCGCGGCACCCTTTTGCGCATCGACCTCGCCGCGGCGGAAGCGACCTGGGCGGTGGCACCCAGAGCAACGCCGGAGCTTTCCTCGACGCCTCGCTGCCGCTTGCTGGTGGTCGACGACGATCTGGAGCTCCGCTCCGCCCTGGCGCGCAGCCTCGAAGACGACTACGACGTCGAGCTCGCCGACGGGGTGCAGTCAGCCCACGAGCGCCTGCGACGGGAGCCGCGTCCCGACACCGTCCTGTGCGACCTGATGATGCCCGCGGGTGGGGGCAAGCGGCTGTACGAAGACCTGCTGCAGGCTCGAAGTGACCTCATCTCTCGTTTCGTGTTCATCACCGGAGGCGCGGTCGACGGCGCGAGTCAGCAATTCCTGCTCACGCAGCCCCAGCCTGTTCTTTACAAGCCATTCACCCTGCAGCAGTTGGCCACCGCCATTCACACGGTCTTGTCTTCCGCGGAACGGCGAACGACCTGACCGCGAACTACTTTTTCCTGGCCTTCTTTTTCACCGGCTTCTTGGCGCTCTGCTGCAGCTTCTTTTGCGCGGCGGCGAGCTGTTTGGCGGTTGGCCGCAGCTTCGCCTGACATTCGGCCACCAACGTCTTGGCGGTCACCTTTTCGCCGGCGACGACAGGCGCCTTCGCCAACGTCGGTGTGCTCGCAAGCTGTGCTCGGCCCTCGGTGGCGCACGCCTGGAAATGGCCGTGCGCCGCGCTGAGCAGCTCGACCTTCTTTTCGACGGAAGCTTCCTTGGCCGCCTGCGCCGCCTCGAATCCCTTCATGCGTGCCGCCGCCGGTCCTTCGCGGAAGGCGAAGAGCTTCTCGGCGAAGACAGCCTGCACCTCGGACTGCTCCAAGGAGTACTCCACTTCCTTTACGTAGGCGGCGTAGGGCTTGTCCTTGGCGGCGAGCTCCTTGCCTTCCTGCAGCTCGTCCACCACTTCGCGCGCCGCCTCCCGCACCGCGGTGATGCGCGCCACGGTGGGAGTGGACAGCTCTTCTTCACGTTGGCGCAGCGCGGCCAGCGCACGCTCGACCTTCTCTTTCTGCCGGAGCACGGCGAATTCCAGGTCGCGCTTCTTCTTCTCCACCTCGGCCAGCTCGAGCTCGGCGTTCAGCTCGGTCAGCCGCACCCGCAAAGTGTCGCCCTCCGGGTGCAGGGAAACATCGCGGTCGGAGAGAACCTCCCGCGCCTCGGCCAAGAGTTTCTTCGCCTCGGCAATCTCCAGGGAGCGAATCCTCTCCTCGGCGTCGTCGAGCACGCGCACCGCCTCGTCGGTACGCTCTTCGGCGTTGGCCAGCCGCGCCTGCATCGACTTGGGTCCGCAGCTGACCCAACACATAGAGAGGACGATTGTCCAAGCAACCGCTCGCATTGGGCGGAGCTTACGGCATGCTGGGAGAGATGACGCTGACTTCGAGCCTGCCTGCCGCCAGCGCCTTGCCGCTTTCCGCGGACGAGGTGCTCTCCCGCTTCGTGGCCTACGCGGGAGGCAAAGGGCTCGAGCTCTACCCTGCCCAGGAAGAGGCGATTCTCGAGCTCTTCTCGGGAAAGCACTTGGTGCTCGCCACCCCCACCGGCTCGGGCAAGTCGCTGGTGGCCACCGCGCTCTTGTTCAAGGCGATGGCCGAGAGAAAGAACGCCTTCTACACCTGCCCCATCAAGGCGCTGGTGAACGAGAAGTTCTTCGCCCTCTGCGAAGCCTTCGGCCCCGAGAACGTGGGCTTGATGACCGGCGATGCAGCGGTGAACAAGACGGCGCCCCTCATCTGCTGCACCGCCGAGATTCTCTCCAACCTCTCCTTACGCGAAGACCGCATCGTCGCCGACTACGTGGTGATGGACGAGTTCCACTACTACGCCGACAAGGAGCGCGGGGTGGCCTGGCAGCTGCCGCTCTTGGCGATGCCCGAGACGACTTTCTTGCTCATGTCCGCCACCTTGGGCGACCTCACCGCCCTCAAGGAAAGCCTCGCCCGCCTCACCGGCCGCGAAGTGGCGGAGGTGAAGAGCGCCGTCCGTCCGGTGCCGCTGGACTTCGAATACGTGGAGACACCGCTGCACGAGACGGTGCAGACGCTGCTCCAGCGGGGAAAAGCGCCGGTGTACCTGGTGAGCTTCACCCAGCGCGCGGCGGTGGAGCAGGCGCAGGCGCTCCTCTCGGTCGACTTCTCCACCAAAGCGGAGAAGGAGGCGCTCAAGGACGCGCTCCAGGGCGCGCGCTTCGACACCCCGTTCGGCAAAGACCTCGCGCGCTTCCTGCGCCACGGCTTGGGCCTGCACCACGCAGGGCTCTTGCCCATGTACCGCCTCCTGGTGGAGCGCCTCTCCCAGTCGGGGCTGCTCAAGGTCATCAGCGGCACCGACACGCTGGGAGTGGGGGTGAACATCCCCATCCGCACGGTGCTCTTCACCCAGCTGTGCAAGTTCGATGGGGAGAAGACCGGCATCCTCTCGGTGCGCGAGTTTCTCCAGATTGCCGGGCGCGCCGGGCGCAAGGGTTTCGACGAGGCGGGGAGCGTGGTGGTGCAGGCCCCCGCGCACGTCATCGAGAACCTGCGGCTGTCGCAAAAGAAAGCCCAAGGCAAGAAGGTGGTGATGCAAAAGCCACCGCAGAAAGGTTACGCGCACTGGGACAAGGCCACCTTCGAGCGGCTTTTGTCGCGCCCGCCCGAGCCCTTGGAGTCGCGCTTTTTGGTGAGCCACGGGCTGCTCTTGAATCTCTTGCAGAGCGCCGAAGGCACCCGCCACGGAGGTTACCGGCGGCTGGTGGAGCTCATCGCCCGCTGCCACGAGCGCGACTACGTGAAGAAGAAGCTCCTGGCCAGCTCGGCCCTCTACTTCCGCACCTTGCGCGCCGCGGGGCTCATCGTGGTCGAGCGCCGCACTCCTACGCAGGGCGCCCACGTACAAGTGCAGCCGGGCTTGCAGCGCGACTTCTCGCTTCACCACACCCTCTCCCTCTACCTCTTGGAGACGCTGCCCAAGCTCGACCGCGCCGCGCCCACCTACGCGCTCGACGTGCTCTCGCTGGTGGAGTCCATCCTCGAAAGCCCGATGCAGGTGCTCTACGCGCAGCTCGACCGGCTCAAGGCCGAGAAGGTCGCCGAGCTCAAGGCCAAGGGGGTGGAGTACGAGGAGCGTATGGCCGAGCTGGAGAAGCTCGAGTGGCCCAAGCCGCTACGCGACTTCATCTACGACAGCTACAACGCCTTCGCCGCCGTGCACCCCTGGGTGGGAGAGGAAAACATCCGCCCCAAGTCGGTGGCGCGCGAGATGTTCGAGCGCTGCGCCACTTTCAACGAATACGTGAAGGACCATGGCCTGCAGCGCAGTGAAGGCGTGCTCTTGCGCTACCTCTCCGAGGCGTACAAGACGGTGGTGCAATCGGTGCCCGAGGCGCTGCGCACCGACGAGCTCGAAGACGTGATGGCTTACCTGCGCGCGGTGGTGCGGGGCACCGACTCCAGCCTGGTCGAGGAATGGGAGCGCCTTCGCGAGGAAGCCCCGGTGGCTCGCACCGAGCAGGGCGCTCCTTTGCCGACGCACGGGCCTCGTTTCGCCGCCGCCGTCCGCGCCGAGCTGCATCGCTTGGTGAAGGCGCTGGCCGTCAAAGACTACGAGGAGGCGGCCTTCTGCCTCGCCGACGGCGGCGAGTGGTCACCCCAGCGCTTCGAGGCCGAGCTGGCGCCCTACTGGGCGGAGTACTCGAGCATCGATGTCACCCCCGCTTCCCGCCGTCCTCAGTACACCCAGCTGTTGGAGGAAAGCCCCCAGCGGTGGACAGCGCGTCAGACGCTCCTCGACCCCGAGGGCCAGGGGGAGTGGATGGTGGAGTGCACCGTCGACCTCGCTCGTCCGGGAAAGGCCGATGGTCCGCTGCTGTCGCTTCGGCGAATCGGCACCTGATTTGATAAGCACCCACCAGATGGTCCAAAAGCGCGCACACCACTGGCTGGTTCAAGCCAAGAGCGACCTACTCTTCGCCAAGAGCGCGCTCCGAGAGGGTTTCTACGCTCAGTGCTGTTTCATCTGCCAGCAAGCGGTGGAAAAGGCGCTCAAGAGTGCTCTTCTTTCGCGCGGCGCCCTGGTCGTGCTGACCCACAGCTTGAAGAAGTTGTGCGAGCTGCTCCGCCTGAACGGTCGCCTCGAGGAGGCGGCCACTCGGCTTGACCAGTACTACCTCTCCGGGCGCTACCCAGACGCGCTTCCCGACGGGGCCCCGTGCGAAGTGTTCACCCGCGCCCAGGCGGAAGAAGCCGTGAGGTTTGCGACTCAGCTGATCCAGGCGGCGAAAAAGAAGATCGCGAAATGATGACCGAAGAACCCGTGGTGATTTGGCGTACCGCGCCTCGATGGTCCCAACGAGCGCTTCTGGCCGAGCTGCGAAAAATGCTGGGAGGGAGAGTCGCAAACGCCTACTTGTTCGGCAGCCACGCACGTGGCGAAGCCAGCGGCGAGAGCGACGTCGACTTGATTCTCGTCACCGACACGAAGCGGCCCTTCCCCGAACGAGGGAAGGACTTCCTCGACGTGGTTCATCGGCTCGGTGCGGTCGACTTGCTCATCTACACTCCCGCGGAGTGGGCGCACATGCGCCGGCGTCCGAGTGGGTTTTGGCGGCGCGTGCGGCGAGAGGCAATCTCCGTCTTTCCTCAGCACCGCAGGGACCGTTGAGCAGTCGCGGTTGATGCGGGCGCTGGCGAGCACTCCCTCTCCGGTGTTCCTCCGCTGGCCGAAACCCGTTCGCTGCTCCTAACGTATAGGACGGTATGAAACCCAAAGAGCCGCCCTTTCGTGACATCACCCCGGAGAAGCTGTTTCTTCGCCGCCGCGAGCTCATCAAGAACGTGGCGCTGTATACCGGCACGTCGGTGGCGTTTGGCGGCAGCCTGCTCGCGCTCACCGGAGCGGGCCAGGGGACGCCCGCACCGAAAAAAGAGACGCCGGCACCCGCCCCCCTGGAGACGCCAGGCGAGCTCGTCATCGCCGAACGCGGCAAGTACAAAGTCGACGAGCCACAGACGCCCTACGAAAACGTCACCACCTACAACAATTACTACGAGCTCGGGCTCGACAAGTCCGACCCCGCGCGCAACGGGCACACCTTACGGCCACGACCGTGGACCATCGAAGTGGAAGGCGAGGTGAAGAAGTCGCTCATCGTCGACATCGACACCCTGCTGCGCTGGTTTCCGCTGGAGGAGCGGGTCTACCGCTTCCGCTGTGTCGAAGCCTGGTCGATGGTGGTTCCTTGGGTCGGCTTTCCCCTCGCCGCGCTGATCAAGCGACTTCAGCCGACCTCGAAAGCCAAATACGTCGCCTTCGAAACATTGCTCGACCCCGAGCAGCTCCCCGGGCAGCGCTCGCGGGTGCTCGACTGGCCGTACGTCGAAGGGCTGCGCATCGACGAAGCGACGCACCCGTTGTCGCTGCTGGTGGTGGGGGTCTACGGCAAGCTCTTGCCCAATCAAAATGGAGCACCGCTGCGGCTGATCGTTCCCTGGAAGTACGGATTCAAAGGCATCAAGTCCATCGTGAAAATCCGCTTCACCGAAGAGCAACCGGCGACGACTTGGAGCCTGGCAGCACCCAACGAGTACGGCTTTTTCGCCAACGTGAACCCCAAGGTGGATCACCCGCGTTGGAGCCAAGCCACCGAGCGGCGGTTGGGCGAAATTCGCCGCCGGCCGACGCTGCCCTTCAACGGCTACGCAGACCAGGTGGCGAGCCTCTACACAGGAATGGACCCGAGGAAACTCTACTGATGGCCCAAGGGCCGCTCCCGTGGCTTCGGCCCGCGGTATTCACCGGCGCGTTGGTGCCGCTCGCCGCCATCCTCCTCCGGGCCGCGCGCGGGGAGCTGGGCGCCAATCCCATCGCCGAGGCCCTCAATCGCCTGGGGCTGGTCGCGCTGGTGTTTCTGCTGCTCACCTTGGCCTGCACCCCGATGAAGCCCTTGTTCGGCTGGACGTGGCCGGCGCGCCTTCGCCGCATGCTCGGGCTGTTCGCGTTCTTCTACGCCACCTCGCACGTGGCGACCTACGCCGGGCTCGACCAGGTGCTCGATGTCGGCGCCATCGCCGCGGACATCGCCAAGCGGTCGTTCATCCTCGCCGGGTTCCTCGCCTGGCTCTTGATGATTCCCCTCGCCCTCACCTCCACCGACGCGATGGTGAAACGGCTCGGCTTCAGACGATGGAAGCTCCTCCATCGGCTCGCCTACCTCTGCGCCGCGCTGGGGGTGGTGCATTTCGTGCTTCGGGTGAAGGCGGATCTCACCGAACCGCTGCTCTATGGAGCGGTCCTCGCGGCGCTATTGGTGCTTCGGCTCGTCGGAGCCGCACGGGGGCGACCCCAAAGGACCCTGGTGGAATGAATTCTTCAACTCTAAGGGCTCGAGGGACTGATGAATCGGTTGGCCGACCCGGAGTTTCTTGGAAAGCTCACCTTGTACGCGCTGGTGGGCATCGCCGTGGTTTGGTTCCTCTTCCGTGGCTCCAAGAAGAAGTGATGACCAGCAACTAGCTCGTTGGGTGCTGCCGGCGCTGCTCGAGTTGGCGGGTGACGACCGCTTCGAGCAGGCTGTGCATCTGCTCGATGGGGGTGTCGGGTGTGATGTGCACGAAGCCCGCGGTGGTCGCGTCGCTGCGGCCGAAGGCTGCCGCCAGTTGGTAGCCGAGGTAGTTGCACAGGTAGGCAGAGCGGTCGGGGCTGTAGAGGAGGTCGTTGGCGCTCGAACCGACTTTTCGCTGCGCCCCGAAGCGCTCGTCGAGCGCGCGGTTGATGGTGTCGAGCGGCAAGTCGGTGCGCAGCTCCTTGTCACCGCCTGGGAGTACCACCCCGGGAGTGATGGGCCGGTTCTTGCCATCGACACCACCGCTCACCCGGTTCTCCGGGCGCTCCTCGACCTGCGCGCGCGAGCTGACCCCCATGGAGAGAACGACGTCCGGTGGGTTGCGCCGCAGCTCTTCGACGAACTGGTCCACCGCCGAGTGGGTGACGTCGAGCCGACGGTACTCCACCACCGCTCCGCGCGCGCCCATCTGTGCCAGCTGCCGCGCCAACGCGTCTGAAGGGTTGTTCTCGATGCCCATGAACGGCCCGTAGCCGGTGACCATCACCCGCAAGGGCTTCTCGTCGGGCTGAAGGCCCAGCGCCGCCGGCTTGTACATCGTCAGGTGCGCCGACTCGTCCTTGCGCCGGGGCAGCATGCCGTTGAAGTCTTCCGGGTCGTGCAGCCGGGCATCTCCGCTAAAGACCAGTCCGACCATCTCCGGAGGAAGCTGTGCGCGCACCCGCTCGAGAAGCGCCGCCGGCCGGTCACCGGCGCGTACCGGTACCGACACCGGACGCCCATCGATGTGCAGCGAAAGATTGCCGTCAGAGCGGGCGCGGCCGGAGAGAGCGAAGGTGTTGTCGAAAAGCCCCAGCTTGGCGTGGAGCCCGGGAACCTCCGTCTCCAACGTGGCATAGCGACCCTTCACCCCGGTGATACGACCCTCTGCCTCGAGGCTCACATGCGCCGCGCGCTGCCCGACGGCGGCCAGGTGTTGGTACAGCCGTGCCTTCACCTCGTCATCGAACCCATCGGCCAGCCGAAGTAACTCGGCGCGCTCCGCCTCGTCTACCCCGCCTTGGTCTCTCGCCTCAATGAGTGCGCGGTCGAGCTCGCCTACGTCCACCTTGCCGTCGTTGGCCCTCGCCGACGCAATGGCGCTGCGAATCCGCTCGATTCCCATGGGACACTCCGGTCCGATCGCTATGGCGCAATCTTCTCCAGCTCCCGTACCAATTCCGGCAGGTCGCCAGAGACGATCTGCCATAAGACGTCGAGGTCTACATCGAAGTACCCGTGAATCAACTTGTCCCTGGTCCCGGCGATTGCACGCCATGGGATCTTCGGGTGCTTCCGCCGAAATTCGTCGGGAACGTTCTTCGCTGCCTCACCGATGATCTCCACCAAGCGTACGAGCGCCAGGGAGAGCAGCTCATCTTCGTCGAGCGTCTGCCTCGATCGTCCTCGTGAGTGGTCGACGGCTCGCCGAGCCGCATCCAGCATGTGCTTGAGCCGAGTCTCCACTTCACGCGCGGACATACTGGGTCTCCGCCTCGGCAAGGACCCGCTCCCTGAAATGGCGGCTCAAGAAGCCGGGAGTGTTGAGGTCCACTGAGCGCCCCAAAATCGAGGAGAGCTCATCCTGCATCTCGAAAAACTTAAGCCCTGGCGTATGGCCAGGCTCGAATTCCACGAGAACATCGACGTCGCTGTCCGACCTGAAGTCGTCACGCAGCACGGACCCGAAGAACGCAAGCTTTTGAATGTGATGGCGAGCGCAGAACGCTTCGATCTTGCGACGGTCTACTGGGATTCTTGTCGGCACCCCCTGGTCTCCTCCTGTGAGGCCTCGAAGCTCGATGCCCATGGGACCTCCGCACGATCCCGTGTGGCATTATCGACCATATGCCCGACTGGAAGAAGGAGAAGGAGCGCTGGCTGGAAGCGACCTACGCCCCGGCGACGAAGAAGTCGCCCGAGCGCCGCCCTCGCTTCGAAACCTCGAGCGGCATCGAGCTGGGTCCACTGGAGACCCCCGACGCCGCTCCGCCGGAGCGCTACCTCGAGAAGCTGGGCTTCCCCGGCGAATTCCCCTTCACCCGCGGGGTGCAGCCCACCATGTACCGCGGCCGGTTGTGGACGATGCGCCAGTACGCCGGCTTCGGCACCGCCGAGGACGCCAACCGCCGCTACCATTACTTGCTGCAATCGGGGCAGACCGGGCTTTCGGTGGCCTTCGACCTGCCCACCCAGATGGGCCGCGACGCCGACGACCCGCGGGCGCTGGGTGAGGTGGGCAAGGTGGGCGTGTCCATCTGCTCCTTGCGCGACATGGAAGTGCTGCTGCACCGCCTCCCGCTGGGCCAGGTGTCCACCTCGATGACCATCAACGCCACCGCGCCCATCTTGCTCATGCTCTACGCCGCGGTGGGAGAGCGCCACGGAGTGCCGCTGGAGAAGCTCTCGGGCACGGTGCAGAACGACATTCTCAAGGAGTACATCGCCCGCGGTACCTACATCTATCCGCCCGAGCCTTCTTTACGCCTCATCACCAACCTGTTCGCCTTCTGCGCGAAGAAGATTCCCAAGTGGAACCCCATCTCCATCAGCGGCTACCACATTCGCGAGGCGGGCTCGACGGCGGCGCAGGAGCTCGCCTTCACCCTGGCCGACGGCATCGCTTACGTGGAGGCAGCACGAAAGGCGGGGCTGGAGGTCGACGACTTCGCCGGGCGGCTCTCCTTCTTCTTCAACGTGCACAACCACTTCCTCGAGGAGGTGGCCAAGTTCCGCGCCGCGCGCCGGCTGTGGGCACGCATCATGAAGGAGCGCTTCGGGGCCCAAGACCCGCGCTCGATGATGCTGCGCTTCCACGCGCAGACGGCCGGCTCGACGCTCACCGCCCAGCAACCCGACAACAACGTGGTGCGGGTGGCGCTGCAGGCGTTGGCGGCGGTGATGGGCGGTTGCCAGTCGCTCCACACCAACTCGCGCGACGAGGCGCTCGCCCTGCCCTCGGAGGAGGCGGCCCGGCTGGCGCTGCGCACCCAGCAAATCATCGCCCACGAGAGCGGCGTCGCCGACGTCATCGACCCCTTGGGCGGCGCGTACGCTCTCGAGCGCCTCACCGACGAGCTGGAGGAGAAGGCACGGGCGTACATCGAGAAGATTGACGACCTGGGAGGAATGGTGGCCGCCATCTCCCAGGGCTACCCACAAAAGGAAATTCAGAGCGCGGCCTACGCCGCCCAGCGCGAGCTGGAGGAAGGCCGCTCGGTGGTGGTGGGCGTCAACCAGTACCAGGTGAAGGAGCCGCCTCCTCGAGGGCTGTTACGGGTCGACGACTCGGTCGCCCAGGTGCAGAGCAGGCGGCTGGCCGAGCTGCGAAAGACACGCGACGGCGAGGCGGTTTTGCGTGCGCTCGATGTGCTTTCGCGGGCCGCCGCGCGCCCGGAGGAGAACCTCATCCCCCACATCCTCGACGCGGTGAAGGCCGAGGCCAGCCTGGGAGAGATTTCCCAGGCCATGCGTTCGGTGTTCGGCGAGCACAAAGAGACGGTGGTGCTCTAGAGTCCTTTCGCCGCTTCCGATGAGCACCCCTCTGCTCCAGGTTTTCATCCGCAACGACAAGGGCAAGGTGTGGGGCCCTTTGTCCTTGGGCTCCGTCGAGCTGCTCTTCGAGAACGGGCTCATCGAGGGGAAAGTCCAAGTGTCGGAGGACGGCGAGAGCTACGTCTTCCCCGGGCGGCTGCCGGGCGTCCGGGGGGTGTTCCCGCGCGAGCTGTGGGGAGACGTGGTGGTACCCGGCGACGACGGGCCAGCGCCTGCTGCTGCGCCAGGGGTGGCCAAAGCTCCGAACGCGCCCGTCGCCGGACCGGGCGCAGTGGCCGCCGCTTCGCGTGCGGGGATGGCGGGCGTTCCCATCGCCGGGCCTGGAACGCGCAGCCCCGCCGAGCCGAAGGTCGATGCGCCCTCCACGCGTCCGCCGCCGATTCTGGAAACGCCTGGCGCTCCGCCTCCGGCGAGCGGCTCGTTGGCCAACACCTCGCTGCTTCGCCTCTATTACCTGGCCGCGTCCGGCAACCACACCGGGCTGCTCACGCTGACGCTGCCCGACCGCACGCTGGAGATTCACTTCCGCAAGGGCAACCCCGAGTACGTGGCCTCCTCGCACGCCGAGGACTCGGTGGAGGACTTCCTGCTCAAAAGCGGAGTGGCCACCGCGAGCCAACTGACCCAGGCGAAGACCGGCGCTGACAAGTTCGGTGGAGACTTGGTGGCAGCTCTCTTCGGGCTGGGCATCTTGAACCCCGGCACCGCCTTCGCTCACCTCATCCAGCGGGCGACCCTCCTGCTCTTCCGGGGGATTTTGGCCACCCAGGGCACCTTCACCTTCGAGGCCAAAGAGCTCCCCGCGCACAAGGCGATGCCGCTGGGAAATCGCTGGGCGGTGTTGGCCGACCAGGTTCGGCGCATCCCTTCCACCGAGCTGCGGCAGCGGCTTTCGCCCGCGCTCGACCTTCCGGTGATGAAGTCGGGGGGGCAGGTGGCGCAAAGCGAGCTGCGCTTGAGCCCGCAGGAGACGCGCGCCGCCGGGTACTTCGACGGAGTGCGCTCGCTCTCCCAGCTTCTTCAAGATGTGCCGCAAGATGCCGACCACATCTTGCGCACCGCGTTCCTCCTGCGCGACTTGGAGCTCGTCTCCTTCGCCGCGGTGCCCGTTCGTGCCAAGCCTTCGCCGCCGCCGGAGCCTCCCAAGCCCGCTCCCGCACCGCCTCCTCCTGCCGCAGGAGCCAAACCCACCGCTGCAGCCAAACCAGCGCCTCCCAAGCTCGCCCCCTCTCCACCTGCGCAGGCTGCCGCGCCGGCGCCCAAGCCCCCTGTTCCCGCAGCGGCCGCCGCGCCTGTCGACTACAAGGCCGAGCTGGAGCAACTGCGCGCCGTGGCCGCCAAGACCGCCGAGCAAAACCACTTCGAGCTGTTGGGCCTGAAGGAGAACGCCGATGGCTCGGCGGTGAAAATCGCCTACTTCAAGCTGGCCAAGCTCTACCATCCCGACACCGTGGCGGCCGATGCACCGCCGGAGCTGGGAAAGCTCAAGGCCGACCTCTTCGCGCGGATTGGCGAGGCCTACCGGGTGCTCTCGGACGGAGCGGCGCGCGCGGAATACGTGGAGAATCTGAAGGCCGGCGGCGGCGACGGGGTGGACGTGGCGCAAATCCTCGCCGCCGAGGAGACCTTCCAGAAAGCGTGCATCTTGGTGAAGGCCCGCAAATTCGCCGACGCGGTGAAGATGCTCGACGAGGCCATTCAAATGAACGCCGACGAGGGTGAGTTCTACGCCTGGCGCGGGTACGCGAAGTTCTTCACCTTCCCCGACAAGAAGGCCGGGCACGCGGAGGCGATGAAGGACCTAGGTGTCTGCCTGAAGAAGAACGCCCGCTGCGCCGCCGCGCACTATTTTCAAGGCCAGATGGACAAGCTCTTGGGCGATCTGACCTCGGCCAAGCGCCACTTCCAGCAGTGCCTCGATTTGCAACCCAACCACATCGACGCGCAGCGCGAGCTGCGGCTGATGAAGAAGTAGGAGGACGCTTTGGCGCTCAGCGGCAAGCAGCGGCGAAAGCTGCGGGCGATGGGTCACCACCTCTCGGTGGTGGTGCAGGTGGGCGCCCAAGGAGTCACCCCCGGCGTCGTCGCGGCGGTGGAGCAGGCGCTCTTCGACCACGAGCTCATCAAAGTGAAAATCTCCGAGGGCCCCGAGGACCGGCAAGAGACCGCCGAGCGCCTCGCCCGTGAGACCGGTGCCGAGCTCGCCCAAGTGCTGGGGCGCACCGCGCTCCTTTTCAAGCAGCGCGAAGAAGACTCGAAAATCTCCCTCGATTAGCGCAGGCGCACCGCCTGACCGGCGAGCTGGGCGGCCCTCGTCAACGTCTCGGTCAGAGCGGGGTCGAAGTACTGCCGCTTGGCCTCGCCCTGGGCGGCCCTGACGGCGGCGGCCTCCTCCACGTAGCCCAAGTAGCCGTTGGCCAAACCCACCACCCGGCGCGCGCCAGCGGCCTGCTCGAGCTGCTTGGCGGCGGCAAAGGTCGGCTCTCCAGGCACCGCGAGCAATGACATCGGCCCGAGGCGCAAGGCGGAGACTTCGGCCTCCTGCGGCGCCGAGGTGCACAAGAAGTTGTCTCCTGCCCGGCGCGAGAAGGAAGGCACCAGCCGCGAGGCATCAGGCCGGGGGAGCGCCGTGCCCACTTTCGCGTACGCGAGCAGCACCGGCGTGGCTTGGACCATGCCGACGGCGGCGAGGCTTTCTCCCAGCTTGCGCGCATAAGGAGCGGGGCCTTCCTCCGCGTTGGCCGCCGAGGCATTTCCTCCCGCGCCCTGCACCACCAGCGTCACCCCGCGGCCGGCGTTCTCCTCGGCAAGGGCGAGCGCTCCTGGCCAATCGGGCGAGAGCGCCTCGCTTCTCCTCCCCACCAGCGTGGGGTGGGCGGAGAAGACCACCAGCTGCGCCAGCGCCCCTCCCTCGGTGGTGGCCAGTACCAAGTGCGTCAACCGCCCATCGGCCACATCTCCAGAACGGGCGATGACCAGCTCGTCCGCCGCCCCCTCTCCTACCGAAAGCGTCGCCGCCGTCCGCGTGCCCGCCGCCTTGTGCAGCGCCTCCGCCGCGGCATGGACCAGGGCTTTTTTTGCCTCAGCGCGGCAGCGGCCCGTGCCCGCGAGCTGCGCTACCGGGTGACAGTCGAAGCCCCCGAAGGAGGAGTGGGTGTGCGTGGCGAGCACCCACACACCGGAAAGTCCCAGCGGCTGGGTACGCGCGCGCACCTCCTCCACCAGCGGCGCGGGTACGTGAAGGGCGTCGAGCACCACCACCCCCACCGAGAGTCCCTCGACCTCGAGCACCAGCGCCCGCGCGTACAGCGGCATGGAGGCGCGCTCCGCCTCGGGACGCAGCGGCGGATAACCCGCCACCACCACCGGATAGGGCGGGGTCAGCTCCACTTTCGCCGCACCGGCCAGGAGCGTTCCTTCGGCCATCGCCACCGAAAGGAGCGCGGGCGGTGGAGAAGGCCAGCGTCCGCACCAGTCGTAGGAGGCGAGGGCGTACGCTCCGCCCACCGACATCAGCAGCGCCATCGCCGCACCCTTGATGAACCGTCGCCGCCTCACCGTGGGTACCTCGTCAATACGCCCAGCGGGAAAGCAGGTAGGCATGGGCCGTCTGGTGGTTGAGCCACAATAGAAACAGCGCGCACGTCCAGCGCAGCCACACCGGCCGCCGGCTCAAGGCATCTCCCAGTCCAAAGAGCGCGGGAAACAGCACCGCCCCGAAGCGGTAGGCGTTGCCGAAGTCTCCCTGCGGCAACATCACCAACAAGGAGAGCGCTCCATAGAGCGCCACCGGTGGGCTGCGGCGGAAGCTGCGCAGCGAGGCCCACAGCAACACGGCCGCGAACACGTTGCGCAGCCACATGAACAAGGAGGGAGGCTCTTTTTGCCACGGGTTGCCGAACCATAACCCGCGGACCATGCCCCACACCGTGTCCACATGGTTCCACTGCTGCTGCGCATGCAGGTGAGCGAGCAGGTCGCCGCCGCTGACGTAAGCCTCGAACACCAACAGGCCCAGGTAGGCGCCCGCGAACCATCCACCGCACACCGCGACTCGACGCAGGCGCTCGCGCCAAAGAAGCTCTCCGCGGGTGAGCAAAAGGAGCGTGGTCAGCGCCACGAAGACGCCTTGGTTTCGGCACCACAAGGTGAACGTGGCGAGCATCACAGCCGGCCAGAGCCGCTCCTCCCAAGCCAGGAGCAAGGCGCCGAAGGAGAGCAAAAGAAACAGCCCTTCGCTGTGATGGCTATGCAGGGCGTAGCTGGCAGGGCTGTAGAGGAAGACGAACCAAGCCCAGCGCGAGGCAGGCAACAGCGGCGAGGCCTCGTTTCGCTGAATGCGTGCCGAGACCCAGATGACGAACAGCAGAAGCGCAGCCGAAGACGCGAAGGTACCGACGAGTTGCGGAGGCAGTGTCCCGCCGAGCAGGGCGCGTACTGCCCACACCGTTCCTGGGTAGAGCGGCAAGAAAGCGTACAGCGGCGCGACGTACCCCTCGGTGACGATACGGCTGAAGTGCGCCGCGTCCCACCGGTCGAGCCCGAGCAGCAGCGAAAACCCGCGTGAATGGGCAGTCCAAGCCCACAGCGCCCAATGATGCAGCCACATCATCGCCAGGAGCCCGAGCGAAAAGCGCATCGATGGCGCGGCGCTTGGCCCTACCATCGAACGACGCGCAGCGCAGGAATTCGACGAAAGTGCCGGGTATTCCTTGTCACCACCGTGAGGTTGTCGGCCAATGCGATGGCGGCAATCATTGCGTCGCAAGTTCCTATGGCTCTGCCCCGTCGATCGAGCGTTGAGACAATCTCGCCGTAAATTTGTGCAGCCCGATCGTGGAACGGTAACGAGCGCATGGAGGCGCAGAACTGATTCACGCGAGCCAGCGTGCCCAAGGGGTCAGTGCTACCCCAAGCACCATGGGTCAGCTCTGCTTTCACGACGCTGCACAGCGCCATGTCCTCGGAAGGGGAGCGGAGCCAACGGTGCCGGAGCTTCGGGTCACCGCCGTTCAGGTAAGCGACGCACGCGTCGGTGTCCAACAGGAAGCGAAGAGCCAAGGCGCGGGACCTCCGGGGGAACGTCGTCAGGGGCCTCGAGCCCGCCTTTCAGGCTGCCGAAGAGATCTGCGAAGCCTTCGGGCCACCCATGGGCGCCACGTTTTTGTGGTTCGGCCAGCGAGGCAATGTAGGCGGAGACGGATCGCTTGGACCGCCGAGCCTCGAGGCGAAAGCGCTTCTCGACCTCGTCTGGAAGGTAAATCGTGAGCTGACCCATATAGTATAAAACATAAGATAGTCAGGCCGATGCCGCAATGGACGCCATCGCTCCACCAGAGAGCGAAGCGCATCGTGGGCGCGGCAAAGCGAAATCAGTGCGCCGGACGCAATCCCTGCACTTGAACGACGGGCTTCTCCAGGGAAATTGGCCGGCATCGCGAGTGCATCGGGCAACCCGCATGCTCCGCTCTTTCTTTTGGTTTTTACCGACGTCGCTGCTCTTCAGCTGCGTGGCCCACGTCCTCCCGCCGACTCGACATCCCCGTGTGGCGACGACCGTGGTCACCTTCCACGACGCCCTCTCTCCTTGGGGGGAGTGGTTGGTGGTCGCTCACTTCGGCAGGGTGTGGCGGCCGTACCGGGCGGTGGTGGGCATTGGCTTCGTGCCTTACTCCACCGGCGGGCGTTGGCTGTACACCGACCACGGGTGGATTTTCGACTCCGACTGGGAGTGGGGCGCCATCACCTTTCATTACGGCCGCTGGCTGTGGCTGGGCGACGAGGAGGGCTGGGTCTGGGTGCCGGACACGGTGTGGGGCCCCGCCTGGGTCGAATGGCGCTACGGCGCTGGCTTCGTGGGCTGGGTGCCGCTACCGCCGCCCGGGGTGACGGTGGTGTTCACCGCCTACTGGCCACGCTGGAGCTTCGTCGAACTGCGCCACTTCCCCCACGGCCGCCATCACCGGCACCTGGTGCCTGACCACCGTGCGACCGCGGTCTATGAGATGACGGCTCCCCTGCCGGCGCCCCATGCGTCGAGCGCCGCCGGGCCTCCCCCTGGAGAGGTAGCAGGCGTCGCCGCCGTCGACTTGTCCCCGGTGCGTCTCGAGCCACCCAAGCCTCCCGGCGCCAAGCCCAAGCCTGTGAAACCGAAAACGCCCTGATGAAGCGACACTCCAACCCTGCGATAATATCAAGCCATGTCGCCTTCTCGGCATGCCCAAGCAGTGACCCGCGTCACGCGAAGCCTCCGGGCGCCTGCAAGGAGCTACTTGGCAATCAGCGCCATCGCGGCCTTGAATTATTCATCCTGTGATACGCCCCCTCCTGACGCGAACCCTCATGGTTCTCATAGTTGTAGTGGCGCGTCCGTTACGGTGTATGTATGCCCGGAAACGTTGGACCAGTATCGCGACGGCGGCGTCAGCAACGCTTCTCCAGATGCCGGTCTGCTGAATAAGACTTCGCGTTGCACGAATGATTACCCAGCCTGCGAGTCTTCCGTCGCGCTGCTCAAGGATTCGATCGAGCGCAATGTTGCTGGAACGCAATGCCGCTCTCACTGCGCGCCATTGTACGAGGCGGGCGTAACGTGCCTCCCCAGCGGCGATGAGTGTGGTGGCACGCTGGAGTCGGGATTGGATCTCCATCAACGCATCCGCGAATACCTAATGCGCGACTGGCCCGATCTGATCCGCGACCACGACCCACCCGAGGTCTATCGCGACGCGAACCCCTACCTCGATACTTGCTCATGCCGCATTTACAATTGAGCGCACTTCTTTTCAGGCCGGCAAGAAGCTGGGCAGGCGGCAGCGACGCCGCAAGCGCCCGAGTTGACAGAGAGCTTCCGCGCCATCTACGAACGGGTGACCCATCGTCGGCCCAGGAGCGAGAACCATGAGTGTCAACGTACGTCGTCCCACGCGGCCGCTGGCGCAACGCAGCGCCCCCAGCCGTCCCTCCCTGAGCCCGACGACCTTGTCCAGAATGTGGGCCACCCGGCTGCGGGGCCTTCGCTGGGCGGCAACTCACCGGGGTAACGCGGTGAAGCTGACGACTCCCGACCCTGGGGAGCTGCTCCATCGGCTCGACGGGCCCCGCAAGAAGCTCAAGCCCGGTGAGGCGGTCACCTTCGAGCACCGCGGTTTTCGCGTCACCGTGAAGGCGATGCGGCCGGAGACCTTCGAGGCGAAGTTCCCCAAGGACAGCGCGCGCGGCTGGCGGGTGCCCACTGAGCCCGGGCCGGGCGGCGACCTCTGGGAAATGCCCGGCTGACCTGTCGCTTCTCATCCAATGGATACACGTTCCTCGCATGGGCTCGTGCTCGCCTCCCTGTTGCTTGTGGGTTGTCCGAGCCCAACGGTGGGCACCGCAGATGGCGGCGCGAACGAAGGCACGGACGGAAGCGTCGAGGTCGAGCCGGACGGAGGCGGAGGCAGCGACGTCGACAGCGGAAGTGGCGCCGACGGCGGGAGTGACGCCGATGGTGGGGACGGCGGCGGCACCCCCAACGGGGGCTCCGATGGAGGAGTTGCCTGGCGTTACCCGGGGGTGCCTTACCCCACCGAGCCATTGCCCTCTGGCATCATGCCCGCGCTGCCGGTGCCCAATTCTCAACCCGGCTGGCCGTACGACCCATGCACCCTCGCTGCGCCCACGCCGACGGCGGCGGCCAATCAATACGTGGTGTCGATCAACGGAAACGACACCACCGCCGGCAACTCCGGTCGCGGGACCATCGCCGCGCCTCGCCGCACGATTCCAGAAGGCACCTTCCCCGCAGGTACCCACATCTTCGTTTACGGGGCCAATTCACCCTACGGCACCGTGGACTTCAATATGGGGGATGCCAGCAGCATGACCTTCAATTGCACGGCCGCTCAGCCCTGCTGGTGGGTGGGATTCAACGGGCCGCGGGTGGGGCGTCGCATCGACCTTTCCGGCTCCGATCACGTTCTCTTCGATGGGCTCAAGCTGGTCGACATTCCTGGAGGGGGACGCCCGTTCGGAGAGATGCAGATCAGCGACTCGAGATATGTGACGTTGCGCAACGTGGAGCTGGTTGGCAGCGGCGTCAACAGCGCCGGCGGTTCAATGATCCGTATTTCCAACGTCGAGTTCTTGATGACCTACAAGGCCCTGCTGCACGAGGGCGGTTCGTGGAGCTCCAACGCCAGCGGGCTCGACGTGCACGCGTGGAGACCGCTCTACGGCAACCGCTACCTGTGGCTCATCGATTCGGTCATTTTTCACATTCAGGGCGACGGGGTGCAGACCGGGAACAGCAACAATCAGAATGCCCAGTCGGCGAGCAGCCACTACATCTTCATCGCCGGCAACGAGCTCTACGAGAACTACGAGAACGCCCTCGACAACAAAAACAGCTACCACGTGGTGTTCTCGAGCAACCGCGTGCACGACTTCTATGCGGCTCCGGGCGCCTCGGCGGCCAACGGCACGGCCATCATCCTCAGCAACAACGCAGAAGGGCCCTGGACCGGCTACCACTGGGCGTTGAACAACCGCATCTGGCGCACCGCGCTGGCGATTCGCGACTCTGGGAGCGAAACCGGAGAAAAGAACTACGCGGTGGGCAACGTCATTTGGAACGCGACCAACGCCTTCATCCAGCAGAACAACGCGCTCAACCGCGAGTCCTGGTTCATTCACAACTCGGTGAGCGGGTCGACCGTCGCGGTGGACATGGGCCAGCCAGGCTCCAACGCCTCCCTCTTCGTGCGGCGCAACGTGTTTCACAACGCGGGCACGCTCGACACCCAGAGCGGCGCCACCAGCGTGTTGGAAAGCAACGTGCTCTTCAACACCACCGTGGCCGGCTCCTGGGACACCAACACCGCAAACCTCACCGGAGACCCGCTGCTCAGCGACCCCGCGAACGGCAACATGGTTCCCCAAGCCGGCAGCTCGGCGATCGACGCCGTCGGCGAGGATTCGGTCTTTGCGCTCTTCCAGTCCCTGTACGGGCTGAACGTTCGCCAAGACCTCGCTTGGACCACTCGACCCCAAGGGACGGCGTGGGACATCGGCGCCATCGAAGTTCCCTGAAGGCCGCTTCCTCTTTGAGCTCGGCAGCCCGGCCAATCCTCCACCTTGCGGATGAGGCGGGCGCGCGAACCGGTTTTCCTTTTGCCCCGAACGTGGGCATAAACCGGCCATGTGCGGCGTCTTCGGCATCGTTGGGCACTCTGAGGCCCCTCACCTGACCTACCTGGGGTTGCACGCCCTGCAGCACCGCGGGCAGGAGAGCGCGGGCATCGTCTCGGCGGATGGCGCGACGCTCAAGTCCTGGCGGCAGATGGGCCTGGTCGCCGACGTGTTCACCGCTCCGGTGCTCGAGCGGCTGTCTCCCGCGCAGGCGGCGATCGGACATGTGCGCTACTCCACCGCCGGGGTGAGCCACTTGAAGAACGCCCAGCCGCTGATGGTCGCCTACGCCGGAGGCCAGCTGGCGGTGGCCCACAACGGCAACCTGGTGAACGCCCAAACGCTGCGCGACGAGCTGGAACAAACGGGGGCGATTTTCCAGAGCGACTCGGACACCGAGGTATTCGTCCACCTCATCGCGCGCTCGCGGGAAGCAGCCTTTCCCCAAAAGGTCGTCGAGGCGCTGGCCCGGGTGCAGGGCGCCTACTCCTTGCTCTTTCTCACCGAGCGACAGCTGGTGGCAGTGCGCGACCCCTTCGGGTTTCGCCCGCTCGTCTTGGGCAGGCTCAAGAACGCCTACGTGCTCGCCTCGGAGACCACCGCGCTCGACCTCATCGAGGCCGAGCTGATTCGCGAGGTGGAGCCGGGAGAGATGCTGGTCATCGACGAGAACGGCCTTTCCTCCAGCTACCCCCTGAAGCCGCAGCGCCTGGGTCGCTGTGTGTTCGAGCACGTGTACTTCGCCAAGCCCGACTCCGTGCTCTTCGGCATGAGCGTGTACGAGGTGCGCAAGCGCCTGGGCATGCAGCTGGCCAAGGAAGCGCCCGCCCAGGCCGACTTGGTCATCGCCGTGCCCGACTCCGGGGTGCCGGCGGCGATCGGCTTTTCACAGGTGAGCGGCATTCCCTACGACGTGGGGTTGATTCGCAGCCACTACGTGGGGCGCACCTTCATCGAGCCGCAGCAGTCGATTCGCCACTTTGGAGTGAAGCTCAAGCTGGCTGCGGTGAAGCGGGTGCTGGAGGGCAAGCGGGTGGCGGTGGTGGACGACTCCATCGTACGGGGCACCACCTCGCGGAAAATCGTGAAGATGCTCAAGGCCGCCGGGGCGCGCGAGGTGCACCTGCGCATCTCCAGCCCGCCCACTCGCTGGCCCTGCTACTACGGCATCGACACCCCTTCGCGGCAGGAGCTCATCGCCTCCTCTCACTCGGTGGAGGAGATTGCCCGCTACGTCACCGCCGACTCGCTCGGCTATCTCTCTTTGGAGGGCCTGGGAGAGGCCGTGGGCGATGCCGAGTCGAAGGCTTTTTGCACCGCCTGCTTCTCCGGCCACTACCTCACCCAGTTGCTCCAAGAGCCCAAGGTGCGCGTGGTGGCTGCGAGCTGACGGCCGCCGACTGAACAGGCGGCGTGGCGGGTTGGCGACTGTGGCAAACCAGGCCGATCCGCCGTACTTACTGAGGAGCGGATGCCGTCGCAGTTGGCTTTCCGCTTGCTTGCCTCACCTGCGAGGGGCGAGGCCGTTGAGGACACTGGATGGGCGACACCCGGCGACCGGAACCCGACTTTCGGACTCTCTTCGAGTCCGTCCCCGGGCTCTTTCTCGTTCTCGAGCCAGATGCGCCTCGGTACACCGTCGTCGGCGTGAGTGACGCCTATGCGCGCGCGACGATGACCAAGCGCGATGAGATTCTCCAGCGCGGGCTCTTCGAAATCTTCCCAGACAACCCGGCCGATCCCCGCGCCACCGGGGTTCGCAACCTGGCCGCCTCGTTGGAAAGGGTCATCCTCCACCGGGTGCCTGACGCGATGGCTGTGCAGAAGTACGACATCCGGCGTCCGCCCGAAGAGGGTGGCGGCTTCGAAGAGCGCTGGTGGAGCCCCGTCAACTCGCCGGTTCTCGGGCCGAACGGCGACCTCCTCTACATCATCCACCGCGTCGAAGACGTGACGGAGTTCGTCCGTCTCAAGCAGACGGGCGCCCAGCAGCAGAAGCTCACCAAGGAGCTCCAGGTTCGCGCAGAGAAGATGGAGTCAGAAATCTTCCTCCGCGGAGAGCAGCTCCAAGAGGCCAACCAAAAGCTCCGGCGCGCCAACGAGGAAATCACCCGTCTCTACGAGAAGACGAAGGAGCTCGACGAGCTCAAGACCCAGTTCTTCGCCAGCGTCAGCCATGAGCTGCGTACTCCGCTCACGCTCATCCTCGGTCCCGTGGAAAGGATGCTCGCGTCCCCAGAGACGAGCGCGGCCACGCGCCACGGCCTGGAAATCATCTCGCGGAACGCGCGCACCCTCCGGCGCCACGTCGACGACCTCCTCGACGTTGCCAAGCTCGAAGCGGGTCAGATGCAGGTCGACTATGCCGAGGTGAATCTGGGAGAAGTCGCTCGCTTCGTCGGCAGCCTGTTCGAGTCGTTGGCCAGCGACAAGAACATCTCCTACCAGCTGGAGGCAGCCGGGCAGCTTTGGGCCGAGGTGGACGGTGAGAAGTTTCAGCGCATTCTGGTGAACCTTCTGTCGAACGCATTCAAGTTCACTCCCGCGGGTGGGCGCATGCGTTTGAGCCTCCGGCCCGTGGGCACCGAGCAGGTCGAAGTACAGGTCGCTGACAGCGGTCCGGGAATTGTGCCCGAGAAGCGCGAGGCCGTCTTCGAACGCTTTCGACAGCTGGAGGGTGGAACGACCCGTCGCTTCGGTGGAACCGGTTTGGGCCTGGCGATTGCCCGTGACTTCGTCATGTTGCATCACGGCTCCATCAGCGTCGGTGACGCGCCGGAGGGTGGCGCCTCGTTCACGGTGACGCTTCCTCGCACCGCCCCGCGAGGCACCCGGGTCCGGCCGAGGGCTGCTCCCGCGTCGCACGCAGAAGCAC
>JBMORE010000163.1:0-15844 GCA_049322255.1 Myxococcota bacterium | reverse complement strand
GACGCCATCATCGCGGTCGACGAGCAACACCGCATCGTCATCTTCAACGAGGGAGCCGAGAAGATCTTCGGCTACTCCAAGGCCGAAGCGATGGGCGCACCGCTCGACCTGCTCATCCCCCAGCGGCTTCGTGCCGCCCACCGACAGCACGTCGAGCGATTCGCGACCGGGCCGGAGACTGCTCGGCGCATGGGCGAACGCGGGTTGGCGATTATCGGGCTGCGCAAGAATGGCGAGGAATTTCCCGCGGACGCGGCGATCTCCAAGCTCGAGATCGGCGGTACGAGAATCCTCACGGTTGCGCTGCGAGACGTCACGGCGCAGAAGCGGGTCGAGAACGAGCAGCGGTTCCTCTCGGATGCAGGTGCGATCCTCGCCTCGACGCTCGACTACGAGGAGACGTTGACCAGCATCTCCCAATTGGCGGTGCGTGAGTTCGCCGACCTATGTCTCGTCGATGTCTTTGACGAGAGCGGGCGGATACGGCGCCTGCGAACCGTCACTCGAGACCCGTCTTTGGAGTGGGCCTGCGAGGTGCTCACCAGGGTATCGCTCGATCGAACACGCCCGCATCTGGTGCACTCGGCCCTCGTCAGGAAGCGGCCCATCCTCATGGAACGCCTGTCACCCGACACGGTCGCCTCCTTCGCTCAATCCGAAGAACACCTGCGAGCGCTTCGTGCCATCGACCCGAAGTCAGCCATCGTGGTGCCCCTTTTGGCTGGAGGCGAGGTCATCGGGGCGATTGCGTTCGCGTCGTCGACGCCCTCCCGAAGGTACACCCTGGAGGACTTGCAGTTGGCCGAGGCGCTCGCGCTGCGTGCGGCGCTGTCGATCGAGAACGCGCGCCTCTATCGAGCCGCCCGCAGGGCGATACAGGCCCGCGACGACGTGCTCGGCATCGTCGCCCACGATCTCCGAAACCCACTGCACTCGATTCTCATGCAATCGGAGCTCCTCCGCCGACATGGGAAGGTGTCCGAACACGCCACGCAGAAACCCGCGGAAACGATTCGTCGGTCCGCGATGCGAATGGATCGCCTGATCCAAGACCTCCTCGACGTGACCCGCTTGGAGGCGGGCAGTCTTTCCGTCGAACGGGCGCGTGTGCCCGTTCAACAGGTCATCTCCGAATCCCTGGAGGCCCACAGACCACTGGCGGCGGCCGCGTCTTTGAATTTGCGGAGCACGCTCGAGCATGCCCTTCCCGATGTGTGGGCGGATCGCGACCGGCTTCTACAGGTCTTCGAGAACCTGATCGGCAACGCGGTGAAGTTCTCGACGCCTGGCGCCGAAATCACCCTCAGCGCGACTCCAAGGGAAGGCGAAGTGCTGTTCCAGGTAACGGACACAGGCCCAGGTGTCGCCCAGGAAGATCTGCCCCACCTGTTCGACCGCTTTTGGCAAGCACGCAAGACCGGAAGAAGCGGCGCTGGACTCGGGCTGCCCATCGCCAAGGGCATCATCGAGGCCCACGGGGGTCGCATTTGGGTGGAGAGCACCCAGGAGCAGGGAACGACGGTCTTCTTCACGATTCCCGAAGGCACTGCTGGAACGAGAGCCGCGACAGGTGGGGCCGACTCGACCCTCCCCCAGCCGTTCGACCCGGCCGCACCACTGGGCGAATGAGATAAACCCTCAGACTTCCGTCTTTCATGACACGGCTGCGGTCTTGCATCCCTCGCCACCTGTCCGCTGGCGGAGATTCAAACCCATGAGCCCTACTCTCCTTTCGCAGCCATCCTTCGTGGCCGCCCACCCCGCCCCCAAACTCCTGCTTCCCGCGGTCATCATCGATGACTCGACCACGATTCGGGCGTGCCTCAAGGCCTGGCTTCCCAAGGCCGGCTTCCGGGTCGTCGCGGAGGGAACCACCGGCAAACAGGCTGTCGCGCTCTTCAAGGAGCATCGGCCCGCGCTCATCACGCTCGACATCGTCCTCCCTGAAATGGACGGGGTGGCGGCCGCGGGCAACATTCTACGAGAGTTTCCCGACGCCAACGTCGTCACCTGCAGCTCTCTGTCGGCGCGCGACAAGGCCATCGCCTGCCGCCAGCTGGGGGTTCGCCGGTTCCTCCTCAAGCCGCTGACGGAAGAGAAGCTCGTGCAGGCCGTGCGGACGATTTGGGAGCAGCTCGCCGTCGAGCACCCGAACATGGAGCAGGCTCCATGAATTGTCCGACTTGTCAGGCCGACCAGGAGCCCAGCCGACGCTACTGCGGCCAATGTGGAAACACGCTCATTCAACCCTGTCGTCGCTGCGTTTTCGTGAACTCGGTCCACGACCGCTTCTGTGGTGGTTGTGGCGAGAGCCTGGGAGGCACCCACTCCCAAGCCGTCGTCCCCGAGCAGAAGGCCCTCCCGCAGAAGGCCCTTCCGAAGAACGGCTTTCTACGTGCGGAGGAGCTCGATCTTCTCATTCGGGCCCCGGCCCCCGCCAGCTCCTGTGCCGACGAGCTTCCCGCCCACGTCTCTCAGAAAGACCTGGATCAACTGTTTAGCGGTGAGTCATGAGGTCGCTGGCCCGGGCCTTGGCTCACCCTCACTCCCAGCTTCCCTCGTCCGGACAGCGCCGTGGGCTCGAGCCACGTCAGGCCGCCCTGGCGCTCTTGCGACGAAGCGAGAGCGTCAGCCCCACCGAGTTGGAGGCCCTGGGGATTCAGAGCCTGGAGCAGCTCACCCAGATGGTCGCCGACCAGCTCCTCCTCGCCCGCATGGAGCTCGACGAGGTAGAGCTCGACGGCGAGCTGGCCAAGCTCGTTCCCAGGGCCACCGCTGAGCGCCATCGACTCGTCCCCGTGTATGCCACCTCGGGGGAGCTCACCATCGCCACCTGTGACCCCTCCCGGCTGGAGATTTTCGATTGGCTGGGTCGAGAGCTCGGCCGCAGCATCCTCGTCGTGGTTTCCTCGGCACCCGAAGTCACTCGCGCCATTCAGCGCCTCTACGACGCAGGGGCAGTCGTGGCGGCAACCACCGTCACGGAGGCAGACCCCTCCCCCGAAGATCTCGCCGAGGCCTGTCAGGCCGTCGACGCCATCATCTTTCGGGCGGTCGACCACAAGGCCAGCGACATCCACCTCGAGCCGAACGAGAAGCAGACCGTGGTGCGTTACCGAATCGACGGAGCGCTCCGCCACATGGACACCCGGCCGATCGAGCTTCACGCCGCGCTGGTGTCACGCATCAAGGTGATGGCGCATCTCGACATCTCCGAGCACCAGATTCCACAGGACGGCCGCATCAAAATCAGGCGCCAAAACCGCGTCATCGACCTCAGGGTTTCGGTGCTTCCGACGTATTTCGGCGAGAAGGTGTGCTGCCGCATTCTAGACAACTCGCGGGCCTCCTTGCCGCTGAGCGAGCTGGGGTTCGAACGCGAGCAGTTGGCCAGCTTCGAGCGAATGATTCGGTCCCCTTACGGGCTGCTTTTGGTCACGGGCCCGACGGGGAGCGGCAAGAGCACGACGCTCTACGGAGCGCTCAACGCCGTGCGCAGCCCGGAGCTCAACATCGTCACCGTGGAAGACCCGGTCGAGTACCAGCTACCGGGAATCAACCAAGTGCAAATCAACCCCAAGCGGGGGCTCACCTTCGCGGGGGCGCTCCGGTCCATCCTCCGGCAGGACCCGAACGTGGTGCTGGTGGGCGAAATCCGCGACCACGAGACGGGGACCATCGCCGCCGAGGCCGCGCTCACCGGCCACCTGGTGATGGCTTCGTTGCACACCAACGACGCGCCGAGCGCCGTGACCCGGCTCACCGAGATGGGCATCGAGCCGTACCTGCTCGCTCCCGCCTTGGTGGGAGTCATCGCCCAGCGGCTTCTCCGCAAGTGCTGTGCTTCGTGCGCGCGGCACTATGACCCCAAGCCGGAGGAGCTGGAGGCGCTGGGCATCGTCGCGCTCCCTTCGGGAGTGCAACTGGTACGAGGCGCCGGCTGCTCCGCCTGCCACGGCACCGGCTACAGCGGCCGCGTGGCGGTGCGAGAGCTCTTGGAGGTGACCGACTCGCTCAAGGCCTCCATCGGGCGCGGCACCACCGCCGACGAGCTCCGCAAAGAAGCCCTCGCCGCCGGTTTTCGAACCATGCGGCTGGAGGCGCTCAAGAAGCTTCTGGCTGGCGTCACCTCGGCAGAGGAAGTCATTCGCGTCACCCGGGGTTGAGGTCCCCCACCGGCCGGTCGCTCGGCCGCACCAAGCCGGCTGGGGCGAAGTAAGCTGCCTGCCATGCCTCCCGTTCGTTCCACTCCGATGACCCCAGCTCGTTCACGCTCCCCGGTCACCCACCTCTCGGCACGAGGAACACCTTCCACCCCGGCCCCCGCTGCCACGAGGACCGCGAGAGGCGACGGGTTCGAAGCCAACCCTCTTTCCACCACCGGCACGAATGATTTGACGCGTGTCCCCCGCAGCTCCCTCCGGGGCCCCAAGCGCGAGGCGGCGCTCACCATGGCGCGCCGAGACCTCGCCGCCATGGAACGGCTACGACCGGTGATTCTCGAGGTGGCGCGGGAGCACCGTGTCGACCCAGCGCTCATCGCCGGTATCGTCAGCCGCGAGTCGGCAGCGGGCGCCTTCCTCGACCGCCGCGGCCGGGGCGATGGGGGCCACGGACACGGCCTGATGCAAATCGACGGGCGGGCTCACGGCTCTTGGCTTCAGCGAATGAATTGGCGCGAACCGAAGACGAATTTGACGATGGGCGTGCGCGTTCTCAAGGACATCGCTCAGCAGCTGCGGGCGAGCACCACTCGGCGCGGCTTACGCCTCAGTGAGGACCAACTGCTCCAGGCCGCTCTGAGCGGATACAACACCGGGCCGAGCAATGCGCTGCGAGGCTTGAGGCTCGAGGGCAATTCCGACCACTTCACGTCGGGTAAAAACTACGCTGCCGACGTCTTGACCCGCGCCGAGTTCTACCGCTCCCACGGCTTCTCCATCTGAACGCTCGGGTCGTCACCGAAGAGTGTGCGAGAGTGCGCGGCCATGCGGCACGCCTATTCGCTTCTTTTTTGGTTCTTCCTGGCCACGAGCTGCGTGCTCCTCTCCGTGGCGGGGTTCTTGGTGTTCCTCCTCACCTTCCCCTTCGACCGCAACGGGCGGATTCAACACCTCTACTCCTGCGTCTGGGCCCAGCTGTACTTCCACGTCAACCCGCTGTGGCGCCTGCGGGTGGAGGGCCGCGAACGCCTGCCCTGGCACGGGGCCGCGGTGCTGGTGTCCAACCACCAGTCCCTGGGCGACATCCTGGTGCTCTTCGGGCTGTACCGGCCCTTCAAGTGGGTGTCGAAAAAGAGCGTCTTCTCCGTTCCCTTCATCGGCTGGAACATGCGCCTCAACCGCTACGTGGCGCTGGAGCGCGGCAACAAGGAAAGCATCGGCCGCATGATGGCCGAGTGCCGCCGCTGGCTGGACCGCGGAGTGCCGGTGCTGCTCTTCCCCGAAGGCACACGCTCCCCCGACGGGGAAGTGAAGGCGTTCAAAGACGGCGCCTTTCGGCTGGCGATGGACAAAGGCTGCCCCGTCATTCCCATCGTGCTCACCGGCACCGGTCGCACCTTGCCCAAGCACGGCTTCGTCTTACGCGACCGGGCCAACTGCTTGGTGAAGGTGCTCGAGCCCGTGGACCCGGCACCCTTCGGCGGCGATCTGACTGCCTTTCGCGAAGCGGTGCGCTCACGCATCGTCGAGGAAAAGGCGCACCTCGATTTGCTTTGCGCTTCCTCCCTGTCCTAGGAAAAGTGCCATGAGCCACGTCAAGAGTGCCAAAAACCGCATGGGCGCCAAGCCGACGCGCGTATCCTCCCGGGCCGCGGCGAAGAGCTCCAAGCCGCGAGCGAAGCGCAAGGCCAAGGCGCGCCCCGCTCCGGTCCTCTCCCAGTTCTCCGCGTCGGCGCCGCCGACCTCTGAAGCGACCTCCACGGGCATGCCACTCACCCAGTCGGCGACGCCCAGCGCGCTGTGGAAGGGCTCTTCACCGACGCTTCCCTCTCGGGCCGAGCTGGCGCGCCTCTCCCCGGAGAAGCGGGCGAAGACGCTCGCCGCGGCCAAGCGGCAGAAGGCCGAGGTGGAGGCGAAAATCTGCGACCGGGTGGACCACCTGTGGAAACGCCTGCGCCACCGCCAGCTCAAGTTCCGGGCGCAGATTTACAAGGCCTTCAAGGAAAACCCCCAGCTCTCTCCCGAGGTGAAGCAAAAGCTGGAGGCGCTCCTCGCCAAGTCCGACGACGTGCAAAAGCGCCTCGGGGTGCTCAAGGCGAAGGCCGCGAAAATTCCCAAGACCGGCACCCCCGAGAACAAAACTCAGCGCGACCAGTTGGCGCGCGAGCTCTTGGCGATGCGCAAGGAGCTCGGCGACTCGATTCACGCGGCGGAGAAGTTGCTCGCCGACGCCGGCCTCAAGCTCGACCTGCTCGCGGGTGCCGAACAGCAAATCGCCCCGGGAACTGCGTTCGAAGATTCGCTCTCGTACCTGCTCGACACGTGGCTGAGTCTCACTTCCCTGATTTACCAGCTGGAGGTGAATCTTCAGGCGCACCTCGAGCTCAACCGCAAGACCCAAGAGACGCTCCACGAGGTGTACGAGCTGGACAAAAAAGAGCACCTCCACCAGCAGTGGTTACGCGAGCTGAGCCGGCGCGCTGGCTTGCGTTAGCAAAAACGCCACTAAGAACTGGTACGCTCTGCCTCGATGAAACCATTGACGAAAGCTCTATCCGCCGGGCTGGGTGCCCTCGTGCTGCTTTGCGCGACCTCTGCCTTGGCCACCGATTACTACGTGCGCAGCCAAGGCGGGACCGACGCCGTGGGGTGCGGAACCAACGCCAACCCCTGCCGAACCCTCAAGTACACGTTCTCGGTGCTGAGCCCCGCGCCCTCGGCCGCCAACGTGGCGGTTATTCACGTGGGCCCCGGTACCTACGTGGAGAACGCCGCCCCTACGGCGCCGCAGACGGGCTTCCTCGTCCCCAACCACACCCACTTGGTCTCCGACCGGGGCGCCGACGAGACCGTGCTCCAGGTGGACCTGAGCAACTTGGCCATGGCGGGAATCGTCTACGTCGTTCGCAGCGAGCAGATTGGAATGGGTGCGTTCAACGCCGAAGGCATTCACATCGACGGCTTCACCATCACCGTCCCCGGAGGCGAGGTCGACCTGCCCCAGCATGAAGTCGTAGGCATTGGCATCGGTTCGAGCCTCGTCACCAACGTGCCCGCGCGCGACAACTACATCCTCAACAACGTCATCAACGTGCGCAACAGAAACGGCCGCACGAACTTCTTGCCCCAAGGAGAAGGGGTGTGGGCGCTGGGCGGGGTGGTCATCGACTGCAACGTGTTTCACGGCATCGATTCGGTGGGCATCGCCCTGTCCACTGTGGACAATGCCGACGCAGGAACGAATCTGGCGACCCAGCCCGCGGTGGTGACGCGGAATTGGTTCTACGGGTTCACCAACTCGACCGGCCTGTCCCCGGTGTCTGACGACGAATACATCGCCGTCGGGGTGCGAATGCCCACCACCATTCGCGGCAACCTCTTCGACCACCGGCGCTCCAGTCGCACCGACCGCCGTTTCGGCATGGTCTGCTGGGACTGCACCGGTTTGGTGGTGGAGAACAACCTCTTCTTCGGCACCGACGCCGCCGCGGATACGCCCATCGCCCTGGTGTCGGTGGGCCAGTTTGCCGCCATGCCCTTCACCCCCCAGCTGCGTCACAACACCGTGGCCCAAAGCGCGGACGGCATCGAGCATTACCTCTACGACGCCAACAGCCAGAACAACTTCGTCCCCCAGGTGGTGAACAACATTCTACAAGCACCTGCGCCGGTCATCGGCTTCACTCAGGGGACTGCCAGCTACAACAACGCCGCCGGCTCCCTGGCTCCCTTGACCGGAACCGGCAACATCTCGGTGGACCCTCGATTCGTCTCTCCCGACGCCGGCAATTTTCGTTTGCAGTCCACCAGCCCTTCCCTCACCGCGAGCAGCGACGGCGGTCAGCAAGGCGCCTACGGCGGAAACAACCCTTTTGGCAGCTCGGTGAACCCCCTCTTCCCCTGTCAGCTGCGGGAGGCCCCGGCGGGGTACCCGAATCCAGGCGCCTATGGCGCGGACGCCGGTAGCCCAGTCGATGCCGGTAGCGGAATGGATGCCGGCAGCACAGTCGACGCTGGCAGCGGAATGGACGCAGGCAGCACAGTCGACGCCGGCAGCGGAATGGATGCAGGCGTCGCCGATGCGGGCTTCGACGGGGGAGTAGCGAGCGACGGCGGAGCGGAAGACGCAGGCGCTTCGTTCGACGGCGGAGCGGATGTCGATGCGGGCTCTGTCGACAGCGGCAACCCCCTCGATGCGGGCGACGGCACGGCAGACGCCGGGGCAGGCGAAAACGAGCTGGACGCGGTGGGCACCAGCTGCGGATGCCAAGGAAGCTCCGCCGCGGGTGGCCTGTGGCCGATGCTCGTTTTGGTGGCCGCGTTGAGCGCACGCAGCAGCCGCAGGCGCCACCTGCGCTCACCCTGACGACGGTCTACTCTCTTCCATCGAGGAAGGCGCTCAGGTCGGCGGGCAGCGGCGACTCGAAGCACAGCTGTTTTCCCGTACCCGGGTGGGTGAAAGAAAGCTTCGCTGCGTGCAGCGCGTGCCGGCTCAGACGCAGGCGCGCCCAGGCCTCGGGCTCCAGGGCGTGTCGGGAAAAGCGGTCGAAGTACCCCTCGTCAGGGCCGTAGATTTTGTCTCCCACCAAAGGCAAGCCCACCGACTTGAGGTGAATACGAATCTGGTGTTGCCGGCCGGTACGGGGGAGGGCGCGCAAGAGGGAAAAGGGCTCGCCCACGCGGGTGAAGCGACGGAGCACCTCGAAACGGGTGAGGGCGCGCTTGCCCGCCACAGGGTCGATGCGCACCGCGATGCGCACCAGCGCACCTCCCTCGGCAACGGGTGCGTCGACCTCGAGCTCGTCTGTGGCAGGGTGGCCCTCGCAGATGGCGAGATACTCCTTGGCGACCTCACCCTGGTGAAAGGCGCGCTTGAGACGCCGGGTCGCCTCGACCGAAAGGCCGCACACCACCAAGCCGGAGGTCTCGCGGTCGAGTCGGTGCGCCGGGTCGGCCTTGCAGGAGTCTCCGTAGCGCCGCCGCAAGAGCGACACCAGCGTGCCCTGGTGGTAGCGGGCGGTGGGGTGAATGGGTAAGCCCGCGGGCTTGTCGAGCACGAGCAGCCACTCGTCACGGTAGAGTTCGACCAGCTCTTCGGGCGCGGGCACCTCCGGCTCCTCGAGCACCCTCTTGCGCAGGCGAAAAGTGAGGCCGGGGGTGACCAAGCTCGAGGGCTTGAGCGGCCGCTCGCTCACCAAGTCGCGCTCGATGATGCGCTGCACACGGGTGCGGGAGAGGCGGCGAATTTTCTCGCACAGGTAGCGGTCGAGCCGCCAGCCGGCGTAGTTGGGCTCGACGACGAACTCGACCTCGACGACACGAGGTGCTGCGGGCGGAGGAGTCATCTCCGCCAAGGTGCATAACACGCAGCCGTTCCCTCTACCGCCGGTCGTTTCCCGAGTATGGTTCGCCGCCATGAGGAAGCCTCTTGTGGCGGCGCTGCTCGTGACCGCCTTGCCCGCTGTGGCCAAAGAGAAGGTAGCAATCGTCGAGCTCACCTCGCCGCCCACGATGATGGGGCTGGCTGCCCAAGTCACCCAGACGGTGCTCCAGTCGGCCAAGCAGCAACGCTTCGCCGTCGTCGGCCCGGACGAGCTGCGCGAGAAGCTGGGCGAGAAGACCTACGAAGAGCTGCGCAACTGCGAGGGGAAGGTGACGTGCGTGGCAGCGCGGGTGCAGGGAGTAGACGTGCAGCGGGTGGTGGTGGGGTCTTTGACCCGCGACGAACGGAGCTACCTCATCAAGCTGTGGCTCATCGACCTGGAGAAGATGCAAGTCCTCGCCGACGTCGATCGGGCCATTCTCATCGCCTCCCGCCGCTTGACGCTGGACGTGGGCGAAGCCGTGCCGAGGCTTTTGCGCGGCGAGAAAGAGGCGCGCGGGACCTTGAAGCTCACCTGCAACGTGAAGAACGCCCAGGTGACGGTGAACGGCGAACGGGTGGGCACCGCTCCGCTCTCGCTCGAGCTCAAGCCGGGCAAGCACGAGGTGCACATACAGAAGAAGGCGTACCTGCCGGTGCAACGCCTGCTCACCGTCGAGGCCAACCGGGTGACGGAGGAAGAGGTGCGGCTGCTCCTCATTCCCGGCGCGCAGCCTGAAGAGGAAGAGGTTCCCGCGCTGGTGCAAAAAGACGCCAAAGAGAAATCAGCCGGCGGGCTGCACGTGCCCGCGCCGGCGTGGATTGCCGGAGGCGTGGCGCTGGTGGCTGGAGGAGCGGGCGCCCTCTTCGGGGTGCGGGCGGAGCGGACGCAGCGCGAGCTTCGCGAGGGTTTCAACCCCGACACCGGCGTCTACGCCGGCACCCGTCAACAGGCGCTCGACGCCCAGAGCAACGCCACCGTGGCCAACGTGCTCTTCGGAGTGGCGGGGGCCGCGGCGGTGACCGGCGTAGTGCTCACGCTCATCGGCGTCGGTGAAGAAGAACCTCAAACATCGGTGGCACCGGCAGTCGGCCCAGGGGCCGCAGGGTTGGTCCTCGGAGGTCGGTTCTGATGAAGGCGCGTCGTCTATGGGCAGCGGGTTTGCTGTGCGCGGCGGTGAGCTGCCGGTTGAGCGTCGACCCCGACGAGGGTCTCTTCTCCTGCGCGGCCGACGCGGACTGCGGAAAAAGCTACCAATGCCGGCCGCAAGCCAGCGGTGGCGGGCTGTGCTTTCCCGTGGGCGTGTGCACCGACGAGGAGCTGTGCAACGGAGTAGACGACGACTGCGACGGCCTCTTCGACGAGGCCTTTCCCGAGTCCGGGCAGGTTTGCGACACAGGAAGCCCCGGGGTGTGTGCCCAGGGCACGCGCGCGTGCGCCGATGCCGGCTTGGTGTGCGCGGCGAGCGTGCAACCTTCGGCCGAGCAATGCGACCAGCTGGACAATGACTGCAACGGGCAAACCGACGAGACGTTCGACTTGGCCAACGATTCCGCACACTGCGGCAGGTGTAACGACGCCTGTGCCACCGGGGCAGCGTGCCGGACGTCGAGTTGCCATGAGGAGGACTGCGCCGACGGCGTCGACAATGATGGCGACGGGCTCATCGACTGCGACGACCTCGACTGTCTAGGGCGTACGTGCAGCGCCTCCGATGCCGGGCTCAACTGCGGGCGAACCTTCACCGACGCCGGTATCCCCGACGGGGGTATGGGCGATGCCGGTCCCTTCGACGCGGGAGCGGCCGACGCCGGGCCAAACGACGGCGGCGAAACCGACGGTGGAGGTGACGGCGGCCTCGATGCCGGGCAGCCGCCTTTGGCGTGTGTGCCGCAAGAAACCGTGTGCGACGACGGAGCGGACGGCGACCTCGACGGGCTTACCGACTGTGCCGATGTCGATTGCGACGGGAAGACCTGCGCGGACGGCGGCACCTGCTCTGCGCGCATGTGTCCGTAAATTCCCTCTCCCTATGGGCCCTATGGGAGAGGGGAAGGGTGAGGGGCGAAAGCTCGCGAAGTTTAACGCCCTTCACCCCAACCCTCTCCCAGAGGGAGAGGGAGATAGATATCTCTCGTAGACCTCGGCGATTCGGTACGCGGCGCGCCCGTCCCACAGCTCGGGGACGCGGCCCTCTTTTCCGCGGCCGGCGAGCACCTTGGCCGCCTCGGCTTCGATGCGCGCCGGGTCGGTCCCCACCACCACGTTGGTGCCCACCGACACCGTCACCGGCCGCTCGGTGTTCTCGCGCAAGGTGAGGCAAGGCACTCCCAGCGCGGTGGTCTCCTCCTGAAGCCCCCCGGAGTCGGTCAGCACCAGCCGCGCCTGAGCGGTGAGGGCCAAAAACTCGAGATAGCCCAACGGCTCGCACAGCCGCAGCCCGGGGTGGGCCGCTGGCATCACCCTCAGGCTGCCTTGCGCCAGCATGCGCCGCGTGCGCGGGTGCACCGGGAACACGATGGGAAGCGAGGTGGAGATGACCCCCAGCGCCAAAAGCAGCCCTCCGAGCACCGCGGGGTCGTCGACGTTCGAGGGCCGGTGCAGCGTACACACTCCGTAGCCGCGTGCGGTGAGCCCCAGCCGTTCGAGCACCGGCAGCTGGAGTGCTCTTGGCTGCGCCGCCAGGAGGCTGTCGATCATCACGTTGCCCACACGGAAGATGGAGCGCGGGTCCACCCCCTCCTCGAGCAAGTTCGCATCTCCATCGGCGGAAGGAGTGAGCAGCAGGTCGCTGAGCCGGTCGGTGACCACCCGGTTGACTTCTTCGGGCATGGAGCGATCGAAGCTGCGTAGCCCCGCCTCGACGTGCGCCACGGGAATGCCCAGCTTGGCGGCCACCAGCGCCGCCGCCAGCGTGCTGTTGACGTCCCCCACCACCGAGACCAGGCCGGGGCGTATCCGTTCGAAGACCTTCTCCAGCTCGAGCAAGAGCTTCGCCGTCTGCGCCGCGTGCGAGCCCGAGCCGACTCCCAGGTGCAAGTCGGGCGGAGGCAACCCCAGGTCGGCGAAGAAGACGTCGCTCATCTGCGCGTCGTAGTGCTGCCCGGTGTGCACCAACCGTTGGACGAGCTGGCCGCGCTCGGCGATCGCCCGGTGAATCGGAGCGACCTTCATGAAGTTCGGCCGCGCTCCCACCACGTGCAGAATGGTTTTCATCGCCACCAAGCTAGGAACGCCACTTGGCGCGAGCCACGGAGCCGTTCACCACCGTATAAAGGTGGGCGTGACGGCGAAAGCCTCCAAGCCCACTGCGGTCATCCCCGCGCGCTACGCCTCCTCGCGCTTCCCCGGCAAGCCGCTGGCGCTCATCGCCGGCAAGCCGATGGTTCAGCACGTCTACGAGCGCTGCCAGGAAAGCGACGCCTTCGACCACATCATCGTCGCCACCGATGATGCGCGCATCGAGGAGGCGGTGCGACGCTTCGGCGGAGCGGTGGCGCTCACCTCGCCGGCGTGCGCGAGCGGGACTGATCGCGTCGCCCAAGTGGCGCGGTCGACCGAGGCCAACGTCTACGTCAACGTCCAGGGAGACGAGCCGGCGATTCACCCCCAGTCGCTCGCCGCACTGACGCAAGCTTTCGATGACCCGCTCGTGGAGATGGCGACGCTGGTGCGGCCGCTGGCGGAGAACGAACGAGCAAACCCACACGTGGTGAAGGCGGTGGTGGGCGCCGACGGCTTCGCCCTCTACTTCTCCCGCGCCGACGTGCCCTACGTTCGCGAGGAGCACCCCCCTCTCCCTCTGGGAGAGGGTAAGGGTGAGGGGAGAGGAAATCTTAGGCGCTTCGCCCACGTCGGCATCTACGGCTACCGACGAGCAACGTTGCTCCGGCTCGCCGCGCTGCCGCCAAGCCCGCTCGAGCTTGCGGAGAGCCTCGAGCAGCTTCGCGCGTTGGAAAACGGCATTCGCATCGCCTGCCGGCCAACGTCACACCGGTCCGTCGCGGTCGATCGGCCAGAAGACATTCCTGCGGCCGAAGCTTTCCTTCAATTGCAGTAGCCCGTGCCGGAGGGAAAGTCCTGCCGAGTGACGCAGCTGGGACACCCCGGAGACTTGGAAGCGGTGCAGGCGTCGCGGCAAAACCCGGTGACGCAGATTCCGGAGCTGCAATCTTGACCGGTCCTGCAGCTTGCCTTTCCGTTGGCGGCAGCGCCGGTACAGCGCAAGGCCACCCCGGCATCCCCTTGCAGAAAAATGGCGCACGACTGACCCGAGGGACAGCCGAGGGTCGAGCAATCGGCGTCGGCACCGGGAAGGCAGCCTCCGCCTTTCGTCACCGAGAAGTCGGTCACCAAGGCGGCGAAGCGGCAGCTGATGCAGTTGGGCGGCACAGGCTCGATGCAAGGCCTGGCGCAGGCGGCGGCGACACAGGCTTCTTCCTGGGGACAAGAGGCCGAGTTGCATTCGCCTTCATTCCCACCTCCTCCCCCACCTCCGCCACCCCCACCATGGCCGTCGGGTTGGTCGCGCAGCGGCGAACACGGCGATGTACAAGGAACGCAGTTGGCGCTCGCATTGACGGGAAAGCTCTGGCACCGCTGTCCCTCTGGGCACTTCACTCCGCCGCAGTAGTGCTCGCCGCGCGGGACACAGACGTTCCCTCCCTCCTGGCCTCCAGTGACCAGACTCTTGGCATGGCACCAAGCATCGGAGGAGCACTGCTCGTCGGTGTCACAGCGAAATTGACGGCCCTCGAACTGCTCGATGCTCACGCACCCCGCCGCCATCACTCCGAAGAGAACGAATCCACGCATGCAGCACCTAAAAGGCGAGAACGAAGCCCAAGCCGGCTGCGCCGGCGCCTCCTCCGAGCAGCACCAGGGCTACGTGCGAGCGGGCCACGGCGCTCCGGGCGTCTTGCTCGGTGACTTCTTGGAATTGGTCAGGCTTTTGGCCCTGCCGGTAGTTGGCCAGCGTGTCTTGCGCGCTCACCGCCATCACCGCGCCTGCAACCACCGCCGCCACTCCGACCACACCGGCCGCCACCCCGACAGAGCGACCCATGGACCATTTGCCCCCCTCGGCAGGAGCAGGAGCCGACACGGCCACCGGCGAAACCGTCACCGCGCCGCTCACCACCACGTGCAACGGCTCGCCCGCAGAGCCCATCGCCATCAGCACCTGTCCAGTGTCGTCGGCAAGCGTAAGGAAATAGTCGAAGCCCTCGCCGTGGGCGGGTGGAAGGCGGGCGGTGAAAAGCCCTGGGGTGCCCTCCACCGGCTCCAAGCGAAACGCCGAATACCCCTCCATTCCCGGCAGGCGCACGTGCAGCGCGGGGCTCGCCACCACCCCTTCCGCGGTCACCCTCACCTTCAAGACCGGCGTCTCGCCACGCGGCACCACCTGAAGCGGCCGATGGTCGAAGGACGCCCGAGGCGTCGACGGCGGCGAGGCTACCGCCTTGGCCCGCGCCTCGGCTTCTTGGCGCGCCTTTTCCTCAGCCTCCAGCCGCGCCTTCTCTTGCGCTTGGGCTCGAGCGGCCTTCTCTTCCTCTGCGATGGCCGCTTCCACTTGCGAAAGCTCCTTCTGCGCCGTTTCGCGATCGGGGATGCTCTTGTCTGCCAGGTACTGCCGCCACGCCTCGCGGGCCGGCACGAGCTCTCCGAGCTTCTGGCGACACTCGGCAATGCGGCGCAGGAGCCCGGACGAGCGGCGCACCTTGGCCGCGTCCTCGAAGGCCACCAGCGCCTCGCGGCAGCGCCCGGCCTGGTAGTGCCCCATTCCCTCCTGAAACTTGGCCATCGCGGCGGGCGCCTGGGTCACGCTTCCGCCGAGCCACGAGGAGAGAACCACCGCCCAAAGCATGCGCTTCCTTTCGAAGGGAAGGCGGTAGAGTAACTGAATGCACCGCGCGTTCGCTCTTTTCGCGCTCCTTTTTGCCGCCTCGACGCTCGCCGATGCCGAAGGAGAGCTCGCGGCGGCCATTCGCCTCTACGAAGACTTTCAGCCGGAGCAAGCCCTGCCAAAGCTACGGGCCCTCGCTCTTTCCAGCCCGAGCGTAGGTCCACGCGCACGAGCCCACCTCTACCTCGGGCTGTGCTTGGCGACGTTGGGCGACTCCGGCTCGGCGAGCGCAGCCTTCGTCGACGCCTTCCTCATCGAGCCGGAGCTGAAGGTACCCCCGGAGACGCTGGCAGAGATTGTCCGCCGCGCGGAGACGGCGCGCAGCGAGGCCAAGGCCACCCTCGCCGCCCGCGCGCGCGAGGCAGCAGAAGCGAAGGCCCGCGCCGCGGTCGAGGCGCGCGTGCAGGCCGAGG
>JBMORE010000162.1:0-64560 GCA_049322255.1 Myxococcota bacterium | reverse complement strand
TGGGCCCTCCAGGATTCGAACCTGGGACCAATCGGTTATGAGCCGACAGCTCTACCGCTGAGCTAAGGGCCCGTCAAAGACGAGCGAGGGTCGAATACTAACCTCGCCGCGTGAGCGCAAGAACGCGCCGACGTGTCCCAGCCGACGGTTGCGCCCGCGTTCGTATGCCTCATGCCCTTCCGCCTGCTGGCCAGCGGCCCTAGCGTTTGGGTCATGCGGTGGGCGTGGCTGGCGGCGGTGGCAGTGCTGAGGTGCGGTGCACGCGCGGAGCTGCCCCAGCCTCCCGTCGACCCCATTGGTGGAGTGGAGACGATGACCTTCACCTCCTCGCGCGATTTTCTTCACACGCACACCTTCACTCTCACGCTCACTTCGCTGGCGAGTCCGCCCGCGGGCGGCATCCAGCGCGAGACCTCCGAGGCCGAGGGGCACACCCACCTGGTCACGCTCTCGGAGGACGAGCTGGGTGCCATCGATCAAGGGCGCATCGTCACCCGTCGCACCAGCGACCACCTGGGCCACGGGCATACCTTCGACTTCTTCACCGGCTTGGGACAGCCACCCCGCTGACTAGCTCTCGACGAACGAGCGCAGCCGCTTGGAGCGCGAGGGGTGGCGGAGCTTGCGCAGCGCCTTGGCCTCGATCTGCCGAATACGCTCGCGGGTGACCTCGAAGTCCTGGCCGACCTCCTCCAGGGTGTGGTCGCTCTTCTCCCCGATGCCGAAGCGCATGCGCAAGACCTTCTCCTCGCGCGGGGTGAGGGTGGCGAGCACCTTCCTCGTCTGCTCGGCGAGGTTCATGTTGATGACCGCGTCGGAGGGGCTGACCAGGCTCTTGTCCTCGATGAAGTCGCCCAGGTGCGAGTCCTCCTCCTCGCCGATGGGGGTCTCCAGCGAGATGGGCTCCTTGGCGATTTTCAGCACCTTGCGCACCTTGTCGAGCGGCAGCTCCATCTTCTCCGCGATCTCCTCCGGAGTGGGCTCGCGGCCGATCTCCTGCACCAGGTACCGGCTGGTGCGAATGAGCTTGTTGATCGTCTCGATCATGTGCACCGGAATGCGAATGGTGCGCGCCTGGTCGGCGATCGCGCGGGTGATGGCCTGGCGAATCCACCAGGTGGCGTAGGTCGAGAACTTGTAGCCGCGCTTGTACTCGAACTTGTCCACCGCCTTCATCAGGCCGATGTTGCCTTCCTGAATGAGGTCCAAGAACTGCAGACCGCGGTTGGTGTACTTCTTGGCGATCGACACCACCAAGCGCAGGTTGGCCTCGACCAGCTCACTCTTGGCGCGCTCGGCTCTGCGCTCGCCCACCCGAATCGCCTCGTAGTTTTGGCGCAAGGCGTCGATGGGAAGGTTGGCCTCCTCCTCGACCCGCTTGATGTTGCGCACCGCGGTGCGAATGTCTCGTTCGAGAATCTCCAACGTGTCCTCGGAGACGTTGATCCGCCGCGCCAGCTTCTTGGCGCTCGCCGGGTTGTTCAGCGCGTCTTTGAGCTGGGCCTTGAGCTCCTTCATCGGCAGCCCGTAGCTGCGCTCGGTCTGGCGCAGCTCGTCCTCGGCCTTGTCCACCCGCTCGATCATTCCGCGCAGGACGCCGACGATGCGGTCGATCTGCTTCTTGTTGAGCCGCATCTCCTCCAAGATGTCCATCATCTTCGCCTGGAGGTCCTTCATCTCCTGGCGAGCCTCTTTGCGCTTCACTTCTGAGAGCTTCTTCGTGGCCAGCTCCGACTCGATCGACTCGTAGTCCTTGGCGCACTTGCGAATGCGCTCGATCTGCTTGCAGATCTGCTCGATCTTGTTGAGCTCGTTCTGGTTGAGCTGGGCGGCTTGCTCGCTCTCAGAAAGCTCCGCTTCCGTCTCCTCCGCCTCGGCGTTGGGCTCTTCCGGGGCGTCCTTCATCACTTCGCGGATGCGCAGCTTGCCCGACTTGAGCTTGGTGCCGATCTCGATGATCTCCGCCACCGCCACCCGGCAGGCGAGCAGCGCGCGTAAGACTTCTTTTTCGCCGTCCTCGATGCGCTTGGCGATCTCCACCTCGCCCTCGCGGGTGAGCAGCGAGACCGAGCCCATCTTGCGCAGGTAGAGGCGCACCGGGTCGTTCGACTTGCCCCCCGGCTCCTCCTCTTCCTTCTCTTCCTCCTCTTCCGCCTCCTTCTGGTTCTCCTCGGTGGCGGCGACGGTGGGCTTGACCTCGGTGGCCTGCGCCGCCTTCTGCGCGTCGACGATCTCGATGTCGTTGTCTCCGAACATCGACATCACGTCGTCGATCTGGTCGGACGACACGATGTCGGCGGGGAGCGCGTCGTTCACCTCGTCGTAGGTGAGAAAGCCCTTCTGCCGGCCAGCCTCGAGCAGGTCCTTGACCTCCTTGCGCTCGGCGACCGCCTCTTCCTCCACGTCCTCCTCCACCGCGTCGGGGTCGACCTCCACCGCGGCGGCCAGCTCATCAGCCTGCTCCTCGGGGTCGACCTCGTCGCCGCCCGCCTCGCCCGCGCCCCGGCCTACTTTCTTCAACTTCTCTTTCGCCAGCGCGACGGCGTCCTCGCTCTGGGCGTTTTTGGACGAGGCCTTGGCCTGGGCGGCCGGCTTCTTCTTGGCCTCCTTGACCTTCTTCGCCTTCGCCTTTGCCTTGGCTTTCTTGGACATGTAGAAACTTCTCCTATGGGCGGCCAGACGAGCGGGCCGGTCTAGCTCAGATTGGCCGGGTGTGACAAACGCGAATCTCCAAACCGGGAAAAGGGGGGGCTTTGTTCCGGCTTCAAAGACCTATCTTTCCGGTCCCTGCTCGAGGACTTTTCTTTTCAAGGCCAAAAGCTCGCTGCGCTCGGCCAGTAAACGGCGCGTCTCCTCTGTCAGCTCGCTCGCCCCCTCCAGGCGGGCGGTTTCCTTGGCGATGTGGGACAGCTGCTCTTCGATGTGCCGAAGCTTGAGCTTGCGACACGCCGCCAGGAACGCTGGTTCCAGCGCCCCGGGGTCGGCGGGCAGCTGACGCGCTGCGGCTTCGAGGGCGGCCTTCACCGGGAAGGAGGCCTCGAAGAGAACGTCTTCGCTCGACGCGCCCGAAAAGACGTGCGCCACCAGCGCGCGCAGGCCGGGGTGGGTCAGCTCGTCGGCGACGCGGTACGGGTCTTTCTGGAGCAGCTGCGCATCACGGCAGGCGAAGGCGGCGAAGACGGCTTCGAGCGTGTCCGGCGGGCGCTCGGTCGCAGGGCGAGCAGAGGAGCGTTCTGAGGAAGCCGACGTGGGCGAAGCGGCCTTCGGCACCGGGCGCACAGGAGACGTCTTCGCCTTGAAGGAGGCCTCGAGCTCGGCGGCAGGCAACCCGAAGTGCTGGCTCATGGCGCCGAAAAAGGCCGAGCGGGTGAGGCCCACCGGCAGCGCGGCGGTGACGGGGCGGAGACGCTCGAGGGCTTGCATCTTCTCCTCGAAGCTCCCTGCTTTTCCTTGGGGCAAGAGCGCGCCGAACAAGTACGCGGTGAGCGGCTTGGCCGCCGTCAAGAGCTTTTGCACCCCTTCGGGGCCGGCCTGGCGGGCGAAGGTGTCGGGGTCATCTCCGTCGGGTAAGAGGGCCACCCTGGTGGCGGCACCCGCGGCGAGCAGCGAGCCGGCCAGCCGCTCCACCGCCTTGCGGCCGGCGTCATCGCCGTCGAGGAGCAACACCAGCTCCTTGGCCTCGGCGCGGGAGAGCACCCCCAGGTGCCCGGGGGTGAGCGCGGTGGAGCACAAGGCCACCGCCTGTTTCACCTCCGCCTGGTGCAGGCCGATGCAGTCGAAGTAACCCTCGACCAGCACCGCCGACTTCTTCTTGCGAATCTCGTCACGCGCCTGGTCCAGGCCGTAGAGCGTCTCGCTCTTGTTGTAGAGCTTGCTCTCGCGCGAGTTGAGGTACTTGGGCCCCTCGTCCCCCTCGAGCAGGCGGCCGCCGAAGGCGATGGTGCGCCCTTCCGGAGAACGAATGGGGATGATCAGCCGCCCGCGGAAAAGGTCGTAGTAGCCCTCGCCCCGCTGGCGGCGGGCCACCAGCCCGGCTTTCTCTCCGAAGGAGAGGAGCCCACGTTCGAGTAAGCGGTCGGCGAGGTCTTGCCAACCCGAAGGCGCCCAGCCCAACCCGAAGGCCCGCGCTACCTCGTCGGCGACCCCTCGACGGTGCAGGTATTCGCGTGCCTTCTTGCCGTGGCCCTCGTCCCACAGGCGCGACTTGAAGTGCTCGGCGGCGAAGTCGGTGACTTCCCTAAGCTGCGCTCGCTCCTTGGCGCTGGGGTCGGCCGCCGCCTCGAGGTCCACCCCGGCTTCGCGCGCCAGGTCCTTCACCGCGTCGACGAAGGTCTTGCCCAAATAGCGCTGCACGAAGGCGATGGCGTCGCCGCCCGCGTTGCACCCGAAGCACTTGAAGCGGCGCATCTCGGGAGTGACGTGGAAGGAGGCGGTCTTCTCCTGGTGGAAGGGGCAGCGGCCCTTGAAGCTTCGGCCCGACTTCTTGAGCTCCACATGGCGCGAGATGAGGGCGACGATGTCCACCCGCTCGCGGAGCTCTTCGATTTTGTGCTCGGGGATGAGCAAGCCGCCTACTTCGAGAGCTGCGCCTTCACCTCGTCGGAGATGGCCTTGCCCTCGGCGCGGCCCTTGAGCCGCGGAGAGAGAATCTTCATCACCGCGCCCATGTCCTTGGGGCCTTGCGCCTGGGCCTCGGCGATCGCTTTTTGCACCTCGGCGGCGAGCTCGGCGGCAGAGAGCTGAGCGGGCAGGTAGCGCTGGAGCACCGCAATCTCCTGCTCTTCTTTCTGCGCCAGCTCCGGCCGGCCACCTTGCTTGAACTGCTCGACCGAGTCGCGTCGCTGTTTGATGAGGGTGGAGATGACCGCCATCACCCCCGCGTCGTCGAGCGGCTTGGCGCCCGGCTCGACCTCTTTGTACTTCACCGCGCTCTTGAGCATGCGCAAAACCGAGGTATCGAGCTCGGCTTTCGCGCGCATCGCGTCCTTGAGATCGGCGTCGATCCGCTCCTTGAGCGCCATGGTGCCCCCGTCAGAAGCCCTTGCGCAGCTTCTTCACCGCGCGCTTCTTCGCCGCGAGCGCCTTCTTCTTCCGCTTCACCGAAGGCTTCTCGTAGTGCTCCCGCTTGCGAATCTCCGAGAGAATGCCCGCCTTCTCGGTCGCCTTCTTGAACCGCTTGAGCGCGCCTTCAATCGACTCGCCGTCTTTCACCCGAATGCCCGTCAAACTGACACCTTCCTTCAGAGGAGTAGAAAAATTTGGTTTTTGGAAACGGCGGGGGTATGGCCCAGGGCCAGGCAAAACGCAAGGCGGGCGCGTTCGATTGAAGGTAAGGTCCAAAGCCGATGAAAGTGACCCGTACCGCGTTGCTGGAGCCGTCGACGAAGCACCACCGCCCCCTCGCCCAGGCGCTTCGCCGGGCGGGCTTGAGACTCTCCGCCGCACGTGACGCCGCCGCGCTGACCAAGGAGCAGCTGGTGGTGCTGGGGCCGACGCTGGCGCAGCCGGCGAAGGTCGCCAAGGCGGTGCGCGCGCGGCTGCCGCAAGCTCTGGTGGTGGCCGCGCAGGCCAAAGGCTTCAAGGCGAGCTTCGCCGACGCCGTCGTGCCGCTGCCCCTGTCCCCCAACGACCTGAAGCTGAGGCTGTCGGAGTGGGTGCAGCTTTTCGCGCACAAGCAGGCGCCCCCGGCGCGCCCAGGCGACGGCATTCTCGACCCGTTGACCGGCTTTTACACCTTCGCCCATTTCAAAGAGGTGCTGTTCATCGAGGTGAAGCGGGCGCGGCGGTACGGTTTTCCCTTGGCGCTGGCGCTGGTGGCGTTCGACTCGTTGCCCATCGGCGATCGCGTGCTGCTCTCCAAGCTGATGGGCGGGCTGGCGCTGGCGATTCGCCGCTCGCTGCGCGACACCGACTACCCGGTGCAGTACGAGGCCCGGCGGGCTTTGTTGCTGATGCCGCACACCGACTTGGCGGGAGCCCTGGTGGTCGCGCGGCGCATCTGCGAGCGGGTGAGCAAGGCGTCCTTGGCACACGAAGGAGAGGTGTTGCGCCCGACCATCTCGGTGGGGGTCGCCGCCGCCACGGTCGGCCGGGAGAGCTCCTTCGCCGACCTCGCTCGCAACGCGCAGGCGAGCCTGGAGCAAGCGCAAGGAGGCGGGGGAAACCGGGTGCTCTTCTTCGACGGCACCTTGCCCGAAAGTCGCGTGGCGCCATCTTAGGCGGCGTGGCCCCGGTTGACCGCCGGGGTGGCCGGGCCGCTGCGTAAGGTGAGGCAGGCGACCTCCACCGGCGCACGAAAGCGAAGGGGCACGTTCGCGCCCAGCCCGCGGTTCACGAAGAGCACCGAGCCTTGCACCTCGAAGAAGCCGGAGAGGTATTTCATGCGCAAGCGCGCGGCGATGAACGGAGTGAGCCTTCGGAAGTACACCTGCCCGCCGTGGGTGTGGCCCGACAGAACGAGCGCGGGCCGGAAGGGAGCCAGCCAGTCGGCGCTCTGGGGGTCGTGCGAGAGCACCACCGTGGTGGCGCCTTGGGGCACTCCGCGGAAAGCGGCCTCGGGGTCGTGGTGGCCGGTCACCGAGTCGTCGACTCCGATGAGGTGCAGCGGCGTGTTGCCGAAGTCGAGCACCCGGTGCTCGTTGGTGAGGACGTGGACTCCCGCTGCCTCGAGCGCCGAGCGCACCTTGGCCGCGCCGCTCCAGTGGTCATGGTTTCCCAACGTGGCGTAGGCGGGCACCGCGAGGTCTTTGAGCGCGGCCGTGAGGTTGGGAAGGGGCCGGGGGGAGAGGCAGACGTAGTCGCCAGTGAGGGCCAAGAAGTGCGGCTTGGCCTCGTTGATCATCTCCACCGCTGCGTGCAGCCGCTTGGGCTTCACTCCGGTGCGCACGTGGAGGTCGGAGATCTGCGCGATGCGCAGACCGTCGAGCGGCCGGGCGATGCGGGGTGAGACCACCTCGTGGCAGCTCAGCAGGGGGCGCTTGGGCATGGACCTAAAAAAAGCGAACAGCCAGATCCTGTCCGCATTCCGACTAAGGGCCGCTCACCGCCTTGCCGTCGACCCGGTTACGGCCTGCCTTTTTCGCCCGGTAGAGGTACTTGTCCGCCGAAGCGATCAAGTCTTCGGGCTGGGCGAAGTCGGAGTCGAGCAGCGTGGCCACCCCCAGGCTGATGGTGACTTTGATCGGCGTGCCCTGGAAGTTGAAGTCGGCCTTCTCCACCGCCTTGCGGCAGCGTTCGGCGCAGATGAGCGCCTTCTCCTCCGCCGACTCGCGCAGCATGAGCGCGAACTCCTCGCCGCCGTAGCGCGCGAACAAGTCTTCGGTGCGAATGATGTCGCTCACCTTCTGGGCGATTCGCGAGAGCACGTAGTCGCCGGCGGGGTGGCCGTAGGTGTCGTTGATCTTCTTGAAGTGATCGACATCGAACATCACCAGGGAAAGCGCGACCCGGTGGCGCAGGCAGTAGGCGAACTCCTTGCGCAAGGTGTCGAGGAAGTACTTCTTGTTGAAGATGCGGGTCAGCCCGTCGCGGGTGGCCGACTCGTAGACGGCGCGCTGGTACTGCTCCTCCAACTGGTCTTGGAGAGAGAACTTCAGCACGGTGTTGGAACCGATCTGAATCTTGTCGCCGTCTTGCAGGGTGGCCATGCTCACCCGAATGCCGTTCAGATAGGTGCCGTTGGTCGAGCCTAGGTCCACCAACTGGAAATGCCCGTTGGGTCCGAGAATGACCTTGCAGTGCTTGCGGGAGATGCCGTCGTCTTCGACCTGGACGGTGGCGTCGGAGCTGCGGCCGAGAACGACCTCCGCGATCTCCAGCTTGAACATGCGGCCGATCATCGCCGCCAGCTTGGCGCTCAAGGTGATGAGGTATGCGTTCTGTTGGCGCGACTTCCCCAGCAGGTCGGTGATGGCTTGTACCGACGTTTTTTCCTCGGACATGCTGGGACGGCATCTTAAAGGCGCGTGATTGCATCCCGCAAGGACGATGCTCCTTGGGCCACTTTCAGGGGCGGACGTCGAATCCCAACGCCGAGGCGTTGCGACGCACCCGCTCGTCCGTCGAAAGAATCGTCAGCCCGGGGAGCAACCCACCGAGCTTTTCGATTGTCGCCAGGTGGACCGCGTCCAGCAATCGCACCGGCTCCGCGGGGAACGGACGGCGGCACCGCTCCCAGATAGGCTCGTCGACCGGCTGCACCACCCACAGCTCGGTCTCACTCTCAAACTCGGATTCACGGACCGAAGCCCGCGCCGCCGCCTGCGGATCGAGCACTCTGAGCCGCGCGAGCACTCGCCCGACCTCGCTCAACGTCAGGCGAGAGGTCGCGACCAGCTGCGCCTTGCCAAGCAAAGCCCGGATGGCCTGGGCCTCATCCCCCTCGAGCAGATCGCGAAGGGCCGCGCTCGACTCGAGGTAGAGATTCATCTGGGTTCCTGCCGAACCCAGTCGACGAGCTCGTCGATTTCCTTGGTGGACAGCCCCGGCCCGGCGCCGCTGCGTCGATAATCGGTGGGCCGTCTTTCTCGAAGGGGGAGCCGCGCGCCCTGAGCAGCGAGCTGACCGAGCACTTCGCTTACCTTGCCTGCCTGCGCAGACGATTCGAAGCGGGGCGGGGCCAGCCGGGCGACGACGCGGCTTCGGTCAGTGACCAGAAACTCCTCGCCGCGGTCGACTTCGCGCAGATAGGCGCTGAGCCGAGCTTTGAGCTCTTTGATGTTCACCACGCGCATGGAGACAAAATAGTCACTCGTGACCACTTGGCGCAAGGAGCCCGTTCGCGCCGAGTGCCCGAGGTGTCACGTTGCGGGCCGCGGAGGGGCCAGCGCCTGGCCTCCGAGCGTCGCCGAAAGGGCAGCGCCGCCGTCGCTGCGGATGCGGTTGGCACCTGCCAAGCAGTACCTCGACGGCACGCCTGCTGTGGGGTACGGCGCGTCGACTTATGCAGCACCTGGCATGCTCCACGCTCGGGGGGCCGCCGGCACCAGGGAGCTGACATCTTCGCTCCCCGGGGCACCGCGGTGCGGTCAGCGGTGCACGGCACGATATGGAAGGTGGGCAACGACTCGCTCGGCGGGAGGGTGGTGACCGTGCTCGGCGAAGGCCCGGCCTTTTATTACTACGCGCACCTCGACCAGTGGGCGCCGGGGCTTTCCCGCGGACATCGGGTGGTGCCCGGTCAGCTGTTGGGCACCGTGGGCAATACCGGCAACGCGCGCTCCACGCCGCCGCACCTGCACTTCGGCGTCTATCGCCTCGGGCTGTCGGGCGTGCGGGCGGTCGACCCGGTTCCCTTGCTGCGGAAGAACCCCTCTCCTTGGGGCCTTCTAGACAAGCCAGAGCGCGGTGGCTAGAACGCCCGAGGTTTGGACACCTTCCCGCGCAGATGGCTCGCGCTGGCGCTCCTCGCCGCAGCGGCCTGCACCAAGAACGGCACCGCCCACGCGGGGCCGGCCACCCCAGCGTCCAAGCCGGCTCCGCCGCCTGTGGACGACCAGAGGTCGCAGGTGCTCGCCGGCATCCCCGGGCTCGACTTCTCCGTGCTGCCCGCCCCGGCGCAGCGCGAGCTTTCCACCGTGTTCACCGACGAGTTCTGCTACTGCGGCTGTCCCCACACCCTGGGGGGGTGCCTGCGGCAGCACACCGAGTGCAAGCACGCGCGCAAGATGGCGCTGCTCGCCGGCGCAGAAGCCGCGGCTGGAGCTCCGGCGGTGGAGATCATCGTCGCGCTCTCCCGCTACTACCTCTCCTTCCGGGAAAAGCGGCACACCTTCACCCTCGACGAGCGGCTCTGCCTGGGCGAGAAGGACGCGAAAATCACCCTGGTGGAGTTCTCCGACTTCGAGTGCCCCTACTGCGCCGCCGCGGTGCCGATGCTCAAAGAGGCGCTCGAGCGGGCCAAGGGAGCCCGGGTGTGTTATCGGCCGTACCCGCTGCCGGGACACCCGCATTCCCTCCCCGCGGCCCAGGCGGCGCTGTTCGCCCGCGACCAGGGCAAGTTCTGGCAGATGCACGACGCCCTCTTCGAGAACCAGACGAGCCTCGATGTCCCCACCATCGTGCGGTTGGGAGTGAAGCTCGGCCTCGACGGGGCGGCGCTGAAGAAGGCCATCGACTCGGGCAAGTACGTCGAGGAGATTTCGGCGTCCAGAGAGCAGGGCAGGGGCGCGGGGGTGGAGTCGACACCGTCGGTGTACGTCAACGGCCGCAAGCTCACTTTGGGAATCAACCCCGAGGTGCTCGTCCACACCGTGGGGGACGAGCTGGAGTGGACGACCCACGGCAACGCCTGGGCGGCCGATTAAGTGGACGCGCGCTTCACAGTCGACGGCCACGGCAACGTCACCCCGTCGGACGCCGAAGCGAGAAAGTTGCTCGGCACCCGCACGGGGAACTTCCTGCTCGCGCCGACCACCCCCGACCTCTTGTGCTTCGTGCGCACGCCTCCCTCGGGGGCGAAGTCCTCCGCGCCGCGGGTGGTGCTCTGTGGCGACGCAGGTGGCTTTCCGGTGTCAGACCTCATCGCCTTCCTCGGCCAGTCGCGTTGGTCGGGGGTGGTGCGGGTGCAGTCGCCCAGCGGCGATCGCTCGATTTTCTTGCGGGAGGGAGAGGTCCGCGGCGCGGCGAGCGACTCACCCGAAGACCGCATCGGTGAGGTGATGGTGCGGCTGGGTTACGTCACCCGCGAACGGCTCGACGCGCTGCTCGACAGCACCCCGCCGTCGAAGGTAGGGCGGGCGCTGGTGGAAAAAGGGGTCTTGCAGGCGCACGACCTCTTCAAGTGCCTCACCGAGCAGGTGAGCGAAATCTTCCACGCCATGGTTTTGTGCAAAGAGGGCGTCTTCTTCCTCATCGAGCAGGAGCTGGAAGAGAAGTCGCTGCACACCCTCAACCTGTCGATGCAGAGCTTGCTGATGGACTCCATCCGCAAGATCGACGAGATGGCGCACTTTCGAAAGCGCATTCCCCACGGGCGGGTGTACGTGGCGAAAAAGCGCGCTTCCGACGGCTCGCTGGAGAAGGACGAGGACCGGGTCTTGGGCCTGTGCGACGGGCAGAAGACGGTGCTCGAGCTGGGGCAGGCGGCGAAGCTCTCGGAGTTCGACGTCACCCGCGCGGTGTACCGGTTGCTCGAGGGCGGCTACGCGCAGGTCTCCGAGCGGGCAGTGGCCACAGGGCCCACCGAGCACCCCGCCCCCGTTCCGGTCGAGGATCTGCCTCGCGCCACCGCGCAGGTGTTCAACGTCGTCTTCGCCGAGATTCGCAGCGAGGTCGCCAAACAGGGCTTGGAGCGCGAGCTCATCGACGCCGCCAACGCCGCCCTCGCTGGCCAGGGGCTGACGGCCTCGCCGGTGCTCCAAGGGCTCGAGCTTTCGCCCGATGGCAGCCTCCCGGAGGACGAGCTCATCGCCCAGTTCGAGAAGGTGAAGGCCGAGCTGGGCAGCGAGCCGTTGGGCGCGTTCAAGCAGGCGCTCTCCGACGTGATGTTCTTCCTCCTGTTCCAAGCGGGCGAGCTGCTCGAGTCGCGCGCCGACGAGGATCTGGCACGGCGGGTCAAGGAGCTGCTCGCCACCCTGGAGCAACGCTGAAGCCGCTGCCGTACCTCACCGCCCACCTCCCCGGCGCCGGCGGGCTTTTCAAGGCCGTTCCCGAAGACTTCGAGGTCGAGGAGGTGCCGGCCTACACGCCTTGCGGCGAGGGAGAGCACCTCTTCTTGTGGGTGGAAAAACGTGCGCTGTCGACTCCCGAGGCGGCGGGTGTGTTGGCGGCGCACTTCGGGGTCTCCGAGCGGGAGGTGAGCTATGCGGGGATGAAAGACCGGCAGGCGGTGACGCGGCAGTTTTTCTGCGTTCCTGCGCGCGCCGAGCCGCTGGCCGCATCCTTCGTGCAGCCTCAGATGACGTTGCTTCGAGCGGCCCGGCACCGCAACAAGCTGAAGACCGGTCACCTGAAGGCCAACCGCTTCCGGCTGCGGCTGCGCGAGGTGCGTAACGTGGACGCCGCGCGCGCGGTGGTGCAACGACTCGCCGACGTCGGCGTGCCCAATTACTTCGGCGAGCAGCGTTTCGGGCGGCAGCAAGACAACGCGGTGAAGGGTTTCCGCATGCTCCGAGGGGAGCGCCTCGCCGGCGGCGGACGCTTCGAGCGGCGGCTTTACCTGTCGGCGGCGCAGTCGGAGCTGTTCAACCGCGCGCTGGCCGGCCGCCTCGAGGCGGGCACTTTCGCCACCGCGCTCCCAGGCGAGGTGTTGAAGAAGCACGACACCGGGGGAGAATTCGTCTGCGAAGAGCCGGCGGTGGAGCAGGGGAGGGTGGATCGCTTCGAGGTGAGCCCGGCGGGGCCGATGTTCGGCCCGAAGATGACGCGGGCGGAAGGCGCGGTGGCCGAGGCCGAGGCGCGGCTGCTCGAAGAGGAGGGCCTCGCCTTCGAAGACTTCCGCCGCGGCAAGACAGAAACCCAGGGCGCCCGGCGCCATTACCGGGTGAAGCTCGACCAGCTCGAGTTGGAGGTCGAAGGAGCGGACCTGCGCCTATCGTTCACCCTCCCAGCGGGTAGCTACGCCACCGTCGTCGTGCGCGAAGTGTGCAAGTGACCGATGGCGCAACCAACGGGTTGGGTGTCCACCCGTGTCAGAAGATCGCTCCGAGGCGAAGCAAATTGACGTTGAGCCCAGCGACGAAAGAGTGTCGCTGCTGCGCGTTAGGCCCGAGCGCCCCCGAAGCGAAGGGGCCGCCGCAGTCGATGCACCAGCCAGCGCTGGCCCCCATCACTGGAGCCATGTAAAGCCGACCGAACCGTAGGTGGTAGCCGACGTCGATGCCAAGCTGAAAATCCACCGTTCGCGTCGGCGAAAACGCGAGTGGTTCGCCGCTGGGCGCGAGACTGGCTATCCCCCAGCCGCGAGGCTCCGCATACCCGATGAGGAACTTGGGTTGAACGAACCACCCCTCCAGCCCGCGCCCTGATACCGACCACGAAGGTCCAATCGCCGCCGTCACGCCCCATAACAGGCAGGTCGAGCAGGCGTCGTTGACGGTGCCTCGGGTGAACGCTGCCTCGATGGCAAGGCTCCAGTCGGGGCCGACGGAGAAATTTGCTCCGATAGGGATTTGCCACACGGGCCCTACCAGGCGGCTGAGAGCAATCGCGCCGAAAAATGGCGTGGACAAGGGGTAGGCCCAAACCACGGCCGACGGGCTGGGCGCTTCGTTCGACGTCGCCGCAGGCATCTGAGCGTGCGCAGCTGAACCGGCCAAGAGAAGACAAAGACAAGTAGTCCGGGGGGGCATGCTGTGCGCCTCAGAGCCGCGAGTTGAGGAACAGCGCCGCCTGGTGGGCCACATAGGAGAGCAGGCCCACTTCGTGCGCGCTGAACACCGCCGAGCCGCTCTTGTTGAGCAACTGCAGGCAGCCGAAGGTGCGCCCGTGGGTCATCATCGGCGAGCACAAGATCGACTTCACCTCGTACTTCAGCTTCTCCGAGATGGCGGCGTAGAAGCGCGAGTCTTTCTCCACGTCGGAGACGGCCACCGACACGCCCTCGTTGGCGGCGAAACCGGCGATGCCGGTGCCCGAGGGGACGATCACCCTGGCGGCGAGCAGCTCCTTGGCCTTGGGACCTCGGACGGCGGCGAAGCTCAAGTCGCCGGTAGTCGCGTCGGCGCGATAGACCGTCCCTGATTCGGCAGGAATCTTCTGCAGCGCCAAGTCGAGCAGGAAGTAGAGCGCCTCCTCCTCGGTCTTCTTGCCGTAGACGTTCTGCACTTGGTCGAAGACCTCGGCGAGGACGTCTTCGATGTCCTCCTGGGCACCCTTCTTGGTTGGCTTGGGGCGCCCGATGGAGCCCAGCACCGGCTGGGTGGGCTTTTCCAGCTCGACCACCTCGTCTGGCTCGTGGCGGCGGGCGCGCTCGATGATGCGGGTGGGGGTCGGCTTCAGCAGCTCAGGGTGGACTCCGGGCAGCGTCGCGGCCGGCGACGGCGGGAGCGTGTCGGGCTCGGCGATCACTTTGTGGTTCGGCTCGGTGACCGCCTCGTGCACCGAGCGAGGACGGGCGGGCTGGGTGGCCGAGCTGCCCCAAGGGAAGGTGCGGGCGGAAGGTGGCGGCGCCGAGAGCACGGGCGGCTTCTTCACCGAAGCGGCGGCGGCTTCAGCGTCGGAGAGCTCGCGAATGCGAAACACCCGCCCTGAGCTCGACTCGGTGACGTGGATGGAGTTGTCCTCCTGAATGTCGACCAGCACGTTCTGCACCGAGGCCCCCTGCTCCCCGAGCTTGTGCATGCCGGTCTTGAGCGCCGCCATCCAGTTGTCGGCGTCGACTTTGAGGGTGACGTTGAACTCGCTGACCTCGGCCGCGGGAATGTGCACCTCGAACTTGGGCATAGGCGTTCGCTAGCAGATTTCTCCTGCCTGGAAAACTGCCGGGTCTGATAAGGATCGCCGCCTACTTTGGGGAGAGGCTTAAATGTCCGAGGAAAAAGGCCTGGGCTCGAAGCTCCTGGGCATCTTCGTCGAGACCGATGGCAATCGTGATCGCGACGCGACCGAGGAGTCGCCCGCCGAAGTGGTGGCCAAGCTCGCTCAAACGGCCAAGCCGGAGGCGCCCGAGCTGCCCCCGTTGCGCCTGGACAAAGTCTTGGGGCCCACGGCCAGCGCTCCCAAAGACTTCGACGCCATCTTCCGCGACGCGGGCATGGACGGCGGCGAGCTCGACCGGGTGAAGAAGGCCGAGGAGCTGCTCAAGAACCTGCCCGAGGCGACGCCTCAACCGGTGAAGAAGCAGATCGTCGAGGCTGCGCTCAAAGCGTTCGGCTTCGAGACCGAGAAGATCATCGCCGCCGCCCAGAACCAAAAGCGGGCGCTCGACGCCTACGTGAAGGTGAACGAGAGCTCCACCGCCAAGGCGAATCAGGACGCGGAGATGCAGATTCGCACCCTCGATGAGAAGATTTCCGCGCTCAAGGCGGACATCGCCAAGCGCACCGCCTCGCTGACCGCGTTGGCCAACGCCGCGAGCGCGCGCAAGACAGAAGTGCAGAAAGTCGTGGACTTCTTCCAGGCTCCGGCCGAGCCGCCGGTCACCTAGCCCTCAAGGAGAGAAAGCCAAAATGAAGCTGACCCCGTTCGGAAAGTTGTTCTTGACGCTGGTGGTGTTGGGCGTCGTGGGGTTCGTGGTCTTCAAGAAGTACGGCGACCAGATCAGAGGCTGGGCCGGCGCCGGTGAGGCCAAGGTGGGCGGCGAGGTCACCCAAGACGACTTCGCCAGCATCGGCAAGGACCTCGTCGAGCCCAAGCGCAACGCCGAGGTGATGCTCAACTCCGCCCTGGCTGCACACCTGGGGTCGGGCAAGCTTTCGCGCACGCTCAAGGTGGGTATCAACACCTGGGCGGGCCACGCCCCGGGCATCGTCGCCAACGGCGGGCTCGAGGTGGGAAGCCCGGCGTCGATCTACAAGAAGAAGTACGGGCTCGACGTGCAGTTCGTGTTGCTCGAGGACCCGGTGGTGAAGCTCAACGCCTTCATCAAGGGCGACATCGACATCATGTGGGACACGGTCGACTCCTACGCCAACGAGGCGTCGCGTCTGGCCGAGCAGAACATCGCCGCCAAGTCGATCATCCAGCAGGATTGGAGCCGCGGCGGAGACGGCATCGTCTCGCTCAAGACCATCAAGTCGGTGGAGGACCTGAAGGGCAAGCGCATCGCCACCACCAAGTTCACGCCCTCGCATTGGCTTTTGCTCTATCTGCTCTCGCAGTCGGGCCTCACCCCAGAGGAGCGCGGCCAAGTGGAGAAGAGCTTGGTCTACGTGAACGAGGCTCCGCAGGCCGCCGCCACCTTCAAGGCCGGCAAGGTCGACGCCGCCGTCACCTGGGAGCCCGACCTCTCCAGCGCGGTGGCCGCGCGGGAGAACGAGGCGCACATCCTCGTCTCCACCCTCGCCGCCACCAACGTCATCGCCGACACCCTGGTGGCCCGCCAAGCGCTCATCGACGAAGCGCCGCAGACGGTGCAGGACTTCGTGGGCGGCTGGTTCGACGGCATCAGCGTGATGCAGGAGGACCCGCAAGGTTCCCACCAGATCGTCGCCAGCGCGCTCAAGCTCACCCCCGACGATGTTTCGGGCATGCTCTCGGGCCTCAAGCTCACCCCGTGGGCGGACAACGCGGTCTTCTACGGGCTGTCCGGGCCCAAGCCGTACTTCCACGCGCTCTTCAACGGCGCCTTCGTCATCTGGCGCAAGAAGGGCGTGGTGACCAAGATGGTCGACGCCAAAGATTGGATGGACGGGCGCTTCGTCGCCGCGCTCGCCGACCGCTACCGGGGCCAGAAGGTGGAAGAGTCCTTCGCCTTCAAGGACAAGCCCAAGGTGTCCGACCGCGCCATCGTCAACAAGAGCTTGTCGATTCACTTCACCACCGGCTCGGATGAGATCATGCCCGGCAGCTACTTCACCCTCGATGCGCTGGGGGAGACGATGCTCGCCTTCGGCAACACCTACCTGCAGGTGGAGGGGAACACCGACTCGCGCGGATCGGCGGCGGTGAACAAGACGCTCTCCCAGAAGCGCGCCGAGGCGGTGAAGGCCTACCTGGTGAAGAATTTCGCTCTTCCCGGCGAGCGCTTCGTCGCCGTCGGCCACGGTTCGGCCAACCCGGTGGCGACCAACACGACCGAGGACGGGCGGGCGCTCAACCGGCGCACCGATATCAAGGTCATCTTGAATGCCAACTGAGCCTGATCGTCCCGCCGGAGGTGGGTCCACAGGCGTCTCCCTGGTGCGGGGGACTGAGGGGGCGCGGAGAAAGAGCGAGGCGTCGCTGTGGGCGCTGCGCGCGCCTGTCCCCGCCGGTACCGGACGGCTGCTGTCGGTGGCCTCGGTGGCGCTCTTGCTGGTGGCGTGGGCGGTGTGCAGCTACGTCTGGGTCGATCGGGGCAAGGGCTCAGAGCCGCTGGTCTCGCACTTCTTCTTGCCGCCGCCCGACGAGGTGGTGCGCAGCCTGCTCTACCTCGTCTTCGAAAAAGACCTGCTCCCCTCGGTGCTGGTGAGCTCGGTGCGCATCTTGAAGGCCTTCGGGCTCTCGGTGGCGGTGGCGCTGCCCTTGGGAATCTTGATGGGCTCGTTCGAGTCGGTGAACAAGTTCTTCGATCCCATCCTCGCTCCGATGCGGTACTTGCCGATCACCGCGTTCATTCCGCTGCTCATCTTGTGGTTCGGCATCGAGGAGTCGCAGAAGATCGCCTTTCTCTTCCTGGGCACGGTGGTGTTTCTCTTGCCGGTGGTGGTCGACGCCATTCGGGTGGTGCCGGAGGAGCTGGTGCACACCGCCTTCACCTTGGGAGCCAGCCGCGCGCAGGTGATTCGCACGGTGCTCATCCCCGCCGCGTTGCCGCAGATCTTCGACTCTTTTCGGGTGATGAACGCGATCGCGTGGACCTACATCATCCTCGCGGAGATCGTGAACCCGCAAAGTGGCATCGGCTACATCTTGCGGCTGGCTGAGCAGCACACCAAGCCGGCCTGGTCGTTCGCCGGCATTCTGGTGGTGGGGGTGATCGGCATTCTCACCGACCTGTTGATTCGCGGGGTGAACCGGCTGCTCTTCTCCTGGAGGGAAGCCGATGCCTGAGCCGACCTCCGCGGCGGCTGAAGCTTCCGCGCCGGCGATGACCGGCTCGGTGCCCAAGCTGGAAATCAGGGACCTCTACATCAGCTACACCGACCGCAGGGGCAACACGGTGCAGGCGGTGCAGGGCGCCGACCTTTCCGTCTCCAACAAGCCAGGCAAAGGCGAGCTGGCGGTTTTCTTGGGGCCTTCGGGCTGCGGCAAGAGCACGATCTTGAAAGCCGTGGCGGGGCTCCTTCAGCCCGACGCTGGCCAAGTGCTCATCGACGGACAGGTGGTGACCGGCACCGGGCGTGACCGGGGCATGGTCTTTCAGAGCTACACCTCCTTCGCTTGGCGCACGGTGCGCAAGAACGTGGAGTACGGCCTGGAGCTGCACGGCATTCCTCCCGCCCAGCGCAAGAAGCAGGCGATGGAGATCATCGCCCAGGTGGGGCTCAAAGACTTTGCCGACGCGCTGCCCAAACAGCTCTCGGGCGGCATGAAGCAGCGGGTGGCGATCGCCCGCACCATCGTCAACAAGCCCAAGCTGGTGCTGATGGACGAGCCTTTTGGCGCGCTCGACCCGCAGACGCGCTGGGGAATGCAGGGGCTCATCCTCGACGTGCTTCACAAAGAGGACAACACGGTGCTCTTCGTCACCCACGACATCAGCGAGGCGGTGTTCCTCGCCGACGTGGTGTTCGTGCTCTCTTCGCGGCCGGCGAAAGTGCTCCACCGCATCGAGGTGCCCACCTTCGAAGACCGCAGCCCCGCGCTCAAGCAGTCCGCCGAGTTCAAACGGGTAGAGAACCACCTGCTCGACCTGCTCCACTCGCTCGACGTGCACGGCAACCTGCGCATGGGACTTTGAGGGGCCTTTGTCCACCGAGTCAGCCCCCAGCTACCTCAAGGCGGCGTTCGCCAACGTCTACAACCTCTCTCTTTTGGGCGGAGCGCTCACCGCCAGCGCGCTCACCGGCGAGTACGTGCTCGGCGCGGTGGCGTTGGGGCTCGAGGCTTTGTGGCTCTTGTTCGGCCCCGACCTGCGACCCTTCAAGCGCTACGTCGATGCCGCGCACCGAGAGGAGCGCGAGAAAGCCGACCGCGCCCGGGTGGCCAAGCTGATGGAGTCACTCCCGGAGCGCGACTGGGCGCGGGCCCACGCGCTCGACGAGCTACGCCGGGAGATTGAGCGCGACATGCAGGTGAACCCCTCGTTCAAGGCGATTCTCCTCCAGACCGAGCTCGACAAGCTTTCCCAGCTGCACCAGAGCTTCGTCACCCTGGCCGCGGCGTGCGCGCGCGCCGAGACCTACCTGTCGGCCACCAATTTTCGCGAGCTGGGAGAGCAGCTCGAGGTCCAGCAGAAGATGGAGAAGTCGATGAAGGACGCCGCGGTGGCGGAGATCGCGCGCAAGAATGCCCAGGTCTTACAGCGGCGGATGGACACCATCGGAGAGATACAGAACTTCCTCGCGCGCGCCCGGGGGCAGATGAACCTCATCGAGAACTCGGTGCGGCTGTTGCGTGACCAGGTGTTGACCATGGCCAGCCCCGACCAGCTCGGAGACCAGCTCGACGACCTCCTGACGGGCGTAGAAGCCATTCAGGCCTCGGCGAAAGAGAGCGAAGCGATCATCTCGCGGGTCCAGCTGGAGCCGATCGCTCCCATCGCAGCCGAAGCCACGCGCAGCTCAGGTTCCGAGCGAGTGAGGGGATAGCGCGAGGAGGCGCTTCGCCGCCGTCGGAATGCTCTGGAGCGTGTTCGCCGTGGCGGACGAGCCGAAGAAGCCGGCGCCCGACCCGGACTTGATAAGCGAGCTCAGAGGGTGCCTTTCCCGAGGCCGTACAGCCGGCAAGCATCGTCAAGAGCAGCGCGAGGACTGTCGATCCAAGGAAAGGTCGATACACGCGATCGATGATGGCTCACGGGGCGCCATCGAACGCGGATCGTGAGCCGACGAGTCCGTGCCAGTCCGATTTGGCGTTCACCCAGCCTGGTGGATATGGTGACCCATATGAAGACCACCATCGAGATTGCTGACGCGCTCCTGGGCGAGGCGAAGAAGGTCGCCGCTCGCGAGCACACGACTGTTCGCTCGCTCGTGGAGGAAGGCTTGCGCCGCGCGCTCGACGAGAGAAAGCGCCAGACCAAGTCCTTCAAGCTCAAGCTCGTCACCGTCCGCGGCAAGGGGCTGCGGCCCGGGGTGGGCTGGGACTTGCCTCGAGACATCGCCTACGACTTGCCGTCCGACGGGTGAGCGATGGTGGCTGTCGACACCAATCTGCTGGTGTACGCGCATCGGGCGGAGTCACCCTTTCACCAGAGAGCAGCGCAGCGGTTGCGTGAGCTCGCAGAAGGGAAGGCGGCATGGGCGATTCCGTGGCCGTGCATCCACGAGTTCCTGGCCAAGGTGACTCATCGGCGGATCTTCTCGCCACCCTCCGATCTGACCGCCGCGCTCGGCTTCGTTGGTGCACTCCTCGAATCGCCGACTCTCTCGGTGCTCGGGGAGGCGGATGGATACTGGAGCGAGCTCGCCCGGCTGATGCGCGAAGGGCAGATCGTCGGGCCGCGCGTTCACGATGCTCGAATCGCGGCCATCTGCCTGGCGCATGGCGTCGACGAGCTGTGGACCGCGGACCGCGATTTCGGCCGGTTCCCGTCTCTCGCTGTCGTCAATCCCTTGGTTGCCTAAAAGCGCTACTGCTCGACGATGTTGAACTCGGTGCGCCGGTTCTCCTGGCGCCCCTTGGCGGTGGCGTTGGAGGCGATCGGCTTGGTCTCGCCGAAGCCCACCGCCTCCATGCGCATAGGATCGACGCCTTCCTTGATGAGCGCGCTCATCACCGAGTTGGCGCGGTTTTGCGAGAGCTTCAGGTTCATCGCGTCGCTGCCTACCGAGTCGGTGTGGCCCTCGACGCGCACCTTCTTGATTTGCGGGTTGTCACGCAGCGCCAGGGCGACCTCCCCGATGATGTCGAAGCTCTGGCGCCCGACGATTTTCGCCGAGCCGGTGGCGAACTTGATCTGCTGCTTGATCTCGATGCGGTCCTTCTTCACCACCACCAGCTTGTACTTCTTGGGGCAGCCGTCCTCTTCCTTCACCCCGGGCTCGTCGGGGCACTTGTCGAGCCGGTCGACGATGCCGTCGCCATCCCGGTCCTTGTCGGGGCAGCCTTTGTTCTCCGGAGGGCCCGCCTCGTTGGGGCACTCGTCGCTGCCGTCGGGCAGGCCGTCGTTGTCGTTGTCCAAGTCGGGACAACCATCGGTGTCCTGGAAGCCGTCCTTGTCCTCCGGCTCGTCGGGGCAACGATCGGTGTCGTCGTGGATGCCGTCGCCGTCCCGGTCTTTCACCGGGCAGCCCAAGCTCTGAATCGGGCCCGGCTCGTTGGGGCACTTGTCAGCGCCGTCGAGCAGGCCGTCGTTGTCGTTGTCTGGCTCGGGGCAGCCGTCCTCGTCCTGGAAGCCGTCTTTGTCCTCCGGCTGATCGATGCAGCGATCGAGCGGGTCGGGAATGCCGTCTCCGTCGCGGTCCTTGGGCGCCTCTTCGGGGCAGCCCTGATTGGACAGCGGCCCGGGTAAGAGCGGGCATTTGTCGTTGCCGTCGAGCACCCCGTCCTGGTCGTTGTCCACCTCGGGGCAGCCGTCTTCGTCCTGGAAGCCGTCCTTGTCCTCCGGCTCGTTGGGGCACCGGTCGTCTTTGTCGAAGATGCCGTCTCCGTCCGCGTCGGTTTCTTCGATGCGCACCACCAGCTGCTTGTCTTGGCTCTCCTTGACCAGCACCTGCTTGGGCCCGCAGTCGCGCGAGAGCATCAGCGCCTTCTTGGTTGCCGCCTCCGCGTCGCGAATGTGCTCGGCGGCGCGGAAGCTGCTGCCTTGTGACAGCTCTCCCAGCGCAAAGTCCAAGTTGGCCTCGGCGGTGGCCAGCTCCCGTGGGGCGCAGCGCATGGCGCCGCTCCGGCGGGCCCGCTCCACCTCGGCCTTGATCACTTCGGAGTCGGCGCGAATCTTCGCCCCGCTCACGCACCCGGCTCCGGCCAGACCGAGCGCCATCAGGCATGTGAAGGAGAAGGAACGGGTCATTTAGGGGCGGCTCACCGGCGGGGACAGGTCGTCTTTCTTCGTCGCGGACAGGGCCTTGGCCTTGGCCTCGTTGGCGAACCGCGCCGCCTTCTGGGCAAAGTCCACCGCCACTTGGAAGTCGGAGTAGCCCACTTCTTCCCGCGCCTTGTGCAAGTAGAGCGCCGCCGCCGTCCACTCGTAGGGAGCGTACTTTTCGGCGCCCGCGGTACGGGCGGCTTCGAGCTGCACGTCGGCGTCGAGCAGGTAGGCGGTGGACTGCACGGGGCCGCAGGCGCACAGCCCGACGGTGGCCACTACCAGGAGCACGGAGTGTCGGAACATGGGCGTTGGCTTGCCTTTGGGGTCGTACCAACGACCCTGTGGACCGTCAAGAATGCGGGCTAGAGTACACCGTCGATGAGCGTTGAGAAGATTCGAGCCCTCCTGAGCCAAGTCGCCTTCGACCGGGTCATCACCTTGGCCGAGGTGCACCAGCTCATCGAGGTCGCCAGCGACGAGCAGGTGGTGACTCCAGGAGAGAAGTTCCTCCTCCAGGCGGCGTTGGAGGCGCACGAGCGCCAGTTCACCCCCGAGGCGTACCGGGCGCTCCAGGACTTCTTACGTCAGGCCAAGGGGTGACCTTTACAGCCCCTTTGGCGCTCTGAGATCGTACAGGCGTGCGCTCCGTTGTCGGCACGCTCGTCTGGCTCTGCGCCTTGTGGGCGCATGCGGGGCCAGCGTCCACCCACAAGGCCCTCTCGCGCCGCGCCCAGGCGCAAGAGCTGCTGGAGAGCCTTTCCCAGGGCGCTGATGCTCGCTCCGTGGCGAACCGGCTCCAGTTCCTGGGCGAGCAGGCCTACGCCGCCGCCGAGCTGGGAGCGCTGCTTCACCATTCGGTGGACACGCGCCAGCGGCAGACCTTCGTTTGGGTGCTCGCCGCGCTGGCGCACCCCAGCGCCGAGCCGGTCTTGCTCGGCCTGCTGTCCGACGACGACGGCGCCATTCGCATGGCGGCGGTGCAGGGGTTGGGCAGGCTTGGCAGTCGACAGGTCGTGCGCATTCGTCCGCTCCTTTTCGACAAGACGCTGGGGGTGCGCAAAGAGGCGGCGCGTGCCCTGGGAGCGAGCGGAGAGAAGAGGATGGGGCGGCCCCTCGTCGACGCGGCCCGCGCCGAGGGCGAGCCCGAGGTGCGCTCGGCGATGCTCCTCGCGGTGGGCCAGCTCAAAGACAAGTCCCAGGCGACGGCGCTGGTGGGTTTTCTCACCCACTCCTCGGAGAGCACCCGCTTTGCCGCCGCGCACGGTTTGTGTCTTTTGGGCGCAGCCCAGGGGTTCGCCTTCGCCCGCCGGCTGCTCGCCTCGGAAGATCGCTTCGCTCGCCGCCAAGCCCTCGCCCTTTTCGACGGCGTGGGCGGCCCTCGAGCCAGGCGGATTCTGGTCGGCCTGCTCGATGACGACGACCGTGCCCTCGCCGCCCAAGCGGCACGCCGCCTCCACCAGGCCGGGGAGCCGAAGATGCTGGAGTGGCTGGTGCTCAAGTCGCACCACGCCGAGGGCGAGGAGAAGCTTCTCTACGAGACCGAGCTCGAGACGCTGCGCCTGGCGGACGACCAGCGGCGGGCGATTCTGGCCCAAGCGGGGATCGAGTGATTCTCGTGCTTCCGCTCTGGGTGCTCGCCGGCGCGCCCCTCACCCCCGCCCTCTCCCAGGGGGAGAGGGGGTCGCCGCCGTCGAGGTGGATGCAGCTGGCGGCGGACTCCCGCGCCCAGGAAATCTCCTCTCACCAGGAACGTTCGCTCGGGGAGCGCCTGCTCTTGATGAGCGAGGGTTTTCTGGGCACGCCCTACGTCCACTCTCCCTTGGGAGAGGGCGAGGGCCAAGACCCCGACCCGGTGGAGCGCTTCGACGCCGTCGATTGCCTCACCCTGGTCGAGCAGGCGATGGCGATGGCGTTGGCCCGTTCGGCCACCGAGGTGGTGCCGCTCCTCGACGAGCTACGCTACGAGCGCCGCCGCGCCTACGAAGACCGCAACCACTTGATGGAGGCCTCCTGGCTTCCCAACAACACGCGCAAGGGTTACCTACGAGAGGTCACCGGGCACGTCGGCGGTGGCGAGGTGTTGCAGCTGACCAAGGTGCTCACCCCGCGCACCTGGAGCTCGAAGACTTCGGCCGCGCTTAGGCTGCCCAAGGAGCGCCAACAGGTGGGCGAGTTTCCTTTGAACGTGGTGCCGCTGGGGAAGGTGCTCGAGCGCGCCCGAGCGCTGCCCGCGGGCACCTTGATGGTGGTGGTGCGCGACGAGCGGCCCCTTTTACCTACCCGCATCAGCCACTTGGGCATTCTGGTGAAAAAGCCCCGGCAGCGGCCCAAGCTGCGCCACGCTTCGCGCTCGTTGGGAAAGGTGGTGGACGAAGACCTGGAGACTTTCCTCGCGCGCCACGCCAAGTACGGCAAGTGGAAGGTGGTGGGGGTGAGCTTCTACGAAGTGACCCGCCCTGGTGCCGCCACCGCCGCAGCGAGCGAGCGCTAGCCTTCCTTTGGCTCTGTTCCCGCCGCCTCTTCCTCGGCAGCGCGGGCGTTGCGCTCGGCGGCCGCATCGATTTGGCGCGCCTCCGTCTCCAACAGCGCGGTGGCCTGGGTCAGGTGATCCTCCGGCACGAGTATCTCCCACCAAGGAGACATCACCCCCGAGGTGAGGCTGTCGACGGTGCCGGCACGGCGGGGGCGGGCAAAGACGGGGATCTTCGCCGCTTCCAGCGCCGCCGTGTACTGCTCGGCGGTCAGCGGGTCTTCGGCGGTGCCAGCGCGCACGAATCGGCGGGTGTCCATCTCATGGGGCAGGGCGCGCCTGTGTTCTTGCAGCCGGTCGGCCGACACCAGCTCGGTGCCGCCGCAGTCGGAGCAGCGGTCGACGCTGTCCTCGTACTCCGAGCCGCACTGTGTGCAGTACCTCATGCGCCCGCCCTTTCGCGAAGCCTCGAAGGCTACCACGGTCGAAGCGCGCTGGACGTCCTTGCTGCCGTTGGCGGGCAGACGCTATAAGCGCTCTCGTTTCCGCCGCGGTGTGGCGGCGGCCTTGCCAGACAAAGGACGAGATGGCCCGCATCAAGTTCCTCCTCTTTGCGCTCGTCGTTTTTGGGGCGTGGCTGTGGCACCTGTGGGCGCTCTCTCCGCTCGTCTCCACCCGCGCGCAGGAGCTCGCCGCCGCCTCGGCCGCTTCGGCATCGGCGGTGATGGCTCTCGAGCTCGACCAACACCGTTTCGACCTGCAAACGGGGCTGCTCGCCGCAGTGGGCAACCCGGCGGTGCTGGCGGCGGCGAAGCCCGGGTACAAAGGTGAGGCACCATCGCCGGAGAAGTTCGCCACGGTGCGCCAGGAGCTCGTCCAGGCGATGCCCGAGGCCCTGCGCGCCTCGGCGGTGATTGGCTGGATCAACGAGGGTGGGGCGATTTACGCGCGCGCAGAGGCAGAGCCGGTGGTGGCGAAGGAGGGAGGCGAATTCGACCCCTCCTCGCTGGCCTCGGTGAGCGCCGGCGGCACCCTGCAAGACGCCTTCGGTGTTCCGCACGTTTTCTTCGCCCTTCCCTTGGCGGTGGCCGACAAGCCCGACCAGGCCAAGGTGCACGGACACCTCGTGGTCGGGGTGCCGGTGCTTCCCCCAGGAGTGGCGGAAGCGGTGGCCAAGGAGCTGAAGCTCGGCGCGGTGGCGGTGCTCGCTGGGGGGAAGATCGTCGAGAGCAGCTCGGCGCTTCAGGCATCCGCCGCCGCCCTGGAGCAATCGACCCAACCAGGCCAGACCAAGGTGATCGAGCGCGGGCAGGTCGACCGTTTAGGGCCGCTTCAGCTGCCGGCGCTGACCGAGCGTGACCCGCTGGGAGGGTCGGCGGCGCTCTCGGTTGGCTCACGGCAGGAGCTGCGCGGCACCCCCTTCGAAGTCGTCGCCATCGCCGACCTGCGGCCGTGGATGACGACCCTCGCGAGCTACCAGCGATTGGCGATGTTCGTCTTCGCTGGGCTCTTCGGGCTGACGCTCGTGTGGACGCTGGTGATGGGCTCCGGAGCCGTCAAGCGCGCTGCCGCCAAGGACAAGGAAGAGAAGAAAGAGAGCGCCGCTTCCGCGCCTCCGCCGACGCCGGCCCGCTCCGAGGCGCCCCCTGCTCTGCCCATCAGCGAGATCGAGCCGGTTGCCGAGGCGAGCCCCGATGATTTCCAATTCGGGCCGCCCCCAGAGACGCCCGGGCCCGACGCGTTTTCCGGTGCGGTCGCCGAGCCGCCGCCGGTGCCATTTGACGATGGCGCTTTGCCTGCTGAGCACGCCTTCTCCCCGTTCAACCAAGACGAAGCGAGGACGGTGGCGACCATGCCGCCCGCCGGCCTGGTGGCGCAGACGGCCTCGATGGCGCAGGGTGACGCTGATGACGACAACCGTGACGCCACCCGCGTCGCATCGGTGTCTCAGGAGCTCCTCCAGGCCAGCGCGCTGGCGGGAACCGTCGACCCGATGGCTGCCCCCCGGCGTGCGTCGCCGCTGCCTGCGGTGCAGTCGGTGGCTCCGGTAGGAGGTGGCGAGGACCAGCACTTCCAGGACGTGTTTCGCGAGTTTCTCGCCACCCGCGAGCGCTGCGGCGAGCCTGCCGAAGGTCTCACCTTCGACAAGTTCGCGGTCAAGCTGCGCAAGAACAAGGAGCAGCTGGTCGCCAAGTACAACTGCCGCACGGTTCGCTTTCAGGTCTACGTGAAAGAAGGCAAGGCAGCGCTCAAGGCGACGCCGGTGAAAGAGTAGCTTCGCCGTGACCGATTTTTGAGCAGTGCACGCCACGGTTGTCGCGGGTGTCTGCCGGTTTGAATCTCTCCGCGCGAAGAAGCACCAGCGTCGGCGAGGGTGGCACAAGCGTTGCTCATCCGTGGCCGATGGCCAGGGAAGCCGGAGCGCTGGCGAACGAGCCGCAAACAGCGACGGATGCATCGGGGCGCGAGGCCGAGCTGGCGGAGCTCTTGGGCGAGCACGACGCTGCCCGCATCAACGAGCGCGCCGGCTTCGTCTTCGTGCGCGGCCCCGCGGGTGTAGGCAAAAGCCACCTCTTCGGGCTTTTGCGCCAAGCGCTCGCCGCCCGTGGCACCGCCGTATTCGAAGCGACGTCGCCTCGCGAGGTGCGGCGGCCCTACGGGCTCTTCTCGTCGATGGTGAGCCAGCTTTTCGATCACCTGGGGCACGACCTCGGGCCCGCCTCGGTGAGGTTGGCCGAGCTGTGGCGCGTGCTTTCGCCGCTGAGTCGCGGTGGCGAGCCGCTCGTCGGTGTCGAGCAGGCGCGTCGAACGCTCTTCGATGCCATCTGCGAGCTGTTCGCCCTCGCCGGCAAAAGCCACCCGGCATTCCTCTTTCACGACCTCGACGCCGCCGACCGTTCCTCGCTCGAGCTTTTCCGGCACCTGGCCGCGGTGTCGACTTTCCCCGAAGCGAAGGGTGGTGGCCTGTTCGTCGCCTCCTTTCGAGACGAGCCAGGAGCCTTGCCCGCAGCGCTCGGCGAGCTGGTAGGCAAGGGGAACGCGCGCTCGCTGCCCCTTGCGGGGTTGGACGCCGACGGCATTCGCGCCTATCTGTCGCGGCGAGAGCTTGCCGAGCGGCTTTTCGCGACGACCGGAGGAAGCCCCGACGTCCTCGAGCAAATGCTCTCGCCCGAGGCGCCGCCGACCGAGCTTTTCCTGCACCGGGTGAAGAGGCTCGAGCTGAGCCAATACGAGGTGCTGTCGGTGCTTGCCGCCTCGTTCGAGGCCGTGCCGCAGGAGCTGGTCACCGCCGTCGTCGACCGTCTGTCGCCGATGCTCGATGCCGCGACCGCGCTCGACGCGCTCCTCCGGGCGCACCTGGTTTCGATGCGGGTGGTGGATGGGCGCGCGGTGTACCGTTTCGCCCGGGAGAGCGAGAAACAAATCTTCGCCCAGGAGCTGGGTACCGAAAGAATCGCTCGCGTGCGCGCCGCGCTGGGCGAAGAGCTTTCCGCGCGCGGCGACGTGGTCGGGGCCGCCCAGGTGCTGCTGGAGGTCGATCCACCAGGCAAGGGGGCCGCCGCGGCCCTCGCCGCCGCCGACGTGTTGTTCGCCCGGGGTGCGCACGAAGACGCCGCCGACCTGTACGGGCGGTCGCTGCCGCACCTGACGGGGCAACGTCGCGTCGGGGCGCTCCACCGCCTCGCCGAGAGTCATGCCCAGCAGGGAGACCTCCGGCGCGCGGTGCGCTGTTTGCTCTCCACCCGTCGGGGGCGGACGCTTTCGAAGCGGGAGCTGACCGAGCTGTCGGAGAAGGCTGCCCGGCTGCTGCTTCGTCTGGGCCGGCTGTCTTCCGCCCAGGCGGTGCTCGCGCGCGCGCTCCAAGAGCCCTCCACCCAAGCCGCCGCCCACGTGCATCTGGCGGAGATCGAGCTTTGCCGAGGTCGCCCCGACGTCACTTTGGACCTCGTCGAGCATTGGCTGCCTTCGCTGGGCGACGACCTCGAGCGAGCGTTGACGTTGCGTAACCTCGGTGGTCGGGCCCAGCTGCTCAAAGGCGAGCTGGCGGCGGCGGAGCAGCTCTTCGCCGAGAACCAAAGGCTCGCCCAGAAGGCGGGGCTTGGGCAGCACGCGGCTTGGGCGCTGCACAACCTGGGGGTGGTGGCCCACAAGCGGGGCGAGCGCGACAAGGCCATCGCCTGCTATCAGGCGGTGGGTTCGACGCACCGTCCGGCACAGGCCAAGGCGCTGGCCAACTTGGGCTCGCTCTACGCCGACAGCGGGGACTTCGAGCTCGCCCTCGACCATCTGGGGCGCGCCCTACGGGCCTTCGCGCGCATGGGCAGCCAACGCGACGTGGCAGCGGTGGCCTCGAACCTGGCTCGTCTCCGTCACTTCCTGGGCGACTTCGAAGGGGCCCTCGAGCTCTCGGAGCACGCGTTGGTGCAGGCGCGGCGGATGGGTGAGGTGTACCTGCAGGGAAACGCGCTGCTCAACCTGGGGGCGGTGAGGCTCGACACGGGTGAGGCGGTGCAAGCCCAAAAGCTCTTCGACGAGGCGCGCGCATCCTTCGAGCGGGTGGGTAACGACGGCCAAGCGGCGCTGGCTGCCGCCCTCAAGGCGCGCGCCCACCTGACAGCGGGGGAGCGGGTGCAGGCATGGGCCGAGCTGTCGCGCCGCTGTCTGGAGCAGGGCGAGACGCAGCTGACCGCGGCGGGGGTCGAAGCCGAGCTCGCCCGGGCTGAGCTGGCGCTGTTGGAGCAGGATCTCCACGGGGCCGGCCGGGCGGCGGCGAGGGCGCGCGAGGCGTTGCTCGCCCAGCCGGATCTCGAGGGGCCGTACCGGGTGTACTTCCTCATGGGGCGGCTCCGGCGGGCGGCGGGCGACCAGGTGGGTGCGCAAGCCGAGATGTCCCGCGCGGTGAGAATGCTCGACGAGCTCACTGCGCGCGTGCCCGCGCCGCGGAGGGCGCAGTTCCTCTCGGTACCCCGGCGCGCTGAGGTGCGCGCGGAGGTCGAGCACGAGCTGAAGCTGCCCCGGCTGCAACCACCGCCGGGACCGGCGCCCAAGCTTCACCACGGGCTGGTGGGTCGCTCGAGCGCGTTGACCCAGGTCGTCCGGCAGCTCGAGCCGCTCGGCCGCTCCAACGCCACCGTGCTGGTTCGGGGCGAAAGCGGCACCGGCAAGGAGCTGGTCGCCGAGGCTCTGCACCTCTCCTCACCCCGTCGGGCGATGCCGCTGGTGAAGGTGAACTGCGCGGCGATGGCGGAGGAGCTGCTCCTCTCCGAGCTCTTCGGCCACGAGAAGGGTGCTTTCACCGGGGCGGTGCGCGAGCGCAAGGGGCGCTTCGAGCTCGCCGACGGAGGCACCCTCTTTCTCGACGAGATTGGCGACATCAGCCCCAGGTGCCAGGTGGCCTTGCTGCGCGTGTTGCAGGAGAAGGAGTTCGAGCGGGTAGGCGGCACCAAGACTTTGAAGGTGGACGTGCGGGTCGTATGCGCGACCAACCGCGAGCTCGAAGCGCTGATCGCCCAGGGCCGTTTCCGGCAAGATCTTTACTACCGGCTCAAGGGAGTGGTGCTCGAGCTGCCCCCACTGCGCGAGCGCCTCGAGGACCTGCCGGAGCTCGCCGCTCACTTCCTGACGAGGGCCGCACAGGAGCGGGCCGAATCGCCCAAGCAGCTGACGCCGGAGGCGCTCGAGCTGCTTGCTCGCCACCCCTGGCCGGGAAACGTGCGCGAGCTGGAAAACGTGCTCGCCTCCGCGGCCATCTTCGTCGAAGGCGCGCGCATCACCCCCGAGTCCTTCGCGCACATCCCCGAGCTGGCAGGGTTGAACGACGGAGCGTCGGCTCGGTTCTCGAAACCGGTGGCAGAGCCGGTGGGTGGAGACGCGGACTCGCCGACGTCGGCGAGCCCTCCATCAGCGCTCGATTACTATGCCCTCGCCCGCGGGCGCGGCCTCTCGCTCAAGGACCTGCGCCATGAAGTCGAGACGCAATGCATTCGCCAGGCGCTCGTCGAGGCGAAGGGCAACATCAGCAAGGCCGCTCGCCTGCTGAAGATGAAGCGGTCGCGCCTGTCGCAGATCGTCAACGCCGAGCCGACGCTCAAAGGGGTACTCCATGGCAACTGAGAAGGCACTACGTTTGCACGGGTACCGAGCGATGAAGCGCATCACCGTTGGAATTGTGGCAGTGCTGGCCCTCGCTGGGTGTGGGGTGGGTGTAGACGACCCCGAAGGGCAGGCGGCGGTGGGCACAGTGCAGAGCGCCCTCATGACGACCGAGGGTGGAGGGCAGACCCCGGTGGTCGTTTCGCCGGTGCCGGTCGGCTCCCGGGCGCTTCCCCAGGACCCCGACCCCATCTTCCCGGTTTCGTCGCCTTCGCGCTCCAAGCCGTCACTTTTCTAACGGGGCTGTCAGAGCGGCCCTACGGCGCACCCTTCGGTACGCTTCGCATCAGCGCGGCGCCGACGAGAATGGTCAGCGCGCAGGCGAGGTTGAGCCCCGACCAGAAGCCTCGCGACCGTCGCATGGTGGCGAGCCGTTCTGCGGGCAAGGCAAGTAGGAAGGTGATGGAGAAGAGCCCCGCCGCCCCGAGCATCTTGAGGGCGAAGTAGGCGATGTAGAGCCGAGGGCTTGCCACCTGCGGCCAGACGAGGCCCCACTGAATCACTCCGGTGACCGCCACGATGAGGACGCCGCTCCATTTGATGAGCGCGTAGCGGCGAATCACCGTCGAGAGGAATTGCTCCCGTTCGTCTTGAGGCAAATTCGGGAGCGAGGGCCACAACACGGTGCGGGCGTAGAAGAGACCGCCCAACGAGGTGCACGTTGCCGCGATGTGCAAGACGCGGCAGAAAACCACCAGGGCGCTCATCCGCCTCCCTCCCTGCGCGCGAGGGCTCGACCCACCACGGCGGTGACGAAAAACGTGAGGGCTCCTGCCGTCGCACCGCTCGCCCACGGGGGAAGCCAGAGTGCATCGGCGTGTGTGCGCAGGGCGAGTCCGGTGGGAACGCCAAAAGCCGCGCCGATGAGCGAGGCGACGGGGAGGGTCCACGGTGCATTCTGCCAACGCGAGAGAATGAAGTGGCTCACCCCGGCGGCCGTGACGCCGACGATCATGCCTACCGCAGCGGCGACCATCGCCACATTCGTCGACCTGGGAAGGAACGCGATGACGTAGCAGACGGCGCCGTAGACGAAGGGGTCGAGCCAGTGGGCGTCGCGCCCGTAGTCAACCGGTCCGCCAGCGGCACGTGCGGCAGCTTCGATTCTTCGATCGTCGCGGTGAAAGTACGAAAGAAATGCTCCCACCGGCACCCCGACGTAGGCGCCCGTCGCCAAGGCGACCCCGGGATGCGACTTCAGGACCTCGATGAACGCCACTCCAACGGCGACGATGGCGGCGGCTGAGACTCCACCCCAAAGGGCACCGGCCAACACACTTCGCTCCATCCTCAAGAAGGAAAATGCCAGGCGCAAAAGCACCACCTGAGCCGTCGCCCCAGCCGCTGCGAGCGCGGCGAGCTTCACCATCGAGTGGGTGTACCCCAGCGCCGCCGGTACGATGATGCCGAAGCCCACCCACCCAATCAGGCCGGTGGCGAAGCTCGACGGCCAAGAGCTCCTGCGTTTGAAGGGGCCAATCATCGTGGTGTTCCTCCGAAGCGAAAGCGCCGCCGCCCAATGCAGTCAGCGTGCCGCTTCGGCTGCGAGCGTCAAGGTTCGAGAAGACGGCCGCGACCGTCAGCGAGGTTGACGAAAGCGTCAACCTGGTTGACGGTGCGAGGGCGATTCTGGTCGTTATGCCGTCCAGTCCTCCCAGCGAAGACCGCGCACGCGGCCAAACTCCCGGCCGTTGTTGGTGACCAAGATCGCGCGCGCAGCGATCGCGTGGGCAGCGATGATGGTATCGAGCGGCCCGATGGGTTTGCCTCGTGCTTCGAGCTCGGCGCGAAGGGAGCCGTACACCGATGCGATGTCCTCGGGCAAATTCGCAACGGGGATGGTGGCCAAGAATTCTTCGATCGTCTGCCTCACTTCATGTGGAGCAGGGTGCTTCGCAACGCCGAAACGCAGCTCCATCTCGGTGATGACGCTGATCGCTACCTTGGATCTGGGAACCTTCTTGAGCCGTGCAACCGCAACGGAGCTGCGACCTTTGAGTGCGAGGCTGACGATATTCGTATCGAGCAGGTAGGCGGGCTTCTTCACTTGAGCGGGTTCGAACGTTCAGCCGGTATGTTTCGGTCGCCCAAATCAAAAGAAGCGTCCAGCCGACCGAAGATGCGCCAAAAGCGCAAGGGCCAGCCTCTGGCGTCCAAGGCGTCGGGCGCTGGCTCGAGAATGATCCGTTCACCCTCTTTGTGAATGCGCACCTCTCGGCACGAGACGCGATAGTCCTTCGGCAGTCTTATCGCCTGGCTGCGACCCGACCAAAAGACCTTGGCGTAAGTGCTTCGCGAGCTTCGTTTGGTAGCCACCGACGACCTCCAGTTGGATGAGAGATACCACTTGATATACGGCACGACAAGGCCGGCGATGGGCCGGCCTTGATCGATGCCGTGGGTATCGTCTGAGTGGTCCCGACGGTGGCCTTGAAGTGGGCGCATTCGGTTACGTGGTAGCGGTACTGCAGTTCTTCGCCCTCGTGGCAGGTGGCTTCGCTACGTCGAAAGACCAATGTTCATGAAGAACGGAAAACTCGCGTATCAGGCTGAGGCCTACCGGACGACCTGGAGTACGTCGGGGATGTCATTTTCGCGGGAGCTTGCGACCTTACAAGCTCCTGCCGCCGGAACCGAGACAGCCTCAACTTGATCAGTCCCGCCTTGCTGAGGCGCGACGGGGGAGCACCACCGAGAAGACGGCGCCCTTGCCGACCTCGCCGCCGACCTCCAGGCGGCCGCGGTGCTCCTGGCAGATGCGGGCGGCGATGGCCAGCCCTAGGCCGGTGCCGCCCTCCTTGGTGGTGAAGTAGGGCTCGAACAGGCGCGCGCGGTCCTCGGGCTTGACGCCCGGGCCAGTGTCTTCGACCTCGAGCACCGCCTCCTCGCCTGCGGCCTTCACCCGCACCTCGATGCGGCCCCCTCTCGGCATCGCCTCGCCGGCGTTCTTGATGAGGTTGAGCAGAACCTGGGTGAGCTGGTCGCGGTCGGCGGAAACGACGACGTTGGGTTGGAGCGTCTGGGAGAGCTGCACGCCCTCGGGCGGGGAGGTGAACAGCGAGAGCACCTGCGCGGCGAGCTCGCCCAAGTCCAGCTCGGCCAACTGCGGCTTGGGGAGCCGGGCGAAGCGGCTGAACTCGTCGACGATGCGCCGCAAGCGTTCGACCTCCTCGAGCATCGCGCCCGCGCTTTCTTTGAAGAGCGCTTGGAAGCGAGGGCTGTTCGCATCGGTGGCGGCGAGCAACGTCTCCAGGGACATGCGAATCGGGGTGAGGGGGTTTTTCAGCTCGTGGGCAAGGCGGCGGGCGACCTCCTGCCAGGCGGCGACCCGCTCCGAGGCCACCAGCTGCTCGGTGGTCGCCTTCAAGTCCGACGTCATACGGTTGAAGGTGCGGACGAGCTCGCCGATTTCGCCCGAGGCCTTCTCCTCCACCTTGGTGTCGAGCGCGCCGGCGGCGATCTTGGAAGCAGCGGCCGTCAGTGACTCCACCGGGCGAGTGACACGGCGGGCGACGAAGAGGCCTCCGAGAACGGCCAGCGCCAGGCCGATGCCGAAGAGGAGGGCGAAGGCGCGTAGCATCTGGGCTTGGGCGGCGAAGAGGTCGGCACGGGAGAAAGCCAGCTTCAGCTCGGCCGTAGGCGGGAAGGGCACCACCCGTTCGACAGTGGGCGCCTGTGCCTGGCCCGCGGTGGCGAGCGCGGCGCCCTCGGCCCAAACCTCCACCCGCGCCCCGGCGAGGTTGGAGACGAAGTGGGCCAGCGCCTCGTCGAGGAGGACCCCGCCCACCGCCCACACCTTCTTGTCGCCGTACTCCACCGCGCGCGCGGAGACCAGGGCGGGCGCGCGACGAAGGCCTGCGGCGTTTCGCAGCTCGACCATCACCGGCACCAAGTCGCCTCCGGCCGAGGTGGTGGAGAAGAGCTGCTCGTCGGGGTCGCCCAACCGCGCGGGCAGGTGTCCAGAAGAGAGGGTGCGGCCTTGTTCGTCGAAGAGGGAAAGCACCGACAGCCCTCGCGGGCGCATCAACGACTCGGCGACGGAGGCAAGGTGGGGTGGTGGCGGGTCTTTGCGGAGATCGCGGGCGACCTTTTCCAAGGCCTCGCTGCTCGCCAGCTCGTCCATCGCGCGGCGGGCGTCGGCGGAGGTCCGCTGCAGAGCCGCCTGCACCGAGCTCATCACTCCCTCGATGCGTGTGTCCTGCTGGCGCAAGAGGAGCGAGGAGAGGTTCTTCAGCGCGAAGGGCGCCACCGCGGCGACTTGGAGCACCGAGAGGGCGACGAAGGCGAGCGCGAGGGTGGTGCGAAGGCGCATCAGGGAGTTTCACTCTCGACGAGAAAGGCGTCATCCAGCATCGGCAGGCCCTGCGCGTCGAATGTCAGCCCTTGCAGCTTGGGGCTGACCGCCACCGGGAGGCCCTGGGCGTAGAGCGGAACCAACTCCAGCTTGGGGAGCAGTTCTTGGGCGAGGGCGAGGGCGCGTTCGTCGCGGACAGCGGTTTCGGGAATGGCCCCCAGAGTCGGTAGGTGAATGGGGAGCAGGTCTTTTCTGCCCGCGGCGTCGAGGACGATGGCAAGTGCGGGCGCAGGCGCTGGTGGCAACAAGAGCGAGTGAAGCATTAGGTCGAAATCGCCCTTGCTCCAGCGTGCGCGCAGCTCGCGCCGGGAAAGCGCCCGGAGCGCCACTTTGAAGCCGCGGTCATGGAGCTTGACCTGAAGGCGTTCGGCCACCGCGCGCTGGTCGCTGGCGGACTGGTCGAACAGCAGCGTCACCTCACGCAAGGCCCCCGGCGGGGGGCGAGGAACAGCCCGGGTGAGCGGCTCCTGAGGCATCAGCGCGGGAGGGAGCAGCCGGAGCATCGGAACCGCAGGGGCACGGACAAAATAGCGGGTGAGGTCGGCGCGGTCGATGGTCGACTCCACCGCGTCACGAAAAGCAGGGCCGACCTTCTCGTGGCGAAAGGCGAGATAGGTGGCGTAGAGCGCGGGCCCGGTGGGAACGGAGCGTTCGCCGGTCGCACCGAGCACCACGTGGGCTTGGTCGAGCGTGAGCAGCCGCGAGGCACCGCGCTCGTCGGTGAAGGTGACCCGGAGCGTGTCCGCGAAGGGACGGCCGCGGGGGAACCGTGCATTGGCCAGGTAGTCGCCGCCACTCGTGGTGTGAACGAAGGGTCCGTCGCCGAGGTGATGGCCGCGGACCCGGCGGTTCTCGTCGAGGATGGCCAGCGTGGGATGGCACAGGGAGCGCTCGAGATCAGGCCAGGGGAAGGCGAGGTGGAGATCGAGCGAGTCGTCGGAAACGGTGGAGATGTCTCCCGGGCGTCGCAACGGGAAAAGAAGCGCGTTGTAGGGGGAAGGCTGACCCGCCGAGATGACGTGCATCAGGCTGCTGCCGATGTCATTGCGCAGCCTGCCGGCGACGGTGATGCGCAGCTGGGTTGCCGACAGGCGAGAGAATCGGGCGAGTTGCTCACGAAAACCGTGGGGCTCGGCACGGCACAAGCTCTGCGCCACCAAGCCGTTCATCGTCGCCTCGAGGGGTGTGTCGGCGAAGAGAGGATCCTTCTCGGTCTGCTTGCCGGCCACCGCGACCTTGATCGTTCCGCCGAAGCGCGCCCGCGAAGCGGCGTGGGCGCTCTGAGCGCCGACGACCAGCGCGACCGTGAGGAGGAGAAACCCCCGCCCCCTCTCCCTTTGGGAGAGGGTTGGGGTGAGGGGCGTCAGCTCGCGGAATTCGGGGTCCCTCACCCTTGCCCTCTCCCTTTGGGAGAGGGACGAAAGCGCGCTCATGGAGAAATCCTCCTGAACAGATGGAGCTCTCCTGTGCCGTCGGCAAGCCAGGTGCCGAGGATCAGCTCCGCCCGTTTGTCGCCGTCGATGTCGGCCGCGACAATCTGAAGCACCCGTCCTCGGGGCACCGGGCCCTCCCAGAGCAAAGCGTTTCCGGAAGGGTCCCTCTCTCCCTTGAGGGAGAACTTGAGGGAGAAGATGCGCAGCGTCTCTTTCTCCGGCGTATGAGGCTCAGCGCTCAGCACGAGCTCGGGTAGCCCGTCGCCATCCACGTCGACCAGTGCGCTTCCCACCGGTACGTCACCGATGCGGGTGGCTAGATGAGTAGGACCACGGCCCAGCGGCGCGGTTCCATCAGGTTGGATGGCGAGCACCCATTCCCCCTGCGTCGAGAGCGCCTGCACTGGGGCCTCAGCCTGGAGGTTGCCCTTGCCGGGCCAGGTGAGCTCCGCCGCAAAGGAGTTGAGCCCGGGGAGCATTTGCCCCCACACCGTACCCTCGGCGAGCTGCGCGACCGGTGCCTCGGTGAGCGGCGCGATCGCGCGCAACGAGCCTTTCTCCCACGCGAGCAGCTCCCCCCTCGCTCGGCGCGAGGAGAAGTACGCCACCCGCGCGGGAGAGCGGGTGACGGCGATGGCGCCGAATGGCTCGCGGCAGGGTGCCTCGGAGGGCGGGAGTGTTCGGTGCTCGTGGCGCGCGAGCAGCCTGCCGTCCGAGGAGAAGAGCAGCACCTCCTCGTCGGTGAGGGCAGCGATCTCCTCTTTTCCGTCACCGTCGAGATCTCCCGCTGCAAGCGCGGCGGAAGGAGCGTTCAGGCGAGCGAAGGAGGCTCCAATCAGGCGTAAGGCGGTGGAGGCATCGGTGGAAGTGGTTGCAAGGGACACCGTAGCGAGGACGAGCGCATGGGCGTCGGCTTGGGTGGAGGCGGCAAGCGCCGCGGCCGGCTGAGCGGGGCGCGTGGGCGCTGCGCCCGACCAGAAGTTGACCCAGGTGCCAAGGAGGTCGCCACGCGCGGCCAAGGTGCCTTCTTCGAGGGAGAGGTCGAGCCGCACCAAAGAACGCGCGCCCACGCGTCGTGCCGCGGCCTCGGGAGCTTCGCCGCCGTCGATGGCCATGCCTGCGAGCTTTTGGGCCGAGAGCTCGGCGACCAGCAAGGTCGTGAAGCCGCGCGCCAGCTTTGGCGCCGGGGAGTGAACGTAGACCGCCACCGGAGGCTGCGCCGAGGCAGCGACCTGGTTGGCGACTTCCTTCGCCAGCTCGTCGAGCGCCGTGCTCCCTCTCCCTTTGGGAGAGGGCGGGGGTGAGGGGCGAGAGCTCGCAAGCAGAGCTACTGGTTCCCTCACCCTTTCCCTCTTCCAAAGGAAGAGGGGAGCTCCTGCAACGAAAAATGAGAAGAGGACGGGCAACATCAAAACCCCCCGCGCCTCCCGTCGTGAAGAAAGAAGTCGCCGGGTTGTACCTGATTGGGCGGCGGGGCCTCGGTGGTGGGGGCGGTGCCTTCCAAGAACGGCTCCAGCCGACCGGGCACCGCGTTGCCGGCGAGCAGCCCGGTGGCCGGGTCGATGCGCGCGAAGGTCACTCCCGGAGGTGGCTCGAAGTCACGCGCAGGCAGCTCGTCGTGCGCCCCGGCCATGAAGGAGAGCCAGATGGGCAGCGCCGCTCGTCCGCCCGCCTCACCGGGACCCAGTGGGTCGTGGTTATCGAAGCCCACCCAGGCGCTGGCGACCAAGTCGGCGGTGTAGCCGGTGAACCAAGCGTCGCGGTACTCCTGCGCGGTGCCGGTCTTGCCCGCCGCCGGCCGGTTGAGCTCTTTGACCCGGGCGGCGGTGCCGTCCTCCACCACGCTCACCATCAATGAGGTGACGAGGTAAGCCACCGCCGGGTCCACCACCTCTTCGAAGGCCGCGGTGCGCTCCTCGAGCACGGTGCCCTTGGCATCCATCACCTTCAGGATCTGGATCGGCTCGGCGTACCGTCCCAAGGCTTCCAGAGTGGCGTAGGCGTTGGCCATCTCCAGCAGGGTGACCTCCCCGGTTCCCAGCGCGAGGGTGAGGTTTTGTGGGAGCGTCGAGGTCACTCCCGCCCGCCGCGCGAGGTCGATCACCGGGTCGGGGGTGAGCGCCTCGATGAGACGCACCGAGACGGTGTTCTTCGACTTGGTGAGGGCGGTGCGCAAGCTCATCGGGCCCTCGAAGAAGCCGTCGTAGTTCTTCGGCGCCCACGACTTGCCGGTCCACGGGTCGCGCACCATGAAGGGCGCATCGTTGACCACGGTGAGAGAGGTGTACGTCTTGCTCGCCAGCGCAGCGCCGTAGAGAAAGGGCTTGAACGACGAGCCCGGCTGGCGCTTGGCCTGGGTGGCGCGGTTGAACGCCGAGCGCTCGAAGTCGTAGCCGCCCACCATCGCCGCCACGTGCCGGGTGGCGGGGTTGATGGCCAAGAGCGCTCCTTGCACGGCGGGGAGCTGGTCGAGCGTCGCCTCCAGCGGCGCCGGTGCGGGGGTGACCTGGGTAATGCGTAGAAGGACGAGCTCTCCCGGCCGCATCACCTGCGACATCTTGGTGGGCGCCACCCCGACGCGGCCGTCTTTGCGCGGCCGGGCCCAGGAAACCGAAGCGAAGCTCACCGTCGCCTTGCGTCCGACCAAGTCGACGGCGGCGAATTTTTTCGCATCGTCGACCTGCTCCACCCAGCCGGCCACCCGCAGCCCTTCGGAGGCTGGTGCAAGGCTCACCCGCCCGGCGAGCTGCTCGTCGAGGCTTGGGGGAGCTTCGCCGTCGTCGGAGCGCTCCTCTTCCGTTCCCACGGGCTCGGCCGGCTGCGGCGCGGAAAGCGGCGTCAAGTCGGCGATGAACGACTCCTGGGGTGTTCGCTTGCCCGTCTCCTCGATGCGCTGGGAGATGAGCGGCCGCAAGGTGGCGAAGCGCAGCGGGTCGAGGCTGCCGAGCGGGCCGCGGTAGCCCTGGCGCCGATCCACCGCCTCCAGCCCTGCGCGCACGGCCTTTTCGGCGAGCGCCTGCAGTTTGGGGTGCATGGCGATCTCCACCGTCATGCCGCCCTCGAGCACCGCCTGTTCTCCGTAGCGCGCCACCAAAGTCTTGCGCACTTCTTCGGCGTAGTAGGCGCCCACCGACGGGGGCGGGCGCGGGCCGAGGACGATCGGTTTTTCCATCTCCGCGTCGGTGGCCGACCGGGGCGCAAAGCCGTGCTCGGCGAGCTGGGCGAGCACGTAGCGCTGCCGGGCCTTGGTGCGCACGATGTTGCTGACCGGGTTGATGCGGTGAGGTGACTGCACGGTGCCCGCGAGCACCGCGGCCTCGCCCAGGGTCAGCTCCTTGGCGTGCTTGCCGAAGTAGAAGACCGCCGCTTCCTCGATGCCGTAGCGCCCGTGCCCGAAGTACACGAAGTTCATGTACAGGTTGAGAATCTGGTCCTTGGTGAGGGCCTTCTCCATGCGGGGAGTGAGAATCCACTCGCGGATCTTTCGGGACAGCGTGCGCTCTTGCGACAAAAGCAGGTTGCGGCACGCCTGCTGGGAGATGGTCGATGCCCCGGTGATGCGGTTGCCGGGCAAGAGGCTCCTCAAGGCCGCGCGGGCGATGCCGAGGAAGTCGAGCCCCTGGTGCTGGTAGAAGTCGGCGTCCTCGGCGGCGAGGAAGGCGTTCTTGACGTGGGCGGGGAGTGTCTCGATCTGCACCCAGGTGCGGCGCTCCCGGTAGAACTCGGCGCAGCGCGTGCCGTCGACACAAAAGGCCTTGGTCACCTGCGGTGGTTTGTAGTTGCGCAGCTCTTCGACCGAGGGGAGATCGCGCTCGAAGTACACGTAGGCCGCCGCGCTGCCCACCACCGCGACGAGCAAGAGGGCGAGGCCGGGGAGCGCCAGCCGCTTGAGCCATCTGAAGATCTGCATCGGTTGGCGCACGACGTTACCTTAAAAAAAAAGGCGAATGGCCGAAGGACCCGCTCGGCCACTCGCTCCCGCTTGAGCGCCGAAAGAGGCGCTCGTCGGACAGCATTACTCCCCGGAGAGCTCGACCTCGGGGAGATCGATTTCCTCCTCCAGGCCGACGTCGGTGCCCTTCTCCTCGACCGAGCCGGGGATGACCGCCTTGGCCACCCGCGCCGCGTTCAGCTGGGCCTTGACGTACTTGGGCGAGAGGCTGGTGGACTTGGCGTAGGCCAGCTTGGCGTCCTCCACGCGGCCGACACGCTCGAGCGCCACCCCGAGGTTGTTGTGCACGTAGGCGACATGGGGGAGCAGCTCGGCGGCTTTGGTCAGCACCTCGACCGCCTTGGGGTTCTCGTTGGCGCGCAGGTAGGCGAAGCCCAGGTTGTTGAGCGCCCAGCCGTGCTCGGGGTCGATGGAGACCACCTTCTCGAAGCTGGTGATGGCCGGCGAAAGATCGCCCGCCGAGAGCTGCGCGCGGCCGACGACTTGATGCCCTTCGGGGTTCTCGGGGTCGCGCAGCACCGCTTCGACCCCCACCTTGAGCGCCCCCTCGACGTCACCTTGGGCGATGAGCATGCGCGCCTGTTGAATGAGCGGTACGGCATCGTCGGGACGCACGAGGGCCAGGCGGCCGAAGGCTTCGGCGGCGAGGTCCTTCTTGCCGGCCAGGCGTGCGAGACGGGCGATGGTGGAGAGGGTCTCTTCGTCGCTGGGCAAGTCGTACACCGCGCGCCGGGCCTCGGTGAGCGCTCCTTCGAGGTCGCCCAAGGTGCGCAGCTCCTTGGCGCGGCCGAGGTGGTCGACACTGCCGCGGTGCTCGTGGGCCAGCCCGAGGAGGTCTTCGATGATCTCGGGCTCGATGGTGAGGGTGGTGCCGGCGTCGATGACGCTGGGCGCGGAGGCGACCTCCACCACGGGGTCCACCGGCATCGCCTGGACAATGGGCGTCGGCTGTTTCGCTTCGGGCTTGGTGTCGTTGCAGCCGGCCAGCGCGATCGCTGTCACGCAGGCCGAGAGGATTCGCTTGTTCACGGGAGCTCCTTTCAGAAGTGGGTGTGTTGTCCCGACAGGAGCCGATTGCCAGCGTCGTGCCACGACGCTTCTCCTCGCAGAGACGAGGAAAAGGCTCTGAAAGGCGCGGCCCAACAGCCACACCCACGGCTGGCTGCGCCGCGCGGTGTGTGCAAAAAGGCGGCGCGATGAAGATCGCCAGCTGGAACATCAACTCCATTCGGGCGCGCACCGAGCGGCTCTGCGCCTGGCTGGAGGCAAACAAGCCCGACGTCCTGTGCCTACAAGAGCTCAAGTGCCAGGAGGACCAGTTCCCCTTCGCCGAGGTGGGGGCCGCCGGCTACCGCGCGGTGGTGCACGGGCAGAAGACGTACAACGGAGTGGCCATTCTCGCGCGCGAAGAGCCGGTCGACGTCTTGCGCGGGCTGTCCGACCACCGTGAAGACCCACAGTCGCGGGTGATTGCCGCCACGGTGCGCGGTGTGCGGGTGGTGTGCCTCTACGCCCCCAACGGCCAGGCGGTGGATTCGCCGGCGTTTCTCTACAAGCTCGAGTGGTTCGGCAGGCTGCGCAGCTACCTCGAGACGAGGCACAAGAAGGACGAGCCGTTGGTGCTCACCGGCGACTTCAACGTCGCCCCCGCGGCGATCGACACCCACGACCCCGAGCTGTGGGAAGGGCAGACCATGTTCACTCAGCGGGAGCGCGAGGCGCTGGCCGAGGTGACCTCCTTCGGGCTGGTGGACACCTTCCGCACGCTCCACCCCGAGGAGAGCAAGTTCAGCTGGTGGGACTACCGCATGCTCGCCTTCCCCAAGAACCGGGGCTTGCGCATCGACCACCTGTTCGTCACCCAGCCCCTGGCGGAGAAGCTGGTGGCGGCGGACATCGACCGCGAGGCGCGCAAGGGCAAGCAGCCCTCCGACCACGCCCCCGTGTGGGCGGAATTCGCGGTTTGACGGCCGGCGGGGTCGGTGAATAGTGTTTATGTACAGGAGATGTACATGGCTCGTAAGCGCATGCGGCACAAACACCTCAAGTTGGATCAGACGAAGATCGACTTCGCCAGGAGGTTCTTCGGCGTCGACTCCGAACAAGAAGCCATCGATCGCGCGCTCGAGTTCTTCATGGAGGAGGATCGAATTCGTAAAGAGCTCAAGCCACTGGCGCGCGCGCTCAAAGACGATCCGAGCCCGTTTCCATATCGATGATCGGCAAGGTGGTCATCGACACCAACGTCTTCGTCGACTATCTGCGCGCAGGTCACTTCGAGCAGTGGGTTTGGGGCGGGATGCCGGGCCTCGTCCGATTCGCCCCCGCGATCGCGCTGCTCGAGTTGAGGCTCGGCGCGCACACCGAGCTGGCCAAGGACAGCGTGGCCAAAATCGAGCGCGGTTTCTCGGGTCGGCGGCTCGTTGCACCCCCACCCGGCGCCTATTCCGTCGCGGGGCAGGTCTTCCGTGAGGTTTACGCCGTGGGTTCCGAGCCGTCCGATCGATTTTCGGTGATCAATGACGTGCTCATTGCTCTGACCGCCCGCGACCTGGGAGCGGCGGTGCTGACTTCGAACATCGGTGAGTTCCGCCGGCTGGCGGCCGCCATCCCCGGCCTGCGCGTCGTTTCCCCCGCCGACGCCTGAGGGCTTTAGCCACCCGCTCCGCGCGCCTGAAGCGGCAGCCGCAGGCGAATGAAGCGGTCGAGGGCGAAGCGACCGCCGCCGAGGACGACTGCGGCGCCCGCCACGGTGAAGTAGAGCAGGGCGACCTCAGAGCGGGCGAACGGGTCGGCGGTGTGGTGATAGAGCGCGACCAGCATCGTGCAGCCGATGAACGCCGCCGCTGGGCGGGTGGCAAGCCCCAGCGCGAGGAGTAGCCCGCCAGCAAACTCGGAGAGCGCCGCTGCCCAAGCGAAGAAGGTGGGGAAGGGAATCCCCAAGGCATTCACTGCGCCCAAAAGCTTCGCCGCTCCGCCTTCGAACACCTTGGAGTAGCCGTGAAAGAAGGCCATCGACAGCCCGAAGACGACGCGCAGGGCCGCCCAGGCCAGGTTCGCGGTGCTCGATTCCATGCTCACCTCAAAGTCGCCATCACGTAGATGAACCCGGCCAGCCCGATTGCCATCAGCACGACGAGCAGCGTCCACTCGACACGGCGGGGCCGGTGCAGGGTGCGCGCGCGCTCGGCGCCCATGCGAAAGCGGTTGATGTCCCCTAGCGGCCCCTTGCACACCTCGTTAGCCACAAGCCGCGTTGGGTAGTCGAGAGGGAGCTTGAGCAAGACCTCGCACGCTCTGCCCGCAAGAAAGCGGGCGCGGTCACCGCTACCGGGGGGCTCTTTGGCCAGCGCCATCAACGCGGGCGCCGCCGGGAGCGTCTGCAGCTGCTCACACGCCTCGAGCAGCTTGAGCAAGGTCCAGCCGTCGCGCTCCTCGTTCACCGCGTGGCCCAGCGCGTGACCGACCTCGCCAGGGTTCTCATGGGACTTCAGCTGGGTGACCAAGCGCTCGAGAGCGGAGTTCTGGCGCACGACGTGGTCGCTGAAGGCCAACCCCTCAGGCGCGGCGTCGGCGAGCTCGGTGCGAATTTGGGCCGCCAGCTCGCGGCTTGTGGGCGAAGCTTCCATGCGCCGCCAACTGCTACTCCACTGCCCCGGAATGGTCCAGCGCCCAACTGCTCCATAGTGGGGTCATTGCAGCTGAGGTCTTGCCATGCCGAGAGCCAAGAGACTCCGCAACATTCAACCTGGCGAAGTGCTGGTCGAAGAGTTCCTGCGACCGCTGGGGCTCAGCCAGGGCGGACGACGGGTCCTGGGCGGTGACAAGCTCGAGGCCCAAAGGAGCGAAGGCAGGTGGCTCTCTGCCCCAAACCGATGCGCAAAAAAATCCGGACAGGAAAACCGCAGCTCGAAAATTCGTCATATCGCTCATCACTCGGCAGGCGCTGAGGGCTCGGTCGAGGTCTCGCCGCCGTTTCGGCGCAGGCCCAGGGCCTTCATCTTTTTGTAGAAGTGCCCGCGCTCCAAGTCGAGCAGGCGTGCCGCCTCGGTGACGTTGTCTTTGGTGTGCGCCAGCGCGGCGAGGATGATTTCCCGCTCAGCATCCTCCACCTGATCGCGAAACGGCCGGGTGGGATCGAACCGCATGCGTGGGGCAGGCGGAGGCAGGGTGGGCGCGACGGGGACCCGGGGCACGCCGACGTCGGCGAAGCTTCTCCTCGTGGGCAAGAGCGCCTCGGCCTCGGCTCCCGAGAGGGTCGGCCCTTCGCACAAGATGGCCAGCCGCTCGACCAAATTTCGCAGCTCGCGCACGTTCCCCGGGTAGTCGTAGCCGCTCATCACCGCCAGCGCCTCGGGCGAAAGCTGCAGCGGCCGCTTGCCGTTCTTGCGGCAGGCCTCCTGGAGAAACGCTTGGATGAGGTCGGGCAAGTCCTCCAGCCGCTCGCGCAAGGGCGGGCTGTGCAGCTGCACGACGTTGAGCCGGTAGTAGAGGTCCTCGCGGAAGCGGCCGGCGGCGATTTCCTTCTCCAAGTCCTTGTTGGTGGCGGCGATGACCCGCACGTCCACCTTCAAAGTCTCCGCTCCGCCCACCCGCTCGAGCTCGCCTTCCTGCAACACGCGCAAGAGCTTGGCCTGCATCGCCGCCGGCATGTCGCCGATCTCGTCGAGAAAGAGGGTGCCCTCGTGCGCCAGCTCGAACTTCCCCCTCCGAGCATTGACCGCCCCGGTGAAGGCTCCTTTCTCGTGGCCGAACAGCTCGCTCTCGATGAGCTCGTGCGGCACCGCCGCGCAGTTGAGCTTGACGAACGGCCCGCCTTTGCGCCGCGAGTGCTGGTGAATGGCGCGGGCGATGAGCTCCTTGCCCGAGCCGTTCTCCCCGGTGATGAGCACCCGGCCCTCGGAGGGCGCGGTGCGGCGAATCAGCTCGTAGATACGGGCCATCGCCGGGCTTTGGCCCACCATCTCGTACTGCCCGGCTTCGGCGCGCAAGGCGGCCAGCTCCTCCACCACCGCCTGGTGCGCCAGGGCGTTGCGCAGCGCCACCAAGAGCCGGTCGCGGGCGATGGGCTTCTCCAAGAAGTCGCGCGCGCCCAGGTGGGTCGCCTTCACCGCGGTGTCGATGGTGCCGTGCCCCGACATCATGATGACCGGCAGCTCCGGCCGCGCCTTCTTCATCCGCTCCAGGGCCGACAGCCCGTCCACGTCGGGCATCTTCACGTCCATCAGCACGCAGTCCACTGGTTTCGCGCTCAACAGGTCGAGCGCCAACTGCCCGCTGGCGGCCAGCTCGGTCTTGTACCCGGCCAACTGCAACGCCTGGTTCAAGGTGAGGAGGATGTTCTTCTCGTCATCGACGACGAGGACGGTGGGCGGCATGGGGGCTCCGGGAAACGGGTGTGGCCATTTTGCCGCACCGTTGTGGAAATAAGTCGACGTTTCATGGGTTTTTCGGGCACTTTGAGACAGATGCTGCAACCGACAGACCGGTTTTCTTTTGACTCATTGGCCCTCTAGGGCTACAGCCGGCGACATCTCGCCGTCACGGAGGGGTTCGATGCGAGGACTTGGACGCGCTGCGGCAATGGCCGCTTTGGCCACGGGCTTGGGGCTTTTGACCGCCTGTCCCCCCACCTACCCCAAGTGTGAATCGGACGAGCACTGCAAAGAGCACGGTGAGGTGTGTGTGCAGGGGCAGTGCGTCGAGTGCGCCACCGATGAGAACTGCAAGAGCGGCTTCGTGTGCGAGGGCAACAAGTGCGTGCCCAAGCCCGAGTGCGTCTCCGACGCCGACTGCGGCACCGGCAAGGCGTGCAGGAACGGCAAGTGCGTTTCCACCCAGGTGGAGGCGCCCAAACCCGAGTGCACCACCGCGGCCGACTGCCCCAGCGGCCAGGAGTGCCAGGAAGGCCAGTGCGTGGAGCCCGCTGCGTGCGACTACGCCCCGGTGCGCTTCGGCTTCAACGAGCACTCGCTCACCGCGGAGGCGCGTGCCCGCCTCGACGCGCTCGCCGAGTGCGTCAAGAAGCAGAAGGTGCGGCTGACCATCGAGGGTCACGCCGACGAGCGGGGCACCGAGGAGTACAACCTCCAGCTCTCCAACCGGCGCGCGGCATCGGTGAAGCGCTACCTCACCGACCTGGGCGTATCGGCATCGGCGCTGGAGACGGTGGGTTACGGTGAGGAGCGCCCGGCCGTCGGGGCCTCCACCGAGGAGGCCTGGGCGGCGAACCGCCGGGTGGAATTCACCAAGCGGTAGAGAAAAAGCTGCTATGACGCGTGGCCCATGTCCGAGACGCGTCACCACCTCGTCTTCGCGTGTGGCCCTAGCTGGTATGCCGTCCCCGCCGAACGGGCGGAGGAAGTCGTCACCTTCCCCGAGCTGACCCGGGTGCCCGGAGCACCGGCGCACCTGTTGGGTGTCTTCGCACACCGGGGAGAGGTCATTCCCGTGGTCGACCTGGCGGCGCTGGTGGGCGGCAAACCGGAGAGCAGCAGTCGCGCGGTGCTGCTTCGGCTGCCCCGGGGAACGATGGCGCTCACCGCGAGCAAGGTGGCGGGGGTCTCGGCGGTGTCGGGCACGTTCGAGCCCCTCGGGCAGACCGGGGTGCAGATGTATCTCCGCGGGCCCGCCAAAGCCGGTGTCAACGACGTGGCGGTGATCGAGCCTGAGGGGCTCTTCGAGCTCTTGAGCCAGGGAGGGTGATTGAATCCCGAGCTCCAGGTGGCGGGGCTGGTTTTGTGTCGCGTGGGGCCGGCGCGGCTGGCCTTCTTGGCCACCGAGGTGACAGCGCTCGACTCGGCGCGCGGCAGACAGACCGAGCCACGCTCCGGTCGGCCCAAGGTGCTGATCGCGCCCACGGGTGAGGCGGTCTGGGTGGACAGCTTGGAGATTCAGCCCGACACCTTTGCGTTGCTGCCCACGCCTTCGCTTTTGGCGGGAGGAGCAGGGGGCGCGCTGCGCGGCTTCGTGTCGCTGGGGACGCAGCTGTGGCCGGTGCTCGACCTGCAGGCTTACGCCCGCTTCGTGCACCAGAAAGGGGAGGCATGAGCCAAAAGCAAGCCAACCCTTTCGCCGGCACTTCGCGGTGGGTCTCGCTCCCCTCCACCTTCGCCGGGCTGTTGGGGGCGGCCCTGGCGGTGCTCTACGGCGTCGCCACCCTCGAGCTGCCCCCGGGCACCCGGTGGTGGCTCGTGGGCATGGTGGCGGTCGTCGCGGTGGCGGCCTCCGTGTGGGGAGACTTTCGGGAACAGGCCTTTCTGAGCACCTTGCGAGCCATCGGCCGCGGTGAGTTGGCCCTCACCCGTGCCCACCTGCGCGCCGCGGTGGTCGAGGTGTCGGCCTTTGCGGATCGTGCGCTCCGAGTCGCGCTGGAGCATTGGTGCGCGGGCGTGGTGGTGATTGGCGTCTCGTACGGCTTCGTCCCTTCGGTGAGCTGGGAGCTATCGGCACGGATCGTCTTCTTGGGAATCGTTCTCGCCCCGGTGACCGCGCTGTTCACTCACCTGGCGGTGATCGGCCGGGCTCGGCAGGCGGTCGAACGCCTCGCCGACGCCGGTTTGTCTGCGGCCGAGGTGATCGAAGCAGTTCCGCCGCGCCGCTTGCACCTGCGCCGCAGGCTGATGCTCTTCACCGCCGTCGCCGTGCTCACCCCCACCGTGCTCATCGCCGACGTCACCTTGCAAAACGCCGATCGCACCATGGAGCGTCTGCTCGCCGCGGACACGCCCACGGAGCAGCACGCCGTGCTCGGTGTTCGCCGGCAGGAGACGGTGCTGCCGGGAGTGGCGATGGGGGCGATGGTCATCCTCCTGGTCATCGGCTCTGGCTTCGTCGCCGGCAGCGTGCTCGGTCGGCCGATGAAGGCCATCGCCGACGAGGCCACCCGCATCGCCGGCGGCGACTTGACCCGCGTACGGGTCATTCCCGCCGAGGACGAGGTGTGGGCCGCCGCCGCCGCCTTCACCGCCATGCAGGCCCAGCTCATCGAGGCGGTCTTGCAGCTGCGCCGTGCCGGGTTGGCGATCTCCTCCACGACCGAGAAGCTGGTGGCCAGCTCGGGGAGGCACAAGGAGGGCGCCAGCGAGCAGACCAGCGCGCTCGCGCAGACCTCGGCCACCACCGAGGAGCTGGCAAGGAGCGCGCGGCACATCTCCGGCAACGCCTCCGAGGTGGCCAAGATCGCCGAGGAGACGCTGGGAGCCGCGCTCTTTGGGAAGAAAAGCGCCGATCACTTCCGCGCCTCGATGGGGAAGATGCGCTCGGACAACCAAGCGATCGCCGACGCCGTGGTTCGGTTGAACAAACGGGTGCAGCAGATTGGCAAGATCGTCGAGTTCATCGACGGCATCGCCGACAAGTCCGACCTGTTGGCCCTCAACGCCGAGCTGGAGGGCACCAAGGCGGGGGAGGTGGGCCGCGGCTTCTCCCTGGTCGCCGCCGAGATGCGTCGCCTGGCGGAGAGCGTGCTGGGCTCGACCAAGGAGATTGGCCGACTGATCGAGGAGATTCGCGATGCCACCAATGCCGCGGTGATGGCCACTGAGGCAGGGGTGAAGGCGACCGAGGCCGGCGCTGCGCTCTCGGCGCATGTCTCCTCCAGCTTGGCGGAGATCGTCGCTCTCGCCCAAGAGACCTCCGAGGCGGTGAAGTCGATGTCGGTGGCGACCCACCAGCAGCAGACCGGCACCGACCAGCTCGCCGAGGCGATGACCGATTTGTTGCGCTCGACCCAGGCGGGCACCGATGCCACCCGGCAAATTGCCGCGGCCAACGTCGATCTCTCCACCCTTTCCCGCGACCTCGAGCAGGTGGTGGAGCGGTTCCAGGTGAGCGGATGAAATCGCCGCTGGAAGGAAAAGGGCGCTGGCTCATCGCGCCTTCGACCTTGGGGCAGGCCCTCGCCGCCGTGGTCGCGGCTTACGACGGGGTGCTCACCCTCGGCTTGCCGGCCCACGGGGCGACGACGTTCGTTTGGCTGGCCTTGCTGGTCATTTTCACCTGCACCGTCTTGGGGACGTTGAACGCCGCGCGCAAGCTCGAGACTTTGCGGGCGCTGGGGGTGGGGGCGGCCCCGCACGATGCCGCCCACCTGTCCCGCGCGGTGCAAGAAGTGGCCGGCGCCGCAGACTTCCTCTTCGTGCAGGGGGTGGTGCTGTGGGTGCTGGGAGCGGCGGTGCTGGGAGCGGCGACCGCGGTGCTCGTCGGCGGCGGTTTTGCGCTCTTTGGACGCGTCTTCTCGTTAGGCGTGCTCTTTGGTCCCTTGAGCTCGGTGCTGGCGTGGCTGTGGTGCTCGTTGCGCGGGCGCGTGGTGATCGAAGAAATCGCCGCCGCAGGCCTCTCTCCCGTGCAGGTCTTGGCCACGCTGCCGCCCAAGCGCTCGCAGATTCGCGCGCGGCTGGTGGCGTTCACCGCCATCCTGGTCATCGTGCCCGCGGTGCTCACCGCCGACGTCGGCAACACGCTCGCCAAAAAAGGAGTCGCGGCGGTGATGGCGCAGGCCGACCCCGCGGCGCGGCGGGCGGTGGCCGAGGCGGAGTGGAATGGCACCGCTCAGAAGCTGGTGGTCTTGTGCGGGATTGTCTTCGCGCTGGCAATGGCGGCTGCTTACGCGGCCGGGACCGCGTTGGGGGGGCCGATGCGCCGGGTCGCCGAGGAGGCTTCCCGCATCGCCAAAGGTGAGCTGGGGAAGGTGAAGGTGATCGCCGCCGAGGACGAGGTGTGGTCGGTCGCCGCCGCCTTCACCGTGATGCATGAAAACCTGGCCAAGGTGCTCACCGAGCTGCAGCGTGCGGGGGTGCGCATCGGCAGCACCACCGAGCAGATCGTCGCCACCTCGGTGCGCTACGAGGCGGGGGCGAGCGAGCAGGCCAGCGCGCTCAACGAGACGTCGGCCGCCACCGAGGAGCTCGCTCGAAGCGCCGCGCAGATCGCCGACAACGCGGCCAACGTCTTGGCGCTCGCCGAACGTACCGTGGGGGCGGCGCGCGGAGGAATGGAGAACGCCAAGGCCTTCTCCGCCTCCATGGGCCGCATGCGTCAGGACACGCAGGCGATCGGCGCTGCGGTGGTCAGGTTGTCGAAGAGAGTGCAGCAGATCGGCCGCATCGTCGAGTTCATCGACGCGGTGGCCGACAAGTCCGACCTGCTCGCGCTCAATGCGGAGCTGGAAGGCACCAAGGCGGTGGAGGTGGGCCGGGGTTTCTCCCTGGTGGCGGGGGAGATACGGCGTTTGGCGGAGAACGTGCTCGAGTCGACCAGCGAAATCGAGGGGTTGATCGACGAGATTCGCGTCGCCACTCGGGTCGCGGTGGACACCACGGAAGTGGGGCTTTCGGCGGCGGAGAGCAGCGCGGGCTTGGCGGACTCGGTTTCTGCGGCGCTGCAGCGCATCGTCGATCTCGCCGGGCGCACCTCGGACGCGGTGCGCGCCATCTCGTTGGCCACCCAGCAGCAGCAGACCAGCACCGGCCAGCTCGCCGAGGCGATGGCGGACATCCTTCGCGGCACCCAGCAGAGCCTGGCGGCGAGCAGGCAGGTCACCAGCGCCAACGTCGACCTGTGCGGGCTGGCCAAAGACCTCCAAGGGGCGGTCGACCGCTTCCAGGTGAGGTGAACGAACGTGGCCTCCTCGCGCGACAAGTTGTTGACGCAATTCCGCGAGCTGGTGGGAGAGCGGCTGGAGAAGATCGGCCGCGACCTGGTGGAGCTGGAAGCGGGGCCCAACCCCCAGGCGGGCAGAAACGCCTTGCGCGAGCTGCACGGCCTCAAGGGCGAGGCGCGGATGATGGGCTTTTCCGAGGTCAGCGCGCTGGTGCACGAGATGGAGGGCTTGGTGCGCGCCGCCGAGCCCTTGGGCTTCGTGCTGACCGGGGGCTCGACCGACGCGCTCTTCGTTTGCTCCGACGCGGTGATGGTGCTCTCGGGCGCGGCACAAGGGAATCCTCCCGAAGTGGCGAAGCTTCTGGAATGGCTCAAGCAGCGCACCGCCGCCGAGGCAGCGCGCGCGGGTGGAGCTCCCCTGACCGAAAAGAGCGCCACCGCGCAGGCCGCGAAGAACGTGCAGGCGGCGGCAGCAACGCCCACCTCGGCTCCAGTGGCGCCGGAGAGCACGGGGGGGCGCGCCCGACCGGTGGAGGCCAAGCTCGAAGGCGGGGTACGCATCGGGCAGAAGAGCCTCGATCTGCTCACGGGCGCGGTGACCAACTTGAACCAAATTTCCCGGCGGCGGGAGCTGGTCGCCTCTCGGAGGCTGGAGCTGGCGCGCGAGCTGTCGCACATCGCCCGGGTCGCCGAAGACTTGGGGCCGCAGCTGGCGGGGCTGGCGGCGCGGCTCAACCGCGCCAAGACCCTGGCCTTCGACCTGCACCGAGAGGGCAAGCTGCTCGCCAACGAGGAGCTGCGCGACCTCACCCAGCTCTCCGAGGAGGTGCAGGAGCTGCGCATGCTCCCGCTCTCGGTTCTCTTCGAGCCCTACCCGCGAATGGTGCGCGACCTGGCGCGCGAGCTGGGCAAAGAGGTCGACCTGGTGGTCGAGGGAGAAGACACCCGCGCCGACCGCGGGGTGGTCGAGGCCCTGCGAGACCCACTGCTCCACCTGGTGCGCAACGCGATCGATCACGGGATGGAGGATCGCGAGTCGCGTCAGCGTGCGGGCAAGGCCCCGCGCGGCCACCTCACCTTGCGCGCCGCCCGCGACGGAGAGCGGATTGTCCTCACGGTGGAGGACGACGGCCGCGGCATCGACCCTGCCGAGCTGAAGGCAGCGGCGGTGAAGAAGGGGATGCTCGACGAGGCGACGGCGGGGGCGCTGTCAGAGGCGGCAGCGCGCGACCTCATCTTCGTCGCCGGGTTCTCCTCGCGGGAAGAGACCTCGGACATCTCGGGCCGCGGGGTGGGCCTCGACGCGGTGCGTACCCGGCTTTTGGCGTTGGGAGGGGAGGTCACCGTGGCCTCCATTCCCGGGCGCGGGTCGACCTTCGAGCTGCGCGCCCCGGTGTCCCTCACTGTGGCGCCGTTGTTGTTCATCGAGGCGGGAGAGGAGCGGCTGTGCATCACCGCCGCGCACGTGGTGCACGCCCTCAAGGTGCACAAGGAGCAGGTCCGCGAGTTGGCTGGGCGCCCGGCCATTTCCTTCGACGACCAGGTCTTGCCCTTCGCCTCGATCGCCTCGATTCTCGGCATGGCTCCCGAGCGGCCACCCACCGAGGGCGAGCTGGTGCTGCTGGTGCGCGGGCAGGGGTCGACCGCTGCCATCTCGGTCGACCGTGTGCTCGAAGAGCGGGTGCAGCCGATTCTTCCCTTGAGGGGCATGCTTTCCCGCTTCAAGCACCTGTCCGGCGCCACCTCGCTGGCCGACGGAAGCTTGGCGATGGTGCTCTCGGCGGCGCACCTCATCGCCACCGCCCAGGGTGTGAGCGCGGCGAAGCTCTCCGCCACCTTCGCCCCCAAGGGCCCGGAAGAGCATCGGCGGCGCATTTTGGTCGTCGACGACTCGCCTCTCACGCGCGAGCTCATCTCCTCGTTGCTCGAGGCGGTGGGTTACGAAATTCTCAACGCCAACGACGGGGTGGAAGCCTTCGAGCGGTTGCAGCGCGACCAGATAGACATCGTGGTCACCGACCTGGAAATGCCTCGCATGGACGGGCTCGAGCTCACCCGGCGGGTGAAGAGCCACCCCACCTTGCGCTCGCTGCCGGTGATCATCATCACCACCCGCGGCGGAGACACCGACCGCCGGCGGGGAATGGAGGCTGGCGCCGACGGGTACATCGCCAAAGGCGACCTGGTGCGGCAAGACTTGGTGGACGTGGTGGCACGGCTGTTGGGGTGATGGCAGACGCACGCCGTCAAGACAGCTATGCTGGCGGTCCGTCATTGAGGAAAGCATGGGTAAGAAAGTCGGAGTTCTGGTCGTCGACGATTCACCTATCTGCCGCCAGCTGATTGCGGGGGCGCTGAAGAAGGACCCCGAGCTCGAGGTAGTCGGCGTGGCCACCGACGGCGCCGAGGCGGTGGAGCGCGCGCGGTTGCTCCAGCCCGCGGTCATCACCATGGACGTGGACATGCCGGTGATGGACGGGCTGTCGGCGGTCGAGCGAATCATGGCCGACAACCCCATCCCCATCCTGATGCTCACCGCCGACCCGCGCAACCAGGCGCCGGAGCTCACCTGCAAGGCGCTCGAGCTGGGGGCGCTGGCGCTGCAAGTCAAACCGGCGATCGACGCCGGCCCCGAGGCGTGGAACCTGGCGCGTGAGGTGAAGCTGCTCTCCAGCGTGAAGGTCATTCGCCACCTGCGCGGGCTGGGCGGAAAGAAGGTGCCTCCCAAGCCCGCTCCCGCGGTCTCGACCGCCGCCGACGTGGCCGCCTTTTCCACCTCTCCCATCGGGCTGGTGGCGATCGCCAGCTCCACGGGCGGCCCCCAAGTGGTGCACAAGCTCTTTTCCGAGCTGCCAGGCGATTTTCCCGCCCCGATCGTCATGGTGCAGCACATCAACGCCGCTTTCGCCGAGTCGCTCGCCGGGTGGCTGGCGGCCTCTTCGAAGCTGAAGATCAGGGTCGCCAAGGACGGCGACGCGATGCTCCCCGGCGAGGTGCTGATCGCCCCGCCCAACGCGCACATGTGCATTCTGTCGCGCGGCCGCATCGCCTTGAGGCCCGGAGAGCCGCGCGAGGGGCACATTCCCTCGGCGTCGACACTCCTGGAGAGCGCGGCGAGGGTGTACGGGCGGCGCACGGTGGGCATGATTCTCACCGGCATGGGCAGCGACGGCGCCGAGGGTATGCTGGCGATCAAGAACGCCGGCGGCAAGACGATTGCCCAAAGCCAAGAGTCCTGCGTGGTGTTCGGCATGCCCGGCGCCGCCATCGCCAAGAAGGCGGTGGATTCGATCGTCCACGCCGACGAGCTGTCAGCAGAGCTGCTCAAGCTGGCGCGAGGCGAGGCGTCCACCGCGAAGGGCTAGCCCACCTTGGCGCGATTCCAAACCAGCGCGCTCTCACCGGTGTGCGCGTACGTCGCCGAGCGCACCGGGAGCGCGCTGTCACGGCAGCAGACCAGCCGCCTGCTCGCGGCCCTCGACCTGCGCCTGGCCGGCCGCACCGAGGAGCAGTACCTCGCATTCTTGCGCTCCGCCAACGGCGCTGCCGAGCTCGCCGAGCTGATGGCGTCGATCTCGGTGCACAAGACCGACCTGTTTCGCGACGAAGTGCAGCTGGAGGCCTTCAAGAAGCATGTGCTTCGGGAGCTGGCCGGGTTGGATCGTCCCTTACGGTTGTGGAGCGCCGGCTGCGCCACTGGAGAAGAGGTCGCCACGCTGCTCATCCTCCTGGCAGAGGCGGGCGCCCACCCTGAGAGCACGGTGTTGGGCACCGACATCTCTGCGGCGGCGCTCAAGGAGGCGAGCACGCTCTGCTTTCACCCCGAGCTGATGCGCCGGGTATCTTCCGAGATCAAGGCGCGATACTTCCGAGAGAAGAACGGGCGTTTCGAGCTGTCGGCCGAGCTGCGCGGGCGCGCCACCTTCCAGCGCCACAATTTGATGGACTTTCCCTACCCGCTCGCGCCCGCCGGGAAGGGCTTTGACGTCATCTTCTGCCGCAACGTGCTCATCTACTTCACCGAGAACGCCTTCGACCGCACCGTCACCGGTTTGGCCGACCGTCTCGCCGATGGCGCTACCCTGGTCCTCTCGGCAGCCGAGCCGATCCTCAAACCCTTCCCGCAGCTGACCACCGTGCGCTGCGACCAGGCCTTCTTCTACCGGCGCCCCAAGCCTGGTGAGCGCGTACGCCCCATCACCGATGAAGTACCTGCCGTCGTCGCGCGCACGGTGAGCGGGGAGGTGCCGCGCATCGAGGCGCTCCCTTTGCCAGCTTCCGTGGGCCCCCGGGAGCCGCCGGCGAAGAAGGAGCTGCCGACCTCTTTTCCTGCACCTACCTCAGATGACCCGCGGGCCGAGGCGTTGGCGATCTTCCAGCTGGTGCTCGACTGGGCGGCGGCGGGGGAAAGCGACGAGCAGACCGAGAAGGGGCTGCGCCGCTGCGTCTACTTGGACCCGCACTTCGCTCAGGCACGGTACCTTTTGGCGATGCTTCTCGAGCAGCGCCAGGAGCGGGCCGACGCCATCGCCGAGTATCGCCGCGCGTTGGCAGCCCTGGTCGAAGGCCGCTCACGGGTGACCGCCTTCTTCTTGAACGACGACCGGCTGAAGGTCGCCTGTCTGCGCGCGCTCGATCGCCTCAACGCGAATCGCTAGTATCCAACGCCCTCATGCGACGCACACTGCTTTGGCTGTTCTTTGCCGCTTGGGCGGGTTGTTTCTACCCGGCCGACCGGGGCAAGGCCCTCGAGGCGAAGGTCGACAAGCTGGCTGCGCGAAACGTCGAGCTCGAACGCGACCTCGCTGCGAAGGAAGAGAAGCTGGCTCAGCGGGTGGACGAGAAGATTGCCCAGGTGGAGAAGGCGCTCGAGGGGCTGGACAAGGCTTCGCGCCGCAGCGATGCCGACACCGGCGTGCTCCTCCAGAAGACCATCGAGGACCTCGCCGAGCTCAAGGGGCAAATCGAGAGCCATCAGCACAAGGCCACCGAGTTGGAGAAAGAGCTTTTGCGCCTCACCGAGGAGACCGACCGGAAGATCGCCGAGCTCAAAGGCACCGAGGCGGTGAAGGCGGCGGAGGCGAAGAAGAAGGCCGACGAGCTTCGGCGCCCCGAGGGCAAGCAGGAGTTCCTCGCGCTCGCCGCCGAGAAGGCCAAAGCGGGAGAGCTGCTCTTGGCGCGGCAGCTCTACGGCGAGTTCCTCAAGAAGTGGGCGAAGGACGAGCTGCGTGGTGAAGCGCACTTCGGCCTGGGTGAGACCTACTTCACCGAGGACAAATGCCGCGAGGCGCTCTTCGAGTACGGCAAGGTCATTCAGGAGTTTGGCAAGACGCCCTCGGCCCCCAGCGCCTACCTGCGCTCGAGCGAGTGCTTCAAGAAGCTGAAGATGGGTGACGAATCGCGCCTGGCCTTGGAGGAAGTGGTCAAGCAGTACCCCAAGTCCAGCGCCGCCAGCGCCGCCAAGGCCAGGATTCAAGAATTGGACAAGTCGAAGAAACCGGCGCCCAAGGGGAAGAAATGATCAGGCTGGCGATGCTCGCCGCGCTGGCCGCCACCGCCGCCGCCGGGGCCGACAAGCAGCTGACCCTCTACTTCACCGGGGACAACGGGGGTGAGCTGTCCCCTTGCGGGTGCAAGCACAACCCGGCGGGAGGTCTGGCGAGAAGGAAGACGGTGCTGGACAACGCTCGCGCCAAGGGGCCGGTGCTCTTGGTGGATGCGGGCAATGCGCTCTTTCGCGCACCGGGGCTACAGGACGAGCCTTCTCGAGCGCGCGCCGAGTTTCTCCTGGGCGCGATGGGCCGGCTCGACACCTTCGCCATGGCCGCTGGCGCGCGAGACTTGAACGCCGGGGCTGAGTTCCTGCGGGCCGCCGCCCAGAAGGCCAAGGTGAAGGTGCTCTCGGCGAACCTGCGTGGAAAGGACGGTCAGGCGCTCTTTCCGGCCTCGGCGATCGCCGACGTCGGCGGGGTCAAGGTCGGGGTGATCGGCGTCTCCCCGTCTGGCTCGCTCCCGGGTGTGAGTCACCTCACGGGCGCCCCCGCGGGCTCGGCAGTGCTCGAGGAGGCGAAAAAGCTCTCGGGCAAGGTCGACCTCGTGCTTGTCCTCGCCGCCCTCCCGTACAACGACGCGTACCAGCTGGCCAACGAGGCGGAGTCGGCGGTGGACGTGGTGCTGGTCTCCCACGACGCCCGACCCGCCGGGCCCGCCCAGCGCAACGCGCACAACTACGTCATTCCAGGAGGGGAGCGAGGCCGGCAGGTGGGCAAGCTCGTGCTGACTCTGGGCGGGAAGGGCAATTTCGTCGACGTGCAGGAGATGGAGCGGGAAAAGCAGCTCCTGCCGCTTTTGGCAGAGCGCCTGGCACTGCTCGAGAAGCGAGTGGCCGCCACCCAGGATGCCGAAGCGAAGAAGCTGCTCGTCAAAGAGCTGGACCAAATGAAGGCCAGCCGAAAGGCGCACGAAAAGGTGATTGCCCAGGGGTCGGGCAAGAATGCGCGGACGATTCGGCTCGACTGGGTGAACTTGGGCCCCGACATCAAAGGTGACCCGGAGCTGGAGAAGGAAGTGGCCAAGTTCGAGCCAGCCGCTGCCGGCCACTGAAGGGCTGAAGGCCCGGGTGCGCTTGCTCCTTGCCCGCGGCCTCGTTATAAGCCCCGCCCTTCACACCACCGCCAGTCCTCCGGGCGAAGAGCGACCCGGGGTAAGGCGGCACGAGGTCACCATGAAGCCGGACATTCACCCCGTCTACCCGCCCGCGCGCATCGTCTGCGCCTGCGGAAACGTGATCGAGACCCGTTCTACCCGCGGCTCCTTCCACGTCGAAATCTGCGCCAACTGCCACCCCTTCTTCACCGGCAAGTACAAGCTGGTCGACACCGCAGGCCGGGTGGAGCGCTTCCGCAAGAAGTACGACGCGGGCAAGAAGGCCAAGGCGCCAGCAAAGCAGTAGCAAGCCGGCCAAAAATTAGCGGGACGATTCTTTCGCCCGTACGGTGTTCGCCGTCACATCCCCTCTTTGGGAGGCTCGATGTCCCTGGCGACGAGCACATCGTTCGCGCGCACGCCCCTGCGGCGTGACGCCGAGTACACCCGCGGCGACGACTACGTTCTCTACCGCGGAGACAGCGTTCAGCTCCTCTCGACGTTCGACGAGAGGACGTTCGACCTCATCTTCGCCGACCCGCCGTACTTTCTCTCGAACGGCGGCTTCACCTGCAAGAGCGGCAAGCGGGCGCCGGTGGAGAAAGGGGCGTGGGACGCCTCGCGCGGGGTGGAGGACGACCACCGCTTCACCCTGGAGTGGTTGGCCGCCTGCAAGCGCGTGCTCAAGCCTTCAGGCACTCTCTGGGTATCGGGTACCCAGCACGTCATCTTCTCGGTGGGCTTCGCGATGCAGCGGCTGGGCTACAAGCTGCTCAACACCGTCACCTGGTACAAGCCCAACGCCAGCCCCAACCTGTCCTGCCGGTACTTCACCCACTCCACCGAGCTGCTCTTGTGGGCCTCGCCGGGTGGCAAGGGAAAGCTCCTCCACACCTTCCACTATGCGCGGATGAAGGCGGAGAACGGGGGCAAGCAGATGCGCGACGTGTGGAACCTGCCCAGAGCGGGCGAAGAGGAGCTCACCGCCGACGGCGCCGGCAGGGTGTGGTCGCAGCTGACCCCGCGGCGGGAGGAGAAGGCGCTGGGAGGGCACCCCACGCAAAAGCCGCTGGCCCTGCTCGAACGCATCATCACCGCCAGCTGCCCCGAGGACGGGCTGGTGCTCGACCCCTTCAACGGCAGCGGCACCACCGGCGTCGCCGCGGTCAAGCTGGGGCGGCGCTACGTGGGGGTGGAGCTCGACCTCAAGTACCTCGAGCTGTCCCGCCGGCGCATCGAGCAGGCCCACCGGCCGCCGCACCACTGAGGGGACATCTTGGGTGACGTCCCCAGAGCATGATGGGCAGATTGCGCATACAGATGCGCACTGCATATGATCTCATCACATGCGAACTACCATCGTGATCGACGACGCCGTTCTTCGCCTGGCGCGGCGCCGAGCCGCCGAGCTGAAGACTACTGTCAGCGGTCTCATCGAGAGAGCGCTCCGTGCTGAGCTGACGGGGCGCCCCAAAGAGCAGCCGGCACATCGACCTTTTCGTTTGATCGTCAACGATGGCCCTGGGCTCCTTCCTGGATATTCCTGGGACACCGTGGCGCGCAGGGTGCTCGAGAGCGACCGCAACGGGCTTCCATGAGAATGCCGGACGTCAACGTGCTGCTGTACGCTGCGAGTGGTTGACGGCTGATGGAGATTTCGCCCGTTTCCCAGGGCTGAGAACGCGCCACCCCTACGTCCTGCGAGCTGAACCGTGGATTTCTTCGAGCGCCTTCGTCAAGTTCGCCTGCTCTCCGACGCCCAGCTCCAGCAGGTGCGCCAACGGGTGCTGTCGAACAACGAGGACTGGGCGTCGGCGATTTGCGCGCTCAAGCTGGTGCCTGAAAGAGACGTGGTGCAGCTGCTCGCCGAGCACAGCGGATATCCAGGCTTGGAGCTGACCCGGACGGTGTTCCCCTTGGCCAACCTGGCGCTCATTCCCGAGGAGTTGCTCCGGAAAAAAGCGTTGCTCCCGGTGATGGACGTCGAGGGGAGCCTGTTGCTGGCGATGGCCGAGCCCGACGATGGCGAGCTGGTGGCGGAAATTGGCTTCATGACCGGGCGAAAAATCCTCCCCCACGTCGCGGTGCGTGGGCTGATTCTCGCGGCGCTGAGCTCCTGCCGCGCGCTGATGGACAGCAGGGAGCAGTTCTGGCGCGGGCGCGAGGCATGGAAGCTTTCACCGGGCCCCGAGGGCCGCGCTTCGGTGGTTCGCGCCGGTGCGAACCGCCCACCCCCCAAAGAGGACGACGACGACATTCCGACGATCGTGGGAGTGGAGCTCGAGGAGAAGCTCGAGGTGGTGGGGCTGTTGGACCCGTTGGTCGATTCCCCAGAACCGTTGGACCGTGGAAGGTCCGAGCAGCCGAGGCGGCCGGTAGACCCGGAGGCGGCGAAGACCACCCTGCGGGGTTCGGTCGGTGTGGGGAAGGTGATTTTGGTGGTCGATGACGAGCCGGAAATGCGTGCCCTGGCCAGGCGCATCGTGGCGCCCTTCGACTGCGCGGTGTCCGAATGTGGCAACGGAAAGGAAGCGCTGGAGCGGGTGCACGAGCTCTCGCCGGATCTGGTTCTCCTCGACGCGATGCTCCCGGGTCTCCACGGCTTCGAGGTGTGCCGGGCGATCAAGGGCAACCCAGCGCTGCGCCGCACCAAGGTGCTGATGATGAGCGGGATACACACCGGCTGGAAGGTGGGCGTGGACGTTTCCGAGGTCTATGGGGCAGACGGGTTTTTCGAGAAGCCCTTCAAGGTGGAGGACTTCACCCGGGCGATTCGCCGCTGTCTGATGAGCTCCACGAGCGGAGACGAGCAGATCGCCAAGGCGCGTCGGGAGTCGGCGATGGCGACCTGTCGGGAGGCGGCGGTACGGGCGCGAGCGCAGAAGACGAGCGAGGCGATCGAGCTGTTGCGGGCGGCGGCCGCCAAAGACCCCTACTGCGCCGAGGCACACTTCTACTTGGGGCAGATGCTTCGCGCCAACGGTGAGCCGTACCTGGCGATTGCCTCGCTCGAACGGGCGGCGGAGCTGCGCCCGGATCTGGACGACCCGCTCCTCGCCTTGGGAGAGACCTACCTGCGCCAGGGGTTTCGCAAGACGGCGGTGGAGGTTTTTCAGCGCGCGCTCGAGGTGTGCCGCGACCCCGCGCGTCGGGCGACGATCGAAGCGAAAGTGAAGGAGAAGAGCGACGGCACCGGGCGCGGAGCTTGACGAAAGCGCGAAGGACCAAAGGCTCTTTGCTCACGCGCCCGCCTCGCGCAGCACGCCCTCCACCACCTGCCGGGCAATGGGGTGATACCCCGCCTTGGTCTGCTCGTAACACTGACGCGCCAGGGCCTTCGTCTTGCGGTTTTTCGCCAGCGCGAGGTAGAGCGGGCGCAAGTACTTCATGCGGCCGACCTGTCCCAGCACCTCCTGCACCCTCGGGAGCACCGGCGCGTAGTCCGACGTCGTCGCCAGGGTGAGCCAGCTCATCAGCACCTCATGGTTTTGGCTCTCGGTGAGGCGGTAGCGGGTGTCGAGCGTCTGGCAAATCTCTTGGGGCGCCGGCCGCGGCATGGAGTCGAGGTAGAGCTGCCACTCGGTCGGGGTCCAACCCTGGGTCAGAGAAACCTTGGGCACCGCGCCGCGCAGCTTGTCGATTTGCTCCAAGCGCTTGGAGCTGGGCCGCGGCGCATTTTCCGGCACGCCCTCGCCGTCAATCCACACCCCGGCGTTCAACTTCTCCAGCGCTCCGTCGAGGTGCTGACGCGCCAGGTGCAAGAAGTCTTCGGTGGTGACCGATTCGAAGCGGAAGGTGGCGAGGTACTTTTTGAGGAACGCGTCGAAGCGCGTGCGCCCCACCGCCTCCTCCAGCGCGCGCAAGAAGAGGTAGCCCTTCTCGTAGGGCACCTGGGAGAAGGCTTCGTCCGGGTCGACGTGCGCCAACTGGGTGCGCAGGCGGGTGAGTTGCGGAGTTTTGGCAAAGCGCGCCACCGCCTCGTCGAGGGAGCGTCGGCCGATGGCCGCGTGGAGCGCCGCCACGTCGGGGCCTTCCAGCGCCTCGAGAATGCGCCGCTCGGCGTACACGGTGAACCCCTCGTTGAGCCAGAAGTGCTCGGCGTTGGCGTTGGTCACCAAGTTTCCCGTCCACGAGTGGGCCAGCTCGTGGGCGAGCACGTTCACCAAGGAGCGGTCGCCCGTCACGATGGTGGGGGTGAGGAAGGTGAGCCGCGGGTTCTCCATGCCCCCGTAAGGAAAGGAGGGAGGCATGGTGAGGATGTCGAAGCGGTCCCAATCGTAGGGGCCGAAGAGCGCCTCGGCGGCGCGAATCATCTCTTCCACGCCGCTGAACTCGGTGGCGGCGCGGTCGAGCATTTTCGGCTCGGCCCACACGCACGAGCGGGGGGACAAGTCACGACGGGCCAGATCACCCACCGCGAAGGCGAAAAGGTAGGGGGGAATCGCCTGCGGCATTTCGAAGACCTCGACCGCGCGGCCTTGTTCCTCCCGGCGCTCGATGAAGGCGGCGGCCATCACGGCGCGCAGCTGGGCAGGCACGTCGAGCTCCGCCCGGTAGCGAATGCGAATGCGCGGGGTGTCCTGCAGCGGCACCACCGAGCGGGCGTGAATGGCTTGGCACTGGCTGAAGAGAAAGGGGAGCTGGCCGCCCAGGGTCTGCGAGGGCGCCAACCACTGCAGTGCCGAGGCGGTGGGGGCAGTGCGGTAGCGGACGCGTACCCCGCCGACGCCAGAGGGCAGCTCGATCGATAACCGGGCTCCCAGAGCCGGCTCGGGTGGATGCAGGGTGAACGGCAGCCGGCGGCCAGCGTCGTCGAGAACCTCGTGCACCGAAAGCTCTCGGGTGTCGAGGTCGAGCCGAACCGGCCCGAGGGACGGAGCGCGAAACGTCAGACGAGCGTCCGCCTCCAGCGTGTGGGTGCCGAAATCCACCCGCGCGTTCAACGAGAGCGAGGCGGTCTCGGGCTGAGTCGAATCGTTGTACGAGTGCGGATCGAGCCGGGCCATACCACGCCTATTACCGCACTCAAGGTGCTCCATGCGCGACAGGACCGCCCGCGTTGAGGTCACTCTCCGGACAACGGAATTCCCGCCAGGCGCAGCACCCGTAAGGCGTTGGTCGTGTCCACCACTCCTTCGCGCAGCCGATAGTCGAAGGTCATCTTCCCGTCCTCGACGAGGTCGCGAAAGTGCACGTTCTTGAGGCGAAAGCCCTCTTGGCCGGAAAGCTCGGTCAGAGCGAGGTCGTGGGTGGTGACCGCGCCGATGCTGCCGGTCGCAAGCAGGAGCCGCAAGAGCTCGCGCGAGGCGAGCTGCCTCTCGCGGGTGTTGGTTCCCAGGAAAAGCTCGTCGAGAAGGAACAGCGCCCGTCCTCGGCCGGCGGCGTCGAGCACCGCTTTCATCCGTTGTACCTCGGCATAGAAGTAGGACACGCCGCGCTCCAACGAGTCCTTCACCCGCATGCTGGTGAGCACCTCCAGCTGCGATAGCCGCAGCGCCTTCGCGCACACCGGCATGCCGCACAGGGCCATCACCGTATTCAGCCCCATGGCGCGCAAGAGGGTCGTCTTCCCCGACATGTTGGAGCCGGTGACCAAGAGCGCCTCGCCGCCCTCGGAAAGCACGACGTCGTTCGTCACCGGCCGGTCGAGCAGCGGGTGCCCCAGCGCCTCGGCAAAAAAGCGCGGCGGCCCTGGCTCCACCTGGGGAAAGACGAAGTCAGGCCGAACGTGCGCGAGGCCGGCGATGGAGGAGAGCGCCTCGAGCTCGGCGAGCGCTTCGAACCACTGGCGAACATGCCGGCCATGGAGGACGCGCCAGGCCTCGAGCCAAAACATCCACTGCACGTCCCACAAGAGCGCCAGGTTGAGCACCGCGTGCAGCTGCGGCGACTGACGCAGCTCGACGAAGGCGAACAGCCGGCTGAAGCGTCGAAACCGCGTCGACACCGCCGGCCCGTCGGACTGAAGCCCCGCGCGCAGGCGCAAAAGCCGCGGGTCGAAGAACGTTTGCCGCTCGATGGTGGCGAAGGTGCGCTCGAAGCGCACGAAACCGCTCTCACCGCCGCACAGACGCTCATAGAAAGTCGCCGTGTGTCTTCGGGTGAGCGCCACCACCGCCAGCTGCGCCGCGAGCACCAGCCAGTACCAGGGCGACAGCCCCGCCAGGTAGAGCGCGAGGGCCACCGGCGGCAGCACGAAGGCGAGTGGCCGTGCCCAGCCGATGGGAGCGAGCAAGTCAGGGCCCTCGGCCCACTCGATGAGCCGATGGGGGTCTGCCTTGTCTTTCGCGGCAAGCCGGCTTTCCGTCACCAGCGCCTGGCGAAAGTCGAGCAACCCCAAAAGCTCCAAGACGGCGGACTGGCGCGCGCGCACTTCCGAGGCGTCGGTGGGGGCTGAGAGCCAGCGGGCCAGCTGTTCCTCTCCCGCGCGGGTGCCTGTTTCATCGACGAGCTGAAACAGCGAGCCCTGCCCGAAGAGGTCGAGATCGGGGGTATAGAGGTGACCGACGTCGGCGAAGCGTTCTCCCTTGCTGGGGAAGTCGTGCCAGCGGCCCTCGAGCCGAGCCAGCCCCCGCCGGTTGAGCTCCACGCGCGCTTTGGCCCGCGCTTCGGCCTTCGCCACCTGCTCATGTCGCCAGGCGAGCACCCCGTATGCAAACAAGAATCCCGCCCCTGCGACAAAGCCCCACGAGGGCAGCCGTTCGAAGAGGGAAAGGCCCATCAGCGCCGCCGCGGCCAAAAAGGTCCCCGCCCGGCCGTGGGCAATCCACGACGAGACACGATCAAGCTGGGCAAGCTCGGAGCGGGCCGCCTCCTCACGGGTGCGGTAGAGCTCTCTGCGCTCGTTTGCCGTCGAAGGCAGCGTCATGAGAAGGGCACGCTGCCAGAACCGGCCCCGAAAATGACGCCAAAAAGGGCAAAGCCCTGCGCCTCGACTCTTCAAGGCGCAAGGCTTCGCGAGGGGCTTGGTCCGGCCCGGAGGGGACGCGCCGGACGGCCTCCGAGCTTTTACTTCTCTTTCGCGGCGACGCGGCGCAGCGCCTTCTGGTCGCGGATGCACAAGATGCGTCCGACGTTGCCCAAGACGCCGTCGCGCTTCATTTCGTTGATCAAGGTGGAGACGAAGGAGCGGCTGGCGCCCACCAGATCGGCGAGGTCTTGCTGGGTGATGGCGCGCAGGTCGGTTTCGCCGCCGTGGGGGCAGCGCTCCCCGTGCGCCTCGGAGAGGGTGAGCAG
>JBMORE010000161.1:0-6852 GCA_049322255.1 Myxococcota bacterium | reverse complement strand
CCCAGCGGATCAACGTTGGAGGGCGTCGTCGGCGCTCGGTTGATGCGAAGCAGGCAGGAGCTGCTCCAGGGGCCCATGAAGCCGTTGGAGTCCCAGAAGCGGATGCGCCAGTAGTAGTTGGTGCCCGCGGCGAGGGCTGCTCCCCCGTAAGCAATGCTCGCCGTACGCGTTCCTGACGCGGTAGTGATGGGCACGATCCCCGAGGCCCATCGCACGATGCCGGAAAAGTCTGACGCGGTGTTGACGTGGATTTCGTAGGCCTGGGCAGGATTGGGAGTGACCTCCGTCGGGTCGTCGGAGTAGATGGCGCTGAGGTACGGCGGAAAGGTGACCTCCGCCCCGCACGCCGCGCCGCTCTGCGCCCCCGCCGCACTGGATGCCGCGTATAGAGAAGTTGGGGCCACGGGGCCGTAACCGAAGTCCTGGACAATGGCGCCGGCACCAGTGGCACCGTTGGCGCCGGCAGCATTGCCTCCTCCTCCCACACCTCCGACGGAGCTCAGTGTGCCCGCAATGCTCGGAGCGTTAACGAAATAGAGCTTGATTCGCCCACCACCCCCGCCTCCACCTCCACCGCCTGAGCCGTTTCCTCCATTGCCCCCGTTCGTCGAGATCAACGCCCCTGCAGGAATGCTCAAGTTCGTCGCCTTGATGACAATCCCTCCACCCGAGCCGCCGCCTCCGCCTCCACAATAAAACCCCCCGTTGGTCCCTGCGAGGCCGTTTGCCGAAATGATGCCGGAAACGGAAACAGTTTGAGCAACGAGCGTAATTGCTCCGCCGCCCCGATTTCCCAAACCAGGGCTGTAGTTGTAGCGCCCGCCATTTCCTCCTCCCGACCCCATCTGGATTTCATACGTCGCCGGGTTGTAGGCAATGCCACCGGCTCCCCCGTAGCTGTTTCCACCATATCCACCAGCACCACCGTACCCGCCGCCACCTCCTCCACCTCCGTAAACGGCATCGACCCCGTTGGCACCGCGGCCCGTTCCAGTGGTGCCGGCATTCCCGGCACCATCTGCACGCAACGCTCCGGCAATAGTGATGGAGCTCGTCGCGTAGACGACCAGCGGAGAGCCCCAGCTGACGTTGACGGTTCGCCCCGCCAACACCGTGAACGTGCCGATGTTGAAGTGCGTTCCGGCGATGACGTCTCCGTTGGCTGGCGTCCAGTCCTGCCCTCCGTGGTCGCCGCCGCCGGTATTGGTCCACTGGGCGTGCGCCTGCGCAGCGGCAAGCATCGCGGCCAACGCACACGACAGCCAAACGCTGCGACCGGCAAATAGACCGCGCATGTCTTTTCCCTCCGAGAGCGGAAGCGAAACTGTAGCGCCAGCGCGCGCGCGCCTTCAATACACCTGTGGCCACTCCGGTACGGAGATGTGCGCCAACCTGCGCCCCGCGTGCGCGGCCGGGCCTTGGTGCTCGATCTCTTCCATAGACGAGCCGACCATCCGATCGGTTGACCAGCTTGCCCGAGCCAGCAGACGGAGGAAGGGCGCGCGGCGTCGGAGTCGATCGGCCATCGTTCGCGAAGCCCTGCACGAGTACCTGGCACGCCACGCCAAGACCGAGCGCGAGGCGGTGGAATGGGAAATCTGGAAGGCAAATCTGGACCTGGTGAACCGCCGGGAACGCTGGGGCCCAAGAAGTTGGAAGCGCTCAACCATGCTCTTGGCGTGGCTCTCGATCTGCCCTGAAAAAGCGCTGCCTCCACCTCCGCGGGCGTCCACCACGACGGCCGGTATGAGAATGTGCGCCAACCGTAAGCGACAGAGCGCTTGGTTCAGATCGTCTCGGAAGCTTATGATGCGTGTCGTGTGAGCGAGCCGCCGCATCACCTCTCGGGAGGGCCCATGCCGTTTTTGCTCGTTCTGGTCCTGGCGCTCTTGTGCTTCTCGAGTAGTTGCACGCCCCCTGCTCCCAAGACTTGTCCAGACGGCGTGCCTTGCCCAACGGGCGACTGCGTCATCGACCCGAGTGGCCAGGGCTACCGCTGCGTCCAGAAGTGCCTGAGCAACGAGGACTGCCACGAGGGTACCGCCACCACCTGCTGCGACGGCCGCTGTATCGACACCACGAACGACGGCGCGCACTGTGGAAGCTGCGGGTCCGCTTGTGCCGAAGGCGAGGCCTGCTGCGCTTCGGCCTGCCTCGACGTGACCGACGATGTCGCCAACTGCGGCCAGTGCGGCAAGTCGTGCGGCGGGCTGCCCCACACCACCGCGTCTTCCTGCTTCGCCTCGCGTTGCCAGGTCGTCACCTGCGCCCCTGGTTTCTTCGATTGCGACAAAGAGCCCGACAACGGCTGCGAGATTGCGCTCGAGGACTTCGGCACCGACCCGGACAACTGCGGAGCCTGCGGTGTCACCTGCTCCTTCAACAACATGGCGGAGCGTGCGTGCGTGTCCGGCGCCTGTGAAGGCACCTGCGCCTCGGGCTACGACGACTGCGACCAAGACAAGCTGACCAACGGCTGCGAAACCAGCCTCAACAGCGACCCGGACAACTGCGGCAGCTGCGGAGCGGCCTGCACCGCGGGCAACAACATCGGCCAGCGCGCCTGCGCCGCGGGAGTGTGCAGCGGCACTTGCGGCACCGGGTATGCCGACTGCGATGGCGACAAGCGGGTGACGGGTTGCGAGACACCCTTGAGCCTGCTCGCCAACGACCCCGACAATTGTGGCTTCTGCGGAACCGTCTGCTCCTCGAACAACATCGCCACCCGCACCTGTGACAACGGAGCGTGCAACGGCAGCTGCAACCCGGGCTTTGCCAACTGCGACGGCAACAATCGAACCAACGGCTGCGAAACGGACATCGACACCGACCCGGACAACTGCGGCGGCTGCGGGGTGGTCTGCTCAGGAACCAACGTGACCGCGCGCACCTGCACCGGAGGAGTGTGCACCAGCATCTGCAGCTCCGGCTTCGACGACTGCGACGGGGACAAACAGAGCAACGGGTGCGAGAGCCCCGTGGGTGAGTTCGGCACCGACCCCAACAAGTGCGGCGGCTGTGGAAAGGTGTGCGCCACGAGCAACCTGATCATTCGCACCTGCTCTACCGGGGCGTGTGACGGCGTCTGCGACTTTGGTTACGCCGACTGCGACGGAAACAAGCAAACCAACGGCTGCGAGACGCTGGTCAGCTCCTTTTCCACCGACCCGGACAAATGTGGCGGCTGCGGCAGGTCGTGCTCCAACAACAACATGGCCAGCCGAACCTGCACAGGCGGCGTCTGCGACGGAGCCTGCGCCAACGGGTTCGAAGACTGTGACGGCGACAAGTTGGTCAACGGCTGTGAAATTTCGCTCAACACCAACCCCAACCATTGCGGGGCCTGCGGCGCTGCTTGCTCCCCGAACAACGTCGTGGTGCGCACTTGCTCGCAAGGAAACTGCGCCGGCATCTGCCGGTTCGGCTTCGACAGCTGCGATGGCGACAAGCGCACCAACGGATGCGAGGTCGACTTGAGAACCGACCCCGCCCACTGTGGCGCCTGCGGCACGGCGTGCTCGACGAACCACGTCGCTACGCCCCTTTGCTCGAACAGTCAGTGCACCGGCATCTGCGAGGAAGGCTGGGCGGATTGCGATGGAGACATGCGCAGCAACGGCTGCGAAACGAACATCTTGACCGACCCCGACCACTGCAACGGGTGCGGGCTGGCGTGCGCGGGGACTGGCAGCGAGCGCTTGTGCGAAAACGGAATCTGTACCGGCGGCTGTAACCCTGGCTATGCCGACTGCGACAATGACCTGAGAACCAATGGGTGTGAGACTCCCATCGACTCGAACCCGATCAACTGTGGGGGGTGCGGTAAGGTTTGCTCCAACAACCATGTCCCCAGCCCCACCTGCGCCGGAGGCGTGTGCAACGGTGTCTGTGAGGTCGGCTGGGGCGATTGCAACAACAACAAACTATCGGACGGCTGCGAGATTCAGAGCGCTGGTTTCGACACCGACGTGAACAACTGCGGCGGGTGCGGCAAGGTGTGCTCCAACAACAACATGCTCTCTCGCACCTGCTCCGGAGGCGTGTGCAACGGCACCTGCGCAGATGGGGCCGCTGACTGCAACAACGACAAGCTCACCGACGGCTGCGAGCTCACCCGCAGCCCCCCCGCCTATGGAAGCATCGGCGGCACCGGGCCAGGTGGGGAAGTTGGTGGCTCAGCTTGCCACGTGAGCTGCGCGACGGGGCTCTCTTGCTACAACCTCTTTGGTTTCCAAGTGCCCGGAGGTTGCACCAAGGTGTGCCGTACGCACGCCGATTGTAACCCCGACGCGGGCGACTACTGCTTCAACTACGACTACTGGCCGCCCAACAAGGCGTGCGCCCATGCGTGCATCAATGATGACGACTGCAAGGTACCCGGTGTGCCAGATGCCCTGCAGGGAATGCATTGTATTTCCGACACCAGAACGGGGAGCATGAAGCGCTGCGAGGCGAACAGGTACCCCAACTACGGAACCAACGGGGTCTGCCCGCCTTAAAAAGCCTCTCGTCAGCCTCCCGCGCTCAACACCGCGTTCTTCCCTCGCGCCTTGACCCGATACATCGCCTGGTCGGCCGCCTGAATCAGCGCGGTGGCGGAGGCGGCGTGGTCGGGAACGGTCGCCACCCCGATGGAGGCGCTCAAGGTCACCGCCAAGCCTTTCGCCTGGAGGAAATGGCGCTCGTTGAACCGTTCGCGAATGCGCTCGGCCACCACACGGGCGGCGCCACCGTCGGTCTCGATGAGCACCACCGCGAACTCGTCACCTCCGTAGCGGAAGGCAACGTCCACCTGGCGAATCGACTCGAGCAGGAGCGCGCCCACCTCCTGGAGCAGCGCGCTGCCGACGAGGTGGCCGTAGGCGTCGTTGACCTGCTTGAACCCGTCGAGGTCCAAGAAGAGGAGCGAGAGCGGGTGCTTGAACCGGTGCGCGCGCGCCACCTCCTGCTCGAGCAGCGCGCGCAGGTGCCGTGCGTTGTGCAGCCCGGTGTGCTCGTCGGTGATGGTGAGCTCTTGCAGCCTCTGGACGATGCGCGCGTTCTCGATGGCGATCGCCGCGTAGTCCGCCACCGCGGTCACCGCCTGCAAGTCCTCGGTGGTGAATGAGCGCTGAGCGTCTCCGTTGACCAGCTCGATCACCCCGAGCGTCTTTCCCTTCGAGCGCAAGGGCACCGCGAGCAGGGAGCGGGTGCGAAACTGCGACGTCTCGTCGAAGCGGGCCGCGAACTGGGGGTCGCCCGTGACGTCCTCCACCAGGCGCGCTTTGCCCTCGAGGAACACCGACCCGGCCACCCCTTCTCCGGGCGAAAAGCGCAGTGCCTTGAGCTTGTCTGCTCCCTCGCCGACGCAGATTTCGAAGTACAGCTCCCCCGTCGTTTCATCGTGGAGGATGAGCGACCAGTTGGTGGGGTGTAACAGCTCCGACACTTTCTGCATCACCAGAGCGAGCACCTCGCGCACCTCGAGGGTCGAAGTGAGGGCCTTGGCAATCTCGTTGAAGGCGGCCAGCTGCTCGACCGTGCGCTTCATCGCCGACAAGAGCTCGGAGGCATTCATAGAGTAACTTGCTTTAGCGAGCTTACATGTCCGCCCGCCCCTCGCCCATTCGCCTCGTTCTCGCCTCCGCTTCACCGCGGCGGCGCGAGCTCTTGGCCGGCTTGGGGCTTTCCTTCGAGGTGGCGGTGGCAGGGGTGGAAGAGACCCCCCGCCCCGGCGAGTCGCCACCCGCGTACGTCGAGCGGGTAGCCACCGAAAAGGCACGGGCCGTCGCGCGAGGTGACGCGCTCGCCTGGGTGCTCGCGGCGGATACGGAGGTGGTCGTCGACGGCGACATCTTGGGCAAGCCTCGCGATGCGGCCGACGCGGCGGCGATGTTGCGAAGGCTCTCCGGGCGCGCCCACACCGTGTACTCGGCGATCGCGCTCGCCGGCGCGCGTGAAAGTACGCGGGTGGTGGCGACCACCGTCACCTTCCGCCCTCTTTCCGAAGCGGAAGTCACCTGGTACGTGGCCAGCGGCGAGCCGATGGACAAGGCCGGCGCGTACGCGGTGCAGGGCAAGGGCGGAGTGTTGGTGCGCTCGGTGGAAGGCAGCGTCTCCAACGTGATCGGCCTGCCGCTGGCCGAGACCGTCGAGCTGCTCGCCCAAGCGGGCTTTCCCTTGCCGTGGGGGGCGCGGTGAGCTCGGTCGCCGAGGGCCTGGCGCAGGTGCAGCGCCGCATCGAAGCGGCGTGCGCGCGCGCCCACCGTTCGCCGACGTCGGTGCAGCTGGTGGCGGTGTCCAAGCGGCACCCGCCAAAGGCCGTTCGGGCCGCGTATGAAGCCGGCCAGCGGCTCTTCGGCGAGAACTACGCTCAGGAGCTTCGGGACAAGGCGGCGGAGCTCGCCGATCTGCGCGGCCTGCGCTGGCATGCGATCGGGCCCTTGCAGATCAACAAGGCCAAGTATGTGGCCCGGTCGGCGCACGTCTTTCACGCGCTCGATCGGCTGGAGGTCGCCCAAGAGCTGTCCAAACGCCGCACCGGGGCGCCGCTCGACTGCCTGGTGGAGGTGAACTTGGGCGGCGAGGCGCAAAAAGGCGGCGTCGCTCTGCCCAAGGTCGAGCCGCTGGTGCGCGCGGTGCAGAAGCTGCCCCACCTACGCCTCGTCGGTCTGATGTGTCTGCCCCCCTTGGGAGCCACCGCCGAGGCGAGCCGACCCTACTTCCGCCGTCTTTCCGAGCTGGGGCGCGCGCTCTTGCTGCCCGAGCTCTCCATGGGCAGCACCTTCGACTTCGAGGTGGCGATCGAGGAGGGCGCCACCTTCGTCCGGGTGGGCACCGCCATCTTCGGCGAGCGCGGTTAGTACAGCTAGA
>JBMORE010000160.1:1872-6875 GCA_049322255.1 Myxococcota bacterium | reverse complement strand
CCCAGGGGGAGAGGGGTTTGTTCGCGGCGCTCGCCGTGCTCGCGCTGGTCGGTTGCACCTGCGACACCCGCACCAGCAGGCGCCAACCGAAGCTCGAAGTCCCCAGTGACGACGGGGCGGAGCGAACCTTTCTCGACTTCGGCACCGTGCAGGTTGGCCTGGAGCACACCCTGCCCTTGCGCATTCGAAACGGTGGGGCGACGGCGCTCACCCTCTCCGCTCTCGAGGCGGCTGCCCCCTTCGGCAGCACCACCCCCCTCCCGTTGACCGTGGGCGTGGGCGAGGAGACCCAGCTGGTGGTGTCCTTCAAGCCCACCCAAGTCAACCGCCGGGTCACCGGGCAGCTCACCCTTCGCAGCGACGACCCACAGCGGCCTTCGGTGCTCATCGACCTCGCTGGTACCGGCATCACCGCGGTGGCGGTGGCCTCTCCCAACCCCCTTGCCTTCGGCGACGTCTACGTGGGCGAGCGCAAGACGGTGACGTTGACGGTGAGCAACGCCGGGAGCAAGGAGCTGCAGATTCACGCCGCGCAGCTCGACTCCTCCGCGCCGCCTGCTCCCGTCATGAGCGCCGACTGGACACCGCTTCTTTCCACCCTGGCTGCCGGAGCGAGTGTCTCAGTGGACATCACCTTTGCACCCGCCCAGATGCTCGAGGTGGCAGGGGCGCTGGAGCTCACCCTCGATCCGCTCCAGGGAGGAACGCTGCGCGTGCCGTTGCAGGGGCGCGGGGTGCTCGCCCTGCCTCGGGTGTGCTTCCAACCCGAAGGCGCCGGTACCGCCAACTGCACCGACCCCACCGAGGCGGCGCCGAATCTTCCCGTGCGCTTTCTGGGGCTGTGCGACCAGTCGCTCTTTGGCGACGCGGGCGTCAACTCTTGCGCCAGCGGCGCCAGCCAGGGACGCGGGCAGCTCTTCGTGAAGAACGAGGGCAACGTGCCGGTGGCGTACTCGATGCGCTACGAGCCCTACCCCTACACCAAAGACCGGTGCGACGCCGGCTACCCCGCGCTCTCCGACTTCACCTTCTCCAACGTGCCGCAGCTCGCCGACGGCGGCGTCGCCAGCCCATACGTCGAGCCCACCGCGAGCTTGCCGGAGGGCGGGGAGAGCCAGAAGGTGACGGTTCAGTACACCGCGCGCTCGCGTTGCCGCGACGAGGGGACTGACTTGGCGCGGGTGGTGTGGACTCGCCAGAACGAGCCGGCCTCGCACACGCCGGCCACCATCCTGGTGACGATGGACGGCACCTCCAAGCTGCCATGGGGAGTTCCCTCCGATTGGAACTGCGGCTCTCTGGCGATGCCGGCCACGCCGCCCTGCAAGTTCGCCTTTTACGGGGTGAACAACTCGGGCGACGCGCCGCTGAAGGTGACCCAGGTCGAGCTCGTGGAGGAGGTGCCCCAGACCGACGGCGGGCTGCAGTTCCAAAGCTGCGCGAGCGCCGGCCCGACGAGTCCTTGCCGGTTTTTCGGCTGGGAGGCGGTGGACGGCGGCGACCCCAACCAGTACGCGCCGCACGACCTTCCCGCCACCACCAACCCCGCGCAGCCTACCCAGAAGGCGCTGGGCACCTTGGTCTTCGGCCCGCAGTGCTCGCCCACCAGCGGTCCGGGGACGTGCCCCACCCCCAATCAGCTCTACCGCATCCACGCCGAGGTTCACACCGACGACCCCTACGGCCCCATCGTTCGCGCACGGATGGCGGGCGTGGCGTCGCTCCCTTGAGTAACGCTACCTGCGGAACACCGGCGGCGGTGCGCCTTTGACTTGCCACACGGTGAGCCGCTGGGTGTTGGTGTGCGAGTTGAGCAAGCCGTCGTTCTGCATCTCCTCGAGCACCTTCACCAGCTTGAAGGGCTCGAGGCCCACCACCCTCGAGAGCCGCTCGGCGGTGACCCCACTGACTTGCCGGCGCAGCTCGAGGAGAATTTCCCGCTTGAGCTCGGCCTTGGCCAGCCCGTCGAGGTCTTGGGTGCGCCACGCGTGGAGGATGCCGGCCACCAAGAGGAGCACCACGAGAAAACCCAGCAAAGGGTAGATGATGTGGGCGTTGCTCTCGAGAAGCTCGAAGTACTCGGGAGAGCTCGCCTGCGGGGGTGGGGCCGCGAGCGTCATGCTGAGAAGTTGGCACATCAAAGCGGGGCGGATGTTATTGACCGCCTTGTGCCTTAAGCAAGAAAGGCCGCCTGCTCCGCCTTGTATAAAAGCTCGTCCAGGCCAAGGCGCGTGAGGGCGCTGACCGCCACTCCGCCTTCGCGGCGTAAGAGCGCGGACAGCTCGTCGGACGGCACCTGGTCGCACTTGTTCCACACCTTGAGGCGCGGCTTTGGGTGAAGACCGAGGGAGGTGAGGATGTTCTCCACCGCCTCCACCTGCGCCTCTTTCGCCGGGTCGGAGGCGTCGATGACGTGCAGGAGCAAGGAGGCGTCGTCCAGCTCCTCCAAGGTGGCGCGGAAGGCGGCCACCAGGTCCTTGGGCAAGTCGCGAATGAAGCCCACCGTGTCGGTGATGATGACCTCGTGCTCGCGGGGAAAGCGCAGACGCCGGCTGGTGGGGTCCAAGGTGGCGAAGAGCTTGTTCTCCACCAGCACCTGCGACTGGGTGAGCGCGTTGAGCAAGGTGGACTTGCCGGCGTTGGTGTAGCCGACGATGGAGATGACGGGCACCTCGCGGCGCGCGCGTTGGGCCCTTCGCACTGCGCGGTCGCGCGAGAGGGCGTCGATGCGCTTCTCCAAGTGGGCGATGCGGTCGCGCACCCGCCGGCGGTCGATTTCCAGCTTGGTCTCCCCAGGGCCGCGGCCACCGATGCCGCCCGCCAGCCGCGAGAGCGAGTCGTCGCTCTGCGCCAGCCGCGGCAAGAGGTACTTGAGCTGGGCCAGCTCTACTTGAAGTTTGCCGTCGGCGCTCTGAGCGCGTTGGGCGAAGATGTCGAGGATGAGCTGGGTGCGGTCGAGCACCTTGAGGCTGGTCGCCTCGCCGATGTGCCGGCTCTGCGAGGGGGAGAGGTCCTTGTCGAAGATGAGCAGATCGGCCCCCTGCTGCATCGAACGTAGGTTGAGCTCCTCGAGCTTGCCGCGGCCGATGAGGTAGCGCGGGTCGGGTTCGCGGCGCATCTGCAGCACTCGGTCGAGCGCCTCGACGCCCGCGGTGCGCGCCAGCTCGGACAATTCCGCCAGCGAGCTTTCCGCCTGGGAGCGGCTTCCGTCGAGACAGACCGCGACGAGAATGGCGCGCTCCCGGCCGTCGACCTTGCGGGCCAAGGCGCGGCGGGAAAGCTCGTCCTCCAGCGCCAAGAGCGTCTCGGCGAGGTCGGGCTGGGGGCCGTGGACGGTAGACAAAGTCTCGGTGCGCCAGTACGCCCCTGTGCCGTTCTCGGGAACCAGGTGGGCGAAATGCAAGACCCCGGGCAGGCCGTCGTGCTGCACGCCGACGGCGGCGACCAAGTCGAGCCGTAGCAGGGCCAAGTCGGTGAGGTCGTCTTTGGTGAGCGGCTCGGACTTGAGGTGGGTGTGCACCAGGCGCAAGCCGCGCAAACGCACCTGCCCGGCGCGCGCGCGACCGATGTCCGGCAGCTCGAGGCGGTGCGCGTTGCCGACGATGACGTACTCGACCTCTCCTTTGCGGTTGAGCAGCACCCCCAGCTGGCGGTGGGTGGCGCTCGACAGCTCGGAGAGGTGGCGCGCGAGCTCGGGAGAGACGATTTCGTGGGGTGAGACCCGCCGGCGGTAGGTGTTGCGCAGATGCCGCAGCTCGCTGGGCTTGAGGCCTAGGGTGTTACCGAAGACGTCGTTCATTGAAGGGCCGGTCATACGTCATTCCCGGGTATGGAAAAAACCGTTGGCTGCCGTCAAAGACTTCCTATGGTGGCACCGATGACCAAGCGCGGAAGAGGGGCCCTGCCGGCGGCCAAGCGGGTGATAGTGAAAATCGGCACCGGAGCGCTCACCCACGCCACCGGGCGCTTCGACCGCGCCCACTTCGACGCGCTGGCGGCGGACTTGCTCTGGGCGGCCCAAGGCCGCGAGCTGGTGGTGGTCTCCTCGGGCGCCATCGCCTTGGGCGTCGAGCGGCTGGGGTTGTCTGCCCGCCCCAAGGACATTCCCGGCAAGCAGGCGTGCGCGGCGGTAGGGCAGAGCCGTCTGATGCAGGCCTACGAAGAGGCCTTCGGGCGCGCCGAGCGGGTGGTGGCGCAGGTGCTGCTCACCCACGAGGATGTGCAGGACCGCCGGCGCTACTTGAATGCCAGGCACGCGCTCGAACGGCTGCTCGCGGCGAACGTGGTGCCGATCATCAACGAGAACGACACGGTGTCCGTCGACGAAATCAAGTTCGGCGACAACGACACCCTCGCCGGGCTGGTGGCTGGGCTGGTCTCGGCCGAGGCGCTGGTCATCCTCTCGGACGTCGAAGGGCTCTACGACCAGGACCCACGTCGCTCTCCCGACGCCCACTTGTTGGAGGAGCTCGACGCGGTGACGCCCGAGGTTTTGGCCATGGCCGGAGGGAGCGTCTCCGGTGTCGGCGTGGGCGGAATGGCGACCAAGCTGCGTGCCGCGGCGCGAGCCTCGGAGGCGGGGGTGCGGTGCGTCATCACCTCGGGCAAGAAGGGGCAGCTGCGCGCTGCGCTGGAGGGCGGGCGCGTGGGCACTCTGATCGAGCCGTTCGCCAATCGGCGACAAGCGCGCACCGCGTGGATTGCGCACGCACTGCGCCCGAAGGGAAAGCTCTGGGTCGACGAGGGCGCCAAGAAGGCGGTGCTGGAGGCGAAGAAGAGCCTGCTCCCCAGCGGTATTCGCAAGGTGGAGGGTGCTTTTGCCGAGGGAGATCCGGTCGACCTCGTCGACGCCGAGGGCAAGGCATTCGGGCGAGGGCTTGCTGCTTATGGCGCCGAGGATTTGCAGCGCATCGCCGGGAAGAAGAGCGGACAAATCGAAGAGGTGCTCGGCTACCGCTACCTGGATGAAGCGGTGCACCGAGACGACCTCGCGGTGCTCGAGG
>JBMORE010000160.1:0-1772 GCA_049322255.1 Myxococcota bacterium | reverse complement strand
GGGGAGCAGCGTCCGTCCCCGTCCTCCACTTTGAGCGCCACGCCCAGCCGGCGCTCGGGAAGGGCGGCGCAGTAGATGCCCTCGGCGCCCACCTTGGCCAACACCCGGCCGCGGGCCGCGGTCATCAAGTCGGTGCACAGCCGGCCGGTACCGGCGACCAGCTCGGGGTGTGTCCACATCGCCTCGCGCAGCTTCGCCGCCGCCGGTTCATCCGAAACACCGAAGCGCGCGTAGGCGGTCGCCATCGCCGCCAGCGGCAGTGCGAAGCACACCGCCGTGCAGCCATCGACGCCCAGCCCGATGTCTTTGGGCGGCACACCGGTCCACCGCGAAACCTCGGCGAGCACGCGCTCCTGGAGCGGGTGCCCTTGACGCTCGTAGCCCGCCACGGGCCAGCCGCGGTGGAGCGCCAGCGCGAGCATGCCAGCGTGCTTGCCCGAGCAGTTGCTCCACATCGACGTGGGCGAAGCGCCCTCCTTGGCCAGCTGCGCCGCCACCACGGGAGACAAGGGAGGATGAGGGCCGCAGGCCAGCGCGCTCTCGGAAAGACCCAGCCGCTCGAGCATTCCCCGGCACACCTCGCGGTGCATCGGTTCGCTGGAATGCGAGGCACATGCCAACGCCAGCTCGCGCGAGGCGAAGCCGAAGCGCGCAGCGGCTCCGTCTTGCACCATCGGCAGCGCCTGGAACGGCTTGGCCGCCGAGCGCCAGAAGGTGCAAAGGTCGCTTTGACCCGCGCTCGCCACCCTCCGGCCGCTCTCGTCTACCACCGCGACCGAGACGCGGTGCACCGACTCCACTTGCTCAGAACGGATGGCTTCGATTCGAAAACTCATGGAGGCGCGAGGCTGTCGATCAGCGGAAGTAGCATGCTTTCAGGGAAGCGGCGGCGAAAGTCCTCGGCACGCTGGCGGGCATCGGCCTCTCTTCCCAGGGCGAGCAGGGCCTGGATGGCGAGGCTCTCTCGCTCTTCGGCCAGCCGGGCGGTCTTGAAGTGGCTGGCATGGCGGTTCACTGCATCGAGCGCCTCGGCGGCGTTGCCTCGCGCCAGCGCGGTTCTGGCCACCTCGAGCAGCGCTCGTTCCTCGGCCAGCTCCACGTCGGATTCGCGTTTGGGGCTGGTGGTTGGCTTGGGAGCGGGGCGCTTCGCTTCGACGTGGGGCAGCTTCGGCGCGGGCAAGGGCTGCGGCGGAAGGGGAGGGACCTCTACGGGGCGCTGCGCCTGCACCGGCACGGGAGCGGGTCGTGGCTCCTCAGGAATAGTGAGCGCGGCGTGAAGGCCGGCACCGGCGATGCCTCCGGTGAGGGCGCCCGCGGCGAAGAGGGCAACGCCGACTTTGGTGGCGACTCCAGAGGCCAGGGTAGGCGCGGCGAGCGAGGGTGCAGGCGGCTCGGAAGGCGATGGAGATGGCGAAGGCGCCGCGAGGCTCGTCGCCACCGCAAGGCGAATCCGCTCGGACAACGCGTGATGCTGCTCTGCGGCCAGGTCGGGGCGTCGCCGCTCTGCCTGGAGCACCTCGAGGACGTCAGCGGCCAAGGGTTCGAGGTCGGTATCGTTCATGTCAGACCTCCCGCGCGGAGTCGGCGAAGCTGCGAGCTGAAGTCCAGCCGCGCGGCGCGCAGCCGGGTGTAGGCGGTGTTGACGGGCACGGCGAGCGCTTCGGCCGCCTGGGGCACGCTGCAGCCGTCGATGTCGTGCAAGATGAAGATGGCTTTGCGGTCCGGATGCAGCGGCTCGAGCGCGCGGAGCACCAGCTCCCTCGCTTGTCGTG
>JBMORE010000159.1:0-6959 GCA_049322255.1 Myxococcota bacterium | reverse complement strand
AGCAGCGCGGGCACTCGTTGAAAGCACAGGGCCGCGGTGCTACGGCCCCTTCTCGTCATGAGCGACGCCACGCCCAAGGACTACAAAGAGACGGTCAACCTCCCCCGCACCGACTTCCCGATGAAGGGGAACCTCACCCAGCTGGAGCCGAAGTTGCTCGCCTGGTGGGAGAGCCAAGGCACCTACGGGAAGCTCGTCGAAAAGAACAGCGGCCGCCCGCTCTACGTGCTGCACGACGGTCCGCCGTACGCCAACGGCCGCCTGCACGCCGGGCACGCGCTGAACAAAGTCCTCAAGGACATCGTGGTGAAGTACCGCAACATGTCCGGGCGCCTCACCGACTTCATCCCCGGGTGGGACTGTCACGGCCTACCCATCGAGCAGGCGGTGGAGAAGCGGCTGCGGGAGAAGAAAATCGACAAGCGCACCCTCTCCCGCGACCAATTCCTGGAGAAGTGCCGCGAGTACGCCCTGGAGTTCGTCGGCATCCAGCGCGAGGAATTCAAACGCATGGGGGTGTTCGGCCGCTGGGCCGAGCCGTACCTCACCCTCTCCTTCGACTACGAGGCGCAGGAAATCCGCGAGCTGGCCACCTTCGCGAAAACCGGCGCGCTCTACCGGAAAAAGAAGCCGGTGTACTGGTGCCTCACCGACGCCACCGCGCTCGCCGAGGCCGAGGTGGAGTACGAGGACCACGCCTCCCCGTCGGTCTACGTGGCCTTCGACGCCGCCGAGGATTTGGGCAAGAAGTTCCCCAAGCTTTCCGGGCGCAAGGTCTCCTTCGTCATCTGGACGACCACTCCCTGGACGCTTCCCGCCAACCTCGCCATCGCCGCCCACCCCACCCTGGAGTACGTCTTCTACGAGCTGGATGGGCGAGTCGCCGTGGTGGCCAAGGAGCTCCTCACCCGCTTTCTCGCCGCGCTCCCCTCGGCGGCCGAGCACCTCGCGGTCAAAGACGTCAAGCTAGGGGGCGCGGAGCTGTCGACGGCGGCGATGCTTCATCCCGAGCGTGTCCTCGGCTATGCCACCGGCAACGAGCTGGACGGCCTCTCCTACCGTCACGTCTTCTACGAGCGCGTCTCACCGGTGCTGCTCGGCTCCCACGTCACCACCGAGCAGGGCACGGGGCTGGTGCACACCGCTCCCGGGCACGGGCAGGAGGACTACGAAGTCGGCCTCGCCCACGGCCTGGACATCTACAACCCGGTGAAGAACGACGGTGCCTACGACGACTCGGTGGGTTCGCGGCTGGCCGGCAAGAAGGTCTTCGAGGCCAACCCGTTGGTCATCGAGTGGCTGGTGGAGAAAGGCGCCTTGCTCAACGCCGCCACCGACACGGTGAAGCACAGCTATCCGCATTGCTGGCGCTGTCACCACCCGGTCATCTTCCGCGCCACCCACCAGTGGTTCATCTCGCTGGAGAAGAACGAGCTGCGCACGAAAGCGCTCTCCGAAATCGACCGGGTGGAGTGGGTGCCCAAGTGGGGAAGGGAGCGCATTCACGGGATGCTGGAGAACCGTCCCGACTGGTGCATCAGCCGCCAGCGCACCTGGGGCGTGCCCATTCCGATGGCGCTGTGCGAGGGCTGCGACGAGGCGGTGGTCTCCGCCGAGGTGATGGAGAAGGTTGCCTCCGCGGTGGAGAAGGAAGGCGCCGGGGTGTGGTACCGCACTCCGGTGGAGGCGTTCCTTCCCGCTGAGTACAGGTGCTCCCAGTGTGGCGGAGGAAAATTTCGCCGCGAGACCGACATTCTCGACGTGTGGTTCGACTCGGCGTGCAGCTTCGCCGCCGTCGGCGAGAAGCGAGAGCACTTACGCGTGCCGGTGGACTTGTATCTCGAAGGGTCGGATCAGCACCGTGGCTGGTTCCACTCCTCGATGTTGGTGGGAGTGGGCACCCGCGGCCGCTCGCCCTACGAGAGCTGCCTCACCCACGGCTTCGTGGTGGACGGCGAGGGGCGGAAGATGTCCAAGTCCTTGGGCAATGTCGTTCTGCCCGAAGAAATCATCAAGAAGCACGGCGCCGAGGTGCTGCGTCTGTGGGTGGCGTCCTCCGACTACCGCGACGATGTGCGGCTGTCGGGGCAAATCCTCCAGGGGCTCTCCGAGGGCTACCGCAAAATCCGCAACACCGTGCGCTACGCCCTCTCCAACCTCTACGACTTCGACCCCCAGAACGACGCGGTGGCCGACGAAGCGCTCCTGCCGCTCGATCGCTGGGCGAAGGATCGATTGGCATGGCTGGTCACCAAGGTGACCCACGCGTACGAGATGTACGAATTCCATTTCGTCTACCACGCGGTAGTCGAGTTCTGCGCCAATGACTTGTCAGCGGTGTACTTCGACATCCTGAAAGATCGTCTCTACACATCGGGAAAAAGGTCGGACAAGCGACGCTCGGCGCAGACAGTGCTTCATCGGATCGTGCTCGACCTCCTTCGGCTGATTGCCCCGGTGATGAGCTTCACCGCCGAGGAGGCCTTTCAGTTGCTTCCAGGAAAGCCCGCCGCCTCCGTGTTCCTGGCGGGCTTCCCGAAGGGGGGCGAAGTTCTCGACAACCAGATCGCCACGACCTACGAGAAGCTCTTCGCGGTACGCTCCGAGGTGCAAAAACATCTGGAGGCGGCGCGAAGGGACAAGCTGATCGGCGCCTCGCTCGAGGCCAAGGTGGTGCTGGGCATGCCCAAGGAGACGAAGGACTTTCTCTCCTCCCATCTGGCCGAGCTGCCCGGGCTGTTCATCGTCAGCCAAGTGGAGCTGGGCGATGCCCAGGCACTGCGGGTGGAGGTGAAGAAGGCCGACGGGCAGAAGTGCCCCCGCTGCTGGACTTACAGCCCTGAAGTAGGAAAAAAACGCGACGTGTGTCCCAAGTGCGCCGAGGCGCTGGAGCTACCATGACGACGACATCCACCACCGAGCAGAAACAGAAAGAGCAAACGAGCTGGACCAAGGTCGCCCCGGGATGGGCGAAGTGGGACGAGGTGCTGACGCGCTGCGCGCAGCCGGTCTCCACTCGCATGCTGGAGCTGGCGGCGATTGGCGAGGGGCAGCAGGTGTTGGACATCGCCTCAGGGACGGGAGAGCCGGCGCTGGCCATTGGCTCCCGCGTGGGCCCCAAAGGGTCGGTGCTGGCGACTGACTTCGTCGAGCCGATGCTGGCCTTCGCACGCGAGAAGGCGAAGCGGAAGGGCGTCGGGAACGTGGTGTTCCAGTGCGTCGACGGCGAAGCGCTCGATGTCCCCGCGAGCCACTTCGACGCGGTCACCATTCGCTGGGGCTTGATGTTCATGCCCGACCCGCTGGCTTGTCTTCGCCGTTGCCTGACGTCTCTCAAAAAGGGTGGGCGAATCGCCGCCGCGTGCTGGGCGGAGCCGCCCCGCAACCCCTGGGCCTCATTGCCGGCGGGAATTCTGCGCAAGAAGCTCGAGCTGCCCGCGCCTCCGCCCGGAGCGCCCGGCATCTTCGCCTTCGCCGACCCCAAGCGGCTGACGTCGGTCGTCGAAGAGGCGGGCTTTCGAGACGTGCAGGTCGTCGAGCAGCAGGTGCGCTGGGGCCCCTTCGAGTCGGTCGCGCATGCCTTCACCTTCATCTCCGAGCTCGCTGGTCCGGTGGCGACGATGCTCGGCTCCGTCGCTCCCCAAGGGCGCTCGGCGGTGGAGGACGAGATTCGTACCGCCTACGCCGGGTTGAAAACCGATGGTCCGCTCGAGCTGCCCGGGGTGACCTGGGTGGTTTCCGGCGTCCGCGCGTAGAACGCCGCACCGCGCCAACATCGAGCTCACCGCGAATTCACTCCGCTGTTACCGGGCCGACACCGCGCGCCCGTACCCTTCCGTGCGAGGTTTCTCATGCCCTTCGACGCTCTGATTCCCCTCGACTTGCCGCCGCGTGTGTCGGTGGCCCTTGAGGCCCTGCGCGCCTCTCTGAGGTCGCACGCCGGGCAAGAGCTTCGCGCCCTCATTCTGTACGGAAGCGTGGCCCGAAAGCGTTATCGGCCCAACGCGAGCGACGTCAACGTGGCCATCGTCCTTCGATCTACGTCGCCCGCAACCCTCGACGCGATCGCCCCCGCTCTGCGCGCGGCGTTCCGCGCGATTCGCCTCGAGCCCTTCATCGTCGCCGAGCACGAAGTAGCGACGATTGCCGATCTGTTCCCCGCCAAGGTGCTGGAGCTTCGGGAGCATCAGGTATTGCTTTACGGTGAAAATCCGTTCGCCTCGGCAAAGGTGGCCCCGGCACATCTTCGCCTTCGCGCGCAGATGGAGCTGACCAATCTGGCCATGCGGCTCCGGCGCCGGTACGTCGGCACCAGCGATGACGCCGCGGGGCTCTTCTCCGCCCTGTCGGACATTGCCACTCCACTCTCGGTCGAGCTCGGTGTGCTGCTCCGTGTGGCCGGGGAGGCGGCAGTGGCAGACGACGCGCCAGCAGCCGTATTCGCGGCCGCCTCGAAACGGTTTGGGCTCGAGGCCGAGCCGCTCGCCCAATTGGCGGCACTCAAGGCCGGAGAGCCGATGGAGAACGAGCCGCCGGTACTGTTCGCCAAAATCCTGGGGGTGGTCTCCGCCGCGGCCGCGCTTGCCCGAACGGTGGAGGTGAGAGATGAATCCACTTGAGCTTCGCGGCCCGGAGTTTTTGCAGCTGTACCTTTTCGCAGCAGTTACCGCGTTCGGCGCCGCAGCCTTCCTCCGGTTTTTCCTGCGGGTGCCGAGCATGCCCGTTCCCCGCTCATACGACTTGGACGCATATGAGGTGGCGTACCTGGCAGGAGACGCCGAGCGCGCCGCCGACGCCGTTCTGAGCGCGCTCATCCGCAAACAACTTCTGAGCGTGGATGGATACGCCGGGTCGGTTGTGCCGGGCTCCGTCGCGCAGCTCCCCCAAGGCGCTCATCCCCTGGAGCGGGCGGTCCTGGCCGGGCTGCACCCCACGGAAGAGAGCTTAGGAGCATTCCGCCAGTTCGCCATCGACGAGGCCGCCCAGTTGAAAGGAAAGCTGATCGAGCTGGGGCTCATTCTCGACGGGAGCACACGCCGCCGCACGACGGTCTTGCCGATGGGGTTGGTATTTGCGGTTGCTGCTCTAGGGATGGCAAAGGTCGCCGTCGGTCTCTCACGCGACCGGCCGGTCAGCTTCCTGGTTTTGTTCGTCGTCGGAACAGCCGTTGCCGCGCTGATGGTGTTCAGGCGGCCGCCGCTTCGCACGCGCGCGGGAGACGTGGTTTTCACACGGCTACAAGACAAGAACGCCGCCCTCCGAAGCACCGCGTATGACCCGGAGGAAAACCTCGCCCCCAACGATGTAGCGCTCGCGGTCGGCTTGTGGGGTGCCGCCCTGCTCCCGGTGGATCTCCAGCTGGCGCTTCAGAAGAAGACGCACGCCTCCAGCGGCGCAGGAAGCTTCAGCTCGTGCGGAAGCAGCTGCGGCAGCTCATGCGGCGGAGGCTGTGGCGGAGGTGGCTGCGGAGGGTGCGGCTCGTGAATGCGCTCCCGTCGTTGGGCTTGGGAATCGGTTGGCGTCCGGCGCTCGGGCGGACCATCGACGCTCGTCAAGACTTGAGCTTCGTGGAGCTGGTCGCCGAGAACTTGGACCCGCGACATCCCTTGCCCTGCGCGGTGCGGCGGCTCACCCACAGCGGCGTGAAGGTCGTGCTTCATGGTCTCTCGCTCTCTCTCGGGGGGGCGGAGCCGGTCGATGTGCGCCGCCTCGATGCCCTGGCCCGGCTCGCCGAAGCGACGGGCGCCTGTCTGGTGAGCGAGCATGCCGCCTTCGTGCGCGCGGGCGGAAAAGAGGCTGGGCATTTGTTGCCGCTCCCGCGCAACGCCCCAGCGTTGGAGGCCCTGGTGGAGAACGTTCGCCGTGCGCAGGCGGTGCTGCCGGTGCCGCTCGCCATCGAGAACATCGCCTCCCTCATCGAGTGGCCTGGCGCGGAAATGGACGAGCCGGAGTTTCTCTCCGAGCTGGTGACGGCGACGGGTTGCGGGCTGCTGGTCGACGTCGCCAACCTCTACGCCAATGCCCTGAACGGCGGCTTCAGCGGGTATGAATGGCTCGACGCCATACCGCAGGGCCGCATCGCGTACGTCCATTTGGCGGGAGGCACCCGGCGCGGCGGCCTCTACCATGACACGCACGCGCACCCCTTGCCTTCGGGGTCACTCGATCTGTTGGCGCACCTAGGTCCGCGCGCGAGAGGCTTCATGCTCGAGCGCGACGCGAATTTTCCGCCCGCCGATGAGCTGAATGCCGAGCTCGACGCGATCGTGTGCGCTGTTTCGGCCGCGACGAGGAGCGCCGCGTGACCCGCCAGGAGCTCCAGCGCGCGCAGGCGGCACTCGTCGATTCGTTGGTGGCAGGTGGCCCCGTTTCGCTCGGGCTGGACGCGGCGCGGGTGAAGGCGACCGAGCGAATGTTGCTGCGCAAGAGAGCGCGGGAAGCGCGTCAAGCTTGGCCACGCCTGGCGGCCTTTCTCGGCGCTGGCTTCGCTTCGCGCTTTTCTGCGTGGGCCGCGGCTCATCCGCCTCCCGCGTTGGGCGGTCCGCTGGCCGACGGCCGTGCCTTCATCGACTCCTTGTCCGCGAACGCATGGCCCGGCTCGGTCGCGGCCGAGCTGCTCGAGGTCGACATGCGCTGGAAGCGCGCGCGCGGCGGCCTGCTACCTCGCGGCAGATGGGCGCTGGCCTTCCGGCGCGTCGGAAACCGGCGAGTGCTCGCCGTGGCGCTCGGGCGTTGGGAGCGTCGGCTGACGCTTTGAACGAGGGGCAATTCGTTTCATGCTTGGCCGGGCTCCAGTCGGAGTCGCTTCAAGAGGGGGCGCAGCCCGCACATCCAGATTCCGCGGCGAATCTTTTGACAACCGGCTTTACATTGGATCAGCGAAACTCCGCGCGACGCACCAAGACAATGGAAGTGTCCAAGTCACTCATCTCAAGGAGCTTCACATGTCCCGCGTTGCC
>JBMORE010000158.1:0-7017 GCA_049322255.1 Myxococcota bacterium | reverse complement strand
CCCGCGCAGTCACCCCACTCTTTGCGGCGCGTCAAACTCGGTCACTACCCGTCCCGAGGGCCGACCTCCTCATCGAGTCGCGGAACGTCAATCTTGAGAGCGTCGCAGTACGAGCTCGCCGATGGCGCCCCGCCTTTACCCGGCTCCGTGCGGCAGCCTCCGCGCCTGCATCGTCAGCTCGAAGCCGAGAGCGACGAGGTACTTCTCGAGCGTGGAGAGCCGTACGTCCCCGCCGCTCTCGATGCGGCTCACGATGGATGGCGAGGTCTTCATCTTGGCGGCAACCTGCGTCTGGCTGAGGCCATGCTTCTTTCGCCGCTCAGCCATCTCTCGCGCGAAGGCCCGCCGTTGCTCGGCAGCCTCGACCAGTGCGGCGAAGCCGGGCTCACGGGCCTCTCGCTCCGCGACGTATTTGTCCAGCTCGCTGCTCATGGCTGCCTCCACCAAACCTTTGTGGTCATATCATATACGCTAACTCGTTTTAGCGCTAGCGCCTTTGCTTCGTCCGCTTGGCATCCTGCGGCTTAGCCTCACCTTTGGGCGGTTGCTCCTCGTCTTCTCCAATCGGAGAGCCGCTTCTCGGCGACGGCGATGGTGGCGGGCGGAGTCTTCTGAGTCTTCTTGGTGAACGCCTCGAGGGCGAGCAGAACCTGCCCGAAGCGGCCTTCCGGAGCGAACAGCACGCGGAAGATTCGGTTCTCACCCTGCACCCGGACTTCCCAGATGTCGCCGCGAAGATGGCGGGAAGCTTCGAGACCGACCTTGGCAACTTGCTTCATCTCAGCGACGATTTCGGCAGCGTCTGAGGCTGGCAGACCGTCGAGGAAGTCCCTGACCGGACGATTGCCGCCCTCAACCGCCAGCGGCGGCGGTACTCCGTTTCCTTGCTCTTCATGGCCACGCGCCCCGCCTACCACGGAGCGGCCAGCGTTCGATGTGTACTACCCGGTTACTACCCGAGGGCGCCGAGGCGAAAAACAAAGGCCGAGACCGCTGAGTTTCCCCAGCGAATCCCGGCCTTTGCACCAGCGCGGGATACAGGATTCGAACCTGTGGCCTTTGGCTCCGGAGGCCAACGCTCTATCCAGCTGAGCTAATCCCGCAAGGAGGCGGCACAGTTAGCCTTTGTCGCCACCCGACGCAAGCGATCCGGCGGGCGAACCGACGGTCAGAACCAGCAAATGTTGGCGTAGCACCGCCCGCTTTCGCAGTCGCTGCCGGCCCGGCAGCTGTCGCCCGTCGCACACTTCTCGCACGGGCCACCACAGTCGCGGTCGGTCTCGGTGGCGTCCTTCGTGCTGTTGCCGCAGTGTGCCGGCCGGCAGGTGCCGCTGCTGCAAACGTTGCTCAGACAGTCGCCACTCACCGAGCACATCAACCCGTCGCTGCAAGCGGAGCAGGTGCCGCCGCAGTCGAGGTCGGCCTCGCTGCCGTTCTTCACCCTGTCGGAACAAGCGGGCGCTGCACAAGCATTCGACGTACAGATCTGCGATGCGCAATCCGAGCTCTGCGTGCACGCTTTTCCTGCGGCGCACTTGCCGCAGTTGCCGCCGCAGTCGAGATCGGTCTCCTGTCCATTGAAGATTTGGTCGTTGCAGCTCGCGGGCAGACAGAAAACCTCGCACGTGTTGGTGGTGCAATCGCTCCCCACCAGGCACAGCTTGCCCAGCTGACACGGAGCGCAGGTCGGCCCGCCACAATCGATGTCGGTCTCCATGCCGTTCTTGAGCACGTCGGTGCACGAGGGCGGCTGACACACTTGCGCGGTGCAAATTCCCGAGGTGCAGTCGTCGGCGTCGGCGCACGCCTTTCCTTCGGCGCAGGGGCCACAGAAATCGCCGCAGTCGACGTCGGTCTCGTTGGGGCCTGTCACCCCGTCCTCGCACGGCGGCGCAGCGCAGGTACCCTCGGCGCAAATTCTCAAGGCACAGTCGATGTGCTGCGCGCACGGCTCGCCCACCGGCAACCCGCGGCTCACGCAGACGTGGTCGCGGCACTCGTACCCGGGCAGGCACTCGTCGTTCTCGCAGGGCCGCCCCTCGATGCCCTTGAGCCCGAGCGAAAACGAGCAGCCAGCGAGCCACAACACCCAAAGCTCCCACCCGCGGCGCATCTCAAAACCTCCCCTCGAGCGAGACGCCGAGCCCACCGGGCCCCAAGGGAGCGAGCACCACCGTCTCCTCATCCTCCTCCACCTCGTCGTCGGGGGCGGTCGCCAAGAAGACGATGCCCACCACCGTCGCCGCCACTCCGGCAGTAAACAACCCGTCGGCGATGCCCGCCTGCCACTTGGCCGAAGAGGCCGCCCGCGCGTACTCCACTTCTCTCACCTGCGGGAGCGCGTTCGCCTCGCGCGCCTTCCCCATGGCGGACAGCCCCAGCACCGAGCCGCCGAGGAGCGCCGCCAGCCCGCTGCCGCCCACGACCATCCCGAGCGTCCGCTTCGACATCTTCGGCTCCGATGGCGCCGTCTCCACCCCTGGCTCCTCGCCGAGCCCCGCCAGCTTCTTGGGCGCCTCCCCGCTGAGCGCTTCGCGAGCGAGCTTTTCCACTGCGGCCACCATCGCCGTCCTCTCCCCGTCTGCCCCACCTTCCTTCTCTGCGAGCACCGCGCCGTCGTACCCGATGCGCAGGGCCCGCGCCTGCCGCTTGCCCTTCTTCCCCTCCAGCGAGACGACGAGAATCTCCTCCGCCAAGCCCCACTGCGTAAGCTTCGCCGCCTGCGCCTCCCCGTCGGTCTTCTCCAATGCCCCGCGCAGCTCGCTCAACAGCGCCAAGAGTTCCTTGCCCTGCTTGGCCGGCACCAGCGCCACCTTCACCGGTTGCCCCGAGCCGGCGAAGACCTGCTCCTGCCAAAGCTCGAACCCGTTGGCGAGCACCGCCAGGTAGTGGTTGCCCGGAGCCAAATCGGCGACGGTGACGGGCGAAACCCCGCGAAAGACTCCGTCGACGTAGACCCACCCCGCAACCGGATGGGACTGCACCTCGAGCTGGATGCGCTGGACCGCGGCGAGCTTTTTCCTCAACGGCTCGATGGCGGCGCTGGTCGCCGGGGTGAGCCGGGCCCGATCCCACGAGTACTTTGGGTTCAGCGCGAGCACACGCGAGACCTCGTTCGAAAACTCTGCCCGCTCGTTGCGCGCGAAGTGAATGAGCGCCTTGAGCGCCATCGCGTCGAGGAGCGCCCCCACCCCGCGGGTGAGCTCCGATTCTTCGAGAAAGCGCTGCGCCTTCTTCACCTTTTCCAGCGCGCCGGAGTAGTCGAGGTTGTCAAACGCGTCGGTGGCTTCTTTGTGCAGCCGCTTGGCCTCCAGCTCCTTCACCTCGCGGTTGGCGGCGGCGTCACGCGCGTGGTGGCCCAGGCTGACGTGCTCGAAGCGCGCATCGGAGGCGACCACCTTCTTCACCGCGTGCTCCACCCAGAGTACCTCGACGTCGCTCACCTCCCCTGGCGCGACCACCGCGGTGGCCAGCCGGCGAAGCTCCGCCCGTGCCCCGGCTGCGAGGAGGACCCCGGCGAAGACCACGGCGCGGCTGACGCGCTGCCACATGGTGCCCATGCTAGCCGAAGAGCGTCAGAACCGGATGATCTCCCGCGTGACGCTCCCAGGGCGAATGACCACATCGCGCTCCCGCTCCACCCCGGTCGGAGGATTGACGACCTTGAGCCGGTGACGCCCCGCGCTCAGCGAAATGCCCAGCGCCGGGGAGATTCTCCCCGAGTCCTGCCCATCGATGTAAATGCGGCACCAAGGCACGCAGTTCACCTCCAGCGTGCCTCGCGACGGCTTGGGCTTAGGGTGCAGCTTCGCCGCCGTCGACGCGTCCGGGGGCGAGCTTTCCTTAGGCAGCTCGGTCGCCCCCGCGTCTTCCTCCACTGGGGGGGGCGGAGGTGGTGGCGGAGGAGGAGGTGGCGGCTTGGCAACGACGAGGAGATTGTTCTCGGGCGGAGGCGCCAGTGCTTCGTCCCCCCAAAAGACGTAGGCCCCCAAGGCGCAAAGGACCGCAGCCGCGGCGAGCACCCATGGAAAGAGGAGGCGTGGGGAGTTGGTGGGCGCGGTGGGCGCAGCGCGGCCGCTCCGGGTGGGCATCGCCTGGGAAGGGGTCGCCAGCACCCGCTCGCGCTGGGCGGGCCCCTTGCTCACGGGAGCAGGAAGCTTGGTGCGCTCCTTGATGACGTCCTCACCCACCAGGTCGCGCATGTACTGCGCCAGCTGGGTGGCCGCGGGGACGTAGGTGCGCGAGGCGAGGTAGTCGTCGAGCGCGGCGTGCATCTCGCCCGCGGACTGGTAGCGGCGCGACAGATCGCGCTCGAGCGCCTTCATGCAGATCGCGTCGAGCTCTTCGGGCACGTCGGGTCGCAGCTGCCGCGGGTGCGGAATCGGGTCGTTGAGCACCGCGAGCAAGGTGACGCGCTCGTCTTCGCGGCGGAACAGGCGCTGCCCGGTGAGCAGCTCGTGCAGCACCAGGCCCAGCGCGAAGACATCACTTCGGCCGTCGAGCGACTTCCCCTTCACCTGCTCAGGTGACATGTAGGCGAACTTGCCCTTGATGGTGCCCACGTTCGTCTGGACGACTTTGCCCTCCGCCTTGGCGATGCCGAAGTCGAGCACCTTCACCGCGCCCTGGTAGGTGATGAAGATGTTCGCCGGCGACAAGTCGCGGTGGACGATGTTCAGCGGCCGGCCCTCGTCGTCGGCGAGTGTGTGCGCGTAGTGGAGCCCGTTGCACGCGGCGTCGATCACCACCGCGGCCACCTGCGCGGGGATGAGCTGGTTGTTCTTCTTCGCCCAGCGGATGAGCCAGGAGAGGTCCTCGCCGGCGAGGTACTCCATGCACAGGTAGTAGGCGCCCTCCACCTCGCCGAAGTCGAAGATCTGCACGATGTTCGGGTGGGACAGGCGCGCCGCCAACCGCGCCTCGTCGAGGAACATGTGGATGAATTCGGCGTCCTTGGCCAGGTGGGGGAGCACCCGTTTGAGCACCACCGTCTTTTCGTAGCCCGCGGGGCCGAACTGCTTGGCGATGTAGATCTCCGCCATGCCGCCCTGGGCGAGCGGTTGAATGAGACGGTACTTGCCGAAATCGGCGGCGTCGGCCATCCGCGACCAAGGTTAGCGCCTCTGCGCCGTCTGCGCGCGTTCGTGGACGGCGGGCGAGCGAGCGCGGGAACCGCACCGGGCCCAGGCTGTCTGAGCCATCGCTGCGAAGGAGACATCTATGGCCGGCGGAATGGACCTGGGCACGGGCGGAGTCGGCGGCAAAAAGTCGCTCGACGCCACCATCAATCTCGTGCCCTTCATCGATCTGATGGCGGTGACCATCAGCTTTCTCATCATGACCGCGGTGTGGACCCAGGTGGGGCGCCTAGAGGTCTCGCAGGCGGGTGCCGGCCCCACGGAGGCGCCCACGGAGCCAACTTCACCGCCCATCACCCTGGTGATGAGCGCGGCGGGTTTGCGCCTTTTGGTGGGCGGAGCCGAACATGGGGTCATTCCGATGGTACGCGACGCCCACGGCCGGCTGGACTTGGCGCTTCTGCGAGCCAAGCTGAAGGGGCTCGAAGGCACAACGATTACCATCCAGGCGGAGGATTCAGTGCGCTACGAAGACCTGGTGCGGGTCATCGACGAGTGCGCCGGCTCGGGCTTTCCGGCGGTCTCCATCTCGACCGCTTGAGCATCGCAGGGTCCCTGCTACGGGAAAACGACCACGGTGTCCCGAGTGGAGATGTTGCTCCAGACGGTGTCGATCTCCGTATCGGCGATGGCGACGCAGCCGAGCGTCCAGTCCGAGCTGCCGCCGTTGCCGTGGAGCTCGAGGTAGCCACCTAGCTGGGTCGTCTGGGGCGGCACCCCACAGTTGTCCTGTGCGGTGTCGATGGCGGTCTTCTGCGACTGGGTGATGAGGCCTTGTGACAGCCCCCGCGTCGCGTCGCTCTTGTCCGGGTAGCTGAAGAGGAACGCCTTGTAGTACTCAGAGGTGGGAAGGAGCGAGGCGACGTAGAAGACGCCCTCCGGGGTCCTGCCGTCTCCCTCGCGCTCTTTGTCGCCGACGGGGGCGAAGCCCAAACCGCCGCGGAAATTGGCGACGACGGCACCCTGGTTGCACAAAGCCACGTTACGCGCGCTCTTGCGGATGACGAGGTACTTGTCCTTCACCGAGTCGCACACCGAGAGCCCGCTGCCCGCGGTACCCCAGACCGAGGCGCAATCGGCCGTACCTACCGACGGGTTCCAGGAAGCGCTGGTCGTGCCCGGGTAACAAATCTTGTACTGCGAGTGGCACAGGTAGCTCTCGTTGGTGCGGCAGTCGGCGTTGCCCAGACAATCTTTGAGACAAGCAGTGTTGCCCGTGTTGCCGATGCCGAAGCAGGTCGATCCGGCAGGGCAACCCGAGTGCTGGCACATCGTCTTGGTGCAGTACCCGTTGTTCATCGCCATGCACGACAGGTGGGCGCACGTCGAGTCTCCTGCGCACGCTTGGCCAATGTCGTTGGCCGGCGCTGGCTCTCCCGGCCAACGCTGGGTGGCGGTCGGCAGACAAACGCGGAAGATGCTCGAGGGCTGGTTATAGCGCTGCCGCAGCACACAGGTGTACCCCGGCCGGCAACCGGTGGGAGACAGGCCGAAGTCGCACTCAGCGGCACAGGTGGGGCTGCCCGCAGCGCTGATGCAGCGGGTGATGGTGTTGAGCGTACCGGCGCCGTAAGTCGTGTCGGGGCAGACGTATGTGCCCGCGCCCGACACCGTGCAGCTCTGCGTGCACATGCCGTTGGGAAACCCGTTGGTGACACAGCTGGGCGTGGCGGAGAAGTCGGGGTTGTTGCAGCTCGCCGCACTCGTGCACGCCCCGCCGATCCACCCCGGATTCAGCTCGACCCCGGGGTCGACTCCGGCGTCCTGCCCTCCGCCTCCGCCTCCCCCACCACCACCTCCGCCTCCTCCCCCATCATCGCCGGGAGTACCAGAGTCGACCTCCACCGCGGCATCGAGTCCGCCGCCTCCTCCACCCTCT
>JBMORE010000157.1:33119-66538 GCA_049322255.1 Myxococcota bacterium | reverse complement strand
CTCTAGGTCTACTCGCCGCCTTCCTTCTGAATGACCACGAAGCGGTAGTTCTCCAGCTCGTTCTGGCCGGCGGTGTAGAGCACAGTGAGCAAAAGGTCGTAGGGAATCTTCCGGTCGGCGATCACCGACATCTCTCGGGAGAAAGGCGCCCCGCCGCGCGATTCGATGGTCTTGAGCTTCTCGACTTCCTTTTGCAGCCGCTCGTGCAGCGGAACCACCAAGCGGCCCGAGAGGGCGCCCTCAGGGACGCGGCCCTGCGCCAGATCGACCACCTTCTTGTCTCCCACCAAGATGGTCTTGTTGGTGATGGTCACCGCCACGGTGTCCTTGGGCACGGCGCGCGTGCTCGACACCGGCGGGCGAATGTCCTCCGAGGTGGTCATCGACACCGTCGAGGCGGAGAACGACTTCAAGAGGAACACCAAGATGATGGTCATCATGTCCATCATCGCGGTGAGGTTGAGCTCGGAGATCTCGTTCTCTGCTTCGCGCTCGACGCGCTTCTTGCGCGCCATCGCCTTGCGAAAGCGCATGCGCTGAATCGAGTCGAGGTCGGGCTGAAGCGCCTTGTCCGCGGTGGTGCTCGCCATGGCCTAGAATGCCCCCAGCGTGACGTCGGGGAACAGGAGCCGCCGCTCTTTCCCCATGGTCTCCCGACACGCGTCCATCGTCGCCACCAGGGTCTCGTAGGCCACCTCGTTCTGCGCGGCGACGATCACCTTGGTCTCGGTGGGAAACGCCTTTTTGATCTCCAGCATCTTGGCGTTGAGCGCCTTGTAGTCGTAGCTGCCGTCGGCCAGCTTGGGAATGGTGGGTTCGCCCTCTCCCGGCTGGGCGGGAGGCTGCCCACCTGGCGCGGGTTGCTCGCCCCCCAGAACGCCTCCAGTGGCCGCGACGAAAAAACCCTTGTCCGAGATGCCCACGGTGAGCAAGAGCTTGGGCCCGTCGGGGTTCTCGGCGCCCGCGCCCGCGCTCGGCCCACCGTAGCTGGGGGCGTTCACGTTCAAGATGCCGAACGCCGCCAGCCCGGTGATGCTCATCAGCATGAAGATGATGAGGTTCATCAAGATGTCGAGGTAAGGGACGATGTTCAGCTCGCCGATGTGCTCGTGCGGCCGCGGCTTGATTTTGCGTCTGGAGAAATAGAAGGCCATGGGGCCTTACGAGGCCTTCTCGAAGTCCATCGCCGAGGTTTCGCCGGCGCTGCGACGCGACAGCAGGTTCTCGAGCCGCAAGGCGTTGAGCTCCACCGTCTCCACCATGTTCTTCGAATACGAGGTGAGGAAGAGGTGGAACATGATGCAGATCACCGCGATCGAGAGCGCGAACGCAGTGTTGTTCATCGCCTTGGAGATACCGTCGGAGAGCAGCACCTGCTTCTGATCGGCAGGGACGTTACCGAGCGCTTGGAAGGTGCCGATGAGGCCGAAGATGGTACCGACCAGCCCGACCAGGGTGGCGATGTTGGCGATCGACCAAAGCCAGGGAATGCGCGCTGCCACCGGCGGGGTGTGCTCGACGATGGCTTCCTCCACCGCCTTGGCCACCTCGATCTCGCCACGGTTGGCCCGCGAAAGCCCGGCGCGAATCACCTTGGCCAACGGCGCGTTGGGCGCGGCGCCGCACAGCTTCACCGCGCGGTCCACGTTGCCGGTGAGCACGAGCTTGGTGATCTGTTCCATGAAGGGAGGCGCGTTGAGGTTGTAGCGGAACATCAAGGTGATGATCCGCTCCACCGCCACCGCCAGCGCGCATGCCAGCCAGAACACGTTGACGAACATGAAGGGACCGCCGTCCTTGAAGAACTTGACGGAGGTGTCGAGGAAGCTCGCCTTGCCGGCAGCGAGCAGCGTATCCACGACGTGGGGCACCACGATGCTGAAGGTCATCGACGTACGAGTCCTTTCGGCGAGACGCGGCGAGATTCTTAGTTGACCCCTCGCGCTTGTCAACACATTGAAAAGTCTAGACCCGTGAAATTCCTATGCCTTTCAGCCTAGGCCGGGGACGGCGGTTCCTGCGGCCGCGGGAAGGGCAGTTTCCGCAGGCGCGCCCTCCTCGACGGATCGCCGATAGCCGCACTCTTTGTTGGGGCAGGCGATGAACGGGCCTTCGCGCTTGGAGTACTTCTGCAACAGGTACGGCGACTGGCACTGCGGGCACGCCTGGGGCAGCGGCCGGTCCCACGCGGCGAACTTGCACTCGGGGTAGCGGTTGCAGCCGAAGAAAATCTTCCCCCGCTTGCTGCGGCGCTCGGAAAGGTAACCCACCTTGCACTCGGGGCAATTGACACCGATGGAGAGGGGCTTGCTGCTCTTGCACTCCGGGTAACCTGAGCACGCCAGGAAGCGCCCGAAGCGCCCGCGTTTCACCACCATCGGGCGGCCACACTTGTCGCACTTCTCGTCGGTGGTCTCCTCCTCCACCACCACGATCTTCCCGTCGACCTCTTTGAAGTCTTTGGTGTTCTTGCAGTTGATCGCCGGGTCGTTGTACCCGCTGCAGGCGAGGAAGCGGCCCATCTTTCCCCAGCGAATCACCATCTCGCTGCCGCACTTTTCGCACTTCAGCTCGGTCTTGATCTCCTCGCGCTTGACGTCGCGCATGTTGACCTCGGCGCGCGCGAGGTGCTCCTTGAACGGGCCCCAGAAGTCGGTGAGCACCTGCTTCCACTTCACCTCGCCCTCGGAGATCTGGTCGAGCCGCTCCTCCATGCCGGCGGTGAAGGCAACGTCCATCTCGTTGGGGAAGGCCTTCACCAGCTCCTCGGTGGTGATCTTCCCCAATTCGGTGGGGTGGAAGCGGCCCTCGAGCTTCTCCACGTACTTCTTGTCCTGGATGGTGGAGAGAATCGCCGCGTAGGTCGAGGGCCGGCCGATGCCCTTCTCCTCCAGCTCCTTGACCAGGGTGGCTTCGGAGAAACGCGGCGGCGGTTGGGTGAAGTGCTGCTCGGGCAAGAGCTTGTCCAAGCGGAGCTTCTCCCCCTCCGTCAAGGTGGGCAGCTGCCACGGGGCTTCCTCGGTGCTCTCCTCTTGCTCCCCGGCGGCCTTCGCCTTCTCGGCTTCCGCCTCCTCTTCGGGGGTCAAACCCGCGCCGTACACCGCGAGGTACCCGGGGAACTTGAGCGTCGAGCCGGTGGCGCGGAAGGTCGCCCGGCCCGCGGTGATGTCGGCCGAGGTCTGGTCGTAGACCGCCGGGTTCATCTGGCAGGCGATGAAGCGGTTCCAGATGAGCTCGTAGAGCTTCAACATGTCCGGCTCGAGGAAGGGCCGCACGCGCTCCGGCGGGTACTCGAGCGAGGTGGGCCGAATCGCCTCATGGGCGTCTTGGGCGCTCTTCTTCGACTTGTAGACGATGGCCTCGGCAGGCAGGTAGTCGATGCCGAAGCGCTCGCGAATCATCCCGCGCACCTGCTCCACCGCATCGGCGGAGAGGCGTACCGAGTCGGTGCGCATGTAGGTGATGAGCGCGGTTTGCCCCTCCTCGCCCAGCTCCACGCCCTCATAGAGACGCTGCGCCAAGGTCATCGTCTTCTTGGCGGTGAAGTAGAGGCGGTTGGCGGCTTCCTGCTGCAGCTTGGAGGTGATGAAGGGCGCGGGAGGGTTTCGCCGCCGCTCGCGCTTGTCCACCTTGGCGACGACGAAGTCTTGCCCGGAAAGCTCGGCGACCAGCGCGTCGCTTTGGGCCTTGTCGGCGATTTGCGCCTTCTTCCCGTCGAGCTTGGAAAGGCGCGCCTTGAACGGCGGAGGCTGGGCGGCCTCGAGCAGAGCGTCGAGGGTCCAATACTCCTGCGGGACGAAGGCCTTGATCTCCGCCTCGCGCTCGACCACCAGCCGCACCGCCACCGACTGCACCCGCCCGGCGGAGAGCCCGCGCTGCACCTTGTTCCAGAGGATGGGGGAGATTTGGTACCCCACCAACCGATCGAGAATGCGGCGCGCCTGCTGTGAGTCGTAGTTCGAGCGGTTGAGCGACCCGGGGTGCTCGATCGCCGCCAAAATCGCCTTCTTGGTGATCTCGTTGAACATCACCCGGTAGGTATGGGGGTGACCGATCTCTTCGGAGAGGTGCCAGGCAATCGCCTCGCCTTCGCGATCCGGGTCGGTGGCGAGGAAAATCTTGTCCGCGCCCGACGCCTGCTTCTTAATCTCCTCGAGGACCTTCTCCTTGCCCTTGACCACCTGGTACTCGGGCCGAAAGCCCTTGTCGATGTCCACGCCCATCTTGCTCTTGGGCAGGTCCTTCACGTGGCCGACCGAGGCCTTCACCGTGTAGCCGGTGCCGAGGTACTTCTTGATCGTCTTGGCTTTGGCCGGCGACTCCACCACCACCAGGTAGCGGGCCTTGCCCACCTTCTTCGGAGTGACCTCGACGGTGGCGAGCGCAACCTTGGAGGTCTTGCCCTTGGGGGCACGCCGTCTCGCCTTGGGGGCGGGCTTGGCTGCGGCCGCGCTGCTCTTCTTGCTCCTGGGAGCCATTCGTTCCTTCCCTTATAGCCGTTCGTATCGCTTGCCCGGGTGCTGCACGACAAGCCCCAACAGCTCTAACTCGCACAACGCGCTGCTCAAGGTTCCCGACTCCACCCGGCTGGCCAAGAGCAGCTCTTCGAAGCCGCGCGGCGTCCGGTCGACGACCCGGAGCGCGGCCTGGGCGCTGGCAGAGAGGGAGTCCACGTCCACCCGGGGAGCGGTGGGCTTGGGCGGAGGGCCGGAGAGGGCTCGGTCCATGCCGACGGCGGCGAGCGCATCGCCCACGTCGAGGCACGCGGTGGCCCGGCCGGCACGCAGCCAGGCATTGCCTCCACGGGTGCTGTCGTTGCTGACGTCACCGGGCACTACCAGAATCGGCCGCCCCTGTGCTTCGGCATACTCGGCGGTGTACAGAGCGCCCGAGCCCTCCGGCGCACGCAGAATCACCACCGCGTCCGCCGCGCCGGAGATGAGCCGGTTTCGCCGCGGGAAGGTCGATCGGTCTGCCCTCACTCCGGGGGGCAGCTCGCTGAAGTACACTCCGCCACCCGCCTCCACCCATCGCCACAGCCGCTTCTGCGAGGGGTCGATCTCATCGAGCGCCGAACCGAGGAACGCCCACGTCTCGCCACCGACGTCGAGAGCGCCCAGGTGGCACTGCTGGTCGATGCCGTCCGCCGCGCCCGACACCACCCCAAGGCCTTTGGCAGCGACCCTCTGCGCGAACTCGCGCGCCCACTTGGAGGTGGTCATGTCAGGCCGGCGGGTGCCGACGAGCGCGAGCCGGCGGCGAGGAGGGCCGACGCGACCCTTGTAGAAAAGGAGCGGCGGCGCATCGCCCACCTCGGCCAGGCGCGAAGGGTAGGCCTCGTCCCCTTGGAAGGCGATGGAGATGCCCGCGGAAAGACAACGCTCCACGGCGCGGTCGGCCAACACTCCCGGCTTGGGGGCCGAGGCCAACGCCCGCCGCGCCTGCTCGGGAAGGTCGACCTTTCTGAGCCATTCATGTGGGTAGACGTCGGCGAGGCTTGCCAGGTCCTCGAACGTCGTTTGGATGGCGGCGATCGACTTGGAGCCAACGCCAGGCACCGCCCACAGCCCGAGCACCGTTCGCCGTTCACCCTCGATGTGGTTCAACCCAGAAGCCATACCCGTCGCCTCCCTTTCCGCCTCGCCCCGTGGGCCTCTTGCAGCACGCCACGCGTATATAGAGGTGGGGTCCGACACGAAAGGGGGCGTTCCTATAAATGCGGCCCCTCGGCTGGTCAAGGTAGGCGCGGCTTGTAAGAGTGAGAACGCGAGGGCTCCGGCGCGGAAGCACCGAGAGCGAGCCCCACGTCTTCGGGCGCTGCGGCCCCCCTGGGGTCCTGTTTCGCCCCTTCTGAATTCCGGGTAATCGCCGTTACCAGATCGGAGCGTTTTGAGCGTTTCCGCAGCGGATGGATGACAAACTTTCGCAGGGTTACGAGCGCCGAGGGTAATAGCGAATTCCCGAAAATCGGAGACCCGCAAAGAGAACCCCAGGGGGGCCAGAGTCACGGCGCCCGAAAACGCGGGGCTCGACGATGTTGCCGGTGCGCCAGAGCCCTCGCGTTCCCACCCTTTCGGGCCAGGCCGACCGCCGAAGTCAGTGAATCGACGCCTGGGCCGGGCGCGCGCCACTGCCGCCCACGCGCATCACCACTCGATCGCCGCCCACCACCTCGCGCAGCGAGCGGAGCATCAAGCAGGTGGTGGCGCGATCCTTCACCTCGATCGCCATGCAGGTGGCGATGTCCTCCACCGGGTAGTCCTCGTCGTTCTCCGACGGGTGAATGAAGTCGCCCGCCACCCCGTCATTCTGGCGCACCACGGTGAAGGTGTTACCCGGGAGCACTCCGTCGGCGCTGCCCTTATCGATGATCACCTGGTGGTGCTCGCCCACCATGGTCAGGTGCGGAATCAGCGCCTCCACCACGTACCCCTTCATCTCCTTCTCGTTGGGGCGCGGAGAAACCGGCTTGCCAATCTGCTCGCCGAAGGGGCCGATGAGGTCGCCGCGGGAAATTTCGTCCCACGAGTCGGTGATCTGCGCGGTGATGAGCCGGTTGGACAGCTCGGTGACGCGCACCGCGCCCAAGAACTGAGTGAGGTAGCCGACGTTGGCGCCGGTCACCGGGTGCTCCACGTCTTTGAGGGTGCGGAACACCACGTAGCGATCGCCCACCCGCGCGTCGCTCTGGCGGCGGAACTGGAGGTAGACCTTGTCGGGGAAGGCGAGCATCTGCGACTCGGCGAAGGAGCCGGCGATCTTCCCCGTCTCGTCGAGCTCCTTGGAGGTGACGAAGCCGATCTCGGTCAGCCGCGTGGTGCTGGGGGGCTTGTAGCTAATCTTCCCCGCCACCTGCACGCCCTCGGTGTCCTCGGGGATCAGCTCCGCCGCCTCCACTTCCTCACCTACCTCGGGCCCTTCGCCCACCTCGACTTGGGTCGGCACCTCTTCGCCGGACGGGAAGAAGCGCACCTGGTTGCCCGGGTAGATCCAGTGCGGGTTGGCGATCTCCGGGTTGTAGGACCAGACCTTCGGCCAGTACCAGGGGCTGCCCAGGTAGCGCTGCGAGAGGTCCCACAGGGTGTCGCCCCGCACCACGGTGTGCACCTCGCCCGGAGCGGCTTCCCTGCCCGTCGTGCGCACTTGGTCGCCTTGGTCCACCACTTCGGCGCCCTCGGTTTCGGCGGCCGGGGCCTCTTCTTCTGCGGGCGCCTCCTCCTCGCCCTCTTGAGCGGAGGCGTGCCACGAGGTCAAGCTGACGGCGGCGAGGAGAGCGGCGAGCACGTTTCGCATCGGTGTGAAACTCCTAACGACTGCCAGCGCCAGTGGCGCCGATGGAGGCCAGCCGCGCCGATGCCTGCGTGGCAGCAGCGGAGCCGGGGAAGGTGGAGACTATCTTTTCGTAAACCGCCCGCGCCTCCGCGGGCCGGTTCAACTTCACGTTGCACTCGGCGAGCTTGAGCATCGCGTCGACCACCGCGTCACTGGCCGGGTAGGCGCTCAGCACCCGCCCGAAGGTGGTGGCGGCATCCTCCAGCGCTTCGAGCGACATCAGCCCCACGCCACTGAAGTAGAGCGCGTTGTCCGCCTTGGCGTGCTTGGGGAACTGCTCGACGAAGCGCAAGAGCGAGTCGACTCCCCCCGCCACGTTGCCGGTCTTGAGCGCGGAAAGCCCGTTCTCGAACATCGCCTCGCCCACCGCGGGATCGAGCTCGATCTCCTCGGAGGGCTCAGTGGCCGGAGGCGAAGCGAGCGCTTCGATCTGCTCGGGCCCCGGCTCGACCACTGCGGTACCAGTTTCCAGCTTGGGCGCCGGCTCGACCTTGGGCTTGAGCTTGACCACGGTGAGCGGAGGCAACGTGTGGGAGGCACCCTTCGCCGCCGTCGGCGTGCCCGAAACCCTCCCGGTCACCGAGGAGCCGACCTCGACGCGCTCCAGCCGCCGCTCCAGCCGCGCGTTCTCTTCGCGGATCGCGCGCAGCTCGGCACGCAGCTCGTGGAGCTCGGCCTTCGACACAGAGTCGGTCGCGCACGCGCCAAGCGCGGGCACGAGGATGAGGAATGGGTAACGAATGGCGAAAGTCTAGGGAGCGCTCTCCGAAAGCGTCAAGAATCCCTCCCAAAGCCCCGCGGCGGAAAAGCCACGCCTGACACAAGGCTGTAGCGTCAGAACCGACACACCACGAAAGAGAGATGCCGCCCGGTGCGTCCCCTGTCGCGGCGGTGCGAGAAGTGGCGGGTCCGATCGCAGCTGGTGCACTCCCTGAGGAGATCGATGCGGTCGGGCGACAGCCCCGCGCGTCGCAGCGTCGCGTGCACTGCACGAGCCAGATCGAGGTGCGGTTGGTTTGCCCCTTCGGACAGCACCTCGGATCCGAACTTGGCACGAAAACGCTCGGCGAGCTCGGAGGAGACTTCGTAGCAGCAGGCCTGAATGGCGGGGCCGATCGCCGCGAGCATGTCCTCGGGTCGGGAGCCCTCGCGCACGAGCGCCTCGATTGCGCGCGCGGAGATCTCCAAATCCGTGCCGCGCCAACCAGAGTGCACCGCGGCCACCCGCCGGCGAACCGGATCGACCAGCAGAATCGGCACGCAGTCGGCGGTCTTCACTCCCACCGCGCTCCCCGGTTGCTCGGTCCACAGGGCGTCTGCCTCCGCACCCACAGCCGGATCGTGGAGCACCACATCTCCGTGCACCTGGGACACACATTGAACGTCTTCGGGGCGCAGGTTTGCCGCACGCGCCAACCGCGCCAGGTTCTCCTCGACGTGGGCCCGCGCATCTCCCACCGAAAAGCCCAGGTTGAGCGAGGCGAAAGGGCCAGTGGAGACACCCCCTTCACGCACCGAAAACCCGTGCGGCACGGGCAACAACCTCGAGACGATGAACAACGCGCTCATCGACACCCAGCGTATCCCCGCGAAAACGTCGGCGAAACCTTGCCGCCAAAGGTTTGACTTCGTGCGTCAAGACGACGGACACTGCCGCCTTCCTTGGCACTGGGTCTCGATTCGGTTGGAAGAAAACTGCTGTGGGGCATTGCGCTCCCGGCGGTGCTGGTGGCCGTGGGCGGCGTGGTTTTCTTCTGGCGCCAGGCGGAGCGCGCCGTCTCCGAGGCGACCCGCGACGAGGCGGTGGCGCTGGCGGAGCTCCTCTCCACCACCTTCACCCTCACCGATCGCAAGTCGGCCGAAGACGCCCCTGCCAGCGTGCACCGTTCGGTGACCGAGGCCATGCGCTCGGATTGGAAGATGTTCCGCTATGTCTCCGGCCTGCGCATCGTCGATCGCCGCGGGGTGGTGCGCTGGTCCCGGCGCGTCGAAGAGGAGGGCAAGCCGCACCCGGAAAGCACGCGCCTTTTGGCCGTCGGCCCCCAGACGGTGCAGGTGGACACTTCCCCTGCCCTCCCCGTGCTCGGGGGCAAGTCACGCATCGAGCTCGTTCGCCCCTTGGGCGGCATGGCCTGCGCGGGCTGCCACACCGGCCAGACCACGATGAAGGTCGGCGTCCTACAGCTCACCATCGACGAACCGAAGCTACACCAGCAGGTGCAGTCGGTGTTCCGCGGCGCGCTCTACAGCGTGCTCTTGTTCGCCGCGGTGCTGGCGGCCGCCACCGCCATCGGCCTGCGCGTCTTCGTCACCCACCCTTTGCGCAGGCTGACGGCGGCGATGCGGCGCGCCGAGGACGGCGACTTCTTGGTGCGCGCCGACGAGCGGCGCAACGACGAGCTGGGCGCGCTCTCCTTCGCCTTCAACCGCATGCTGGCCCGTATCACTTCGATGAAGGCGGAGGAGATCGACAAGAACCGCGATCTCCAGGCCGCCCAGGAGCAGCTTTTGCTCAAGCGCACTCTGGAAGAGACCAACGCCAAGCTCGAAAACCGCCTCACCGAGCTGTCTACTTTGAACGACGTGGCGCGCCTGCTCAGCTCCACCTTGGAGCCGGGCGAGGTGTTTTCGCGCATCACCTCGCTGGTGCCTGACCGCCTGCGCATTCCCAAGTTCTCCATCATGCTGCTCAACGCCGAAGGCAAGCTCGAGGTGAAAAGCGCGGTCCCTGCCGGGCTGGGCACCGAGGGCATGACCTTCGACGTCGGCGAAGGCGCCTGCGGCAAGGCGGCGCAGACCAAAAAATCGCTCTACATCCCCGACCTCGGGGCCGACAGCTCGATCTTCCGCGTGCGCGGAGGCAGCGCCCACGGGCGGGGCTCACTGCTGTGCCTGCCGATGCTGCACGGCGGCGTCCTGTTGGGGGTGATCAACTTCGAGCGCCCCGAGGCGGCGGGCTTCTCCGCCGAGGAGATCGACTTTCTCACCACGGTGGCCGATCAAGTGGCGATGGCGGTGAAGAACGCCCAGCTGCACGAACAGACCGTCGAGCTGTCCATCACCGACCCGCTCACCGGCGTGCCCAACCGTCGACACCTCTTCTCCCGCCTGGAGCTGGAGATCAACCGCGCCAACCGCTTCGGCACCCAGGTGTCCCTCTTGATGGTGGACATCGACCACTTCAAGCACTTGAACGACGCCGCCGGCCACCGCGCGGGCGACGACGTTTTGCGCAAGGTGTGCGAGCAGATGAAGACCATGACCCGCAAGGTCGATGTGCTCGGGCGCTACGGAGGGGAGGAGTTCCTGCTCATCCTCCCCCAAGTGTCCAAGGCCGAGGCGATCGAGGTGGCGGAGAAGCTCCGGCGCAGCGTCGAGGAGGCCCCCCTGCCGCACGCTCAGGTCCAGCCCGGAGGCCGCGTCACCATCTCGGTGGGCGTCTCCAACCTTCCCGCTGACGCCAGCGAGCAGGAGCGGCTGGTCGACTGCGCCGACTCGGCGCTCTACGCCAGCAAGCGCGCGGGCAGAAACAAAGTCACCGGCTACGCCTCCGGCATGGAGCTGCACCCCGGCCGCGAGCGCGGGCCTTTCGCCGCCAAACGCACCAAGAGCGGCGAGACGAAGATCCCCTCTCTCCCTGGGAGAGGGTTAGGGTGAGGGGCGTCACGGCACCCGAAGCGCGCGCAGCGACCGGGCGGTGCCCTGCGGCCCCACCACACGCAAGAGCACGACATCGCCCGGGCGACTCGCCTTGACGATGCGGGCCAAGTCGGCGGCGCTCTTCACCGGCTTGCGATCGGCTTCAATCACCACCATTCCCGGCATGAGGTCGGCGCGCTCGGCGGGCGACCCGGGCACCACCTCGGTGATCAGCGCTCCACTCGGCGGCAGCCCGTCGCTGCGTGCCAGCCGCGGATCGACATCGGAAAAGAGCAGGCCCACCCGCTGCTGACGCTCCTCGGCGGCCGGAGCTCGCCCACGCATCCCCACGTTTTCCAGATCGGGCCGGGTGCCGAGCTTGACCTTGAGCTCCATCGGCTTTCCACCGCGAAGCACCGAGAGAGAAACCGTACTCTCCGGACGCTTGAGCGCGACCGTGCGTGAGAGCGCTCCGCCCGAGCTCACCTTCTCGCCGTCCACAGCAAGAATCACGTCGTCCTCGCGCAGGCCGCCCTTCTTCGCCGGCGAGCCGTCGTTGACCGAGGTGACCACGGCTCCCTCGCCGCCGGGCACCCCCAACGCCTTGGCCAAATCTCCGCTCAGGTCTTGAATGCCGACCCCCAGCCAGCCGCGGGTGACGCTGCCGTCCTTCTCCAGCTGGGGCAAGAGCGCCTTGGCGACGTGGATGGGCACCGCGAAGCCGATGCCGCCCGCGCCGCCTCCGATGATCGCGGTGTTGATGCCCACCACCTCTCCTTGGAGGTTGAACAGCGGGCCGCCTGAGTTGCCCGGGTTGATCGCCGCGTCGGTTTGAATGAACTCGTCGTAGGGTCCGGCGCGGATGTTGCGCTCTCGCGCCGAGACGATGCCCAAGCTCACACTCGACGCCAGGCGAAAGGGGTTGCCGATCGCCACCACCCAGTCGCCCACCCGCAGCGCATTGGAATCCCCCAGCCGAGCCACCGGCAGGTTCTCCACCTTGCCCCGAAGCTTGATGAGCGCCACGTCGGTGAGCGGGTCGCGCCCCAGGACGTCGGCGTCGTAAGCGCGCCCGTCGTCGAGGTGCACCCGAATGGCCACCGCGTGCTCCACCACGTGGTTGTTGGTCAAGACCAGGCCCCGTGGGTCGATGATGAAGCCCGAGCCCGCGCTGGGCATGACCGGCGGCATGCGGCGGCCGCGACCCTGGCGGAAGAAGTGCTCGAACAGATCGTTGTCGTGCTCCCCCGAGCCCATGGAGGCCAACCGGGGGTGTGACACCTGGACATCGACGTTCACCACCGCGCGCTTGGCCGACTCGATGAGCGGCGCCAACGAGGGAAGCGCGGCGGCCGGGTCGACCTTTTGCGCCTGCACCGCTGTGGCGATGCACAGACCAAGAACCAACGCAAAAACCTTGGCACTCGAAGATGAAATGTTCATGGCGGTTCCTTTACTAACCAGCGAACGTCCACGGGCAAGCACCCAACTTCGCTTCGCCGGTCTTCAACATTGGAGTAGAAGGTCTCTTCCCGTAGATTTGGTACACCCGGGCCGAAGGAAGACCACCGAGGTTCACCCATGTCACGGCTTTACTGGGTTCCGCTCGCCGCGGCCCTCGCCGGCTGCCCACCCTCCATCGACACCGGCGACGATGGCGGCGGTGTCATCTTCGCTGGCCCCGAGGGCGGCATCTTCATCCGCGAGGGCGCGGCCATCGAGATTCCCAAGAACGCGCTTGCCGCCAAGGCGCAGATCACCGTCACCGTCATCGACAGCGGCGTTCCCGAGGTGCCCGGGCGCAAGCGGGTGAGCTTCGGCTACCGCTTCTCCCCCAGCAGCCTCACCTTCAACGAGCCGGTGAAAATCACCCTTCCCTACTTGACCGAGCGCGTTCCGGCGGGTGTCGACGTGGGTACCTTCGACATGCGCAGGCAGGCGGGCGACGACGCTTACCTCCAGCTGCCGGGCGCCCGCACCGTCACCGAGCTGCTCGGGCAACCCGTCACCCTCGTCGAGGCGAAAAGCGAGCGGCTGGGCCTGTTCTGGGTCACCAGCCCGGCGCAACCAGCGGTGTCGAAGATCGAGCTCTCCCCACCCGAAGCTTTCCTCCGCGTGGGAGACACTCAGCAATTTGGCGCCACGGTGACCGACCCCGCCGGCAACCCGCTCGCCCTGCCCATCACCTGGAGCGTTCTTCCGCCGCGGGTGGCGACCATCGACGGGAACGGGCTTCTCACCGCCACCGGGCCAGGCACCGGCACGGTGACCGCACGGGCAGGCAGCCTCTTTGCCACCGCGGTGGTTCGCGTGCAGGGCAGCGCGGTGGGGCCGCAGACCTTCGTGCACGACAACCCCTTCCCCACGGGCAACGACCTGTGGGGCGGCGCGCTGGTGGGAACGAGCGCCTTTTTCGTGGGAGCCAACGCCACCGTGCTCTCACGAGCCGCTGGCGACGTGTGGACTCGGCACTTCTCCAACCCCGGCGTCACCTTGCGCGCGGTGGGTGGCACCTCGCTGTCCGACGCGGTGGCGGTGGGCACGAGCGCCAACCGCGGCGTGCTGGTCGAGGTGAAGAACAGCCAACCGGTGGTGACCACCTTCGACTCGGTGCAGCCACGCGCCATGTGGTTCGACGGCACGCACGGGATGGCGGTGGGCCAGGGCAACGACGTCCTCGTGCGCCGCAACGGCACGTGGGTGCGCGAGTACAGCCCCTCGTTCGAGATTCTCCTCTCGGTGTTGGGCAACGGGGCAGGCGGCTTCACCACCTTGGGCAACCGCGGCTCCCTCTATGCCTACGACCCCGCGACGACGACCTGGAACTCGCTCTTCCAGACGCAGCTGTCGGTGCTGCTCACCGCGGGCACGCTGGCCAACGCGGCGGGCAGCGAAGCCTGGGCCGCGGGCGGTGACAAGCTGTGGCACTTCGCCGCGGGTGCGTGGACGGCGATCAACCTCCCGGCGACCCCGGCGCTCGACGAGCTCACCGCGCTCGCCCTGCTGGACGGGAAGGTGGTGCTCGCTGGGCGCGCCGGGAGGGCCGGGCATCTTTTGACCTACGAGCCGGTCGGCGGCACGTGGACTTCGCAGGCCCTGCGCGGGCCGCAGATTGTTCGCGGCCTCTTCGGGCAAGGGGCGCAGGGCTACGCGGTGGGGGATTTCGGCGCGGTGTGGGAGTACGCCGCCGGAGCGTTCACCGAGGTGTCGCGCGGCTTTTACGGGAACGTCGCCGACGTCGCAGTGGCAGGGTCGACGGTGGTGGCCGCCGTCAACGAGTGCGCCAATGCAGCGTGCACTTCCCGCGTCGGCAAAGTGATGGTGCGCACCGGCGCGTCGAGCTGGAGCGAGCTGGGGACGAGCCCTTTCGTCGGGGAGGTGAGCTCGGTGGCGGTCGGCTCGTCCACCGAGGTGCTCGCCGGCGGAGTGGGACAAATCCTCCGGTTTGACGGCAGCAGCTGGGCGCCGGTCACCCTCTCGGGCGGCGCGGCAGGGCAAATCAACGACATTCAGTATTGCGGCAGCTCCGTCTTCGCCGTCTCCGCGGGCGGTTTCGTCTTCCGCGGGAACGCCGCCGGCCTGCAAGCGCTGCCTCCTCCGACAATCGAAGACCTCCATGCCGTTCACTGCGCAAGCCCGAGCGAGGTGTTCATCGCCGGCGACCGCGGGCTCTTCGAGCTTTCCGGCAACGCGTTTGCTCCCCGGGACTCGCCCAACGTCAACCACGGCGCTTGGCGCGCGGTGTGGACTCCCGGCCAGAGCGAGGCCTTCGCCTTCGGCGACGCGCGCTACGGGGTGTACTGGAACACCGCCGAGCTGTCGGTGATCGACGCACCCGGCGGCATCCTCCCCGATGTGTTCTCCGCCATGTGGGGCAGCTCGGTCGATAACCTCTATGCGGTGGGCTACACCGTGACGCCCCTCGCCTTCGCCTACGCGGTACGCTTCGACGGCGCCGACTGGAAGCTCATCGACTCGGGCTCGCAGCGCCGGTTGACGTCGATGGCCGGGGGATCGGCGACCGAGATCTGGCTCGGCGGCGAAGGTGGCGGGGTGCTGCGCGGGGTGGCGCCCTAAGGATGACTCGCGCTGCGCAAAATCCTGAGCGCCTTCCTCACATAGGCCGCCTCGGCCTTGAGCCCGTGCTTTTCATCGAGCTCGAGCAACTTCTGGAAACGCGTCATCGAATCCACGCCGGTATTCCACGCCACCTTTTGCAAGCACAGCGGGCACAACTCGAGCGGCCGCGAGTCAGATTCCTGCATGTGGTTGGTGCCGTTCATGACGCACTCGAACGCAACGCAGTGGTGGAGGCCCAGCATGTGCGAAAGCTCGTGCACCGCCGTCTTCAGCGCGCGGAGGAGGACGAGGCGGAACTCTGCCTTCGACCTCGACGGATCGCCGAACCGGTTCAAGCTCCACACTCCAACGCGGTCGTAGAGCGAGGCCTGGCCGAAGACGAAGTTCCAGCCCTCGCCCGGCCATAAGTCTTCCGCGGTGAACCCGATGTACGCCACCGCGTCCTTGGGCCGGCGCGGTTTGAGCACCTCGTTCATCACGTAGGTGGTCAGAATCTGCGGCACTCCCCAGTCGGGGTGGAGGCGACGGGCGCTCGCCGGAATCTCCGATGAGGAGAGCGCGGGCGCGAGCTTCACCGGCAGCCCGAAGAACCGTGCGACGTAGTCGGCGGTGGCCTCGAGCACCTTCTGCTTCGCCGGTGAGAAATCGCCGATGCGCTGCAAATAGATGGTCGTCCACTCCTTGCCTGGGCGAACCGGGAAAGATCGCCGGTAGAAATCGACCGTCTGCCCGAGCTTCTCGTCGCGCAAAGCCTTTTGGCGCTCTGGCGGGGGCGCTGCGGCAATCATGAGCCCCAGAAGGTAGGCGGTCATGTCGGCTCCGGCACCCCGTCCTCCGCGCGGTTCCCCTTCCCGTCCAAGCTCGAGCGAGGGCGATGACGCCTGTCGTGCGGCTCTCAGCCCAGCCGCGCCGCAAGCCAGCGGGCGACCTGTTCCGCTGCCTCGCGCTCGCCATGACGGCCGAAGGCGTGGCCGGCGCCTGGGAGCAGGTGGAGCTCGACGTTCCGGTTTCGCTTCACCAGCGGCTCGAGGACACACAGCGGCCCCAGCTCGTCACGCTCGCCCTGCACGATGAGCGTCGGGCAGGTCAGCGCGAGGAGCGCCTCCTCGTCCATCTCTCGCCGCTTCCCCTTCGGACGAATGGGCCAGCCAAGTACCACCAAGGCATCGGGAGGTTCCTGCCGCGAAAGGAACGCACAGATGCGACCCCCGAACGAACGGCCGATCAGCGCGATCGGGACTCGCCGACGTCGGCGAAGCTTTTCGCGCGCTCGCCGAAGCTGCGCGATTTCTCGCGCGAATCCTTCGCTCAGCCCTCCGGACGGGAAAGACAGCGCGGTGGATTCGATTCGGCGCTTGGCAAGAGCCTCTTTGACTGCGAGGAGAATCGTTTGCTTTGGGCTTCCGCCGAAGCCAGGAGCGAGAAGCGCGAGCGCTTGGGGCTTGGTGACGCCCCTCACCCCCGCCCTCTCCCAGCGGGAGAGGGGGAGAGAAGCAAGGCGAGCAGGCCGTGCTCGGCCGCGCCGAAATGGAAGAGCAGCTGCTCGCGGAAGCGCTTGAGCTCCTCGTAGCCCAAATCGATGCCGCGGCCGTGTGCCACCGGATCGCGCAGCTTCTCCTTGCTCCAGGAGACGAATTGGGCGAGCTGGTCGTAGAAGTCATCGCTCACCGCGTAACGCGCCTTGAGAAACTCGACAAAGGGGCGCAGGTAAGGCTCGCGCCGCCGCTCCAGCGCACGCCCCACTTCGCCCAGCGAGGGAGCCTTGCCTGCCCGCTCTCGGTCGAAGGCCTCGACGAAATGGTCGAAGTACTCCACGCGCTTGCCGCGCCGCTCGCGCACCGCTGCCTGCAGAAACGCCGCGCGCGCGCCCTGCTCGTCGAGCCACGCCTCGAAGCGCTCGACGAAGAGCACGAAGAGCGCCCGCTCCAGGGCACCCGAGAAGAGCACCGCCACCGCCGCCGCCGGCAGCTCGGTATACAGCGCCTTCTGAAAGGTGCGCTCGGCGACCAGGAGCAGATTCTTGAGCGGCGCTGGGCACGCTTCTGGGTGCGGCCCCAGGGCGCGCTCGACGTTGGCGACGGCCTTCTCCTCGATCTCCTGCTCGCGGGCCCACAGCTCCTCGCGCACTTTCTTCTCTTGCTCGGCCACCGCCGAGGTGACGACACGGTGGGCCTTCTCTTCGGTGTCGCGCTGGGCCGCCTTCATGCGCTCAAGCTCACGGCGCAGGCCCTCCAGCTCACCTTCACGAGAGAGGAACCTCCGGCGCAGCGCCTCGGCCTCGGCCTGCGCGGCTTCGATCCGGGCCTGGGCAGAGGCCTCCAGCTCGGTTCGCCACGCCACTCGCCGCTCGGTCAAAGACAGCGCGTGCTTGGCTTCGGGATCGCTGGGGTCCATCGCCTGGGCCGCCAAAAAGTGCGCGGACGCGCGTTCAAAATCGCCTTCTTCGGCAGCCAGGTGGCCGAGGTCGACCCGCACCTTGGGGCCCAACCGCCCGCTCGCCGCTTCCGGCATCGCCGCCGCCACATCGAGCGCCGCGCGCGCCTTTTCGCGCTCGCCCAACAGCCTCAGCGCACGCCCGCGGGTGGCCAGCATCTCGAAGGCGTGACCGGGGTGACGCTCGCCACCTGCCCGCTCCGACGCCGCCAGGTGGGTGAGCGCTTCCTGGGGCCTGCCGCGCAGGTTGGAAATCTGCGCGAAGAGCAAGAGGTCCTCCGCCAAAGGACCGCGCTCGGTGCGCAGGGAAACCAGCTCGTCGCAAAGCTCGGGTTCACCGGCGAGCTGCGCGGCGTAAGCCATGTGACCGAGCTGATCGTCCTCCAGCACGCCTCTTCGGCGCAGGTCCTTCCACAGGGCGAGCGCTCCGGCGGCGTCTCCCTGAAAGAGCTTGGCGTCGGCGCGCATCGCGGCGGCGGCGGAAGAAAGCTCGGGGTTTTTGGTGGCGGAAGCCTCCTCCACCGAGCGCGCCAACTTTTCCGCCTCGGCGTAGCGACCCCGGCGGCCCCACACCAGTGCGGTCATCAGCCGCGCCTGCGGCCCTCCCCCGGCGGCGGCGGCGGCCGAGAGCGCATTTTCAGCCTCGTCGAGACGCCCGGCGCGAACGAGAGCGAGGGCGTATTGAACGAGGAACTCTGCCTGGCGGCCCAGACGTGCCTTGGCGCGCTCGAAGTGGCGCAAACCCTCTTCCACCCGGTCGGTGAGGACGAGGGCGTTGCCCAACCGCGCCTCGAGGTCCGGCTCGTGGGGGAAGCGGCGCAAGCCCTCTTCGAGCGAGACCACCGCGTCGGCGTACTTGTCTTGGCGGGCCTGTGCGTCGGCGAGCACCGCGAAGAAGACCGGCGCCGACACCTCGGAGGCAAATGCCACCTCTTGGAGAAGCTCTTCGGCGCGCGTCGCATCGCCAGCGGCGAGGTGCAGCTTCGCCTCCTCGAGCATCGCCGCCGCCTTCTTCTTGTTGAGCTTCTGGGTGCGCACGTGGTCAGGACCGGTAGACGCGATGGTCGATCTCGGGAAAGAGGTTGTTCTTCCCTTCCACGTACGACAGCCAGCGCTCGTCGATGCGTCCGGCGCGAATCTGCGCTTCGAGCTTGAGGAAGCGCAGCACGTGTTCCTTGGTACGGCGGACGGCGTAGTCGACCATGGTGCCCGTCTTCATGATGAACGCCCAGTCCGAGGCCTGAGCCAAGAGCAGCTCCCGCGCCGCCTGGTCGAGGGCACGCCGGGTCGACGCGCTCGGTTCGGGGTAGTCGCGGGCCAGCGCCGTCATCTTCTCGGCGCACTTGTGGAGGTGACGGTAAACCCAGTCGTTCGAGCCGTCGAGCCACATGTGGGCGTAGCCCTTCTCGCCCCAGCTGGACATGGCCGGCGTGCACACTTGTTGTTCGGGGTGCTCACGCAGGTACTGCGCCGGTGTGGCCAGTTGAAAGACCTTCTGGTCGAACGCCACCTTGCGAATGAGAAAGTCGAGAAACCACGGCCCCTCGAACCACCAGTGGCCGTACAGCTCGGCGTCGTAGGGAGCGACCACGATGGGCGGCTGGCCGTTCATCTGCGCGGCGAGGTGCTCGATCTGTCGCTCGCGGTTGAAGAGGAAGTTGCCAGCGTGGATCGCCGCCCGCTCGCGCGCGGCGCCGGGATCGTACGGCTCTTTGTGGGGGGTCTTCCCGGTGATGCGGAAGTACTTGAGCCCGGTGTTCTTCCGCTCCCCGGTGGCCTGGACGTAAGGGCGCACGTATTCGAGGTCCAAATCCCAGCCCACGTCCCGATAGAACTCCCGGTACACCGCGTCTCCCGGGTAACCGAATTCGGCGCTCCACACCTGCTGGCTCGACTCGATGTCGCGGCCAAACGCCGCCACTCCGGCCTCGGTGAACACCGGCGCGTACACTCCGTACACCGGCCGTGGGGTGGCGTCGGTGATGCCATGCGTGTCGACGAAGAAGAAGCGAATGTCCTCGCGCGCGAGCAGCTCTTCCACCCCGGGGTAGTAGCCGCACTCGGCGAGCCAGATGCCGTTGGGATTCTTGCCGAACACCTGCCGGTAGTGCTGCGCAGCGACCGAGATCTGTGCGCGCGCCGCCGCCGGTTGGTTTTGCATCAGGGGCAAAAAGCCGTGGGTGGCGCAGCAGGTGATGATCTCGAGGTGGCCGGCGTCCTGCAGCCTCCGGAACCCACCCACCAGGTCGCGCCGATACCGCTCATGGAAGGCGTGGCGCAAGCCGGTGAAGTGGTCGCGGTAGAAGCGCGCCACCTGGGCGAACGCCGGGTCGTTCCGGGTGCGGTGAGCTTCCCTCTCGGAAAGCTCGCACAGCTTGTCGAGCCGGCGCGCGTAGCGGGACATCAAGAGCTCGTCGCGCAGCATCGACACCAGCGTGGGCGAGAGGGTCATCGTCAGGGCGAAGGGCACGCCCTCGTCCGCCAGCCGGTCGAACACGCCGAGCAGCGGCAGGTATGTCTCGCTCACCGCCTCGTAGAGCCAGTCTTCCTCGAGGAACTCTGCGTGCTCGGGGTGGCGCACGAAGGGCAGGTGCGCATGGAGGACGATGGAGAGGTAGCCGTTCAGCGGGCCCACGGCGCTCCGCCAGGGCTGGTGGGCATCGCGGCGCGAGCGACCTCGACATGCTGGGGAGGCGGTTTTCCTTCGGTCATCTGCAGCCGGCCCTCCGCGGCATACTGGCGCAGCCGGGAGAGGGGAACGTCCCAGGGAATGCGCCAGGAGCGCACCGTGCGGTCCGCCGACACCCCGCGGCGGGGAGTCGCTACCAAAGGCGTCGGAGCAGCCAGCCTCCGTTCCTGCCCGTCGGCGCCGACGAAGAGCACCTCGACCCGGTACGCGTGCCCCGGGGTGAGCCCGTGCAAATAGAAGCTCTTCGACTCGAGAGCGAAGTCGACCTCGCGCACCAACCGATCGCCGTCGTAGACCCGCATCAGCGCGCGCGGCGAGACAAGGCCGGCGAGCGCTGCCTCCTTCGTCCGGCGCCGAAAGTCCCAGAAGAAGTACAGCGTGCCGGGGTCGCGCGGCAAAAGCACCACGGTGTCGTCTTCGTAGGAGTCGGGCAGCTCGCCCAACTGCTCGTCGTACTCCACGCCGGGTTCGTGCTCGACCACCGCGTGGCCCTTTTCTTCGGTCAAGTGGTGGCGCCGCGCCTCGTTCTCTCCGGCAACCCGAGCCACGAAGAAGCCCTCTACCAAAGGCTCGGCAGGGTGCTGCGCGGGCGGTTTGGGCTTGGCCACCCGAGTCACCTGGGCGGTCTTCTTCCCCGTGGCGGCCTTGACCGGCTTGCGCTTGGGCGCAAGGAGGCCAGGCGCCAGCTTCTTGAGCGCGTCGATCAGCTGCTTCTTGGTCTTGAGCTTGCTGTAACCCTTCCCCACGTGTTTGCGCGCCAGCTCGCGCAGGTAACGAACGGTGAGCGTCTTGAGATCCTTCATGGGCGATGGCGCGGCGTTTAGACCCTGCGGTGGGAGGGGTCAACGTTTTCGAAAGCGCCAATGGTCGTTACGCGAAAGTACGACCCGCGGGTAAGCTTTGTCCGCCTTGACCGACCTGCCCAGAGTGCTCCTGTGCAGCTTCGACGTGGTGCCTGGACCGACGGGAGGGTCGCGCCGGCTCACCGAGTACGTCAAGGCGCTCTCGAACCGTTTCCAAGTGGTGGTGCTGTCGACGAAGACGCCCGAGCACTCCCACATCGAGCGCTACCACGGGGCGCGGCTTTTGCGGGTGCCGGTAGGCAGCGGCGATCTCGGCTCGCAGCTCGAAGCCTTCGATCGCGCGGTGCGCCGCCAGCTGGAGAGCGAAGAGTACGTGCTCGCCCACTTCACCGACCCCTTCGGCGGCTTCGCCCTCTGCGAGCTGCGCGAGGAGTACGGGTACCAGCTCGTCTACGAGGCCTGTACCTTCCCTTCGCGCGAGCTGCGCTACACCCTCCCACACACCGAGGGCGATCGCCGCTTGCACTCCAAGGTCCGCCGGCAGGAGCTGTTCTGTCTGATGAGCTGCGACCTCGTCGTCACCGGCTCGAAGGTGACGCGCGAGCTCATCTACACCTTGGGGGTGCCGCGCGAGGAGGTGCGCGTCGTGCCCGCGCCCGTCGATCTGGCGCCTTTTTCGTCAAAGACGATGGGCAAGCCCGACACCACTCCGATGAAGGTGCTCTACCTGGGCAGCCAGGCCGGCTACCAGGGCCTGCCCACCCTGCTCAAGGCGATGCAGCGGGCGGTGCGCGCCACCGACGTGCGGCTGGTGCTGGTGGGCCCCAGCCACCCCCCCGAGCAGAGTCATCTGGAAGACCTCGTCGCCGAGCTCGAGCTCACGGGCAAGGTGGAGCTAAAGCCGCCGGTCGCACACGAAGATCTCTTCAAAGTGCTGGCGACCTGCGACGTCGGCGTGGCGCCGCTGGACGACTCCGAGCGCAACCGGCTCCAAGGGGGGCCACTGGCGAAAATCTCCGAGTACTTCGCCGCCGCTCGTCCGGTGATCGCCGCCGATCTCCCCATCGCCCGCGAGCGGGTGCCCGAAGGTTGCGGCCTCTTCTTTCCTCCGGGAGACGACGAAACCCTGGGACGGCGGCTGGTCGAGTTGGCCACCAACCCGGCCTTGCGGGTGAAGCTGGGGGCAGCTGCCCGAAGCGTGGCAGAGAGGTCGCTCGACGCCACCCGGGTGTGCAAACAGCTCGTCGACATCTACGACGAGCTCTTGGGGCCGCGTGCCGCCGGCGCCGCAAAGCCGGCCACTCCCGACGAGCCCACTCCCATCGAGCCTTCTCCAAAGCTCGTCGCACGCGCGGCACGGCAAGCCCCCGCCAAGACCGAGCCGGCGGTCCCCCAGGTCGCGCCTGACCAGGGGGCTCTGGCGACCGACCCCTCGGCGCGGCAGGCCGAGACACCGGTGGTGATGGGCAAAGCCTTGGGCGAGGCGCCCGAAGACGACGCGGGCGCGGCGTCGGCCCAGACGCTGGACGAGGACGTGGCGTCGCTTGCTGCCACCGACGGCGAGGAACCGGAGGAAGTCAGCGACGAGGAGGTGGTCGAGGCCGATGGCGCCGAAGATCCTCCTGCGCCGTTGACGTCCCGCCTCGATCCCTGGTTTTCCCAGCTCGCCCACGGCTACTGCCCGCCGGAGGGCGCCCACCCCTCCCGCCACCCGCCGCCGACGAACTTCCCGGGCCGCGACCACACCGAAGCTGCGCAACGCGTCAAGCGTTAGCAGCACCCCGACCATCGGCGCCTTTGGCCAACTGCTTTGCTTTCCTGCCGGTGCCTTCAATGCGTAGGATGGCCCGGCCACATGGAGCGCCGCGTCCTCATCGTCGAGAGCCAGTCGGACTTCGCGTTGAGTATGGCGTCCGTTCTCAAGCAGGCGGGGTACCAAACGGCGATGGCAGGCAGCGCCGCCGACGCCCAGCGCGAGCTGGAGAAGCGCCGGCCGGACCTGGTGGTCTTGCGCGCCGAGCTTCCCGACCAGAACGGCTTCGTGTTGTGCGGGCACATCAAGAAGGGGAAGTTCGGGCCCAACCTGCCCGTCCTCATCCTGACGAGCGACGTGGGGCGCGAAGGGCTGACCCAGCACTCGCAGGGCCCCACGCCCGCGGACGGCTACCTGACCATTCCCTTCGAGATGGGTGATCTGGCGCAGATGACCAGTGGCATCGTACCGCTGGCGGGCGGAGAGAGAGACGAGGTGGACGCATCGATCGACTCGGCGTTGGCGGGCGCGCCGCCCCCGTCCGACCCGCCGCCCATGCCGCCCCCGATTCGCACCACCGTGGGCGGGCCTCCCAAGCTTCCCAAGCGCGAGCGGCGCTCGGCGATCACCGAAGAGGACAAGACCTTCCTCGATCGCGCGTTCGCCTCGATCGCCGACCGCAAGGCCGAGCTGCTCGCCGAGTCGCGCGAGGTCAAGCGCTCCGGGCAGCGCCGCGAGCTGATGGGCACCCCGGAGGGGAAAGTTCAACTGTTGCGCGACGAGCTCAAGGCCCGCGAGGCGCAAATCGCCCGCATCTCCGAGATCTGGAGCGTGCGCGAGCGCGAGCTGCTCTCGGTGGAGGACCGGGTCCACGAGAAGGACGTCGAGATTCACGGCCTCAAGATGCAGGTGGACGAGGTGGTGCGCCGCCTCAACGAGGCGCAGAACACCCTGGTGCAGAAGGAGCGCGAGCACGGGGCGATCGTCGACGACCTGCTCTTGCAGAAGTTCGTCGGCGAGAAGGAAGTCATCGAGGTCGTCTCCGCCAAGGAAAAAGACATCAACCTCTTGCGCAAGGAGCTTTCCGCGCGCGACGAGGAGCTGGCCCGCCGCGCCGTCGAGCTCGACGCCCAAAGGGCCGAGTACGAGCAGCTGGAAAAACAGCACAACGTCGCCACCCTCGAGTTCGAGGTGCGCGAAAAAGAGCTGGTCGCCTCCGGCGAGAACAAAGACCAACAGCTCGCAGCGTTGCAGGCGAGCCTCGACGAGCTGACGCAAAAGCTGACCGCCACCGTCTCCGAGCGCGACGAGCGCTATGGGCAGCTGGCGGGCGAGATTTCGGCGTTCACCGAAGAGCTGGAGCGCACCCGCTCCGAGCGCGACAGCACGGTGCGTTCCCTCGAGGCCAACCTGGGCAAGGCCGAGGAGCACGGCAAGAACGCCGACGCCGAAATCGACCGTTTGCGCGCCGCCGCCGCAGACGCCGAGGCCAAGCACGCCGCCCAGGTCGCCGAGCTGGACAAGGAAATCTCGGCCCTCACCGCCAAGGGAGAAGACCTGCGCATTCAGCGCGACGGCATCGCCCAGTCGATGACCGATCGGCTGGCCGAGCGGGACGCGAAGATCGCCCAGCTGGAGAGCGAGCTCGCTCAAGCCGTCGAGCGCCACGAGCGCCAAGAGGCCGAGCTGCACGCCACCCTCCAGCAGAAGCTGGAGCAGATAGGCGAGCTCGAAGGAGAGGTGGAGGCGGTCAAGGCGGCGATGGCCGACCGCGAGCAGGAGCTGACCGGCGAGATCGGCGAGCTCTCCGAGGCCAAACGGGCGGCCGAGGCGGTGATCGCCGAAAAGAGCCAGAGCATCCAAGCGCTGGAGGCGGAGCTGGCCACGCGCGGCCAGACCATCGACGCGCTCAACGCCGGCGCCGCCGACCTCACCTCGCGGTTGGACCAGGCCGCGCAGGCGCTCTCGGGTACCCAGGCGCAGCTCGCCGACACCCAGGGCCGACTCGAGGCCACCGAGGGAGCGCTGCACTCCACGCGCGAGGCGCTGCAGAACACCCAAGCCGAGCTGACGCGCACCGTTCAAGAACGAACCGAGCGCGAGGGCGAGGTGAAGGCGGCGCGCAACGAAATTGCCCGCATCACCGGTGTTTTGCGGCAGACCGAAGGCGCCAAGGCCCAGCTCGAAGAAGAGCTCACCGGCCAGATCGGCCAGCTGCGCGCCGAGCTCTCCGAGGCCAAGGGCAACTACGAGGCCGAGCACGCCGCGCACTGGCGCCTGCAAGCAGAAAGCTCACACACCATCGCCGAGCTCATCGGCGAGCGCGACGGCCTGCGCGGCAAGCTCGAGTCCACCGAGGTCGACCTCGCCGCCACTTCCGCCAACCTGGCCGATGCCCGCAACGAGCTGGAGGCAGAGCGGACCGCTCACGCCGCCTCGCGCCAAGAATCCGCGGCGCAGATCGCCGATCTCAACGAGCAGCTGGGCCAGGCGCGCGACTACGGGTTGGATCTCTCGGAGCAGCTTTCCGCCGTCAAGCAGGAGCTGGGCAACCGCGTCGCCAGCGTCACCCAGCTCACCAGCCAGCTCGCCCACGCCGAAGACACCCGCTCCCACCTCGAGGAGCGCATCAACACCCTCACCGATGAATCGCAGCGGCGTGAAGAGCTCTTGCAAAACGACCTCGCCGGGAAGGCCAAGGAGCTGGCCGACACCTTGCGCAAGCTCACTTCCCTCTCCCAGGAGAGCACCCGCCTCAAGGAGGTCGCCGCCCGCGAAGGTGCCGCCAAGGCCGAGACAATCAAGCAGCTGGAGACCAAGCTCAAGCTCGCCGGCGACGAAGCGAGGAAGCAAAAAGACGAGCTCACCGCGCGCCTGACCGCTTCCACCCAAGAGGCGGAGGCGCTCCAGGGAGAGCTGGCCAGGCTCAACGAGCAGCTGGCCCAGCTGTCCAACGCGCAAGCGGCGGCGATCGCCGAGCGCGACCAGCTCTCCGGGCAGTTGCAGCAGCTCAACGCCCGCCTCACCGAGTCGGCCCACGCGCTGGCGCACGAGAAGGCCGAGCACAAGAAGCACGTCGACGAGCTTTCCGCCAAGGTCACCCGAGCCGAGCAGCGCTCCGCCCAAGCCACCCAGGAGTGGCAAGCCAGGAGCACCGACTACGAGTCGAAGCTCAAGGAGGCACAAGGGCAGCTTTCGGCACGGGCGCGGAAAATTCAGGAGCTGGAGCTGGCGGTGGAAAACTCGCACGCCGCCAAGGTGCGCGCCGAGAAGGAGGTTTCGGCCAAGCTCGCTGCCGCCGAGGCCAAAGGCAACGAGGTGCTCGCCAAGCTGCAAGCCGCGCTCAAGGAGAAGAAAGACCTCGAGGCCCGCCACCACAAAGAGCTGGAGGACGCCGCCGCCAAGCACAAGCAGGAGGTCGAGCGCCGCGAGGCGGTGAAAGCTCAAGAGGTGCAGCGGCTGCAGCAGGCGGTACAGGAGAAGAGCAAGGCACTCAAGGTGGTCGAGCTCGAGCTGGCCCGCTACAAATCGAAGGGCGCGACCCCCACGCGCACGGTGCCGGGCAAGAGCGTGGGCGCGTCGCTCGGCGCGGACGGCGACGAGCCGGCAACCAGCGTCAATTCCATTCCGGTGAACGCGATGAGGCCCGCGGCCGTCACCGACCCCGCTTTCCCTGTGACCAAGCCAGCGACCAAACCATCGACGGCTGCCTCGAAGTCGAACCCAGGGACCAAAGCCCCAGGCCCATTGACCCCGGCGCCGGTGATGAAGAAGCCCATGGCTCCCGCCAGCGGAGCACCAGGGGAAAAGACGGTGATGATGTCCGTGCCCGAGGCCCCCGAGGACGACTGGACCAGCCTGGTCGACGAGCTGGACAAGTAGGCCCCCGCCTCCCTTCTCGGTCCCGTTTTCTGTATATTCCGCCGCCTTTTTCCAAGGCCCCCGGCCGGGGGCAAGCACGGGTTTTACCATGCGATGCCAGCTCCTTTTTCTCGCAACCCTCGCCGCCGTCGCCGTGCTCGGGTGCCGTGAAGCCGTCTCCTCGAAAAACACCTTCGACGCTGGGCTTTCGTGCCAAGACAACGAGCGCATCGTCGCGGGGGAGTGCGTCTTCGTCTGCGACCGCGACGGCGATTGTCAAAGCGGCGAACGGTGCAACCTCTTCACCGGCGCGTGCGAGCCCAAACCTCCCGAACCGGACGGTGGGGCGGCCTTTCCTTGCACCACCGGCGCGAAGCGGTGCGGCACCGAGAACCGAACCATCGAACAGTGTGACGCCGAGGGTCAGTGGCAGACCCTTCAGAGCTGCCCAGCGCCTTCGGGGTTCTGCCTCAACGAGCAGTGCCTGGCATGCCAGCCCGGCCTGGCCAGCTGCGATGGCGCCAGCCCGTCGACGGTGACGGTGTGCCTCGACGACGGCAGCGCCACCCGCACCGTCACCTGCACCAACGGCACTACCTGTTCGCAGGGTGAGTGCCGCGCGTGCGCTCCCAACACCACCCGCTGCAGCCCCGACGGCCGGGCGGTTCAGGTCTGCACCCGCACGGGTAACGAGAACGCGATGTGGACGTGGGTGAACAACGGCGACAACTTCGACGGCACCTGCATCACCCAGATCTGCGAGCAGCCCACTCCGACGACGGCGCAGTGCAAAGCACCCGCGTGCTTCCCCGGCTCCACCCAGTGCCAAAGCACCACGGTGCAGCAGGTGTGCAGCCCCACCGGCGCGTGGACCAGCGTCACTTGCTCCACTCTGCCCGGCTACACCTCCGCCGCCGAGTGCCAAAACGGAGCGTGCATCGACGAGTGCGTCGAGGCGGTGAAGGCCAAGAGCTACTTCGGCTGCGAGTACTGGAGCGCGGTGCAGGACAACTCGGTCGAGCCCTACTTCAAGGGCAACACCACCAGCGGGCAGGGCACCGCCGACTCCAACTTCGCTTTCGTGGTCGCCAACCGCTCGGTGTCTTTCGCCACGGTGACGGTCTACCGCTGGTACGCGGGCGCCGAGCAGACGGTGAAGACGGTGACGGTGCCCGGCCGCACCGACCCCGCCACCCGCGGGCTGATGAAGATTTACGTGCCCTGGCAGTCCATCGGCCCTGCGTCGAACGCGGTGGGAGTGGCCAGCAGCGGGCTGGTTCGCTACGGCTACCGGCTGACCTCCACCCGGCCGATGACGGTGTACCAGTTCAACCCGCTGGAGGCGGTGAAGATTACCAACAAGGCCTGCACCGCCTCTGAAGGCTCACTGGACTCCACCTGCAACGAGAACGCCCCTCCACCGCCCACCAACTGTTGCCAGCCGATAGACCTCTTTTGCGCCATCCTCAATCCCTCCTGGCCGATCTGCCCATCACCTCCTGACCCAGGCGTGTGCAAGACGGTGGCGGCGGGCAAGCGCTGCCACTACTACTCCTACTCCAACGACGCTTCCCTCCTCTTGCCTGCGCACATCCTCGGCACCAGCCACGTGGTGGTGTCGCAGGAGCACTCGGCCATCGCCCAGAATCAGAACCAGGCTCCGCAGGCCGATGTCACCGGTGTGGCGACCATCGTGGGCACGCAGAACGGCACCCAGGTCACCTTCCGCTCCAGCGCGCAGACGGTCGCGGGCACCGGGGTGGCGGCGATGACCAAGGGGCAACAGCTCAACTTCACCCTGAACCGTTACGACGTGCTGCAGATTGCCACCAGCAACCTGGGCTCCGCCTACATCGAATGTGCCAGTAACCCCTTTGGTAGTGGCGTGATGTGCCGGGTGGACAACGACCTCACCGGCTCGGTCATCACTTCGACCGCCCCGGTGGCGGTGTTCGGCGGCTCGCCCTGCATCACCAAGCCCTACAACCGCGTGGCCTGCGACCACGTGGAGGAGCAAATCTTCCCCTTCGCCACCTGGGGCAAGAGCTTCGTGGCCCAGAAGAGCCACCCGTTGCGCCTACGCAACCAGAGCTTCTCCACCAACTCTCCGCCCGACCATTACAAGGTGGTCGCCGGGTGTCCGGCCTCCCAATGCCCCAACGGCACTCTCGTCACCTTCTCCACCCCACCGACGGCGGCGAACGTGCTGCCCCCCAACCGCTGCGTCACCGGCACCTCGCTGGACGCCAACAACTGCCGTCTGATGGGAGGAGCGCACATGGAGTTCAAGTCGAGCTCGAGCTTCATCGTCACCGGCGACCAGCCGATCGCGGTGGCGCAGTTCCTCCCCGGCCAGGGCCCCATCAGCTTCCCTCCCACGCAGAACGAGCCCGAACAGGGTGACCCGTCGATGATTCTGTTGCCTCCCATCGAGCAGTGGCGCGCGCAGTACACCGTGCTCGCCGCCCCGGGCATCAAGGACAACTACCTGTCGATCTCCATCGACGCCACCAAGGTGCAGTCGGTGGAAGTGGACGGCACGGTAATACCGCTGACCAGCTTCACCGCGATTACCGGATCGCCCAGCGGCACCGACTACCGGGTGCGCAACCACCCGGTCAGCGTGGGTACGCACACCTTGAGCGTGGTGGCACAACCCGGGCTCAACACGCTTCCCGGCGCTGGGGTGACGGTGTACGGCTACGATGAGTTCGTGAGCTACGGCTACACCGGCGGGCTCGATCTGGGGACGATCGTCACCGGGATCAACCCCGGCGGGTAGCGGCTTACGGCCGGCTGACGAACACCGCGCGGTTCTCGACCTCCGCGGCGTTGCCGATGCCTTCGATGTAGGTGAAGTAGAGCGACAGCTGGGAGTCGGCAGCCATCACCGTCCACGTCGGCGGCGGCGCGTTGCCCCCCGCCTGCGGGTCGACCACCCGGGTGGTGCCCACGCGTTTGGCGGGCACGGGGGTGCCCGAGCTACCCGGTACGGTGTCGAACCACCCCAGCCCGTTCTTTTCGCTCAAGTCGAACTCCACCAGGTACATGCGGTAGTCGGAGCTGGGCCCCACCTGCGTCGGCCCCGCGAGGAAGCCGAGGAAGAATCTCCCCGCGGGAGTGACCGCCAGCGAGGGCGAGAACGCGTCCCACGCGTCGTTGAGGTCGCGATCGGGAACCACGTGGTACACGCGGCTCACCGGGTGCTGATCGAACACCGAGAGGTCCGACCCGGTGCCCCAGCGCTTGGTGGCGGGGTTGAACAGCGAGAGGTAGACGGTGCTGTAGGTCGCTGCGCCCTGCGACTCGAGCGAAGTGAAGGCGGCGATCGCCCGTTGGGTGGTGGGGTCGATCGCCAGCGCGACGTGGTCTTGCGGGAAAGGGTTGCCGGTGGTGACACCACTCTCGTTGATGCGGCCTACGGAGACGAAGGTTCCGCCGGTGCTGTTGTCACGATAGGCGCCGTACACCTCGGTGTCCGCGCCTGCAGTCACCGCACGCGTGGCGGTGAAGCCCAGATGCACCAAGAAGCTGTCAGGGTGGGTGACGATGGCCGGCCGCGCGGGAGCAAAGACATTGCCGGCGTCGGCGGGGCTCGACACGAACGCAAGGCTCTCGTTCACCACTTGGAGCGCGTCCGACACCTCGCGCACCCGCAAGGCCTCGTCATCCACCGTCACCATCAGCGCCCGGCCGTCGCGCCAGGGAGCGATGTCGCAGTCGTAGATGCGCCCCTGGGTGCCTCCGTCGGCGGGCTGCGGCAAGGCGATGTCGGCCGCCGAGGCCCCCCAAGTGCGACCCAAGTCGAAGCTGCGGCGTACCCGCACACCCAGGCCGACGTTGTAGCAGGCGTAGAGCACTCCCTTGTCCGCCGCGTACGCCAGACGGGGGCGCGTTCCCAGCGTGTCGATGTTCGAGGAGCCGAAGCTCTTGCCGCGGTTGGTGGTGAGGTGGCCGAAGAGCTGGTTTTCCTGCTCCAGCGCCACGAACTGCCGCGCCGAGTCCACCGCCACCAGGTCGGGAGTTTTCGCCTGGAACGGGCTGATGAACTTCTCCGGCGCGAAGGCGGGCGGGCCGGTGGTCGCCTCGACACGCGCGGAGATGAAAGGGAGCGGCTCGCGCGCAGCCCCTCCTGACGATGAGCCGGCGTCGGCGGTCCCTCCATCGGCGCCGAACTGCCGCACGCACCGGGTGGCACCGACGCACTGGTAGCCACTGGGACAGGTGGCGTTCACCTGGCAGGCCTGGACTTGGCACGTGCCCAAGTTGCAGACCCGATCCACCGGACAATCCAGAGGGCCCTGGCAGCCTCCCGCATCGGGCGAAACGCCGGCGTCCTCCCCCGCTTCTCCGAAAGCGACGTTGCCCTGCGCGGTGAGCCCCACCACGAAGAAGACCTTCTTCACCCCTGAACCGGCGTCATGCTCGCCGTAAGTCATTCCCGCGTCGACGGACACCGGCAGGGAGCGCAACCCGACGTCGTTCTCTGCATGGACTTCCCAGGAGGCGACCACCCCCTTTTGCTTCTGGCTCCAGGCGAGGGCGAAGTCGGTCTCGTCGGCGACGGCGATGAGCTCCAAGCCTTCGCCGCCGTCGATGATCGGCTGGCGGCCGGCGTCCACCCCCGCATCGGCAAGGCCCGCATCGGTGCCTGGGAGCACTCCGCCAAACACGGCGTCCCGGCACGCTTCGGAGAGGCCGGCGACCTGCTCGAAGCACCCCTGCCGTGAGGCGAGCCAGGCGTCTTTCTCCGGCTCGGCGCACACCGGCAGCTTGCCCAAGCAGTCGAGCATCTTCTGCAACGCCGCCTCGTCCGAACCGCGGCACTGGGTGATGGCCGAGGTGCACTGGTCTTTTGCACCGAGGAGGTTGCCGCCCAGCTCACCCGTGCAGGTTCCCTGCTTCTTCGACAAGTCGGTGGCCGCGTTCTTGTCGCACACCGAGGTGCCGCAACCGGCCAAGGCGAACAAGACGGCGACGAGGGTCGACGCGCGCGCGGCGCGGGAGTGGAGCGTTTGCATGGGGGGTTAGGCGCTTGTACTGGAAGCACCCCGTGCCGCGCAAAAGCTGCGAGCGCCTTTAGAAAGCGTTGCGCGCCTGGTGCCACACGTCTTTCCAGCGCACCGAAGCGAAGGCCCGGCTCAGCTTGGCGCCGCCGCTCATCTGCTGCGCCGCGTAGGCCTCCCGCACCGCCAGCGCGAGGAAGTACGCACACAAGACGACGATGCCGCCCGGTATCAGGGCCATCATCACCAACCCGAGCATTTTCGCCAGCACCGACATGACCGCCGTCTCCTCGCACCGATTCCAGGTGCACCTCGTATGCCTGCCTGCTGCGAAGGAGCAGCAACGAGTGATTTCGCGCTCTTGGGTCAGGTCTTGCGTCAGCCGAGCAACAAATGGTGTGGGGTTGCGCCAGCGGGCCCTGTCATTTCTGCCACGGTAAACCTCCAGTCCTTCAGTTAGTCTGCATGCCGAATGGGCTCGGTGTTCGCCAGCATTCAGGATGCGACCGCACGGTTGGAGGACGCCGGCTACCTGGCCTCACCGGAAATTTCGACCTGCGCCTTCCTCGCCGACCGTATGGAAAAGCCGGTGCTGGTCGAGGGCCCCGCCGGGGTGGGCAAGACCGAGCTGGCCAAGGCGCTGGCGAGCGCACTGTCGCGGCCGCTGTTGCGGCTGCAGTGCTACGAGGGGCTCGACGAGGCCAAGGCGCTCTACGAGTGGGAGTACGCCAAGCAGCTGCTCTACACCCAGCTGCTCAAGGACAAGATCGGCGAGATGGTGAGCGGGGCTGCGACGCTCGCCGAGGCGGCCGAGCGCATCGCCTCAGGTGACGCGGTGTTCTTCTCCGAGCGCTTCCTCCTCGCCCGGCCGATCTTGCGGGCGCTGACTTCACCGAAGCCCGCGCTGCTCTTGATCGACGAGGTGGACAAGGCCGACCCCGAGTTCGAGGCCTTTCTCCTCGAGGTGCTCTCGGACAACGCGGTGACCATTCCCGAGCTGGGGACCCTCACCGCCCGCCACATGCCGCGGGTGGTGCTCACCTCGAACAACGCGCGCGAGCTGTCGGACGCGCTCAAACGCCGCTGCCTGCACCTGTACATCGACTTCCCCACACGCGAGCGGGAGCTGCGCATCGTGCGCACCCGGCTCCCCCAGGTTTCCGTCAGGCTCGCCGAGCAGGTGGTGGAGGCGATTCAGAAAATTCGCTCGCTGGACTTGAAGAAGGCGCCGTCGATCAGCGAGACGCTCGACTGGGCGCAGAGCCTGGCGCTGCTCAACGCCGACACGCTCACTCCAGAGCTGGTGGCCTCGACGCTCAACTTGGTGCTCAAGCACGAAGGAGACATCGAGAAGGCGCGCGGGCAGCTGGCGGCGATCGCCCAGGGCTGACGACGGAGACTCGCCAAAGATGATCAAGATTTGCCCGCGCTGCCGCCGCACCTTCTCCGGAGGAACGGTGTGCCTGTCCTGCACGCCTGAGGTGGCGCTGCTCGACGTGGCCGAGCCCGCGGTGCGCCGCGCTCACTTGAAGGGGGACGGGGAGCTCCGGGTCACCATTCGCACGTACTACGGCGCCCGCAGCGCGATGTTGATGCAGTTCGTCGGCATCCTCTTTGGGCTGGCGTTCGGGGTAGCGTTCGCTCGCAAGGCCTTTACACTCGAGGGCGGCGCGAGGTGGGCGATGGCCAGCGCCGGGGTGGCGATCGCGGTGTTGCTACCTCTCGTCACCACCTTCATCGGCGCGCGACTGGTACACCGCTTCTCCAAGTCGTGCCGCAAGCGCCCCTTGCAGGCGGGCGAGCTTCGGGTCGTACGCCATTGA
>JBMORE010000157.1:18976-33019 GCA_049322255.1 Myxococcota bacterium | reverse complement strand
GGTGGCGATCGCGGTGTTGCTACCTCTCGTCACCACCTTCATCGGCGCGCGACTGGTACACCGCTTCTCCAAGTCGTGCCGCAAGCGCCCCTTGCAGGCGGGCGAGCTTCGGGTCGTACGCCATTGAAACCTTAGCCAGCCACTTGAAGCGTCTGCGCCTTCTGGGCCCGCTTGCGTGACAGCTCGACGCCCACCGCGCTCATACCCATCGCGTTCGCCACCGCCAACGCGGTGCCGACGCCACAGAACGGATCGACCACTGTGCGGCAGGCCGTCTGGTCGAGGAGAAAGCGGCAGGAGGCTTCGCAGGCGGCCACGCCCATGGCGCGTGCCCAGGTCATCTCGCCTAGCTTGGGAAGCACGTCGGGCGTCGAAGAGCCGGGGTCGACCCGCACCGAGCGCGAGAAAGCCAAAAGATGTGCCCACGATGGCCGGCCGAAGGTGGTCACCCCCGGCGGTGCACGGCAAACGACCTTGTGCCACAGCAAATGCGAGCCCGCACGCTCGGCGCCGAGCTGAACGAGGTGGCCCTTGTCCACCCAGCGGCCGTCACGCTTGACGTCGGTCTGAAAGAAAATCGCCACCGCGTCGTCGGCACACGCACGGCAGGCGGCCTCGGCGGCGTCGATGAACCATGCGCGCCAGCCCTCGAAGCCGAGCCGTGGCACCTCCGAGCTGTCCGGCAGCGAGGTGATGATCGCGTGGCCGGCCGGAAGCGGGCGGGCGCGCAGCCACGCCACCCCGTCTTCGCAGTGAACGATTCGCGTCGGCTCCATCGGCCACTACTTCACCGCCGCGGACACCGCCTTGAACTCGGGGCTGCCCGCACGGCGGAGCACGTCGAAGAGCGCCGCCTCCACCGAGGTGATGACCGCCCCTGCCTCGCGGCACAGCTCCAGTCCCACCTCTTTGTCCTCGGCGGTGCGGGAGAGCACCGCGTCGCGGCACACGTATGGGGTCAGCTTTCGCTCGGCCAGGTCACGCGCAGTCTGGAAGACGCAGACGTGGGTCTCCATGCCGGTGACGATGATCTGTTTGCGGTCGCCAAACCGCCTGAGCACCTCATCGAGCGCGCAGGAGAACTCGACCTTCTCCACTGGGTGAGAGTCGCCGCCGAGCGCTTCCTTGATCGCGCTCACCGTGGGCCCCAACCCCTTGGGGTACTGCTCCGTCACCACCACCGGCAGCCCCAGGGCTTTCGCTCCGGCGATGGCCGCCACCGTGCGCTTGACCAGCCGCTCGCACGCTTCCGGCTCCATCGCTGCGCACAAGCGCTCCTGCACGTCCACCACGAGCAGCGCCGTGTTCTCCTTTTCCAACCGGTAGCGGTTCATCGTTTGCCCTCCAGAGCCCGTTCGACGAAGTGGAGCCGATCGTTTCCTAGGTACATTTCCTCGCCGATGAAGAAGACGGGCGCTCCGAAGGCCCCCCGCGCTACCGCTTCGTCGGTGTTTTTCCGCAGCACGTCTTTGATGTCTTGTGACTTGGCGCGCTCCAACGCAGCCGCAGGTTCGATACCCACCTCGCGCAGCACCTCGGTCAGTACGTGCTCGTCAGCGGGATCATCGCCCCGAACGAACACCCGCCGATACATCGCGTGGGTGAAGGCTGGCAGCTTTCCGTGCTCGAGCGCGACCAAGCCGAGGCGGCCAGCGGCCAGCGAGTTGGCAGGGAAGCTCTCGGGCAGAATCAGGTCAGGCAAGCCGTACAGCCGCGCCCAGTCGAGCAAGTCTTTGGCCAGATACACGGCCTTGTGAGGATTGAGGTAGGGCGCCTGATTTCCGGTGGCCTTGAAAACGCCTCCGAGCAAGAACGGCCGCCAGACCAGCTCAGCCTTCGTGCGCGTGGCGATTGCTTCGATTTGCGTGGACGCCAGGTAGGAGTACGGGCTTGTGTAGTCAAAGAAGAATTCGAGGGTCTTGGACACGGGTGGGGTCTAACGCCATGCAGGAGCTATTGGAAGCGCTGCGCCGCCAGGCACGCCACTTCGGTCCACCGTTGGCCAAAACCGCCTACCAACGCGGTCTGGCCGTCACCGCCAGGGACGGCAGCACGCGCCCCATTCCCGTCACCGCGACTCCGGTGATCATCGACGGCGACGAGCTCGCCCGCCGGGTGGAGCTCTCCGGCCACCTGGCCTCCGCCGGCTTCAAGATGGCCCGCGCGGTGCTCTTCGGGCCCGACAAGGAGCTGCTCTTGGGGGCGCTCTCCCCTCTCGAGCGCACGATTGCCGAAAAAACTTTCGCCCAAAGCTCGCCGCTGGTGACCACCCGCGTCGACTACTTCATCGGAGCGAGCGGAAAGCCCTACGCGCTCGAGCTCAATGCCACCATCCCCGCGATGCAGGGGTACTCGGACATCGCGGCCAACACTTTCCTCGAGGTGGTCGGGCGCCACTTCGGCCTCTCCGACCGCGCCATCGCGTCTTTGCAAGCCCAGAACGGCTCCAACGCCTTGGCCCTCTACCGCGCGCTACTCGAGGGACACCGGCAGCTGCGCGGAGGTGCTCCTTCGCGCATCGCCCTGCTCTGCCGGCGCGGCGACGCCCAGCTCGCCGAGCAGCGCTACCTATGCGAGCGCTTTCGCGAGCTGGGCGCCGAGGCCGACGTCGTTCATCCCGACGAGCTGTCGGGAGACGACGCGGTGCGCGCGCACGGCAAAACCTACGACCTCATCTACCGCCACCTCTTCGTGCGCCGCCTGGAGGAGCCCGACCTGGCCGGTGGTCCGTACGTGGTGGAGGTTTTCTCGCACATCCCCAACCCGCGCGCGGCGATTCTCAACCCTCCCGCCTCACAGGTCGAGGTGAAGACCACCTTCGCCCTGCTCTCCCAGGCTTGCTCCGAGCCCGCGCTGGCCGCATCGGCAGGCCTCACGCCGGATGAGTTGGAAGCGATCTCCTCCTCGGTGCCGTGGACTCGTCTGTTTCGCCGCTTCGCCGCCGTCGACCCCACCGGAGCCCGCGTGGACGACCTGGTGGAGCGCGTCGCCGCGGAGCCTGACCGCTTCGTGCTCAAGCGCGCGTGGGACTACGGTGGGCGGGCGGTGTTCGTGGGCCGCACCCAGGGCGAGGCCTCGTTCGACGAACGGGTGCGCGCCGCCTACGGGGCTCCTCTCTCGTGGAAGGAGCTGTGCACGCGCTGCGCCGACGACCGCACCGGGGGCGGCTTCGTGGTGCAAGAAATCGTCCCCACCGCGCCGGAGTCTCACCTTATGTGCACGGAGACTTCACAGACGGAGACCGAGCTGTACGTCGACTTCTCCGCCTACGCCTCGGTGGGGCTGGAGCGCCCACCCGCCTGGGGCGGGGTGTGCCGAGGCTCGCCTTCCCACATCGTGAACATCGTCGGCGGCGGCGGAGTGCTGCCGCTCATCACGAGCGAGGTGGCGAGAGCGCTGCTGAACGCTCATCGAGCGCGTCCGTGACCTCGGGGCGTGTTATGAAGCGGCCACGAACCTGTCGAAGGAGAAAACGCAATGGCTTGGGAAACCCCTGGGGCGGAGCTGAACGCGCAAGGCAGCGTCAACGAGGTGCTGGCGCAGGAGTCGGCCGGCGCGTTCATGGCCAAGGTCTACCGGTGGATGGTGGCCGGCTTGGCGGTCACCGCGGTCACCGCCGTCTACACCGCGAGCAACGAAGCGGTTCTCCAGGTCGTCGTCCCCAACTTGATGCCGATCATCATCGGCAAATTCATCCTCGTCATGGTGATGAGCTGGCTGGCACCGCGGCTGTCGGCGCCGCTGGCCGGAGGGCTCTTCCTCCTCTACTCCTTCACCACCGGGCTGGTCTTCTCGGTGCTCTTCCTCGTCTACCAGCTGGGCTCGATCGGCCAAGCCTTCGCCGTCACCGGCGGCGCCTTCGCCGCGCTCTCCGCCTACGGCACCTTCACCAAGAAGGACCTTTCCGCCTGGCGAACCTTCCTCTTCATGGGCCTCATCGGGGTGGTGATCGCCGGGGTGGTGCAGATCTTCGTGCAAAGCAGCATGCTGGAGTTCGTCTGGTCCTGCGCCTGCGTGGTGGTGTTCGCCGGGCTGACCGCCTACGACACCCAAAAGCTGCGCACGCTCCACGCTTCTTCCGGCTATAGCAGCGCCGGCACTTTCGCCGTCAGCGGCGCGCTCACGCTGTACTTGGACTTCGTCAATTTGTTCCTGGCGATTCTTCGGCTGATGGGGCGACGCCGGTAAGCCACCCCGACGTTTCGCCTTGGTCAGCCCCTCGAAAACGGCTTCATTCGCAGCCGCTCCATCGGTCTTTCGCCCACCAGGTGCTCGCGCACCAGCTCGTCGACGTCGGCGAGGCTGACTCCGCTGTACCAGACCCCCTCGGGGTAGACGACCACTGCCACGCCTTGCTCGCAGGCGTCGAGGCAGCCGGAGGCGTTCACTCGCACCTCTCCAGAAAGCCCAGCAGATTCGACAGCGCTCTTGAGGCGCAAGCGCACCTCCTCGGAGCCCTTGCTCGCGCAGCAGCCCTTGGGGCTCCCTTCCGGACGGCGGTTGGTGCAAACGAAGACGTGGCGGCGAAAGGGAGGAGGCATGACCTCTTCTTTAACCAATTGTGCGGAACTGCAAAACCTGCGCGCTTCGCGAGAAATCGGGCCCGCCCCTCACGTTTCGGTGGAGGAAAAAGGTCAATTTTGCACTCGCACTATTGGCAAACTTTTCCCTGTGGCGTAGGTGCGGCGGTTTGGCAGGCCATGAAATGCGATGTAGGGCCACGAAACTTGACGTCGGTTCGGCCCGAGAAGTCTATGTGGGGAAGACACCTTCAACCGCTTTCCCAGGCCGATTTTTCGGGCCTGCGCGCGATTCCAAGTGCCCGCCGCCGAATGAAAAAGTGGGGCTAACTATGGGGGATGACTATTTTTTTGACACAAGATCTAGTGGGTTTAGTCTTGACACCGTGCTGTTGCAAACGCTACAAGGCCGCCCCTCGCTGCTGGGGGTCGCAACCAAAACCAGGCGCCGAGAAGGCGCCAAACAACCACAACTGACTACATGGGGCTGCCGCCCCGCCAGGGCCCTTCGGCAGCCCTCACCGACTTCACCTTCTGGGTGTGGTTTCGACAGGTTTTCGCTTCAAACTCGTACTCGTAGTGAACTCTGAGGAGGGGAACACATGGAGAAAGAGCTGACGCCAAAGGCTTCGGTGAACCTCAAAGGCAAGGGGACACGGAAGACAAAGGCATCGTCGGGGGGCTTGACGGTTCAGCGGTACTTCACCACCCCTGGCGTGGACCCGGCAGACGAAATCGCCTGGGAGCACCGCTCGGCCTCCATCACCGGTGAAGACGGCAAGGCTGTCTTCGAGCAGTCGGACATCGAGGTTCCCAAGTCGTGGTCGATGCTGGCCACCAACGTGGTCGCCTCCAAGTACTTCCGGGGCACCCCGGGCACGCCGGAGCGCGAAGGGTCGGTGCGCAAGCTGGTGGCCCGGGTGGTCGACACCCTCTCCCGCTGGGGAACCGAGGGCGGCTACTTCGCCACCGACGCCGACCGCGACGCCTTTCACGCCGAGTTGACCCACCTTCTCTTGCGCCAGAAGGTGGCCTTCAACTCGCCCGTCTGGTTCAACGTGGGCGTCGAGGCCCACCCGCAGTGCTCGGCCTGCTTCATCAACTCGGTGGAGGACTCGATGGAGTCCATCCTCGGGCTGGCGAAGACCGAGGGCATGCTCTTCAAGTACGGCTCGGGCACCGGTTCCAACCTCTCCACCATTCGTTCCTCACGCGAGCTGCTCGCCGGCGGGGGCACCGCCTCGGGCCCGGTTTCCTTCATGAAGGGGTTCGACGCGTTCGCCGGCGTCATCAAGAGCGGAGGCAAAACCCGCCGCGCGGCCAAGATGGTCATCTTGAACGCCGAGCACCCCGACATTCTCGAGTTCGTGCGCTGCAAGGCGAGCGAAGAGAAGAAGGCCTGGGCGCTCATCGAAGCTGGGTACGACCCCTCGTTCAACGGCGAGGCGTACTCCTCCATCTTCTTCCAGAATTCGAACAACTCGGTGCGCGTCACCGACGAATTCATGAAGGCGGTGGTGGAAGACAAGCCATGGACCACCCGCGCGGTGAAAGATGGCCGCGCGCTCGACACCTACCGCGCCCGCGACCTCTTCCGGGAAATCTCCCAGGCCGCCCACATGTGCGGTGACCCGGGGTTGCAGTTCGACACCACGGTGAACGACTGGCACACCTGCGCCAACACCGCGCGGATCAACGCCTCGAACCCGTGCAGCGAATACATGTTCCTCGACGACACCGCCTGCAACCTGGCCTCGCTGAACCTGATGCACTTCCGCACCATCGACGGCGACTTCGACGTGGAGGCGTTCAAGCACGCGGTGGACGTCACCCTGCTCGGCATGGAGATCATCGTCGGCTTCTCCAAGTACCCCACCGAGCGCATCACCCAGAACTCGCTCGACTACCGTCCCTTGGGCCTGGGCTACGCCAACCTAGGGGCGCTCTTGATGGCCACCGGGCATCCCTATGACTCGGAGGAGGGGCGCAACTACGCGGGGGCGATCACCTCGTTGATGTGCGGCCAGGCCTACGCCCAGAGCGCGCGCATCGCCGAGCGCATGGGGACCTTCGCCGGCTACGCGGTCAACGAAGAGCCGATGCTCGGCGTCATTCGCAAGCACCGCAAGGCGGCCTACCAGATCAAGCCGGAGGGCGTGGGACAAGCCCTGCACACTGCCCAGCGCGCTGCATGGGACGTCGCCCTTTCCCACGGCACCGAGCACGGCTTCCGCAACAGCCAGGTGACCGTGCTCGCCCCCACCGGCACCATCGGCTTCATGATGGACTGTGACACCACTGGCATCGAGCCGGACATCGCGCTCATCAAGTACAAGAAGCTGGTCGGCGGGGGGATGCTGAAGATCGTCAACAACACCGTTCCCCTGGCGCTGGCCAAGCTCGGCTACTCCTCCACGGAGGTGGACTCGATCGTCGCCTTCCTCGACCGCAACGAGACCATCGAGGGCGCTCCCGGCCTCAAGGACGAGCACCTGCCCGTGTTCGACTGCGCCTTCAAGCCAGCCAAGGGCAGCCGCTCCATTCACTACCGGGGGCACATCCAAATGATGGCCGCCGCCCAACCGTTCCTCTCCGGCGCCATCTCCAAAACGGTCAACCTGCCCAGCGACGCCACCGTCGAGGACATCGAGAACGCCTACCTCGAGGCGTGGAAGCAGGGCCTCAAGGCCATCGCCGTGTACCGCGACGGCTGCAAACGAAGCCAACCGCTCAACACCTCCAAGAAGCCCGACAGCCAGAGCAAGGCGGCAGACATCGAAGCGGCGGTGAAGGCGGCCCTGGCCGAGCCGCGGGCGGTGCGGCGGCGGTTGCCTGATGAGCGGCAGGCGTTCACCCACAAGTTCTCCATCGGCGGCCACGAGGGGTACCTCACCGTGGGCATGTACGAAGACGGCTCCCCCGGAGAGCTCTTCTGCGTGATGGCCAAGGAGGGCTCGGTGGTCAGCGGCCTGATGGATTCTTTTGCCACCGCCATCTCGCTCTCGCTGCAGTACGGGGTGCCGCTGCAGGTGCTGGTCGACAAGTTCAGCCACACCCGCTTCGAGCCCTCGGGCTTCACGGGGAACAAGGACATCCCCATCGCCAAGTCGATCACCGACTACATCTTCCGCTGGCTCGAGCTGAAGTTCCTCAAGAAGGATCCGCCGAGCGCCGAGGAGGCCCCGCTGAAAGCCGCCGCGAAGAAGGAAGCGACCAGCGCCCGCGCCGCCTACTTGAACCAGGCCGACGCGCCGCCCTGCCACTGCTGCGGCGAAATCATGGTGCGCAACGGCGCCTGCTACAAGTGCAGCAACTGCGGCTCCACCAGCGGCTGTAGCTGAAGTTTCCGAAGGAACCTGAAGGGGCGAAAAGCCCAGACGGGGCATGCGCCAAAGCGAGCCCTGTCGCTTCACGGGAGGGGAGAACGGCTCCGGGGCGACCCGGAGCCGTTTTTTCGTTAAACCGGCCCGCATGACCGCCGCCTCTTCTGCGCCAGCCACCGCGACCAGCGCTCGGGCGGCCACGGTGTACCCGTGGTGGGTGTGGCTTGGGGGCACCCGGCTGCTCGCCGAGATGGCGATGGCGGCGGGCACCTACTTTCCCCGCCCCAAGGCGAAGTACGAGTGGTGGATCGGCGAGGACCACGGCTTTTTCTGGCAGCAAGTCCCGCACCGGCTGCTCGACGTCTGGGGCCGGTGGGATTCGTTCTTCTACGTCAGCATCGCCGAGCGGGGCTACCCCGGGCCCTCCCCCGATGGCGGCTGGGTCTACCACGCGGCGTTCTTCCCCTTCTTCCCCGCCCTGATGCGCGGCCTGTCCGAGCTTCTCGGCGGAGTGCATGTCTTCTACGCCGGGCTTTTTCTCGCGCACGGCATGTTGGTGCTCGCCCTGGTGTACCTGGACAGACTGGTGCGGCTCGACCGCTCGCCCGCGTTCGCCACCCTCGTCGTCACCTGCTTGCTGTGCTTTCCGGGCAGCCACTTTCTCTCCTGCGTGTATCCGGAGTCGACCTCGCTGTTTCTCTCGGTGTTCGCCGTCTACTGCGCGCGCACCCATCGCCCCGCTCTTGCGGGCCTTGCCTGCATGCTCGCGGTGTGGACCCGCTCCAATGGCTTTCTCATCTGCTTGCCGGTGCTCTATGAGCTGTGCCGCACCGAGGAGGGGAGGCTGAGCTTCAGCTGGCGAGTGTTGGTGCTGCTCCTCCCTGCGGCCGCGGTGGCGGTGCTCCTCGGTTTGCACCAAGGGCTCTACGGCGACCCTCTCTACTTCGTGCACGTGCAAGCGGGCTGGGGGCGAAAGCCCAGCTTCCCGCTGGAGCCCTTCTTCCGGCTCGGGGTAACGCTCGATCACCACCTCTTCGCGCTGCTCGCCGTGGCGCTGCTTGTCTGGGGAATTTGGCAGCGGCGCTGGCGAACGGGGTACCTCGCCCTGGGTGCCGCCAACCTTCTTCTGCCACTGTCCACCGGCATGCTGCGTGGCATCCACCGCTACTCGGCGTGGAACTACCCGCTGTTTTTCTTCCTCGCCGACTGGCTCGAGCACCGCCCGCAAGCCCGCCGTGTCCTCGCCGCCGTTGGTTTGGCCACGATGGCGTTCTTCGCTTTCCGCTGGGGACAGGGCAACCACCCCAATTGATGAATTCTCTAGTACGCGTTCTTCGAGAGAAACCCGCCCAGCGCGGTGCGCAAGAGAATCTTCAGATCGAGCAGCAGCGACCAGTTCTCGATGTAATAGAGGTCGTACTCGATGCGCTTTTGAATCGAGGTCTGCCCGCGCAGGCCGTTGATTTGCGCCCAGCCGGTGATGCCCGCCTTCACCTTGTGCCTCAGGTGGTAGCGCGGAATTCGCTGCTTGAACTCCTCGATGAACACCGGCCGCTCCGGGCGCGGGCCCACCAGGCTCATGTCTCCCCACAGCACATTGAAGAACTGGGGCAGCTCGTCGAGAGAGAGCCTGCGCAACCACCCGCCCACCGGAGTGCGCCGCGGGTCGTCCGCCGAAGCCATCTTGGCCCCCGCTGCCTCGGCATCGACGCGCATGGTGCGGAACTTGAGCATCCCGAAAGTCTCGCCATCCATCCCCATGCGTTCCTGTCGATAGAGGATGGGGCCGGGGCTGGTCAGCTTCACCAGGGCTGCGGTGACGAGCATGATCGGCGCGGCCACCACGATGGCCAAGAAAGCGAAGAGCATGTCGAAGGCGCGCTTGGCCACCAAGTTCCAGCCGTGCAGCGGCCCGCCCTGCAAGCTGATGATGGGCAGGCCGCCGAACTCCTCCAGACCGCCGCACACGGTGATGTACTGGTAGAGGTCGGGCACCACCTTCACGTCGACGGTGCGCAGCGCCAAGGTCTCCATCAGCGGTTTGACCAGCGGCTGCTCCTCGATGGGCAGCGCGATGATGACTTGGTCGACGGGGTTTTGGTCGAGCACCCGATCCACGTCCTTGAGGAGCCCCACCACCGGAGCCCCCGCCACCTTCGTCCCCAGCTTGGTGGGCCGCCGGGTGAGCACTCCGGCCACGCGAAAGCCCAACTCGCGATGCGAATCGATGGTTTCAATCACCCGCTGGCCGAGCTCGCCCGCGCCCACCACCAGAATCGATTTGAGGTTGAACCCGCGCCGGCGAAGCGCGTTGAAGCCCGCGCGGAAGGAAAGCCGCGCCACGGCGACGAGGACGAACGCGTACCCGGCGAAAATCCCCAGCGTCAGTCGCGAGTAACGCTCGCGGACGAAGAAGCTCACCGCCACCAAGATGACGGTGGCGAGGATGATCGCTTTGAACACCTCGAAGACCTCTTCGCTGTGCGTGCGCGAGCGGTTGGAGGTGTAGAGGTTCTGCTGCCGGAAGGTGAGCGGGAAGATGGCCAGCGCCATCGCCAGCGTCACCCAGGAGTCTTGCGCCAAAGGAATCGCTCCCGCGGCGAGTCCCGAGTGGAAGCGGGTGACGTACGCCAACCCGAAGGCGCAGGACAACATCGCCAGGTCGGTGACGACCTTGATGGAGTTGTAGAAGCGATGGAAGCGGTTGAACAAGGAAACCCCTCTCCTCGAGAGCGCGCGCTGGTGCAATTGTCGCGCCCTCGACCCTCGAAGTTGCGGACAACCACCTACACGAAAACCACCGTCAAACCAAATGGTTGGCGCGCCCTGCCTCCCCGGAGCAGGGGTGCACCACCCTGACTTCGGGCGAGCGCGTCATAGCCGTGACAGCTCTTCGAGGAAGCGCCGCTGAAATTCGTTTTTGGTAAAGCGCGAGGCGTGTGCGCGCGCGTCGGCGGGATGGAACTGCTCCTCCCAGGCCTCGAAGGAGGTCACCGCGGCGGCCAACGCCTCGGGCGTCTGCTCCGAAAAGAATCGCCCGGTCTTCGCAGTGACGGTCTCCAGCACGCCGCCTCGACCCAAGGCGATGACTGGACGGCCGCATGCCTGAGCCTCGAGAGGGGTGATGCCGAAGTCTTCCTCACCCGCGAACACCAGCGCGCGCGCGTCGCGATAGAGCGCGGGCAAGTCGACGTCGGCGACTTGACCCAGCCACTTCACATTGGAGGGGAGCCCGTGGCGAACGAGCGCCTCGTCCTGTCCGGTGCCGCCGATCCACAGGGGGCTTCGCAGCCGTCGAAATGCTTCGATCGCTACGTCGACACGTTTGTACGGCGCCAGCGCTCCCAGCCACAGGTAGTAGCCACCTTTGCCGGTGCCCTCGAGCGGCTGCGAGGCGAAGCGCCCAAGCTCCACCGGAGGGTGCACCACCGCCGCTTCCCGCCCGTAAGTCGCCGCGATGCGCTGGGCGATGTAGTGGCTGTTGGCGACAAAGCGATCGACGCCGGCGGAGCTTCGGCGATCCCACCGTTGCAAGTAAGGGCGTACCACCCACGCTGCCGTACGCACCGCACGCGATGCACGACCAGGACCGAAATAGTCCTCGTAACGATCCCACATGTAGCGCATCGGCGCGTGCACGTAGGACAGGTGCTTTGCTCCGACTGGCTTGCGCACCCCCTTGGCCACGCAGTGGCTCGAGGAGATGACCAAATCGACGCCGGAGAGATCCAGCGCCTCAATCGCCTTCGGGAAGAGCGGCAAGAAGTGGCGATAGCGCGCGCGCGCAAACGGCCAACGGTTCAAGAAGCTGGTGTGCACCCGGCGGTCATCGAGCGAGGAGACGGCGCCCGGTTCGTGGAAGAGCGTGAACAACTCGGCATCGGGGAACAGCTCGGCGATCGCCTCGAGAACCTTCTCGCCTCCGCGGTAGGTGACGAGCCAATCGTGGACGAGGGCGACCTTCACAAGTGGCGGCTTCTAGCACCGCGTCGGGATATATTTCCCACGGAGCGCTTAAATGAGCACCGATAGGAAAGAACCCATGAGCGAGGCCGAAGGCCCACGAACGGCAAAGGAGTCGGTCAAAGCTCTGCTCGACGAGCTGCCTGACGAGTCAACGCTCGAGGATATCCAGTATCACCTCTACGTGCGTGAATTGCTCCACATCGCGTAGGCCAAATCGTCGACGCGAAGCTCGTGTCGCAGGATGAGGCCGAACGACGGATGGCACGATGGCTCGGGAAGTAGACGGGCTTCCCGCCGCCCTCGACGATCTCGAAGCCGCATGCACGTTCATCGCCCGTGAGTCTCCGGCCTACGCCGCTTCTTTCGCGCGTGTTGCGCTCGAGAAGGGCCGCAGCCTCTCGGAATGATCCACGGTGCACGAGAATTCGAGGCTGCTTGGACATCGGCGCGGCGCCAATGACTCGACTTATGGGAGCGCGCGCCTTGTAGCCACGCGTGGGCGCCGGTGGTAACTGGAGCAGCGGTGCCCAAGGTGCTCATCGACCTGCGCATGGTGCGCGGGCCCCTGCACGGAATCGCTCGCTACGCGCTCGAGCTGGCGCGCCGGCTGCCAGCGCTGGCGCCCGACTGGAGCTTCGCCGGCCTCGTCGGACCTGCGCCGCTTCCGGAAGGCTTGGGCGCGCTCCGCCCTACCCTGCCGCTTCAGCGTTGTGCCGCGCCCTTTCTCTCGCCCCTCGAGCAGCCTGCGCTCCTCGCCGCGCTTTTGCGCTCACGCTGCGATCTCTTCCACGCCACCTCGTTCTCCTTGCCCGGCTTGTGGCCCGGGAAGCTGGTGGCCACCCTGCACGACGCCAACCACCTCGCCCTGCCGGAGAGCTCCAGCCCCGGCCGAATGGCGTACTACCGGCTCATCGTCGGCCCGCGCGCCAAAGCGGCCAAGGCGCTGCTCACCGTCTCCGAGTTCTCCCGCGACGAGCTGGCGCGTCACTTGGGGTTGAGCCCCTTCAAGCTGCAGGTCATCTCCCCCGGCGTCGATGCCGCATACCGCTTCGCCTCTCCCAGCGAGCTCGCCGAGTTTCGCGCCCGGCGCGGCTTGCCCGCGCGCTACTTCGCCGCCGTCGGAAACGAAAAACCGCACAAGAACCTCAAGCTCCTGGTGAAGGTGGTGCAGGCGCTCCCCGCCCCCTTGGCGCTCGTCGCTGGAGCAGGCGCCGCTTCTCGCCTGGGCCTACCGCGCTCCGTCATCGACCTGGGCCGGCTCCCCGAAGAGGAGATGCCGCTCTTCTACGGCGGCGCGACCGCCCTCTTGCTCCCGTCGCGCTACGAGGGCTTCGGCCTCCCCGCGCTGGAGGCGATGGCGTGCGGCTGCCCAGTGATCGCCGCGCGTGCCGGTGCGCTGCCCGAGGTGTTGGGTGAAGCGGGGGTGCTCGTCGACCCTGACGACGGCGAAGCGTGGATCGACGCCGCGCAGCAGGTGGCGCGTGACGAGCAGCTCCGACGAAAGCTGATGGATAAGGGCCGCGCCCGCTCCGAACGTTTCAGCTGGGACGAATGTGTTCAACGAACTTGGGTGGCGTATCAACGAGCGCTCGGTCAATGAGCGCCGCTTCCTCGCGCGACCGCCATTCCCAGCACCAACGTCAGGCCAGCCGAAAAAGAGGCGTGGAAGAGCGGGTCGTGGGTGAGGCTGAGCAGGCCAAAGAGCACCAACGCCCCTAAACCCGCAATGCCCAGCGGGTCCCGGGAGTCCATGCGCCGCGCCAGCCACGCCAGCACCCAAACGAAAAGCAGCAGCGCCACAACACCGCCTTCCGCGGCGATGGTGACGAATTGGTTGTGCGCCTTGCCGGTGTGCTCGAGCACCAGCGAAGGAGCCTTTTCCCCAACGAAGTGAGAAGGCCGAAAGCGCCCCAATCCAGTCCCAAGCAAAGGGTGCTGGGAAACCGCCTCCAACCCCGCGCGCAGGAGCGCTCCCCGCTCGCCGCTGCCCTCGCTGGTGTCGGCGGCCAAAAAACGCGCGCGCAAAGGAGCGTGCGCCATCGCCGCCGCTCCCAGCACCACCGCGCCCACCACGCCCGCTGTGAAGGCGCGGCGCCGATTCTCCACCGCGAGCATCACCACGAAGAACGCAGCGACTGCCAGCGCGACGCTCGCCATGCGCGCGAGCGGAAACAAAAGCACCGAGAGAAACCCGCACACCGCCAGCCCCAGCGCCCAAAAGCGCGCTCTTCCGC
>JBMORE010000157.1:0-18966 GCA_049322255.1 Myxococcota bacterium | reverse complement strand
CCGCGGGCCCGAAGCCCCACCGCCAGCGCCACCAGCACCGCCAGCGCGCCGACGTGGGCGAAGCGCAACCGATGAAAGGACAGGCCCCCTCCCATGAAGCGCCCCTCGACCCCCGGCGCCGGCTCGTACACGCGGTAGAAGGGGATGCGCGTCCACTCCCAGCCGACGAACGTCTCTGCGCTCGGCCAGGCTCCCAGGTACTGCAAAAGCGCGGCGAGGCAAGACAGCGCCAACGTCACCGCCGCCACCCACGCCAGCGCTCGCCTGGCTTTTTCATTCGCCTGGGCAAACGCGTACGCCGCCAACGGCACCCCCAGCCACTCGAGCTGCCGGGCAAGCCCGGTCGACGTCGGCCACCGGGCGGCCAGCAGCGGCGCTGTCAACATCCAACCGGTGAAGGCGAGCAGGGGCGCCCACGTCTTCACCCACGCGCGGACGTCGAGCTCTCGCCGGCGCGTCACCCATTCCCCCAGCGCCGCCGTCGCACACAGAACCATTCCCACCGAGGCAATCGCCTCCAACGTGAGCGCCCCCACGCCCCACAGAACGAGGCCTCCGTCGCGCACGCGCGCGAGCGCCTTCACGTTCCCTCCCGACCCAGGCGCCCCTCGCGTCGAAGCCAGAGAAACCCCGCTGCCAGAGTGAGAATGACAAAGGGGCTCCAGGCTGCCAGCGGCGCCGGCATGCGATCGCCCACCACCAACGACTTGCCAATCACCATCATTCCCCACAGCGCGACCGCCACCATCAACCCTTCGACGAGCGCGACGGTGAGGTGACCCTTGCGACCAGGCCGCAGCGCCAACCCCACCGCGAGCAACGCCGCCGCCATGCCCGTGAGCGGATAGGCGAAGCGGTTGTGCAGAGCGAGCACGAAGCGCTGGGCAGGCAAACCCACTTGGCGTCGCGCGGCAATCTGTTCGAGGAGCGCCTCTACCTTCATCTGCTCCGGCCGACCCTGGCGAATACGAAAGGCAGCCCCCGTGACGCCCAAATCGCGCTCGACGTCGCCCAACGCGTCGACAAGGGAGCCACCGGCGTCGTCGAACAGGCGTTCATGGGCACCTTGGAGGCGCCAGCGCGTTTTTCCCACATACGCCATCCCGTCGGCGTCGATCCGCGCTCGCAAGGTGAAATCCGGGCTCAGCGAGAGAATGGTCACATCGCGAAAGCCCGTCTCCACGTCGCCGCTGCGGAGGAAAAACACCTGTTCCCCGCTGCGAAACCACCGCTTGCGCTGCCAATGAAAGCGCCAGTCGCCCCACACGTTGAACTTGTTCACCGTGATGTCCTCGACGCGCACGCCCGCCTTGGTCACCACCTGCTCGTCGAAGACGATGAACAGCGCCGAGCCGACGAGCGTCGCCACCGCGACCGGCAAGTAGAGGGTGGCGGTGCCGAACGCCAACGAGCGCAAGGCGGTGAGCTCTCCCCGTTTGCGCAAGGTGGAGATGCCCGCTCCCGCAGCCAGAAGCATCGCTGCCGGACCGAGCTGGTGCGCCGCCACCAGCGCCTTGTTCCAATAGAGCTCGACCACGTCGACCCAGGGGTGCTCGACGAACGCCTTCACCCGATCACCGAAGTCGGCAATCAGGAAGACCACCATCACCACCAGGAAGAGGGCGGCGAAGTACCCCAGAAACAGGCGAAAGACGTAACCGAACATCGTTCGGCTCATCGAATCGTCCCCACCTTGGTCACGCGCACCAGCGCGACCAAACCGAGCGCCGCGAAGACGACGTTCGGCAGCTGCGCCGCCAAGAGAACGTCGAGCTTGCCGCGCTCGCCCAGGCTCACGCACACCCGCGCGAGCACGTAGTAGAGAACGTAGCCGGCGATGGTCAAAAGGTAGCCCCGCGCTCTCCCTGACTGGCGGCGACTCATCGCCAGCGGGGTTCCCATCACGGCGAACGCCAGTGGCATCAGCACCTGTCCCAACCTCCAGTGGAATGCCATCAAAAAAGGCACACCACTCTCACCGACGTGCTCTGCTCCCGCGGCCGCCGTCAACAGCTCTTTGGGGCTGAGCTCTTCCTTGGGCGAGCGAAACCGGTTCTTGGAAAAAATCGAATCGCCCATGCCGATGATGATGTCGCCCCGCTCGAAGTCCACCACTGAATACTCGAGCCCCTGCCGGTTGGCGCGGTGCACGTGGCCGTCGGCCAACGACAGCGTGAGCTCCGCATTCGCCCCTGCCGCCTGAACCCGCCCTTCCTGGGCCACCACCAAAAGAGGTGACTCGGGGTCACGATCGTCGTGGATGAGCACGTGGCTCCACCCGCGGTCGGCGCGGTTCACCTTCGCGGCGTAGAGAGTGAGGTTGGTCAGGTCCTCGTAGAAGACGCCTGGTTTCACGTCGCCAGCGAGGTTCTTCTTGATGACCTCGTTGGCCGCTTCCTTCACCGAGCGCAGGCCCCAAGGCGCGGCGGTGAAGGAAAGCCCGAGCATCACCGCTCCCAGCACAGAGCCCAAGGTGAGCGGTCCGGCCAACACCTGCCAGGGCCCCACCCCCAACGAGCGCATCGCCGAGACTTCGCCGTCCTCGCTCAAGCGCCCGATGCCGAGAAGAATCGCCAACAAGAAGGCGATCGGCAGCGCCTGCTGAAGAAAATGCGGCGCCAGGTAGAGAGTGAACCGGCCCAAATCTTTGGCCGTCATCGCCGAGCCCAAGAGCACATCGGTGCCGCGCAGAAACGACATGACGAACAAGAGCAAAAAGAGAAAGCCAACCCACACCGTCAGGGGAACGACGATCTCCTTCAGCTGGTAGCGATAGAGAAGCTTCACGACCGCACCGACAGCGCGCGCGAGCCGATGTCGCGGCGATAATGCATGCCCTCGAAGCGAATGCACGCCCCCGCCTGGTAGACCTTCTGGCGCGCCGCTTCCAACGACCCTCCTCGCGCGCACACCGTGAGCACCCGTCCCCCCGCGGTGACCACCTGGCCGCCTTCACGCCGCGTGCCGGCATGGAAGACGGTCGCCATCGCCTCGGCGTCGGAAAGCCCCTGAATCGGGTCGCCCAGGCGTGGTGAAGAGGGGTAGCCCGCCGCAGCCAGCACCACTCCCACCGACACTCCTGGATGCACAGCGAGCGGCCGCGCCTCGAGGTTGCCCGTCGCCGAGGCGTACAACAGCGGCAGCAAGTCCTCCGCCAGCTGCATCACCAGCACCTGGGCCTCGGGATCGCCGAAGCGGCAGTTGAACTCGAGCACCCGCGGCCCCTGACGGGTGAGCATCAGCCCCGCGTAGAGCGCTCCTTTGAATGGAGTTTTACGCCGCGCAAGCTCTGCCAAGGTGGGGGCAATCACCGACCGACCGACATCGACGAGCTCTTCTTCGCTCAAAAAAGGCGTCGGCGCGTACGCTCCCATGCCGCCGGTGTTGGGGCCGGTGTCCCCCTCGCCCACCCGCTTGTGGTCCTGCGCGGGCGAAAGAAGCGCGTAGCGCTCGCCATCGCACAGGGCGATGACCGAAACCTCTTCGCCCTCGAGCAGCTCCTCCACGACCAGGCGTTTTCCCGCCGCCCCCAGACCCACCAACGAGCGCACCGCGTAGGCGGCCTCCTCGCCGCTTCGGGCGACGATCACCCCCTTGCCCGCCGCCAGCCCATCGGCCTTCACCACGCAAGCTCCTTGGGCGCGCGCGTGTACCTCGGCCGTGCGTGCATCGTCGAACACCTGAAAAGAGGCGGTGGGTACGCCGGCGGCGGCCATCACCTCCTTGGCGAAAGCCTTGGAGCCCTCCAGCCTGGCCGCCGCCGCCACTGGCCCAAACACCGGCACGCCCAGTCGGGACAGCTCGTCGGCCACACCCGCCACCAACGGCGCCTCCGGGCCAACGACGACGAGGTCGACCCGGTGCGCCGCCACCAGCGCACACACCTGAGCGGCATCGTCTACCCGCAAGGGTACGTTCTGGCCCAGCCGTTCGGTGCCTACGTTGCCCGGCGCACACAAGAGCGTGGTCAGACGAGGGCTCTGCGTAAGCTTCCACGCCAGTGCGTGCTCACGCCCTCCCGAACCCAAGAGCAGGACCTTCATCGGTTCACCTGGTGGCCACGTAGAGCGCCCGCTTGGCGTCGAAGTAAGCGGAGTCGATGCCCACCACCGAGCTCAAAAGCCTCCTTGCCTCCTCGAGGTTTCCGGTGCGGGCGTGCGCCTCGGCCAACTTCACCCGGGGAGCCAAGAGCTTGGGGTCGGCCGAGAGCGCGTCACGCAGCGCCTGCTTCGCCGCGTCGTCTTTCCTCTGAGCGAGCAACGCCGCCCCATACGCATAGTGGGTGAGCGCGAGGGTGCGATCGGCGCCGACCGCCCGGGCGCCTAGTTTCACCGCCGCGTTGGTCTGACCGCGGCGAAGGGCGATGAGCGAGCGCAAGGCGAGCGCCGGTCCGTTGCCAGGGTCGATCGTCACCACTTTGGCGAGCTCGCGGTCGGCGCCTGCATGGTCCTCGAGGTGGAAGCGCACCAGGCCTTCGCACAGCGGGGGGTTGGGGTCGTCTTTTCCGCTGGAGAGCTTGCGAAACCTTTCCAACGCTCCACCCAGCGTGTCGGAAGGCGCGACGAAATACGGTGCAAGCACCGACGCTGCGGCCGCCCGCTCGGGGTCCGCCCGCAAGGCCCGTTGGAGCGCGAAGTCATAAGCCTTGCGCTCCTGACGGGCGGTAGCCGCTGCCGCGGCAGCCAAGAGGAGCGCATCGGTTCTCCGGTGGTCGAGCTCCGCGGCCCGGCCGAAGACCTCCAGTGCCTCTTCGGCCTTTCCCTCCAAGAGCAGGAGCCTTCCTTCCAGCACCCGCTCGAGGGCTTCGTTCCCCAGCTGTCCTTGCAGCGCTGGCAGATGCAAGCGCGCTTGCTCCGCCAACCCGCGTTGCACCGCAACCAGGAACAGCTGTAGGTGCGCGTTGGCGTCCTTGGCGTCGACCGCGAGCGCGGCTTGGGCGAACTTCTCCGCTTCGTCGAGCTCGCCCAGCACGCGCACCGCCGCCGACAGGTGCCCGAGGGCGTCGACCAACTCTTGCTCACCGTACGAGCCCTTCTCTGCCACGACTTGGTCGAGTAGCTCGGCGCCTTCTTCCGCACGTCCCTCGTGCTGGTAGGCGAGCACGGCCAGCGCGATGCGGGAACGAACGTTCTTTCGGTCGGCCGCGAACCGCTCGAGCACCGAACGTGCAGCGCCCGTCTCACCGGCTTCGACGTACAGCCGGGCGAGCAACTCGGTCGCTTCCCACTGGTCGCCGTCGAGGGCCAGCCGCTTCTCGAGGAGCCCGATGGCTTTGCGCAGGTCTCCCTCGGAGTGAAACGCCCGTGCCCGGGCGAGATAGCCGCGACGAAGATCCGGGAAGAGCACGAGCACCTTGTCGAGGTTCTCGCTCGCCCACACCCAATTTGTCCCCAGGTAGGAGAGACCGATGACGAGGTGCGCCTGCGCCTGCACCTGGGGCTTTGCCCCCACCTGCGCACGCTCGGCAAGGGCCCGCGCGTCCGACGCGTTTCCGGCGGTAGGCCGCGTCAGCAACAGATGGGCGTGGGCGAGGAGCTCGCCCACGTCGGCACCCCTGCGCGCTTCGGCAGCCACGATGAGCCCCAGCGCCTCATCGAAGGCGGCGTCGTCCAGATGGGTGCCTCGCCCCAATGCGAGCGCGCCCACATACCCCGCCACCGCGCGATCGCTCGAGGGGTCCTTCACGAGCGCCTTCTGGAAGCTCTCCTCTGCTTCCTGGTAGCCCGAGGTGGAGTCTTCGGCCAGCTTGGCCTCGCCCTCGACGAGGTATTGTTCGGCGGTCTTTTCGAGCGCGCCTACGCTCGCTTTCCACTTGGGGACGACGGCGTCGATCTCCTTCGCCACGGTGCCTATCGCCAAGGTCGGCGCGCGGCGTTTCCATGGCCGCTTGGCCAAGAGCACCGCTCCCCCCACGCCCAGCAACAACGCCGCGAGGGTCACCACCATCACCTTGTTCCGTCCACCCTCCCCGCCGTCCTCCCGCGCCGCGTTGTGGACCGGCCCTTGGTCGTACGACGAGAGTGGCGCGGGCGGATTTCGCTTGGGGCCAGCCTCGGCGGAGGGTGGTGAAGCAGAGGCAGCAAAGGCCTCGTCCCCCGCCTCCGACATGGACTTGCTCCGGCAGTCGCCGCACATGCCGACGGCGACGTCAAAGGGATCGGCGAGCGCCTTGCCACAGGTGCGGCAGCTCACGGCCGGCGGGGGCCCGTTTTCCGAGGGCTGGGAGTCGTCTGAGAGCGGGGAATAGGCCCGCGTCGGCTCGAAGTCACCGGCCGCATCGAAGTTGGACAAGGGGTCGGGCCGCAAAGATTCGTAGGCCCGGGTGGGCATCGCGTCGTGCTCGTCCAGAGCGGGGAGCTCTACCGCGCGGGGAGACGCTGACGGCGGCTGGGGAGCGTTTGCCGGCGCTGCCGTGGGCGCCTCAGCCGGCTGTGGCTCGTCGCGGCGTACCAAGTGGAGATGGCGGCAACGGGGGCACTGCGCCCGCACTCCCTTGGGGGTGATCGAGCGATCATCTATCGCATAAGCCGCCGTACATTTCGGACAGACGATGCGCATGAGGAGCTGGCCCTAGATAAGGCTAGTGCCGAAAGTGTCGCACCCCCGTGAACACCATCGCCATCCCGTGCTCGTCGGCCGCAGCAATGAGCTCGGCGTCGCGCACCGAGCCGCCCGGCTGCACCACCGCCGTGGCGCCTGCCTTGGCTGCTTCGTCCAACCCGTCGCGGAAGGGAAAGAACGCGTCAGAAGCCACCGCGCTGCCCGCGAGCGCCCTGCCACCTCTCGCGGCGGCGATTTTCACCGAATCCACCCGGCTGGTCTGGCCGCCACCAGCGGCGAGCAACCGGTCTTTGGCAGCAAAAACGATGGCGTTGCTCTTGACGTGCTTGCACACCTTCCAGGCGAACCGCAACGCAGCGAGCTCATCGTCGGAGGGCGTACGCCGGCTCACCACCTTCCATTCCTGCGCCGGCTCGAGGGCGTCGCGGTCCATCACCAACAAGCCGCCGGAAACGCTTCGCACGTCGAGCTGCGGCCGCGCCCGCACGAGGGGCGACCCCAACACTTCGCCCGCCTCCAACAACCGCAAGTTCTTCTTGGCCGAGAGCACCGCCAGCGCCTGCGAAGAGTAGCCGGGGGCGATCACCGCCTCGAGGAAGGTCTCCGCCAGCGCCTTGCCCGTCGCCTCGTCCACCGGGCGGTTGAGCGCCACGATGCCGCCGAACGCAGACACCTCGTCGGCCGCGTGCGCGGCGCGGTAGGCCTTCTCCAAGGAGGGGTCGATGGCCACGCCGCAGGGGGTGTTGTGCTTGATGACCACCGCGCACGGCGAGCCGGGAAACTCGAGCACCAAGCCGAGCGCTGCGTCGAGGTCGAGCAGGTTGTTGTAGGAGAGCTCTTTGCCTTGCAGCACCTGGGCGCCGGCGACGGTCGGCTCCTTGGGCAGACGGTGCTCCCGGTAGAAGGCGCCGCGTTGGTGGGGGTTTTCGCCGTAGCGCAGCTCCTGCACCTTGAGAAAACCCATCGCCAGCTCGCCGGGGAAAGGGTCGTGGGCCGACTCCGACAGCCATGCCGCGATCGACGCGTCGTAGGCCGCGGTGTGAGCGAAGGCTTTGCGCATCAGCCGCCGTCGGGTGGCGTCCCCCACCTTTCCATGCCTCTCCAGCTCGGCGAGCACCTCCTCATAGTCGGCTGGGTCGACCACCACCGCGACATGAGCGAAGTTCTTGGCCGCCGCCCGCACCATCGCCGGTCCGCCGACGTCGATTTGCTCGATGGCCTGCGCTTCGTCGGCGCCAGCGGCCACCGCTTCGCGGAACGGGTAGAGGTTCACCGCCACCAGAGAAATCGGCTCGATGCGCTGGGCCGCCAGCTCGGCCCGGTCTTGCTCGACATCCAACCGGGCGAGAATGCCGCCGTGAATCTTCGGGTGCAGTGTCTTCACCCGCCCACCGAGTATCTCGGGGCTGCCGGTGTGCTCCGTCACCGCCCGAACGGGTACGCCCGCGTTCGCGAGGGCCTGCATCGTCCCCCCGGTGGAAAGCAGTGAATACCCCAGACGCACCAACCCCTGGGCGAAGGGCACAAGACCGCTCTTGTCGAAGACACTGAGGAGCGCCAGCACGACGCCTCACGCCAAAAAAGGAGAGGCCGACGGGTGTAGCAACCGCTGTTCCGGCGGTCAACGCGACGCGTCTTTAGAGGCTACTTCGTCTCCGGTCGAGGAGGCTCGGCCTCGGTCGCTTCTCGCAGCTTCATCAGCCCCCGGGTCTCCACCTGACGAATGCGCTCGCGGGTGAGGTTCATGATCTCTCCCACTTCCTCGAGGGTGATGCCGCCCTTCTCCGCCACGTCGAGCGCGCAGGTGTACTGAAGCTCCCAGATCTCTTTGTCCGGGAAATTGAGCTTGATCGACCCCGTCTCCGGGTTCACGTCGAGATAGAGGTTGTGCTTGCAGGAGACGAACAGGCACGGCCTGGGCATGTTCACGCAGTCGGCGCGCGTCTTGGGGCGCATGCCCTCGATTTGCCCGAGCAGCTCTTCCTCTTCCGGGTCCATCTGGCCGGCCGCGCGGCGCCTTCTTAAATCCCGCGCCATCTCCTTGCGAGACATGGTCTTGGATCTCCGCCGTTCGGGCTCGTCGGCCTTAAGCAGCGGCACCTCTTCGTTCACATCGCTCATCTTCCCCTCCTTGAAGCGGCGCTGGTCAGGCGCCGGCAGTTCAATTCGCCTCCAACTCCGGGTGCCGCACCGTCACCGCGCTCCCCACCATCGCCACCTCGCGCACCAGCGCGCTGGCACGGTCGCGCAGCGTTTCAATCTTCCCCAACAGCTCCCGCCGGCGGTCGTCCTGAAACGGGCGGGAAGTGAGCTCGCCTGCGAAGCCGTCGAGCACCTCGGCGATGTCGCGGTCGAGCTGATCGATGTGGTTCTTGAAGAAGATGAACGAGCGCCTGATGTCGTCGAGGGTCATTCCCTCGGCCATCATCTTTTTGATCGCGTTGATCCGCCGCACCGCCTCCACTGGGTAGACGCCCTGGCTGCCGCGGTGCTTGCCCTTGCGGCCCACCCGCCGGCTGCGCGGTAGCAAACCGGCCTGTACGTATTTGCGGAAGGTCGCCTCGGAGAAGCGAACGCCCTTGGGGCGGAAGATTTCCAGAATCGCCCGCGCCGGCAGCCCCGCCGGGTGCTCCTTCTCGATTCGCTCAATCTCTTCCGGCCCCAGGAGGTCCATTCAGAGTTTCTTTTGAATAGCGAGTACTAAATATGAGCTAACTAGTATCAGATATTAAATGTAATCGTCAAGCGGAAATTGTTCGCCTCGGCGACAGCGGGCCGATCGGTTTTCGGACAGGGCTGTTCGGGAAGGCGTCAGCGCCTAAAGGAGGCCGTTCCCTCCTCGATCGCTTCCGCCCGAGTGGTCGCCTACTTGCTCAGGTGGAACTCGCGAACGGTTTCCCGCCCCGGCTCGACCACCACCTCGAAGCTTTTCGAGCGCAAAGGGTGTTTGAAGAGAACCCGGTGATTCCCAGCGGGCAGGCTGAGCCGCCGGTGCGCCTCGGCCACCTCTCCCAGAGCCCGTCCGTCGACGAAAAGCTCCGCCCACGGGGTGGCGCGGACCACCAAAATCCCCGGTCGAACGCGACGCGCCCTACTCTCTTCCTTGAGCGGGGGCTTCCCTGCGTCCACCACGCCGGGGATCGGGCCGAGCTTCGCCGCCGTCACCTCGCGTGGAGACACATCGGCGTCGGCGAAGCTTTCTACGGTGGACGGCAAGGGCTCACCCTCGGTCCCCTTCCCTGTGTCGGCATGGCTCGGGTGCACCGCCGCCGGGGCGCGGGAAAGCGCCGAGATGGCGAGGGCTGCACTCGCCAAGAGAAAAAGGAGCGCCGCGCCCGCCAGCACACCTCGCCGCATGCCCACGGTGGGGCGCGACCACGATGGGCCGGCCACGGGGTCGACGGACGGGGTGGGCCCACCGGAGCCTCGTCGAATTCCCACGGTGGGGCGCTGTGCCCGCTCGTCGTCATCGGACTCCGAGGGTTGCGAGCTCCTCGTGCCACGGCGAACGACATGAGTGCTGCCGCTCCCATCCTCATCGGGTGAGAGCGGTGGAGCTGGGCTGGGCTGGGTTCGAGACAGGCTCGATTCCGAGCCGGCCCGCGCCTGCGCCGCAGTCGGCTCGCTCACGCCGCTGGGGGAAGGGTCCGTCTTGCTCGGGTCATCGGCCGGCCCGCCGGTGGCCTCGGTGATACTGGCCGACGCCTCTTCGGGAAAGAGCCGGCGCACATAGAGACCGACGTCGGTGTCATCGACGACGCGCGCGTGGGTGAGAACGAACTGGGCCAGCGCCCGCTCGAGCTCCTGCGCGCTCTGATAGCGCTGCGTACGGTCGCGGGAGAGCGCCCTGAGCACCACGTCACTCAAGGGCAGGGGCACGTCCGGGTTGAGGCGCGCGGGGGGAGCAATCTGGCTCTGCTGCACCGCACGCAAGACAGCGATGTCGCTGTCGCCCTCGAAGAGGCGCCCTCCGGTGAGCAGCTCCCAAAGGACGATGCCCAGAGCGAACACGTCGGTACGGGCGTCGACGTCCTCTCCTCGGGCCTGCTCCGGCGACATGTACGCGAACTTGCCCTTGAGCATTCCCGGTGCGGTGAGCTTGGCGCCGGCCTTGGCGATGCCGAAGTCGGTCAGCTTCACCGCCCCGTCGTACGAGATGAGCACGTTGTGCGGGGTGACATCGCGGTGAACCAGGTTGACCGGCTTACCCTTGTCGGAAAGCTTGTGCGCGTAGTGCAGCCCTTTGGCGACCTCGGCGCAGACGTGGGCAGCGAGCACCGACGGCATGGGCGTCATCTGTTCCTGGGCACGCTTGCGGATTCCCGCGAGCGACTGCCCGCGCACGTACTCCATCGCCAGGTAGTAGGTATTGTCGTGCTCGTCGAAATCGAAGATCTGCACCAGGTTGGCGTGGTTGAGGCGCGAGGCCAGGCGCGCCTCGGCGACGAACATCCGCACGAACCCAGGGTCTTTGCTCAAGAACGCGCGCACCCGTTTGATGACGACCTCTTTCTCGAAGCCCTCGGGCCCACGCACCGAAGCGAGATAAATCTCCGCCATCCCGCCTTCGGCGAGCTTTCTGCGAACGACGTACTTGCCGATCGGCGTCCCGGCGGCGAGCGTCACCATGCCCCCTCGAACTTCACCTTCACCACCTGGGTCTGGTTGGCCCGCACCACCACTTTTTGAGTCATGGTGCCGAGCTCCGGGTGGGTGAAGCGGCACTCGTACTCACCCGCGGGCAGATGGCGCTCCCTGAAGGGAGTCTGTCCCAGAGGAATCGAGCCGCAGAGCACCTCCGCCCAAGGAGTGACCACGAAACGCACCGTGCCCATGGGCTTGGAAGATTCCTTCTTCTTCTCCAGCGTGAGCACGATCTCCATCGGGCCGTCACCCACCAAGACTCGCCGCTCGAGGTCGCGGTAGCCGGCGAGCTCGGCGCCTACCACCACCTCGCGGTGGGGAGCGGCGTCGAGGCGCAGTGGTGAGCGGCCACGGGCCACGCCGTCGATCAACACCTGCGCTCCAACGGGATCGGTCTGGACGGTGAGGTGCACCGCCGCGGAAGCGGCCTCACCGGAGTCGAGCCTCGAAGGGCTCCCAGCGTCGGAAACCGGCGATCGACTCTGCGCCACCGCCGAGACCGCAGGCCCAACGATTTGCCGCCAGAGAAGAAAACCGAACACCCCAATTCCAAGCATCGCCAACCCAAAGACCCACGGGAGCCAGCGAGAGCCGTGCTCCTTCTTGGTGAGACTGATTTCAGTGGCTTGGATCGAAGAGTCGGTTTTGGACCGCCGCTTCGCGTACGCATGCGCGGCCCTTTCCAGAGCACGCTGGGGCCGCGCGGCCTTGGTGGCATCGGGGTCTGGGAGAGCGCTCTCGCCCATCGGGGACGATTTGGGCGGCGGTGTCTTGGGTGTGGCTTTCGCCGGCGATGCTTGGGGTGGTGCCTCCTCCTCCTTGCCCTTGGAACCGTCGAGCTCCTCGACGAGGAAGCGGCCTTCTTCAGCCTCGCGCGCCAATCGATCGGCGTACACCTCACCCATGAAGGCGGCCAGATGTGCCGAGGACGAGGGCAGCTTGTGCAAAAGCAGCCAGCGCTCCAGCGCCACCTGGAGGTGGATTGCCTCCTGATAGCGCTCGTCGGGGTTCTTGGCCAAAGCCCGCATGACGACCGGGTCGAGGTCGGCCGGTACACGATCCGAGACAGTCGACGGCGGCGAAACGTCGCACTCGGTCACCGCGTTGAGCGTCTGAATGTCGTTGGCCCGCTTGAACAGCCGGGTGCCGGTGAGCAGCTCGTAGAGCACTATGCCCAGCGCAAAGATGTCCGTACGGTGGTCGAGCTTGCGCTGCCCCGAGGCCTGCTCGGGAGACATGTACGCGTACTTTCCCTTGAGCACCCCGGAGCGAGTGACCGTGGCCTGATCGGCCGCTTTGGCAATGCCGAAGTCCACGATCTTCACCCCTCCCTCGAACGTCACCAAGATGTTCTGGGGAGAGATGTCGCGGTGAACGATGTTCAGCGGCTTGCCGGCGGGGTCGGCCTTCTTGTGCGCGTAGTCGAGCCCCGCGCACGCGTCCATGATGACGCGGCACACCAGCGCAACCGGGAAACGCCGACCGACAGACTCGGCGCGCCTCCACACCCGGCGCACGTCCTCACCGTGGATGTACTCCATGGCGATGAAGTAGCTGTCGTCCTGCGCACCCAGGTTGAAAATCTGGACGATGTTCGGGTGGTTGAGCCGAGCCGCGATCCGCGCCTCGTCGAGGAACATGCGGACGAAGTCGTCATTCTCCGTCAGGTGCGGAAGAATGCGTTTGACCACCAACAGCTTTTCGAAGCCCTCGAGCCCGACCTGCCGCGCCAGGTAGATCTGGGCCATCCCGCCGGTAGCGAGCCGCTTGATCAGCTGGTAGTCGCCGTACCTCTCGAGTGACACGCCGCCCCTTCCTCCTCAAGGGCGCGAAGGAGAGCCTTGAAGCGTAGGCGTGGGTGCCGGAGGGGTCAAACACGGGTGAGTGCCGCTTCGCCCGCATGTCTTCATGCAGCCTTCACCTACCCGGACGCCGGCGCCGCTTGGTACGCGTCTCGGACATCAGCGCTTCGAGATCGTCGAGCTGGCGCTGCAGGGCCGGCATCAGGTCGGGCACAGCGTCGACCCTGTCGAACAGCTCGAGCACACGCTCGACGTTGCGTTCAATCTCCTCGGCGCGCTCGACGCTGATGCGCCGAAGGAGCAGGTCGGCACCGGTCTCGACCAGCACGCGAATCACCGCGTCGCGCGAAGCGAGCGGCTCCTGGGCGCGCTGCCCACCGCCCTGAATCAACCGCAGGCCCGGTGAAGCGCCCACGCGCAACGGAAGCGTCAGTTGCCTGGAATCGGTTCGCCGCGAATTGCTCACGCCTCGTCCTCTCTTGCGAGCTCGCGTCACCATACCCTCGCGCTGCCCGATGGGAATTTTCTCGCTGTTGCCACACCGCCCAACAGTCCTGTAGCGCCGATTTTTCGGCTCCGCATGCGCGCACGACAAGCGCTACGGACACGCGCGACGATAGGAGACGTCGATCCGCGCTCCCGGCGATGGTTGCACCGCGAAGACGATTTGGTTGGCCGCACCATCGAAGCTCCACCCGGTGACGGGTACTCCATCGATGCTCACCTGAAGCGTCGCTGCATCGGGCACGTCGGACAGCGGGAAGCGTTGCTGCGGAGAGAATGCCTTCTGGGCCACGCTCTTTAGCAACGGCTCGTAGTCGAGCGCACAGATCGACAACACCTCTCCCCCGGTGCGCTGCGCAGCTTCGGCGTAGCGGGTACCGCTGCCTCCGGCGGTGGCACAGCTGGCGCCGTCGGGTGCAATGGCGTACACGGTGGCCCGGCCGGGCTGCTGCGCACCCTTGAGCGCTTGGAGAAAGCGTACGTAGGTGTCGACGTCGTCGGGCGAGTGGTCGTCCTCGTCGCCTACGAACACCACCGCCAGCGCCGCCTCGTCGCGCAAGAAGCCTCGGTTCCCGTCGTTCAAAAGCACCGTCCGGGGATCATCGTCGCTGTTCACCAGTGGCGGAGTGAACGCGCGCCGCATCGCCTCCAGTCCCTGCTCGACGACCGCGCACTGGCCGACGTCGGCGTTGACTTGGAGCGCAGCCCCCAGGTTGGGCGTGGTGTGGGTGAGGACGCGTGGCGAGCTGCCGTCGGCCGGGAAGAGCCGGCCCGCTTCGCCGCCGTCGGCCCCTCCGGGACACGCGTTGGAGACGGAGCTGATGCCGGTGGTGGTGACCCCCACATGCAGGTCGACCTTTCGCGCCAACGCTGCGCTGGCAAACGCCGGGAGCGCGCTTCGCAGCCTGGGTTGCTCCTCGACCATCGACGAGGTGTTGTCGAGCACGAAGAGCACGTCGACCTTGCTGCCGTCCTGCTGCACGAAGCTGTCGGTCTGCGTGGCGTTGGCGCTCGATTCCCCCAGGAGCGGCACCAGGTAAGGCGCGGACAGGCCCGCCACGTCGACATAGAGGGGCGAGAGGTTCATGCCGGGCACCGCCGCGAGGTACGTCACCTGGACACTGACCGAATCTCCCGGCATCAAGGTCAGGGGAACCACGGGAGCGCTCGTGAGAAGAAACTCACCATCGGTGGTGCCGGCGCCGATGAAGACGCCACGCACGCCAAGCGGGACGGTGCAGACGTTGGAGAGGTTTGTGCGCAGCGGTGCGGCTGGACAGTCGGGGCGGGTCAGCCCGAAGTCGAGATAGCTGGGGATGGCCGTCAGGCAGGAGTCTTCGGCGTTGCCGCTGAGTGGTACCTCGCGCACCGGGTTGGCGGGATCGGCCGGCTCGAGCCGGACCATCCCCCGGTAGGCACCGGGCGTGCCCGGACGAAAGGCCACTTGGAAGGTGAAGGCATTGGCAGGAGGCAAGAGGAGCCCTTCGAGGACGCCGCCGGGGAGAAAGAATGCTCCGCCCGCGTCGTCCACCAGCCGCACGTGCTTCACCGCGCACAGATCGGCGCCGATGTTTTCGACCTTGATGCCCAGCACTGCTCCGCGCGAAGGCGGGACGGTGCCAAAGTCCACCGCGCCGGGGGTGAGGCGCACCTCGCAGGGCGCGTGGACCTGCGCGGTTCCCTGCAACGGCACCTTGACCAGCGCCCTTCCGCCTCCCCCGCCGCGTACCGACCCCACCGCTCCCCAAAGACCGGCCTGGGTCGGCTCGAAGAAGACCTTCACCGCCACTTGCTGTCCCGCGAGGAGGGTGATCGGCAGGGCGAGGGGGCCCAAGTTGAACTGGTCGGCGCCGCCGAGCGGGCTTGGTCCCAGCGACACCTCGGTCACGTCCAGGGGCGGAGCGTTGGAGGCGCCGCAGTTCTTGATGATCAGCGACCCGACGGTGCGCGACCCCACCGGCTGCGTGCCGAAGTCGCGCTCCTCCGGAGCAACGCACAGCTCGGAAGCGCCTCCGAAGGCGCTCAGCTCGACCTCGGTGTTCGGGTGTCGACGGCTGGACACGGCGAACAAGGCCTTCGCCGTGGCGAGCCCCATGTGTCCTGGCGCGTACCGCACCTCGACAGGGAGTCGGTCGTCTGGCCCCAAGGTGACGGGCATGACCGCCGAAAGCTTGAACGACGCGTCGCTTGAGAGATCGAAGGAGGCGCCCAGGACCTCCATCGGCTCAGTGGAGAGATTGTGCAGCGTGAGCACCTCGAGCGCCTCGCGATCGATGGGCACCTGGCCGAATTCGATCATCGGCGGCTCGGCGACGACCGCCTGCTCCAGCGCCTCGGCGGTGATGGGTACGAAGGTGTCGATGCAGCCGGCGCAGGGCGCGATCGCCAACCCCAGGTGCTTTTTGCCTACACGCGTGGGCGAGAAACGCATCGAAAGAGCCACACGCGCGCCGGACGCGATCGAGAAGTTGCCGGTCAGCTCGAGCTCGTCTTTGTCAGCACCCAAAAGCTCGGGCTCGACCTTCACAGGGAAGTCGCTGGAATTTTCGAGCTCGACCCAGAGCGTCTTGCCGGCGCCCGCCTCGATGCGACCGAAGTCGACCGACTCGGTGAGCACACGGGCGAAGGCGTCGACCCCCTCGCCGTGCAGCTTTGCCTCGAACATCTGCTCGTAGGTGCTGTCGGAGCGCACCTTCAGGGCGCCGACTCGGGTGCCGCTCTGACGCGGGTGAAAGCGAACCCGCACCACCGCCTCCTCGCCGCTGACCAGCTCGGCCCGCGTCGGGTCCAAGAGCCGCGCCTGAAAGCTCGCGTCGGAGGCCGCCGTCCACAGCTCCTCGACGCGCACCACCCCCCTACCGGCGTTGCGCAGCCTCACCTCGAGCTCACGCGCCGAATGCACCGGCACCCTTCCGAAGTCGAGCGACCCAACGAGCATCAGGCGTCCATCCGACGACGCAGGCGTGTTGCGCTCGGCGCAGCCGAACACGGCTGCCGCCAGTAGAACGCGTACCGGCCATTGCCCGTTCATCGGAAGCCCCCTTCCCACCGATGTGCCCCTCGAGGCTTTGGGAAGCTAAGGATGGCCGCAGCCCACGGCAACCAGCTGTCCAAGACGCCTACTGCCGAACACAGCTCATGCGAGGGCGGTGGGTTTGACCTCCGGTGGGGCGCCCTCGTCGCGGGCAGATACCCGCGGCAGGTGGACCGTGCACACCGTTCCCTGCCCTTTGTGACTTTGAATGTCGATATGCCCCCGGTGCTGCTCGACAATGCGCTTGCAAAGCACCAGGCCCAGCCCCGTCCCCTCCCCTGCCTGCCGGGTGGAGAAGAATGGCTCGAAGAGGCGATGCAGGTGCTCTTTGGAAATACCGGGGCCATCGTCGGTCACCTTCACGACGACCTCCCGCCGATCCACCTGCACGCTCGCTTGCACGGTGCCCTGTGCGCCGACGGCTCGAAGCGCGTTGTCCAAGAGGTTGACCCAGACCTGCGTGAGGGCCGAGGCGTCTCCGAAAATGATCGCCTCTTCCGGTGCGTGAACCTCGAGGGCTACCCCGGCAGGCACTTTGAAGGCGAGCGCCCGTTGTGCGACCCGAAGAGTGCTGACCACGTCTGCCGGCCCGTCACCGATGCGGCGAACCATCGAGAGCAGCGACTCGGCGAGCAGTTGCACCCGCTTCGCTGACTCGCGAATGATGCCCAGCATCGATTCGGACATTTGTGGGTCGCTGCGCAGGTTCTCCGCCAGCGGCTCGATCGCATTGATCAAGCTGTTGAGCGGGTTTCGTACTTCGTGCGCGAATCCCGAGGTGAGCAAGCTCATCACCGCCAGCCGCTCGGTCTGCGCCAGGCGTGACATGGCCTCGCGCAGCCGAAGCTGGTTGTCGACCCGGGCGAGGAGCTCGCTGGAAGCAAACGGCTTGCAGAGATAGTCGCTGGCGCCCCGGGCGAACCCTTCGACACGGGCGTCGATGTCATGCCGCGCGGTGAGGAGAATGATCGGCGTCTGCTCCAGCTCCTTGGCAGCCTGCAGCGCGGTGAGCAGCTGCAGACCGGACATGACCGGCATCATCACGTCGGAGACGATCACCGCCGGCCGCTCTGCCTGGGCAAGCCTCAGCCCCTGTTCGCCGTTTTCCGCTTCGATGACCCGATAGCGCTCGGAGAGGATTTGCCGAAGGAACTTTCGGACCTCCGCCTCGTCTTCGACGACCAGGACGGTAGGGAACGAGACGTCGGGCTGGGCGACAAACGGCTCGGGCTGTGCCACTTGCAAAGGCACCACCTCGGCGACCGTTCGAGGTCGCCCCTCGTGCACGACGGGCGCCACCTTCTCCTCTCCGAGCGGGGACGGAGAGCCCTTGGGAAGCTGGACCTTGAAGATCGACCCCCGCCCCAGGGTGCTTTCGACCTCGATGCTCCCCCCGTGCAGCTCGACTGTTTCCTTCACCAAGGCAAGACCGATGCCGGTGCCTCCGAAGCGGCGGGTGCCGGACACGTCCGCCTGGGCAAAACGATCGAAGATGTGGGGCAGATCGGCGGCGGCGATGCCCGAACCGGTGTCCGAGACGTCGACGCAGACACCGTCGGGCCGCTTACTCATCCGCACCCTCACCTCGCCCGCGGAGGTGAATTTGAGAGCGTTGGAGACGAGGTTATGGAACACCGTCTCGACCTTCTCGACGTCTGCGAAGATCGAATCGCCGGCCTCACCCTCGAGGACGAGCCCGAGGCCCTTGTGCTCGGCCATCACGCGAAACGGTTCGATAATCCGCCCCAACAGCTCGCCCACGTCGACAGGCTCTCGATGCAGCGTCATCCGCCCGGCGCCGATCTTGGCGAGGTCGAGCAGGTCATTGATGAGTTGCAGAAGGCGGGTGGCGCTCTGTTGCATCACGGCGAGCTGCGCCCGAACCTGCGGGGACACCGCCTCGTCTCCTTGGGCGTGCAGTGATTCAATACCGAGCAGAATGAGCGTGAGTGGCGTTCGCAGCTCGTGGCTGACGTTGTCGAAAAATTCGGTGCGCCGCCGAATGCTCTCGGCCAGTTTCTCCATCGCCTCGTTCAGCTCGCGGGTGCGTTCCTCGACCTTCTGCGAGAGCTGATCGCGGTACTCACTCAGCAGAGTGAAGGAACGTGTGTTGCCCAAGGCGATGGAGATCCACGGCGCGAGATCATCAACCAAGGTTAGATCGTCGGCTTGCGTCTGGTCGGTGGCAAATACCTGGAGACGCCCCACCAGCTCGTCGCCAGCGTTGAGCAGGTACTCTCGGCGGGGTTCGCCTACACACCGGCCCGACTCGCACAGCAGATCGAAGACCTCCCCGTCCTCAGGGGCAATTGTGACGCGTATGCCCACTCGCGCCAGGTGATCGCGAAACAACCGGCTGAGAACTGCAGACAGACCGGACACCCGAGTGTGCTGGGCGATTTCGCGACCCAAGCGATTGAC
>JBMORE010000156.1:0-7072 GCA_049322255.1 Myxococcota bacterium | reverse complement strand
GGCGTAGGTACACCTCCCAGGTTCCGACCGAATCATCCGCCCACATCGCGAACGGCTTGCCCTGACGGTCGAGCTCGATCCGTTGGCAACGAATCGAAGTCGGGCGGTTGCTCACCCCGCCTCCCCGTGCAGACCCGCCCAGCTCCAGAAAAGGCCCGTTGCACGTGGGTGAGCCCGCTGCACGGGCTTGACCGGCAGCCAGAAGGAACAGCACCACCACATGAAGTCGAGCGGCCACTCGTCGGCTTCGACGATGGCATCGCCGCTTCAAGGGAGCAAGCGAGCCAATGTCGGCGGTGGCGTTCATCGGGGAGTGAAAACCCATTCCATGTTCAGGCTCAGGGGTGCTGCGCTGCGGCTCGACTTGACGACCCCTTGCGCGTCCACAATTATGGACGCATATGTACTCCGTGGTTTTCGCCGACGAGGCGCTCGAGGACCTCAAGATGCTCAGGCCGTTTGACCAAGCCAGGATTCTCGACGAGATTGAGGAGAAGCTCTCCTCTGAGCCGCACGTGCCAAGCAAGCTCCGCAAAGAGCTCGCCGGCCTGGTACCACCTTGGCATCACGTTTCGCCGGTCTGGCAGCTACGCGTTGGCGAGTACCGCGTCTTCTACGACGTCGACGACGAGGAGATGGAAGTCCTCGTCCGGGCCATTCGCCGCAAAGGGAAGAAGACCACCGAGGAGGTTCTATGAAAGTCGTCGCTCTACGTGAGGCAAAGCAGCAGCTCAGTGGGTACGTCGACGAAGCGCAGCACGAGCGTGTGCTCATCACCAAGCACGGCAAGCCTGCGGCTGTCGTCATCGGCGTCGAAGGCCAGGACCTCGAGGATGTTCTCCTCGCCCAGGACCCCAAGTTCTGGGCCCTCATCGAGCGTCGCCGAAAACGACCGACCGTGTCGCTCGCGGCAGTCCGCAAAGAGCTGGGACTCAAGGTTTCTAAGAAGCGCCGCGGCCAACGTTGAGCAGCCGCTTCGTTGGCACCCGGGGCAAGTGAGGGGCTGGCGCCCTCCCCGCGCCGAACCACCCAGCTCCAGAGAAGGCCCGATGCAAGTGGGTGAGCCCGCTGGGACGGAGCAAGTCACCTCGCTGGATCCGCTAGGCCAGGTGTGCCCACCGCCGATGACCGCATATAGCTGCAGCTCCGCCAACGAGCAGCCGATCTGTTCTGACTCACGCTCTGCGCCCGCGGTAGAGCAAGAGGAAGAAGAACGGCACACCCAGAAGCGCCGTCACCCCTCCCACCGGCGGCTCTTCATGAAAGACACGGAAGAGCAAGCGCGCACACAGGTCGGCGAAAACGAGAAACGCCGCTCCGCCGAGCGCGCTGGCAGGCAGAAGCAGCCGCTGGTCGGGCCCCAGCCACAGCCGTAAGACGTGCGGCACGATGAGCCCGACGAAACCCACCAGCCCCGAGAGCGCCACCGCTGCCGACACCGCCAACGAAGCGGCGACGAGGAGAAACAGACGCGTGCGCTCGACGTGAACGCCCAACGACGCAGCTTCCTCATCGCCCAACGTGAGCAGGTTGAGGCGCCCCGACGCCGCCCACATCGCTCCGATGGCGATGACTTCGAAAGCTCCGGTGGCCGCCAGCGTCCACCCTCGCTCGTAACCCAAGGTGCCGGCGAGCCAGTAGAGAATCTCCCCCAGCTTGTCGGGCGCGGCGAGCGCCTTGATGAAGATGATCACCGCCAGCGCGAAGGAGTTGAAGATGACGCCGCACAGCAAGGTGGTGTGAGGCGAGCGCGCTCCGGCCACTTTGCCCAAGGTGAGCACCAGGGCGGTCGCTCCCAAGGAGCCGACCAGCGCGAAGGCCGAGGTGGCCGATGCCTGGAAGATGCTCCCGGTGGGCCCGCTCGCCGCCGTCAACGTGCCCAAGCCCAGCGCCAGCGCCACCGTGGCTCCCAGCGCCGCCCCGCCGGAGACACCGAGCACGAACGGATCGGCCAAGGGGTTGCGCATCAACGCCTGCAGCGCACACCCGGAGGCGGCCAGCGCCGCCCCCACGATGCCTGCGAGCAGCGCGCGCGGCAGCCGCAAAGACCACAAGATGGCTGCGTCCGTCGTCCCCGCGGTGAACGCTTCGGAGAAGGAGAGCGGCTGCTCGCCCAGAAGCAGGGCCAAGAGGAACGTGGCCGTCAAGACGACGGCGAGAAGGAAAAGCACCGTCACCGCGCGGCCCACGGTGAACCGGACGCTCACCGCTCCTCCTTCGTCTCCGGGTGGAGGAGAAAAAAGAGCTCCCAAAGCCCGCGCCCCAAGCTCGGGCCGGGGTGGAGTAAGTCCTGACTGGGGAGCTTCACCCAACGCGCCTTTGCCAACCCCGGGAGCGCCCGCAGCTTCTGCGCGCCCTGCGACTGGTGCGCCCCGTCCACCACCACGTCGGGCTTGGCCTTGAGGGCGCTCTCCACCGAGTAGACGGTGAAGGGGCTGCGGGCATCGGCGGCGGCGTTGGTGGCTCCGGCATCGGCGAGCAGCTCGTCGGCGAAGGAACCGGGCCCGGCCACCACCAGCGGTGAAAACTCGACGACGAAGAGCACCTTTCTTTGCGGCAGCTTGGCGGCCCGCGCGCGCACCTGGGCGCGGGTCTCTTCCAGCGCCTGCACCAGCTTTTCGGCGCGCCCGCTCAGCCCCAACGCCCGCCCCACCTCGCGCAAGGCGGTGCAGGTCGAAGCCACCGAGTGCATGGGCAACGCCAGCACCGGCACCCCCAGCTCGGCCATCTTGCGCACCGGCGCCTCGTTGCCCGGGGCGGGCTGCACCAGCACCAAGTCGGGCCGCAGCGACACCACCTTCTCCACGCTGGGGTCGATGAAGCCGCCCACCCGTGGAAGCGGGGCGACCTGTGGCAGCTCGTCGAAGCGGGAGACGCCGACCAAGCGCTCCGTCGCTCCTAGCGCCACCACCACCTCGGAGAGGGAGGGCGCCAGGGTGATGACTCGCCTCACCTCCTTGGGTGGAGCAGGCCCCAGGTAGGTGGGGGAATCGAGCGCGTTCGCGGGGAGCGCCGAGAGGAGGAGCACGCCGACGATGGCGCCCCTCACCCCAACCCTCTCCCTCAGGGAGAGGGGGTTCATGGCACCGCCAAGACGTCGCTCACGTTGGAGTAGTTGGTCATCGGGTCGACCGCGCAGGCCTGCACCGGCGGGCGAGCTGCGTTGAAGCCAGCCCGCTCGACGAGCTGGTTGTTGGAAATCTCGAGCACGAAGATGCGCCCGCCATTCTGGTCGCCCACGAACACCTTGCCATCCTGAATCGCCAGCCGCCCGCTTTGCACCGGCAGGCAGCCGCCGTCTCCGCCCGCTGGGCAGGCCACGTTCCACGTCGCGGTGCGTGTGCCGTTCTCGTCGAAGAGCACCACCCCCGTCTTCTCCACCGACTCGAGCGCGAAGCTTGGGCTGTACACCGCGCGCCCCTGGCAGCTCACCGCCAAGTGGGTGCCGTCGGAGGCGAGCCAGGCGGGGTTGAGACAGCCCTCCCCCAGCTCCACCACATCCAGCGCACCCGTGCCGGGGTCGATGCGCGCAAGCAGCCCCGGTCCCTCCACCGCGTAGGTGTCGGGGTTCAAGTTGTTGAGCGCGACGTACACCTTTCCCCGGTGGGCGATGGCGGCATACGGCCGCGGCACCGGGCTGCCGCCGTCGAAGGGTTTCAAGTCGAGCGCGGAGAGGTCGAAGGTGCCGGCCACCACCGGGCTGTGCGGCTCGGAGACATCGACCTTCTTCACCGACTGACCGGCGCTGGCACCCGATGCGCCAAAGCCTCCGTACAGCGGCACGTAGAGGAAGCTGCCCACCTGGGCGATGGCTTCGGGGTAGGTGTTGGGGCCGAAGTTCAGCTCGGCCACCGTGCCCAGGCCCAGCCCCGCGTCTGCCGCGAATCCGGCGTCGCTCGCCCCTTTGCGCAAGACTTGCAACGTCCCGCTCGCCGCGTTCACCAGGTAGACGAAAGGAGTGTCCACCCACACCTGGTTGGGCACCGCCCCGGTGGGCACCGACTCGGGGAGCGGGGCGAAGGCACCACCGTCGGGCCCGGCGGAAAGGCGCGCCTGGTAGAGCGCGTTGTCGATGCCGTCGGCGACCAGGAGGACTCCCTCCAAGCTGGCCAGCGCCGCCGGCCCAGTGCCGAGCTGCGCGTTGGGCCCCTTGGCCAAGCTGTCGGAACGAAGCCCGGTGAGCTGGCCGTTGGTGAAGCACGCCGCCACCACGTCGTAGGTGCAGCTGCCCTGACGGCAGCTCTGGCTCGGGTCGCACGAGGCGCCGCACCCGCCGCAGTGCGCGGTGCTCGAGGAGAGGTCGACGCACGAGTCGCCACACCGCGTGGAGCTACCCAGCTCGCAGGCGGCCTTGCACGCTCTTTGCTCGCACACCTGTCCGGGGGCGCAGGCCTGGCCGCACCCGCCGCAGTGGCGGGGGTCGGTGGAGGTCACCACGCAGCTTCCCTCGCATGGCTCGCGGCCGCCTTCGCAGAGGCAGCTTCCTTCCTGGCACATCTGACCCACCTGGCAGCTCACCCCGCACCCGCCGCAGTGGCGACGGTCGCTGGCGAGGTCCACGCACGCCTCTTGGCAGGCAGAGAGCCCTTCGGTGCACACCACCCCACGGTTGGGGCAGCCAGAGAGCCAGAGCACGCCGACGGCGGCGAGCGTCAGGGACAGGGGAATTTGAGCTCGCATGAGGTTTCCTTCTTTCTTTCGGGTTAGTCGTGGGCGGCGTCGTAGCTCGACGCCAAGGTGAGAAAGACCGCGCGCGGGGGCAGCGGGTAGCCATCCAAGTCGGCGCTCTGCACATCGAGCAGGTTCTTCACCTCGATGGAGGCGGACACCTCGGGCGCGCGCCACAGGCGGCTGGCCAGGCCGAGGTTGAGGAAGGCCCGCTCGGGGAGCACCAGAGTCTGCGCGCGGTTTTGGTACTGCGCCGACTGGTAGAGAAGCTCGGCGCGCGCGCGGGCGACCTCGGGCCCCGCGGCGATGCGCGCGTGCAACCGGTGGCGCGGACGGTAGGGCAGCTCCTTGAGGTAGTAGCGCGGGTCGTCCTTCAAGTTTGCCGAGAAGAGCAAGGTGTAGCTGGCGGCGAGGGAGAGAAGCGGGTGGGGGCGGGCCTCCGCTTCGGCCTCCAGCCCGGCCACCTCGGCGGCGGCGAAGTTGAAGGGGCGGGCGAGCATCGGCGGGTAGTACTCGTAGACGATGAGGTCTTCGTACAGGGCATAGAAGCCGCCGACGGAGACGAAGGACTCCTCCACGCGACGGGAGAGCGCGAGGTCGGCGTAGAGCGCACGCTCGGGACGCAGCCCCTCGTTGGGCAACAGGTGGCCCTGGCGCACGTACAGCTCGAGGAAGGAAGGCGCGCGGTGCGCTTGACCCAAGTTGGCGGACAGCTGGAGCGAGGCGGGCAGGCTGAGCGCCGCTCCCAGCTTGGGCGACAGCCCGGTGTACGGCCCGCTCTGGTCCACCCGGAAAGACGGGGTGAGTGCGAAGCGCCCGTCGAGGAAGAGCACCTCGTCGGCGGCCATGGCAAAAAGCCTCGCCCAGGCGGGGTTGGTCCCGCTGGGCTCGAAGAGATGCTCGAGGGCCGCGCCGGCGGATGCGGAGAGCCCGTGCCGCTCTCCCACCAGCCGCGCCAGCGACACCTCGAGCCCGGCGGAGGAGTCGAGCTGGGAGTACCCTTCTCCGTGAGGCCCACCGAAGAGCCAGAGGGCGTCGCTCTTCCCGTAGGCCAGCGCCGACAGCTCGCCTCCTTGCAGACGACGCTCGGCGCGCACCGAGGCCGCCATTCGCCGGGAGCGCTGGCTGGCGTCGGAGGTGGGGTTTTGCGCGGTGCCCGCAAGCCCCCGTGCATCGAGCGCGGCCTCCACCAAGCCGTCGAGGAGCAGCTCTCCCTCGCGGCGAAAGCGCGCCAAGGCGCCTCCTTGCGCGGCGTGGTTGTTTTGCCGCCGTGAGGGCAAAAGCACGTTCCCTTCCAGCGCCGGCTTGTCGTCGAAGAGGAAAGGAAAGTCGCCCTCGCTCTTCGCTCCGTGCAAAAGGAAAAGCGCCTCCCCGCCCAGCACGCTGCCGCTGGCTCCTACCGCGCCCAGTTGGGTGGAGAAGCTGCCTGCGGAAAGCTCGCCGAACAGCCGCGCGCCCTTTTGTGGCCGGCGGGTCACCACATTCACCGCGCCCCCCAAGCCACCGCTGCCGTAGCGCGCCCCGGCGCCGCCGCGCAGGACCTCGAAGCGCTCGATGATCGCCACCGGCAGACGGGAGAGGTCGACATTGCCTCCGGCGCCGTTCAGGGGAATACCGTCAAGGAGCACCAGCACCCCGTTGGGCGCCGCTCCGCGCAAGGAGAGCGACTTGGCTTGGCCCAGCCCGCCGGCGTCCTGCACCACCACCCCCGGCGAGCTGGCGATGAGCTCGGCGGCGTCCTTCGCTTCCAAACGGCGCTCCGCCACCTCCACCAGCGTGACGGCGCCGGTGGGGTCTTTCTTTTGTGGAGAGGACGGGGAGGCCTCGGGCGCTGGCAGCGGCACCACGACCGGAGGCAGCACCACCTCATCTTCGGCGCGTACGTGGCCGCTCGCCAGCACCGCGACCGCGAGCAACGCCGAACGGGAAGTGGACCGGCTTTCCATGCCCGCCTTCCGCTCTCTTGCGCGAAGAGAGAAGGCACCGCGCGGCGTGGCGCCGCACCTTCGGGCAGGTCTCCTGGCTCGCCGGACTCGGCCGCCTTCCGCGCCCATGCGCGTTGGCCGACACCCGCCTTCCACCTTCCCCCGCACACTTTCGCGGAGTGGCGACCACCGAAGGCTGTTGCGCTCCGTTCCGTCGGAGCCGTCCGGTCACAGTGGCGCGACCGCGCCGGATTCTCACCGGCTTCCCTTTTCGACGCCCTCCTTGGGCACCCAAAGGCGAAACCGCTTGTACGCGCGGGCGCCGACAGCGTCAAGGCTGCACCCGCCAGCGTGTCGATGCTCAGGGGAAACTTCCGATTCAACTGCTCAGCAGAAACTTCCGATTCATTCATCCAGTCATCTTGGAGGCGGTCTTTCGTTTTTTCGCCCTCGGCCGCCAATTGAACGGCAGTGCAACC
>JBMORE010000155.1:0-7167 GCA_049322255.1 Myxococcota bacterium | reverse complement strand
GGGTTCGCCTTCATCACCGCCGCCACGATGGGGTGCGCTCCCGCCAGTGGGAACATCGCTCCCGAGAGCACCCACATGGGAATGAGCAAGACGCTCATCACTGCGTGGTAGCCGGTCGAGGAGTTGAGCCACCAGGCCAAGGTGAAGCCCAGGCCGGTGAGCGAAAGCGCCGCCAAGACCATCACCGAGGCGAGTTGGAGCACGTCGACGTCGGCGAAGCGCACTCCGGCGAAGGGTGCGAAGAAGAGGAACAGCCCCGCCTGCAAAAGGGCGACGGTGGAGGCCCCCAGCGCCTTGCCCAGCACCAACGAAAAGCGTGACCCCGGCCCGGCCAGCACCGCCTGGAGGAAACCCTCGCGCCGGTCCTCGATGACGGTGATGGTGGCGAAGATGGCCGAGAAAAGCAGCACCATCGTCACCACCCCGGGGAAGAAGTACTCGAGGTACGAGTGCCCCTCGGGAACACCGGGCGCGCGAAACGAGCCCGAAAAACCCGCCCCCAGCACCAGCCAGAAGATGATCGGCTGCGCCAACGCGCCCACCACCCGGCTTCGCTGGCGAAAGAAGCGCACCACGTCGCGGCCCCACAAGACGCGCACCGTCGCCCAGCTGAGTCGGATGAGACTTCGCGAGGGCACGCCCCTCACCCCCACCCTCTCCCAGAGGGAGAGGGAGTACCGCCCAAGGAGTGCCCGGTGAGCTTGAGAAAGACGTCGGCCAAAGTGGGGCGACGCAAGCCAACGGCGGCGAGGCGCCCGGGAGCAAAGGCCTCGACGATGCGGGGGATGAGCGCGTGCCCTCCCTTCGCCTCCACCACCACCTTCCCCTCCACCACCTGCGCCGAGAGCGAAAGCTGGGAGGAAAGCGACGCGGCGACTTCCTCCGGCGACGCCGCTTCGATGGTCACCACGTCGCCTCCCATGCGCGCGGCCAGGCTCGCCGGCGTCTCGCACGCCACCAGCTTGCCCCCGTCGAGCACCGCCAGCCGATCGCACCCTTCCGCCTCGTCCGCACGGTGGGTGGTGAGCACCACGGTGAGCCCTTGGCTCTGCCGCAGCCGTTGCAGATGCGCCCAAAAGGCGCGGAACGACGCCTCGTCGAGCCCCTGGGTCGGCTCGTCCATCAACAAAATCGACGGCCGGTGCACCAGGGCGCGGGCGAGCTCGAGGCGGCGGCGCATGCCTCCAGACCAGCCGGCAACCCGCTCGTCGGCCCGGTCGGCAAGCCCGATGAAGGCGAGCATCTCGTCCACCCGCGCCCGCGCCTTGGCCGCAGGCAGCGCGTAGAGCCGCGCCCCCAAGAACAGGTTCTCCTTCGCGGTCAGCTGCGCATCGAGGCTGTTCTTCTGGAACACCACCCCCATGCAGGAGCGCAGCGCCGGGTCGTGCAGGGACAGCGGCCTACCCTGGAAGACGATGCGCCCCTCGTCGGGACGAATGAGCCCCGCCAAGAGCGCGAAGGTGGTCGACTTGCCGGCGCCGTTGGGGCCGAGCAGCCCCAAGACTTCATTGGGCTGCACCTCGAGCGAAAGGCCGGCCAGCGCCACCCGGTCGCCGAAGCGGCGGGAAAGATTCTCGAGGCGAAGCAGCGCCCCACCCCCCGTCGCGATGGCCGCGTACCGCTCCGCCACCTTCATCGGCAGCACCGCCTCCATCACGTGCGCGCACCGCCGTCGATCATCAACGCCGCGAACAAGCCGGCCAGATGAACGAGTGAGACGAAGAACAGCTGCCGGGCCCACGCCGGCCCCAGACGCCGGAAGGTTCCCCACGCGCCCACAGCGAGGAAGAGCCCGCCCAAGACGAGCGCAGAAGCGAGGTACAAAGGCCCGCTCACCCCGAGCAGGTAAGGCAACAGGGTCACCGGCAACAGGAGCACCAGGTACACGAGCACCTGAACGCGCGAGGCGTCGTCACCCTTCTCCAACGGCACCGACTTGAGGCCCGCCTGCCGGTACTCCTCCTTGCGGAAGAGGGCGATGGCGATGAAGTGCGGCAGCTGCCAGAGGAAGAGGATGCCGAAGAGGGCGACGCCCGGCAGCTCGACTTCCCCCGTGGCGGCCGTCCACCCGATGAGCGGCGGCAAGGCCCCCGGCACCGCCCCCACCAGCATCGCGTGGTGGCTACGCGCCTTGAGCGGAGTGTAGACGAGCACGTACGAACAGAGCGCCACCAGCGCCAAGAGCGCGGTGAGCGGGTTCACCCCGAAGAAGAGCGCCGGCAAAGACAGCGCGGCCAAGGACAGCCCGAACCACAGCGCCACCGCCGGTTCCATGCGGCCCGCCGGCAACGGCCGGTTTCTGGTGCGCGCCATGAAGCGATCGGTGTCGCGCTCGAGGTAACAGTTGAGCGCGTTGGCCGCCGCCACCGTGCCCGCGGTACCCAGCAGCGCCAAGAGCCACTGCGAAAGCGCCATCGGACGCCCGGCGAGCCAGATGCCGCCCGCGGTGGTGCACAGCACCAACGCCGAGAGGCGCGGCTTGACCAGCGAGAGCAGGTCGGCCAGCGCCGTGCTCTTGGAAGAAGCGTCCACGTGGCTCATGGTCAAAGGGAGCGAAAAAAAGCGGCCCCCCGCATAACGGAGGGCCGCGTGCACATCAAGCACTGGCCAATCGACCAGCCTGGACCGGCCGATTAGGACTTCTTGTCGCTGAAGGAGAACTTGGCCTCGACGGGCTTGCCCTCCTCGACGGTGATCTCCGCCTTCTGGGTGCCCAGCTTCTCGTGCCAGGCCTCGACGGTGTACTTGCCCGGCGGCACGTCCTTGATTTCGAACTTGCCGTCCTCCCCGGTGGTGGCGAAGAAGCCGCTCTTGTTGACCACCACGTACCCGGTCATCCACGGGTGCACGTCACACTTGAACTTGATGACGTCGCCGCCCTTGGCGTCCTTCTGCAGCTCCTTGGACTTGGGCGGCTGCGCCTGGTTGAAGAGCGTCTTGGTGCCCGCGTAGGCGTGCACGTTGTGCAGCGTGCCGTCGCTGTTCTTGATGGTGATCTTCTGCCCCTCCACCGCCCCCTGCACGCGGGGGGTGTACATGCACTCGTGTTGGTCGACGACCACCGGCTCGGCGGGAGGCTTGGCGGCAGGAGCGTTGGTGACGCGCACCAGCACGTTGGCGAGCGCCTTGCCGTCTTTCGACAGGGTGACGGTGGGGTCGTTGAAGTCCTTCTTGGCGCACACCGCGTCGGACTTGCGGTTGAGCTTCTCGGCCTTGGGGGGAGCCCCGGTGTAGGCGACGGTGCCGGTGACGCTGCCGCCGGCAAAGGCCGCGCTCGCGACGAGAGAGGCAACCACCGCGCTGAATGCATTGAGCTTCATAGAGTGCTGCTCCTTGTTGGGTTGGTGTTTCTCGAAGCTGACCCACGGCGCGCCGCAGGCCCTATTCAAAAGCGCGCGGACCTTAGGGATCCCTAAGGTAGCGTGTCAACGTCAGACGCCTGTCTCGTCGTCCGTCTGGCAAAAGGGCTTTTCGCTTGGCACTCAGGCACGCGCGGTCGACCTTGAGGGGGCCGTGCAAACCTGCCATAGGAGCGCGCGATGAGCAGCGAAGGTCTTTTGCCGCGCCGCCGTTTGATCGTGCTCGGCGCTCTATGGTTGTCGATCGTCGGGGTGTTGTTCGCCTTCCGCTCGGTAGTCCTCTTCTTCGCGGCGGCGGCCATCATCGCCTACGTCGTCGCCCCCCTGGTCGGGCGCATCGCCGCCGTGCGCGTGAAGGGGCGCCAGGTGCCCCGGTGGGCAGCCATCTTGACCATCTACGCGGCGTTCTTCCTCGTGGTGTATCTGGCGATCCTCGCCCTGGTACCCAAGCTCTACGGCGAGCTGGCACGGATCAGCCGCGAAACGGTGGAGTACGCCAACTCGCTCACTCCCCAGCGCATCGAGGAGATGTCCTTGCGTGCCGAGGAGTGGCTGGCCGCACGCGGGCTCCCGGTGGGTCTGCACGGGCTGGGAGGGGACCACACCCTCTCGGTGGACTTGCAGGCGCTGATCAGCGACGCGGTGGAGCGCATCGGACGGCTGGCGCGCGATAACTTCGGAGACATCGTCAACGTCTCGAGGCGCGTGGTGGGAGGCGTGCTCGCCGGCGTCTTCATGCTCTTTTTCGTGTTGATGGTCGCGGCGTACATGTCGATCGACGCCCAGAAGATCGGCGCCTACGCCAGGAGCCTGATTCCCCCCGAGTACGCAGGCGACGTGATGAAGCTCTTGGGGCGCATCGACCGCTCCCTGGCCGGGGTGGTGCGCGGGCAGGTGGTCATCTGTCTGGTGAACGGGGTGCTCACCTTCGTGGGGCTGGCGCTCTTCGAGGTGAAGTTCGCCTTCCTGCTCGCCACGGTGGCCACGGTTCTCTCCCTCATCCCCATCTTCGGGAGCATCATCAGCTCGGTGCCCATCGTGGCCATCGGGCTGTCGCAGAGCTGGCAGACCGGCTTGGGCGCGCTGGGGTGGATCATCGGCATTCACGCGTTGGAGGCGTACGTGCTCAACCCGAAAATCATGGGGAGCGCGGCGCGCATTCACCCGATCATCGTGGCCTTCGCCCTCATCGCCGGCGAACGCACCTTCGGCCTGGTGGGGGCGCTCTTTGCTGTTCCCATCGCCGCCATCGCGGTGGCGTGCTTCGACTTCGCCCGTCTGAAAGTCCTGCCGCCCGAACCGGCGCCTGCGCTCACCGCGGTGCCACGCGACACCGGCACGGGTGACTGACGCAGGCCGTAACCAATGCCGGTCCCGAGACATGAGACTGCAAGAGCTTCCATGGAGAGCGGATGAACCGGTCTTCCAATGTGCTGGGAACAGGCCGACCACTTTTCGTGCTGATCGCCCTCGGATGGCCCCTATTGGTCAACGCTCAGCCTTCATCTCGTGGTGAAGGAGCGGCGAGGGTCACGTCCGTCGCTTGCGGCAGCGGTTTCTCGTGCGCCCTTCAGTCCGACGGTCTGGTGGCATGCTGGGGCGACCTGAACCCACCGGACATTGAGCGAAACACCCCTTTCCCTCTCGAAGGCTTAGACGACGCGGTCGAGCTGACCTCGGGCCAAGAAGGTTCAGCCTGTGCTCGCCGCAGGAACGGCGAGGTCTCCTGCTGGGGTTCCAACGCAGAGGGACAGCTCGGTCGTACCGATATGCCTCGCTCTTCCAGGCCGGTGCCAATCCCCAATCTCAAGTCGGTCAAGCAGGTGTCGATGGGCCAGCGCCACGGCTGTGCGGTCTTGGTCGACGGTCGCGTCATGTGCTGGGGCGACAACGTGTATGGCCAGTTGGGGCGGAAAACCGACAAGCCGAGCTCCGCGGAGCCGATCGAGGTCGATGGAGCGCGCGATTTCGTCGAAGTCGCAGCGGGGTGGAATTTCAGTTGCGGCCGCAAGAAGGACGGCACCGTCTGGTGCTGGGGAGGTAACGGGCGTGGTGAAATGGGGGAACCATCTCTTCCGGAGTACTCGAACCCGCCGACCCTAGTGAAGGGCGTGCACAACGCCACCTCTGTTGCCGCTGGTCTGAGCCATACCTGCGCGGTGCTCCAGGACGGGACTGTGCAGTGTTGGGGTTGGAACAACCCCAAGGGACTCCTCTCTGGGCGCCCCGTAGGCAACCTGGTTGGCGAGAAGAGTCCGCCTGTGACAGTCGTGGGTGTCCGTGACGTCACGCAACTCGCCCTGGGGAATGGATTCTCCTGCGCGCTGACAAAGGACGCCAGAGTGAGCTGTTGGGGCGGTTGGACGAAAATGATCGTCCCCCAGCTTCGAGGAATCGTGCACCTTGCCGCCGGTGCGATGCATGCGTGCGCGGTCAACTCGTCGGGAGAGATTCAATGTTGGGGCGACAACTCCAGTGGCCAGCTTGGAACACCTCGGCGTCAAGAAGCACCAGACGCGTCGGCAGTACTCGTCGCCGGTTTGCCAGTCGCGCCCTATGAGCAGTTCGAGTCGATCCGAGCTCACGAGTACATTGTCGTGTATCGTGACCAACTCCTCCGCGAGCTGAAATCCGAGGAGGCCAAGGCCCGAGTCCTTGCCATCGATGTGAAAGGCACCGGGCGCGGCGATGCTCGAGAGCTGACGCTTCTCGCGCGTGACTACTCTGCGCGTAAGTTCTTTCCCCGGTACCTGGTGGCGTTTGGGCGCAACAAGGCATACCGCCTGCCCAAGGCGCTTCTCCCAATTGTGAAGAGGGCCGAGGGACAGCTGAAGCGAACCAAGCCGACAGAGAGCAACCGGGAGGACCTCGTTCGCGACCTCGATCGCTCTGTTATTGAGGAAGCACAGGCAGAGGCCCTCAGCTCGACAAATCCCGAGGCCAGCCTGCTGATTCAAGCCGGCCTTGTCCTTGCCATGCGGGTCGAAGACCGGGCCAACCTGCTCGAGGAGTCGAAAACGCCAGGCGGCGACTGGGAAGTAATCACGGCCGCTGCGGGTGTGATTCTCCTGGCGATTCAGGCCGAGGGCGAAAAGGGGCCAGCCCTGGAGAGTGCCATCGAGCTCCTGAAGGCAATGGCCGAGAAATCGCGTGACCCACGCCGCAAGTGAAGCGAAGGTGACCCTCGCTGAGGGTCGCCGGCGTGACGCCAGCGGGCGTCGGCATCGCATCAAATGGACGACCCTCTCGACGTAGCTTTGACTTCCCGGCGGGTCCAGCGCGCAGCCGCGCGAATACAGTCCTCGCTCTTGAAGCACTTGCTCAACCACCCGCCGTCTCTCTCCAAGGGCGACCCCAGAGGCGGCGTTCGCGGCATCCTTGCATATAATACAAGGAGAGTTGCAAATATTTAGCTTTGATTGTTACTTTAGAGCAAGTGCTAGCAAAAGAGAAGCCCCGGCCGGCAGACCCAACTTCGCATTACGCGCTCGTCCCTATTCGAAAGCGACCGTCGATTCCGTTCGACGAGAAGCACCGGCTGGTGCTCACGGACGAGATCGGCTGGACAAACCTATTGGAGCTCCTCGAACGGCGCCTTCACCAACGACTTCAACATAGCCCATCCGCCGCAGGCGCCTTGGCCCTTGTGAAGCTTCTGCGAAGGGTAACCCACCGGCACCAACGCTAGAGAGCTGACCCGGTTAGGTCGAGTGAGGCGAGGGCCCGAAGGTTGACGAGGGCGGCATGTCGTCGTTGGTCGAAGAGGTTCTTCCGGATGCCGCGGTAACGGGCTCGCTTCCCTGAGCGG
>JBMORE010000154.1:0-7201 GCA_049322255.1 Myxococcota bacterium | reverse complement strand
ATGGGTGAGGGGCTCTCCAAGTACGGGCGGAAGTTCTTGATCAACCGCGCTCAGGCGCTGGCCGAGCTGAAGACGGCGGTGCTCGTATGGGAGACGCCCGCGCTCGAAGCGAAGGAAGCCCTGATCCTCATCACCGAGACGGGCGCGACCATGAACCGGCCGCGGGCAGCGGAGCCGCTGGTGTTCGAGCTCAAGAAAAGCCCCACCCCCAACGCGTTCGCCATGGGGGTCACCCTGGGGCGCACCAACAACAACGACGTGGTGGTTCCCGACAACAGCGTCTCGCGGTTCCACGCCTACTTCCAAAAGGACGCCAAGAGCGGCGGGTGGCAGGTGGTCGACGCCGAGAGCAAGAACGGAACCTGGGTGGGCGCCACCAAGCTTTCGCCCCTGGTGGGCGCGGAGCTTCGCGACGGAGCCCGAATTCGAGTGGGGGACATCGAGCTCGTCTTCTTCCTCCCCGAGTCGTTCGTGCAGTACCTCGAGCGCAAGATGAATGGTTAGCGCCTGTGTAAGGCGGCTACTCGGGCTTGGGGACGAAGCGGTAGCCCAGCCCGCGCACGGTGAGGAAGAAGCGCGGCTTGTCGGGGTCGGGCTCGAGCTTTTGGCGTAGCTGCGACACGAAGTTGTCCACCGTGCGCGCGGTGCCTTCGTAGGCGTAACCCCACGCGCCACAGAGCAGCTCGTCGCGGGTGAAGGTGCGCCCGGGGTGGGAGAGGAAGTGGACGAGCAGCTTGAATTCCTGGGCGGTGACGTCCACCGGTTTGCCGGCGCGGGTCACCGTCTTGGCGGCCAGGTCGATGGTGACGTCGGCGAAGCCGGCTGCCTCCTGGCTGCGGTAATGGCGGCGCAAGACGGCCTTGATGCGCGCGAGCAGCTCTTGCAGCCCGAAGGGTTTGACCACGTAGTCGTCGGCGCCCAGGTCGAGACCGGTGATTTTGTCGCCCTCCATGCCCTTGGCCGAGAGCATCACCACCGGGGTGGACAGCCGGCGGCGGCGAAGCTCCTTGAGCACCTCGTAACCGTTCAGTTGGGGCAGCATCACGTCGAGGATGATGAGGTCGGGCGTCTCGTCGACGGCCTTCTGGAGCCCTGCGCGGCCGTCTTGCGCCTGCAAGACCTCGTACCCCTCGAACTTCAAGTTCATCGACAACCCGGTGAGGATGGAGAGGTCGTCCTCCACCACCAAGATGCGGGTAGGGTCGTTCATCACGCCCGGCCTTCTGCCACGGCCCGCGGCAGGTGGATGGTGAACGTCGACCCCTTGCCCAGCTCACTCTTCACCGAGATTTTTCCTCCGTGCGCCTCGACGATGCGCTTGGCGATCGACAGCCCCAAGCCCGACCCTTCGGTGCGGCGGGTGAGCAGCTCGTCCACCCGGTAGAACCGCTCGAAGATGCGCTTTTTCTCCCGTGGGGCGATGCCGATGCCGAAGTCGTGCACCTCGATCGCCACCCCGCTCGCCTCCGGCCGCGCCCGCACCTCGATGCGTTTGTTCTCCCCGCTGTACTTGTAGGCGTTCTGCAGAAGGTTGAGCAGCGCCCCCGCCACCGCGTCGCGGTCGATTTCCACCTGGGGCAGCCCCGACGGCAAGTGGTACGAGAGGTCGACCTCCGCTCCCATGCGCTGGGCGCGAAAGGCGGTGAGCGAGGCCTCCACCAGCGCTTCCACGGGTTGTACCTGACGATGGTAAGTCTTGCGCCCGCTCTCGATGCGCGCCCAGTCGAGCACGCGCTCGATCATGTCCGAGAGCCGCTCGGTCTCCTTGGAGAGCATGCTCAAGACCTCGCTGGTCTGGGCTGGGTCCTTCACCCTGCCCAGCGCGAGCGTCTCGATGAACATGCGAATGGAGGTGAGCGGGGTGCGCAGCTCGTGGCTGATGAGGGAGACGAAGTCGGTCTTCAGCTTGGAAAGCTTGGCCTCCCGGTACAGCGCGCGGCCGGTGTACACCACCCCCAGGGCGAGGGTGACGTAGAACACCCCCAGGAGCACCCCGTACAGGGTGCGGTTTCGCGCCGAGGCCTGGGCCACCGGGTCTTCCCCCAAGGGCAGCGCCACCAGGCGGAAGTCCTGCATCGGGGGAGCGAGCGTCTTCCCCGACAGCTCCCGCGGGCCCCCCAGCGCGGCTTCGCGCACGTCGGCGACCCCGGAGGCGAGCCGGCCAAAAAAACCTTCCGCCACCTCGCGCTTGACCGGCCGAAGCTGGAAGGACACCGCCTCTCCGCGTGTCACCAGCCCCTGTGCGGCCAAGGCGAGCAGCTCTTTGGTCGCCGGGGGGGACAGCCGGGCGCCGAAGGTGGTGTCCCCCCGGCGGAGCGCTCCGATGAGGTAGGTGCCCTGCACCCCCGCGACGGAGAAGAACAGCGGTCGCTCGCCCAGCGGGGTCAGCTCCGAGGCGAAGGCGGCCAACGCCTGGCGAAGGCGCGGGTCGGCGGTTCGCACCTCGCCGCCGGAGACGGTGAACGAGACGTCGCTCACCTCGGTGCCTTCGGCGGTGGCGAAGGTGAGCCGGTCGTCCTCCAGATGTGCGGTGAGTTGGGAGAGGCGTGCGGTCAGCCGCTGGGAGACGGCGTCGAGCTTGCCCGCCCAGGCGGCCTCCAGGCGTTTTTCCACCGCGGCGCGCTCGTTGATGATCGCCAACACGCCAAACCCCGACAGACCGGCCGACGGCAAAACGACCAAGACGATGAGCAGCGCGAAGGTGCGTCGAAACGACAGAAGCTCTAGGGGAGAACGCGCCACGGCAAAACGGCCACTAACCACGTCGGGTGGGCGCCTTCAACCTTCGCGCACCTCTGCGCAGGGGCTTGCGCAGTCTGGCGTCGGACCAGGAGCTGCTCCCGCGGCCATATGGTCTTTTCCTCAACGGGGTGGCTAGCTTGCTCGTCCTGGGCGTGCCGGCGGGCGAAGGGCATGCTTGGTGCAACACTTCCAGGCCGGTCGAGCGTGAGGTGAATTAACTCGGGGATTTTCGTACCATTCTTGTGCCACCCCGCCTGGTTGGGGGCCGCCGATCAGGGCAAGGCTGTCATGGCGAATCGGTCAAAGGGAGGCAGTATGCAGAACTGGAAGCGGATTTTTGTCGGGGTGGCGACCGCCGCCTTGGTCGGCTGTGAGGGGCCCATCTCGCCCACGTACACCAACTCGTCCGGCTCCTTGGCCCTCTCCCGGGACGACGCGCTGCTCTATGCGCTCGACACCGACAACGAAATCCTCGCCGTGGTCGACACCCGCAAAGACGAGGTTATCGCCAAGGTGAAGGTGGGCAAGGTTCCCACGCGGGTGGTGGTCGGCCACGACGACACCATCTACGTCTCCAACCGCGGCAGCCGCAGCGTCTCGGTCATCCGCCGGGGAGATTTCAGCGCGCCGGCGGCGACCATCGCGGACGTCGGCGTCGAGCCCACCGGTATGGCGGTCTCGGCGGACGACAAGCTGCTCTACGTGGTGAGCAGCACCTCGCTCGATGACGCCTCGGTGGGCACGCTCACCGCCATCGACGTGGCCTCGCTCCAGCCGGTGTGGGAGATGAAAGTCGGCGAGGAGCCCCGCGCCATCGCCCTGCTTCGGGACAACACCGCCATCGTCTCCCTCTACCGCCGGGGCGAGTTCGTGAAGGTCAATCTGGAGACCCAGACCATCGTCAAGGATGAGAACGACATCCAGCTGTACCAGAATGTGAACCGCTCGCGGCTGGAGGGCACCAACCCCGGCTTCGGCCGCACCGCCTTCAGCTCCTTCCACGCCCGCGCGGCGGCCGACGTGGTGGTCAGCCCCGACGGCGAGCGGGTGTACGCCCCGGTGGTGTGGGCCCGCGAAGACGCCATCGCCACCGCGCCCTCCACCTTCGGCGGCTACTACGCCAACGGAGGCCCCTGCAACATAGGAGCGATCGCCACCGCCGGTCTGGTCACCCTCACCGCTCAAGCCGAGCCCAAGGTCGACGACCTGACCGCCTGCGCTTTCAGCACCAACTCCGACGGGAAGGACTTTCCCCCCTCCACGGTGGCGGTCGACCGGTCCGGGAATAGGCCAGTGCAAGGGCCGGTGGCCGCGGCGGTGGACCCGACCGGCGCATGGCTGTTTTTGGTCAACAAGGAAACCAACAGCGTGGCCGTCATGCCCACCGCCCGGCGCGACGGGGACGACCTGAGCGTCGACGGCGTGAGCTTCTCCTCCACCGGGAGCTCGGTGCGCGACTACGTCTCCGACGTGGGCGCCGGCCCCGACGGCATCGCCCTCACCCGCGATGGGAAGAAGGCGTACGTCTACAGCCAGTTCGACCACCGCATCGACACCCTCGTCTCCACCGGCAGCGGTCCGGAGGCCGAGGTCATCAACACCGGCAAGGTGATTGCGGTGGCGCAAGACACCCTCTCTGCCGACTTGGTGTCGGGCCGCAAGATGTTCTTCGACGCTCGGGACCAGAGGATGAGCGCCAAGGGCACCAACGTGGCCTGCTCCACCTGTCACCTCGAGGGCCGCGACGACAGCCACGTGTGGAACTTCCCCGACGGGCCGCGGCAGACGCCCACCTTGGCGGGCAGGGCCACCTTGAAGACCGGGCCCTACCACTGGAACGGCGAGTTCGTCACCCTGGCCAGCTTCATGGACCACACCATCAAGGCGCGCATGGGTGGCATTGGCGTCACCGACACCGTGGCGGGCCACATCGCCGCCTTCGTCGACTCGCTGCCCGCGGCCGACAACCCGCACCAGCAGCTCGACGGCACCCTCACCGAGCCGCAGGTGCGCGGCAAGGCGGTGTTCGAGAAGGCGCAGTGCAACGGCTGCCACGCCGGGGAGACCCTCACCAACAACCTCTTCGCCAATGTGGGCACCCTGGTGACCAAAGGCGCCAACCCCGACGACTTGAGCAAGCTCCCCAACGGCGGTCTCAACACCCCCTCGCTGCTCAACCTCGCGCGTACCGCGCCTTACCTGCATGACGGGAGCGCCACCTCGCTGCGTCACCGCTTGCAGCTGTCGAAGGCCACCGACCAGCACGGCTTGACCAGCCCGCTTTCTGACGCCGAGATGGACGACTTGGTCGAATACTTGAAGTCGCTCTAGCGAAAGCCAGGCGAAAGGCGTTTCATCGGGGTGCAACTGGGCAAGGTCCGGTTGCACCCCGTTTCGTTGGAGTAAAGGAGCGGACAATGCGCGCACTTCGCCCCTGGTTCCTCGCCGCCCTGCTCCTGCCTCGGGCTGTTGCGCTCGCTCAGACCGACCCGGGCGCCCCCGACGAGGAGTGGGGCACTTTCCCCGCTGAGGGTGCGCCCGCAAGTGTGCCTCCCCCAGCGGTCGAGCCGCCGCCACCCGCGGTGTTGCCGCCTCCGCCCGTTTCGCTGCCGGTGGGCACGCCGACGTCGGCGACGCTGCAGCGGCCGGTGCCAAGGCCTCCGCGCCCCGAAGACTTCAACCGGGTGAGCATGTTCGGCGCCCCCGCGCTGGGGCAGTGGAACCGCGGGCTGGGGCTGCATCTGGGCTTCCCACTGGTGGGGCTGCGTGCTGGGTTGGGGGTGCTCGACACCCTCGACGTGGGGGTGGGTTTCGACAGCTTCTACGGAACGATGAACGAGGTGCGGGCCTTGGTGAAGTGGCAACTGGCCGCCGACGAGCACTGGTCGCTGGGGCTGGCCGTGGAGGGCGGGCGCGCCTTCTTCTCGCAAAAGCCCGGAGCCGACCCCAAGGGCGCGCGTTGGCTCACCGGGCGGCGCAACTACAACGTAGTGCCCGGCGTGCTCGTCTCTTACCGCGGCGACACGCCCCGCTCTGCGCGCATGTTCCTCGACCTGCGCTATCAGGCGGCGTTCGACACCGAGCCGTACCAGCAAGACCCGCTCGGCGGTGTGCCCGCGGCGGTGCAGCTGGGGCACAACACCCTGGTACGCATGGGCGCCGAGATGCCCTTCTCGCCCAAGACCTCCTTCCTCTTCGTGCTCGGCTTCGACCTGCACGGGCGCAACGTCGATTCGGTGTTCATGCCCGCGTGTTCGGTAGGTTTGGTCACGGCGATATGAAGGCTGCCGTCATCGGAGCCGGCTCCTTCGGCACCGCGGTCGCCACTGCGCTGGCCACCAACTGTGAAGAGGTGCGCATCTGGGCCCGCGAGAGGGCGCTGGTCACAGCCCTCAACGAGCGGCATGAGAACCCCACCTACCTTCCGGGCATCGCCCTGCCGAAGAACCTCCTCGCCTTCGGCGATTTGGGTGAGGCGCTCGCCGGGGTGGAGCTGGTCTGCTTGGCCACGCCTTCCCACGCCACCCGCGAGGTGCTCTTACGCGCGGTGGGGCACCTGCCCAAGGGCGCGCCCATCGTCACCGTCTCCAAGGGCATCGAGAACGAGACCTTGCTCACCATGACCGAGGTGATGGAGTCGGTCCTCCCCGAGGAGCTCCACCCTTACCTGGCCGTGCTCTCCGGGCCCTCCTTCGCCAAAGAGATGGTGATGCGCCTACCCACGGTGGTGACCATCGCCGCCCAGTGGGACAAGGTCGCCTTGCGCTGCCAGACGGCGTTCAACACCGAGACTTTTCGCTCGTACACCTCCTCCGACGTGGTGGGGGTGCAAATCGGCGCCGCCCTCAAGAACGTTGTCGCCATCGCCGCCGGCATCTCCGACGGCCTGGGCTTTGGCCACAACGCCCGCGCTGCGCTCATCACCCGCGGGCTGGCGGAAATCACCCGCATCGCGGTGCGCAAAGGCGCCAACCCGCTCACCCTCTCCGGGCTGGCCGGCATGGGGGACCTGGTGCTCACCTGCACCGGCGAGCTGTCGCGCAATCGCCGCGTGGGGCTTTTGCTGGGGGAGGGAAGGAGCCTCGACCAAATTCTCTCCGAGATGAACCAGGTGGCCGAAGGGGTGAAGACCGCCAAGAGCGCGCGCGACCTGTCGCGAAAGATGAGCGTCGAGCTGCCCATCTGCGACCAGGTCTACGCCATCATGTACGAGGGTAAAAACCCCAAGGCCGCGGTGGTGGAGTTGATGACGCGGCAGCCGAAGAACGAGCTGATGTGAGGAGGATGCTCATGAACGTGAGTTGTTGGCCCCTCACCCCCACCCTCTCCCAGGGGGCAGGGCGAGCGCACGATAAGTGATCGATCTCGTTAGCAATACCGAACGCTGAAGTTGTGGGGGGACACGCACTTCGGTTTGGCTGTGGGTCATGACCAAGCCTCGGCAGACTGCTGTCCCGGA
>JBMORE010000153.1:0-7345 GCA_049322255.1 Myxococcota bacterium | reverse complement strand
CATGCGGCCGCACCTATCATCTTTGCTTCGCCGCCGTCAGTTGCCCACGTGCTCGAGCAGCCGGTCGTGGCGGGGGTTGGTGGTCCACTCATACTCTTCAGGCACCCCCCCGCCGCCTTGATGGGCGCTTCCCAGCCAATCCACGTCCTGGTGCCGCGGGTCGTGGTGGCACCCGGGCGGCTCCGGCTCCTCGGTGATGTGGGTGCGGTCGTGCTCGAAGGCGCTTGGTTGCATTCCGTCAAGCTAGGAACGGCGACCACCGAAGCGCACCCCCTGGGGTCTGTTTGTGAGGTTGGGCTAATCGTCAACCCCTGCGTCAACCGAATCGTCAACCCGCTTCAGAGGGAGATTCGGTAATCGTCAACCTATTCGTCAACCCCTCCAGGTTGACGATTGGGCGACCCCCGCGAAGGCACCCCCACCCACCCGTGCTTGTAGGCCTTGATGAGCGCGAAGGAAACGAGCACCGCCGCCTCGAGGCAGACGAGGCCGGTGAGCCGCCCAGAGGTGAGGTTCTGGCGGGCGTAGAGCTCCCAGCCGAGGAGGAGGAGGGCGCCGCTGCCCCAGGCAGCGAAGGGGTTGTGCTCCTTCTTCAAGGCGCGGGCGAGGTCGAAGCCGGCCCGCAGCTCGCCTTCGTAGGCCGGTGAAAGGCGCGGCACCCAGCGGGGAACCTTCTTCAGAAACTCCTCGTACTTCGCTCCGAACTGGGCGCGGAGGAAATCCTCCTCGGCCCGGATGATGAAGAAGTACTCCCCGAAGAAGAACGAGAGCCCCAGGGCGTACACCCACACGTCGTGGGCGATGAGGAGCAGGCCGAGGATGATGCCCAAATTTCCCAAGTAGAGCGGGTTACGGACGTAGGCGTAGGGGCCGCGGGTGTTGAGGGTCACTGCCTCCAGCTGAGAGCCCTGGCCGCTGGTGCCTTCGGGCACCTGGCCCAAGGTGTAGAAGCGCAAGGCTTGCCCGGCGAGGGCGACCCAGAGGCCCAGGCCGTTCAAGCCCGCGTCGACAAAGTCGCCTCCCGGGCCCGCCTGGCCTCGGGAGCGCCAGAGGAGAAGCCCGAGGAGGGCGAGCACGGGCACCGGGGTGAAGCTTCGGAAGCGGAAGAGGACCTTGCCCAGGCCGGCGGTGGAGAAGGAGGACATCGGGCGCTGGCGGTTAGCAGAAAAGCCGCCCCTCCGAAACCGCCGGGCGAGGTAGAGTCCGCCCGCGGTTTCACCCCCCCAAGAAAGGGAATGACGATGGCGAAGAATCAGGAGCCGTTGGTGATTGCCAGCAAGGCCAAGGCGGTGCTCAAGAAGGCGGGCTGCAACACCGCCGGGGACGCCTTCGAGGCGCTCAACGGCTACGTGTACTGGTTGTTGGAGCAAGCCTCCAAGCGCGCCAAGGCCAACGGCCGCAAGACGGTGCGCGGGCACGACTTCATGGCGTGAGGCGGCGCCACACGTCGCTGCCCGGCTCCACCTCCTGAAACGAGGTCTCCAACCAGCGGCGCGATTCAGGGGACAGTTGCCAGCGCCCGCGGTCGCCGACGGCGGCGAAGCGGCACGCGTGTAGAAGCGCCTTCACCTCGCGCTGGCTCTGGAGACTTTCGAAGGCCGCCTGGGCATGTGAGAAGCGCTCGCCCCCCTCCACGGCGGAGAGGAGCATGCGCGCGTAGCTGTCCACCACCAGCGGTCCTTCCGGTGCGCGCGAAGGGAGTCTCCCGGCAGCGAGGCCCCAGGCCGGCTCGAAGGCAAAAAGGCAGGCGTCTTGGGGCACGTGGCGGCGTACGGCTTCCGTCAGCTTTTTCGATGGCGGCGCTCCGTGCAGTCGGGCGCTGGCGCGTACCGAAAAAGAGAGGCTGGCCACCGCTGGCAAGGCGAGCAAAAGCCGCAGCCGCGGGTGCATGAGAATCCAGCCGGCGAATCCACCGGCGAGCACCGCCTCGGCGGCGATGAGGTGGGCGTTGTACTGATTCCAGTAGGCGGCCGAGGCGAGGAAGGCGGCCAAGAGCAGCACGTACGCGGTGGCGAAAAGAACGTTCACCTTGGGACCGCGGCGGAGCGCGAAAAAGCCCAAGCAGGCCAGGGCGAGCAGCGGAGAGGCCAGGTGGCGCTTGGCGATGATTTGTCCCAGCCGCGGCAGCCGCTCGGGGGTACCGTCGGGTGGCCGCCAGAGGTGAAAGAGCAACGTCTCGGTGAAGAAGCGGGCAGGGGCGGCGAGGACGAAGGGCAGCACCACCACCGCTGCGCCCAAGCCCACGCCGAGAAGGAAGCGCACCACCCCGCGCGGAGAACGGACGAGAACCGCGAAGGCTCCACCCAGCACCCAGAACACCGCCCACACCTTCACCGTCACCGCCAGCCCGCCCAAGACGCCAGCGACGAGGAGCCAGCGCTGGTGGCCGGCGCTCTCCAGCGACTCGGCTTTTTGCAGCGCCGCGGCCATCGACAGACAGGCGAGGTTGAGCACCGGCTCGAGGAAAGGACCGCGTTCCACGATGACCAGCTCGGGGTAGGTGGCGTAGAGCGCCGCGGCGACCAGCCCTCCCGCCGCCCCCGTCCAGCGCTCGGTGAGGCGGAACACCAGGAGCACGTTGACCGCTGCCACCAGCGCCGCCACCCAGCGCGCGAGGGTAAAGCCTACCTCCGGGCCGAAGGGATGGGTCGCCCACGCGCTGGTGAGAGAGAGGAAGGCGATGAGCCCCGGCGGGTGGACGAAGGTGAAATCGCGGTAGGGAAGCTCTCCTTGGAGGAGCAAGGAGGCGGCGGAGAAGTAGACGCCCTCGTCGTAGTCGGTGGCGACGCCGAAGGCGCCGTGGCGCCAGAAAGGGTAGACGCGCCAGAGGAAGGCAAAGAGCGCGACCGCTGCCGCCGCCCACCGGGCGCGCGCGTCATTCCAGATGCCAGTCATAGCCGGGGTCCGGAGCGCAGGGAGGAGGCGACAGACGCACCAGCGCCACCTCTCCGTCAGCGGCGACTTCGGTGCCCGCCACCGAGCCTTTGGGGGCGATGAGGTAGTTGTAGTGGCCCTCGCCGTCGTTGGGCCGCTCGCGTCCGTAGAGCGGCACCTCTTGGTGGAAGTAGGTGTAACCGCCGGTACGCCAGTTCTCGATGCTGGAGATTTTCAGCCCGCAGACGTCGGGAAGGGCGCTGGCGAAAAGCAAGAGCCGGTTCTCCGCGCCGGCGTAATCGAGCGCGCTCCGGTTGCCCGGCCCGGGATTTTTGATGCCCAGGCGGCGGAAGGTGAGGGCGGGGAGGGTGGCACAGGACAGAAGGCTCGCCAGGCTCAAGCCCACGGCGACCGCCGGTGCCCATCGCGGCCGGGAGGCAGACAGCACATCGAGCCCGACCGCCGCTTGGGCGCACAGCAAAGGAAAGAGGGGAAAGAGGAAGCGCAGCTCCTTGTGCGGGATGAGGGAGTGCGCCAGGAGGTAGACAAGCGACAGCACCGCCAGGGCGCGGTGGCGGCGAAAACCGAGCACCGCCAGCCCCACCAGCGGCACCACGGTGAGCCACTCGGCGCTGACCAGCACCCGTAGGTAGTGCCACGGAGGCGAGCGGCCGAAATCGGAGGAGCGCCCCTCCAGCACGTTGAAGCGCAGGTACACCAGGGCGGAGTGGAAGGGTTTGCCCCAGGTGAGCCAATCGACCAGCCCGTAGGCGAGCGCCCCCAGGCCGAGCACTCCCAAAAGCCACAGGGCGTCGGTGCGGCGGCGGCGCGCCAGAAGCACGCCCAGCGCCCCCAAGCACAAAAGCCCGTTTTGCAGCCGAAAGCCCACCGCCAAAGAAAGCAGCACCCCGGCGGCCACCAGGTGCCAGCGACGAGGCGCGTCAAGCAACAAGAGGGCGAAGGCGAGCGTCACAGGCAACGCGGAGAGCGTCTCTCCCATCGCCCGCGGGGCGAAGTACACCGCCAACCCCATGAAGGCGAAGCTGGCGGCGCCCAACGCAGAGGAGAGGCGGCTGGCCCCGACGCTGCGGGAGAGCAGGTAGGTCGAGGCGATGGTGGCCGTCCCCACCGTGCAGAAGAAGAGCTCGAGGAAGGGAAGGTACTCGGCCGGAGAACGCAAGCCGAAGAGGAGCGCCGTTTTCAGCACCAGCGCCACCAGGCCGGGAAAGCTCCAGTGGCGCGCGCCCTCGAGAAACTCCCACGCCTGCCAGCCGTAACCGAAGACGGCGCGGTGGGCCGGCTCGAGCGATTGATAGATTTCATCCGGCCAGTGGATGCCGTCGTCGACGAGGGCGAAGACGACGCGCGCGGCGGTTCCGATGGTCAGGGCGAGGGGGAGGATGATCCGGTCGAGCCGGTCACGGGCGTTCAAGCGCCGCTGAGACTAGAATCTCCCTCAATGGCCCAGCAAGGCTCGGGAGGAAAAGGTCCAACTCCGCCCCTTCGGCACGCCCGCCTGTGGCGAATAACGCCTTCAAGCCTGCGCAAAGAAATCTCCGGATCACCGTCCCACCCGCAGCCTCGCCCGTTGTCCCCCAGCCACGCGCACGGGTGTGCCGAAAGGGTTACGCGCGAAGTTGCTGGTTTTCGGTGCCATCGCCGATACTGACGGCGAGCGCATTCGCCTTGCTGGTCATAGAACTTGGGCCGACGGCAGCGCGTTTTTAGAAATGGAGTCCTGTGCCTGAGAGTCAGCGGAAGTCATCTGCCCAACTGGCCCCCGGGGGAAAGCGTGCGCTGCTCAAAGCCGTTGTTGGCCTGGACGCGCTGTAGACGTGCGTCCTCACAAGAGATGCCATGCGCTTTTCGTACAGGCCTTCGACGTACACCGTCTCGTCGGTGCCCGAGGACTTCCTCACACGCGTTCCAAATGCGTCGTACTCGAAGCCGGTGGAAACGCCCTGCACTCGCATGGTGCGCGGCAGGTTGAACGGCGTGTATGCGTCGACCACCCTCGCGCCGGCGCTTGTCTGGTTGCCATTGGCGTCATACCCAAACTGGGTGGCGCCTCCGGCTGAAGTCGTCACCGATGTCAGCACGCCGGGGCCGGCTCCTCCTTCTCCGTACGAGTAGGAGAGCGCCGCAAGAGGCCCTTCCAGCACGCGCCGCTCCCGCATGTTTCCTCCATCGTCGTACTCGTATTCTACGACAGACCTCTGGCAGTCTTGTGCATGCGTCCACTTGGTGAGCCGGTCGGCGAAGTCGTACTCGAAGTCCTCCGAGGAGTTGAGCAAGACGTCATGCCTGCTTCGTACGGCTCCATCGGCGAAGTACTCGTAGGCCAGCAATCATGCTACGCCCGCTACATGGTTGTATGAATCTTGGTTTGCACCGTGAAATGTCCGCATTCGTCTTCGGCATTGAAGAAGAGAGCAACGGTGTCTTCATCCATGGTGCCGACCCAGTCGCGCGATATTTCTTCTCGCCACGGTGGCGCTCGCAACACCGATGACCACTGACCCAACGAGTACCTGATTTCCTTGATGGCGCAGGAGCTCACCGGTCGAAAATGGACCACGATTGGGTTTGCCGCAAAGTCGTTATCCGTCGTGGGAGAAAGAACAATGATTTCCAGCGCTGGTTTGGTGTCCACCCAAGCTACTGGTGACTGCGAGCCCGAGGCGCATCCGATGCAAGCAAGACCCAGGAGGAATGCGCGAATCATTCCGGTCATGGCTCTATTCGCCTCTGCCGCGCGAGCCATATTTCTCTTAGTCTCAGGAATGCCAACGAGCCTAGAAAACCGAATAAAAGCCATGCGAAGGCTGCAAACGGGAGGATGCGGTCCTGGCCCAGATCAATTCCGTCATCGGCTAACCACTCGCGCCAGCGCTCGGGCAAAATACTGGCGACGAACCAATACATGTGAAGACCGACCCACATCCCTGCGACAATCCAAATGATGCGCGATATCCGCTTCATGGTTCCTCCCAGAATTGAATCTCTGGAACGACCCATGGACCACCGCTGCTCGTTGGCCAATTCCCTGTGTAGTCAAACTGCCCAGCGCCAGGGTGGCAGCGAAACCCAGCAAGAACGCGCCCACGGTGACCGCCGCCGGCAGTTGGTTCGAAAATCACGCTCTGTCTCTACAGCACCGTGCGACCATGGGCGTGCACCCTGAAGTGCCCGCATTCGTCTTCGGCCTTGAAGAAGAAGACAACGTCGCTTTCATCGATGGCTCCGAGTTGATCGCGCGATATTTCTTCTCGCCACGGTGGCGCCCGCAACACCGATGACCACTGACCCAACGAGTAGCTGATTTCCTTGATGGGGCATGGGCTTGCTGCTCTGAAATGAACCACGATTGGATCTGCGGCAAAGTCGTCGCCGGTCCTGGGCGAAAGAACAATGATTTCTAGCGCTGGTTTAGTGTCCACCCAAGCTACTGGTGACTGCGAGCCCGAGGCGCATCCAATGCAAGCAAGACCCAGGAGGAATACGCGAATCGTTCCGGTCATGGCGGATCGCCCCATCGTCGTTGCGTAGCCTTAACCGCATGGCGCCATCTCATCCTGAAATCGCGATAGAGTTCATCCACCCTTTGCAGGGGCGACGAATCGGAGGAGGCGTTCACTGGCCTCCCGTTTCTTGGAGGATTCTCTTTCCTTTACGATCGACGCGGAAGACCATCCCACCGCCAATGATGTTCGGAGCTGCAGGCATCCAGATTACAACCCAGTTGCCCGCCTCCTCGTAGATGGTGGCCTCGTACTCTCGGCGCAACTCGTCTTCATCGAGCGTGCTGCTGTATCGAGTCCAAGTCAGGCCTAACGCCTCTACGTGCTGGGCCTGAAGGGTAACTCCACGCGGTAGACTCACCTCTTCCTCCCATTCGACGCCGTTGTTGAGACCCGCTGCTAAGGGCGTCTTCGCTGTTGAACTTGGAGCGCCCGTCTGGGCGCGACACGATGCAGCAAACCAAGCGGTTGCTGCCAGTAGCAGCCCAAGACACACCTTCCTCCTGGCCGTTGGCGCAGTCACTTTAACCACCCCTTCCTTCCTGCCCGTTCGAAGTCGCCCACGAGGTCGCCGGGCCTCCAATCATCATATACATCAAACACGCGGATTCGTCCGGACGGCGTGAACAGATAGGAATCGCGAGCATGCCCTGCTGCGCGCCTGAGATCAGGCGGCGCGAAGTTGTTGGGATCCGCCCCCATGCAGCGTGGTGTCAGGCAAATCTCCGGGTGCGAATGATATTCGGCAACCGGCATTCCAATCACTTCCTCAGGCAAAGGCACAGTAAGGGCCTGAGATCGAATTACGTAAGCGACGAGGGGGTCGACAAGCTCTCGCGAACGTGATCGAAGGTGGCGATGGCCACCGAGAAAGAAGTCCGGAAGCGGTTCAAGCTCATGAGCAGGCACCTCGACGAACGCACGTTGCGGCTGTGGGCGGGAGCCGAAGC
>JBMORE010000152.1:63008-69079 GCA_049322255.1 Myxococcota bacterium | reverse complement strand
CGCGCGCTCTTGCTGCCCGAGCTCTCCATGGGCAGCACCTTCGACTTCGAGGTGGCGATCGAGGAGGGCGCCACCTTCGTCCGGGTGGGCACCGCCATCTTCGGCGAGCGCGGTTAGTACAGCTAGATCTCCTTCAACCGCAGCCGCCCCTCGTCGCTGACGATGACCCGGTACTCACTGCCGCAGTAGTTGCACAGCACCTCATCGCCATCGCTGAAGGGCTCGCCCACGGGGTTGTTGGCGTTGCAGCTGGGGCAGTCGAACTCTTTGAAGGAGCGCGGGCCGCCCGCCTCTTCCTTCTCGTCGCTCTCGTCGTAGTGCTGGTCGACCGGCATCGCTTCGTCTCCTCACCAACGGTTGAGAAAGCTGGCCATCTCCTCGAGCGCGGCTTGGCGCTTGTCGCGCAGCGCCTGCAACTGAACCAAAAGCTCGGGGCAATCTTCGGCCGCCTCACGCACCCTCTTGCGCGGCAGCTCGAGCACGTCGAGCTCGCTGGCAGCGATCACCGAGGACGATCGCACGCCTCCCTCGGAGAGAACCTCCCCCTCTCCGAAGACCTCGCCCTTGCTGACCGCGCCCAGCTCGATGGAGTCGCTTCCCTCGCGTACGAACAGCCGCGTCTCGCCGCGCAGCACCAAGAAGAGCGAGTCGCCTCCCTCCTCCTGTCGAAACACCACCGCCTTGTCCGGGTAGCGACGGGCCAACCCCAGCCGGAGCAGCGCCCCCGCACGCTCGGGGCCGAGGGCCGTCACCAGCACGCATTTGTTGAGCACCTCGTCCTGCAAAACCAGCTCGGCGGCATCGACCCGCCGAACGCCCACCCGTGTCACCGGCGTGAAGTCGTGCTCGTCGTCCTTCAACGGGCCTCCACCTCGGCAGCGGGGACGGTGCGGTAGTTCTGATCGATGTACTCCATCAGCTCGAAGAAGGCGTCGCCGTATGCTCGCTCATCACCCCGAAAAAAGCCTTGGCGGTTGACGTAGAAATTGCCCTTGTGGCACTCGCGCTCCCAGCCCGGCAGGTCGCTCAAGTCGACGCCGTCGTCGTCGGTCTCCCGGCAGTCCCTCGCTCCGCTCGCCAGGTGGACGAAGCAACACCGGCCGCTGGGGAAGACGAGAATCATCGGCCGCAGCTTCACGTCGGGATCGGTGACGTAGGTGTCGGTGATCAGGGAAGTGGCCATGAAGCTCCTGGGGTCCATTCCATAGCCGTGCAAGAGGTAGAGCACCGGGTAGCGCTTGTCTTGGTTCTCGGGCAGGTCGTAGCCCGGGGGCAGCGAGATGCCGTACTCCCGCTTGGCGCCGAGCAACGCCGAGTCGTACCAGATCACCTTCTGACGCTCGCTCGCCGACGCGCCTCCCAGCGGCGTCGACGGCCGCTCGAGGTTGGGGTAGGTGGCCGCTGCCCAATTGAACAGGGTGTAGAAGCGGCTCGCAGCCTGTAGCGCCGTTCCCACGTGGTCGCCCTCTCCCTCCACTCGGTCCTCGTCGGTCGGGTTCTCCTTGCCGTAGACCATGAGCAGATCGCGCGGCACCGTTTTCCACCGCTGGTTCCAAGGGCTGAAGTTGCCGGTGCGGCGGTCGGTCATGCCCGGAATCTCGATGAAGTCCCGGTAGCTGCCGGTGGGCGTCGTGCGGTAGGAGCGCAACAGGCCGAAGACCTGCCTGGCCATGAGCCCGAAGTTGAACAGGTCGCGAATGCCGCCGTCGGCGAGCACGTCGATGCGCGCGCGCGCCTCGGGTGACATCTTGCGCAGGTGGGTGCGTGAATCCATCGCGAACATGGCGCGCCGGCCCGAGCTCATGTCGTACTGGCCGTTGCCTTCGCCGACGTCGGAGGTCCCCGGCACCCCATCGAGCCCGAAGTCGCGGTAGGGCTCGCCCTCCTCCCAGGTCCAGTTGCTCTCGGTGCCGTGGGGGTTCGAGTCGGCGTCGTAGTTGTCGCCGTTGGGGTCGGCGCCGCCCCCGTTGGCGGTGGGAAGACAACCTCCGCTGCCGTCTTCGAACCCATCGGCACAGCCGTCGGCGCCGACGTCGTCGAAGCGCTCCCAGCCGTTGTTGACGACCGGCTCCCCGTAGTCGCGCCGGCCGTTGCCGTTGATGTCCACCGCCAAGGCCACCACCAGGGGGAGGGTCGATTCGCGGCAGGGGTCGAAGACGCCCGCATGGTTCAGCATGTAGAGCGGTTGGCTGTCTTTCGTGGCCTGCGCAAAGCCGCCCTGGGTGGCGCAGTAGGCGGCGGCGAAGGTCTCCTCCTGAGCCATCGGCAGCGGGGTGCGCACGTTGGCTGGATCGGAGCAGAAATCGACCGGCTCCATGTTGCCGCGGCAGAAGAAGAGCCGCTGCTGCTGGTCGCAAAAGGTGATGACGTCGTAGGTGCCCTGGGGGTTGTACTCGGCGTTCTTGAAGCCTTGGAGGCGCACCGGGGTTTGGCACGCATCGGCGGGAGGATGACGCGCCCATTCCACCGGCACTCCCGGCGGCGCGAAGGCCGACTCAGGGTTTTCGTAGAGGACATTGCCGTACGCCAGAGTGAGGTCGCTGAAGAGGTCGCTGTACTTGTCCCGCTCGAAGTCTCCGCCGTTGGTGGTGTAGACCCAGTGGTTGAAGTCCTGCGAGCGCTCGTTGGCGATGTTCGGGGTCCGCCGGGCGCACAGGGAGATTTCTTTGGGGTCGTTGAGCAGCGAAGGGTCACGGGCGGCGATGGCCTCGAGCTCGGCGAGGGTGCAAAAGCCCGCCAGGTGGAACCGGTCGATGGTGCGGAGCAAGAGCGCCGCGTCGAAAGGCCCCCCTTGGGAGGCGACGGCGTCGAAGCGCTCGGGGCGGGAAAACCCCAGCGCCGAAGCTCCTAAGCCGCCCATGGAGACCCCGGAGATGATCCGGTAGGTGGTGGGGATTTTCGCCGGAGGAGGCGGAGGCGTCGGCCCTGGGCACCCCCACAGACAGGCAACCAGGCCGCATACGGGCAGGAATGGCAGGCGGGGGGTCTGGGTGTTGAGGGCGACCAAGAGGATGACTCCCAAAGGTAGGCAATTGTACACCCCTTGAATGCCAGGGAGGGGCCTGGCGTCAACCCCCACCGCGCACCTACCCTCTCGCTGAAGGCCGTTGGAGACACCCGCATGCTCTGCCGTTTGGTAGTGACCTCAGCGATGCTCGTTGGCATGGGAGCCTCGGCGTCCAACGAAGCCGCTCCCCGGTCCGCCTTCGGGCCAGGAGAGCAGCTGACCTTCAAGGTCGCCTTCTTGGGCATGACCGCGGGCACCGCCGAAATCACCGTCGGCTCGGAGATGCAGCACTGGGGCCGCACGGTGTGGCCCATCGTCGCCCTGGCCAAGAGCGAGTCATTGGGGGCGCTCTATGACATCAAGGACAAGTTCGTCACCTACTGGGACCACGCCGAGCACAGAACCATCGGGAGCGACCTGTTCGCCGAGGAGAACCGCAAGCGCCGCCGCCAGCGCATTCGCCTCGAGGGCACCAGCGCTCACGTGACCAAGCAGAACCACGGCGCCAGCGAGGTGGAGGAGACCCACGAGGTCGCTCCCTTCTCCATGGACATGGCGGCGGTCACCTTCGCCTTGCGCAACAAGGCGCTCGCCATCGGTCAGACGCATGAGATGCCGGTGTTCACCGGCGCGAGAAGCTTCATCCTCAAGGCCACTGTCGAGGGGGTGCAGAAGCTGTCCACCCCGCTGGGCGAGCGCGATGTGTTCAAGGTGCGGGTGGCCACCCAGTTCTCCGGCAAGCTCGCCGCCAAGCGCGATCTCTACGCCTACCTCACCACCGACGAGGCGCGCGTGCCGGTGCGGGTGGAAGCAGAGTTCTTGGTGGGCAGCATCACCGCCGACCTCACCGACTACAAGCCGGGCCGAAGCCTCGCCGCCGTCGATGTCCCCTGATTCACCCCTCTCCCTCTGGGAGAGGGCGAGGGTGAAGGGCGTGAATTCGTCGATCTGACACCCCTCACCCCTACCCTCTCCCAAAGGGAGAGGGAGATGCGCAGCGTGGGCGCGATGAGCGCCACATTCCTTTCGTTCGCTGTGTTGCTTGGGGCCACTGCCACCCATCGCGCAGAACCGAAACCCTGGGCCGGCGCGGTCAGCGCCCTGGAAAAGATTCGCCCCGGGCAGGTTCCGAGCGGTTCGACGTCGGCGAAGCTGCTCGTGGCGCGCCAGGAGTGCGAGGCAGTGCAACTCGCCGTTCCCCCTCCCGCCCAAAAAGTCGATGCGCGCCTCGAAGCGCTCACCGGACCGGGCCCGGCGATGCTGGCGCGCCTCTACCGCGTGGGCTACGTGCCCGTCGAAGTGCCCTCCAACGCAGAGGGGGCCCCAGGGCTGTGGCCTGATCCGCTCATTCCTGCCATCGACGCCTACACCCAGGAGCGGCGAGCGGCGCTCCCGCACGACTCCACCCAGGAGCGCCCGCTGGTGCTCTACCTCGAGCTCTGTGTTCCCGCGACGCAAAAGCCCGGCCTCTACCGGGGCGCGGTCGTCCTCACCGCGAAGGGCCGGCGGGCGCAGCGCATCGAGCTGGCCGCCCAGGTGCTTCCCTTCACCTTGCCCGCGACCTCCTCGCTGCCCAACAGCTTCGGCATCTCCATCTACTCGCTCGCTCACGGGCACGAGGTCGACGGGACGAGCGACCAAGCGCGGGTGCTCCTTCGCCGCTACGCGACCTCGTTGCTCACCCATCGGCTCTCGGCGTACGGCATGGGCATCGAGCCACCCGAGGTGAGCTTCGAGGGCGGGCAACTCCGAGTCGACTTCACCGCCTACGACGCCGAGATGGCGCCGTTTCTCGAAGGCACCGCCCTGCCCTCCGGCGCGCGCTTCACCACCTCCGACGTGCGCGACTCACCCCAGGCGAAGACCGAAGAGGAAAAGGTCGCCTACTACCGTGCTTTCCAGCAGCACTTCCAAGAGAAGGGCTGGAAGGCGCGGCTGTTCTTCTACGCCAAGGACGAGCCCGCTCCCGAGGACTACCCTCTGGTGAAGCGGCAAGCGGCGCGCGTGCGGCGGGCGGGGGGCATCGACGTCTTGGTGACGACCGGCCTCGACGAAGAGCTGAAGGACGCGGCGGACATCCTCTGCCCCACGCTGAACTGCTTTTTCCCCCGCACAGGCCTCGCGACGTGTCCCCGCGTCACTGCGCCCCACGAGCTGCGCGCACGGCTGGGACATGGGCGACGCGTCTGGTGGTACCAGAGCTGCAACGCCCACGGCTGCGACCTCGGGCCGGTGGAGGACTTGGAGGTAGAGCGGGCGTACTCGCGCTGGGCTTCGTACATGGTCGACCACAGCGCTGCCCGGAACCGGGCGATGGGGCCGCTGGCTTTTCTGGCAGGCGTCGACGGCGAGCTGTACTTCGACACCGTCTACCAGTTCCACGAGAGCGACCCGTGGGAGGGCGTCCTCTCCTTCGGCGGCAACGGCGATGGCACCCTCTTCTACCCAGGCACGCCCGACCGCATCGGAGGGCAGACGCCCATCCCCATCGAGTCCTTGCGGCTCAAGCACATCCGCGACGGCTTGGAGGACTTCGAGTGGCTGTCTTTGGCACAACGGCGCGGTGCGTCTTCGCTTGCCCGCGCGAGCGTGCGCCGGCTGGTGCGCTCTGGCTACGACATCACCGATTCTCCTCGCGAGTGGCAGGCGGTGCGCGAGCGCCTGGCCGCCTACCTGTCAGATGAGATGGCGACCAGCGAATAACGGCTGGAGACCGCCGTCCGAGTGGGCGTTCCTTTCGAGGTACACTCGATGGTGGTGAACGCGCTCCTTACTCTCACCTTGTTCGCTGCGGCCTCGACGCCGGCGCCTGCTCTTCCCAAACCGCCGCCCAGTGACGCGCAATGCCGACCGCTCCCGGTGGTGAAAGCGCCCTGGGCGTTCGGCGCTGGCGAGGTGCTCGAGTTCGACCTCGACGCCATGGGGGCGCAAGCGGGGAAGATGACCATGCGCGTCTTGCCGCAAAAGGACGGCCAGCTGCCCATCGAGGTGCACGCGCAGACCAACACCTTCTTCTCCAAAGTGCGACGGGTGAAGGGCCAGGCGACGAGCTACTTGAGCCCCA
>JBMORE010000152.1:0-62908 GCA_049322255.1 Myxococcota bacterium | reverse complement strand
AAGATGACCATGCGCGTCTTGCCGCAAAAGGACGGCCAGCTGCCCATCGAGGTGCACGCGCAGACCAACACCTTCTTCTCCAAAGTGCGACGGGTGAAGGGCCAGGCGACGAGCTACTTGAGCCCCAAGACGTTGCGCCCCACCCGCTACCTGGAGGACTCCACCGAGAACGAGGTGCGCAAGACCGCCGAGGTGGCCTTTCGCGCCAAGGGCAACCAAGTGAAGGTGCGGTACACCGTCGGCGCCGCCTCGGGGCAGGGCGAGTACCGCTACGCGCACGACGGGCTGGACGTCGCCGGCGCCATCTACCTCATGCGCCAGCTGCCTCTGAAGGAAGGCCTGCCCGTGTGCTTCGACGTCTACGGCATTCGCCGCCTCTGGCGTTTGAGCGGCCAGGTGGAGGGGAAGGAGCGCGTCCCGTCTCCTTTGGGCGAGCTTACGGCCTGGCATCTTTCGGGCGAGGCGGTGCGGCTCGATGATCACCGCTGGCGCCGGGAGATCCACGTGTGGATCTCCGCCGACGAGCGCCGGCTGCCGCTCGCCGCGGTGGGCTCGATCGACTTGGGCGCCGTCCGCGCCACCCTCACCGCCTTCAGCCGCCCCGGGGACAAGAAGGCCCGCACCCAGGGCAAAGAGACCCTCAAGTGGTGAAGTGCGAGGTTACCGCTCTTTCAACTTCCCCGCCGCCTGGGCGAGCCGTCGCCGAAGCTGTGACACCACCACCATCAAGTACTCGAGCCGGCGGAGCACCCGGAAGTCGTCGCTTGCCTCGAGGAGCCGAATCGGCGAGGGCCGCTCCTCCCGCAACGCATCGAGGATGTCGTGAAAATGCGCGTCGACCTCCTCCAGCGCCTCCAACCCCTCGCGAAGGTCGTCTTCGAGGAAGTCAGCCAGCACCGCGCAGTCCTCGCGTGACGGCAGCGTCTGCTCCAGCCGATCGACGGCCTCCTTCACCGCATCGTTGACTCCCGAGGGCGTGGGCGAGGAGACGAGCTGGACGTTGCGCATGTAGCAGAGGCTACAGGCGGTCGAGGAGCGGTCAATTTTTCGAAAAGTCAGGGCACCGGAGCCGCGTTGAGCGGTGGCGGAGTCGTGATCAGCGGCGTGGCGGGGGCAGCGTTTGCGGGAGGCGTCGTTGCGGGCAGAGGCGTCGCCGGCGCCGCATTGCCCGGAGGCACCGTGGTGGGCAGCGCTGTCGCCGGTGCCGCGTTGCTCGGAGACTCGGTGGTGGGCAACGCCGTCGCCGGCGCAGCGTTCGCTGGCTCCACCGCCTGCGGAATCGCCGCGGCGGCAGCTGTATTCGCGGGCAAGACCGTTGGGACCAAGGGAGCAGCGGGAGCGGCGCCGAGCGGCTCGATCACTGCCACGGTGGGGGCTATTTCGACCGCGGGTGCAGCAGAAGTGGGTGCCGAGGCTCCGATTCCGGGGTACTGGGTTGCCGCCCGGCGTGAGAGGAGCGACACCCCCACCTCCTCGGGCAGGCGCGGCGTCACGTTGGGCAGGAGAGGTTCCTCCGGCAACCCTTCGCCTCGGAGGGTGATTTGCACCCGCTCGAATTCGAACTGGAGGAAGCCTTTGGGAATGACATCGGTCGGCAGGTGGGTGGCGAGCACCAAAAGCTCGTGGTCTCCCGGCCGGGCCTCCGGGAGCAGCCGGTGTGTTTCGTCGTCGGCGTGGGTGCCCAAAGAGAGCGCCATCACTGTGACGAACGCCTGGTCGGTCACCAGCTGACCGCCGAGGTAGATGCGCCCGCGTCCCCAGACGGCGATGGCCGCGAGCGCCTGGGTCGTCGCCCACGAGCCCACCGGAGCGTTTCCATGCACCAGGATGTCGAGCGCTACGCCACCGAAAACGGGCTGCCCAGCGAGCGCCGGCAGCAAAGGCGCATCCTGTGGCAAGCCCACGCTCGCCAGCTCGACCCGATACTCCTGGGCACCAACGCGGAAGCGAAAATCGAATGTCGCCGAATCTCCCTCGTACGCGCTGGGGGTGACTACCCTATCCACCACCGTCAGCGTCACCTGACCATCTCCCAGCTGGTAGTAGTCCGCGTAGGGGGCTGGGCCGGTGTTGAAGTACCCTCTGCTCTCGGTCGTGACTGCGCTGGCCTCGTCGGCCGCGAAGGCGAAACTGGAGCAGAGCAATACCGCCGCGAATACCCATCGCTGCATTGGCTCGCCTCCTTGTTGAGAAGGTGGCCAGCCGGCAAGGCGGGGACAACTGGGGCAATTCACGCCCCTCACCCTTGCCCTCTCCCACAGGGAAAGGGGAGGCGTGGTGCTAAATCAGGCCACGGGCGCGGCGAATCTGCTCGACCGTCTTGTTGTATTCGATGTCAAAGGCCGAGGTCCCTTCCTGCAGGTGCTTCAGACGGGCGCGCGCTTCCTTGTCGATCTCGTCGTCGACGTCGAGGTGCTTCTTCATGATGGAGAAGATCTTCAGGCGCAGCTGATTGTCGGGAGAGAACACCTCTTCCACGTTCCGGCTGATGAGGAGGAACTCGATCATCTGGTTGATGACGTACTCGATCCCCTCCTCACCCGTCTTGAACCCGCGGACGTCGGCCATCTCACGTTTGACCTGGTTGAACTTGCTGTGGTCGTAGCCGCGCCGCTCCAGGGCCTCGCGGGTCGCCTGGTTCACCCGTTCCTCGTTGGCGAGGTACTCGCGCATGATCGCCGACATATCCATCTCGGCGTCGGCAATGCGCATTGTCTCGACCTCGATGTCACCATCTTGCATCAAGCGCTGCACGCACTCGCGCGAGATGATCGGAATCACCTTGGGATAGAGCCGCATAACACTCCTCGAAACTCTGTCCGCTATACGTCACCGAGACGGCACGTCGCAATGAAAAACCCCGACACCTGACGATTGTAATCATCACCCCTCGGCGGGGGACCCCGAAGCGTCTTCCAACGACGCTTCGCGAATCGCGTCCCGGCCCAGGAGCTCGGCCGATCCGTGGAGGAAAGCGTGAATGCGCTCGGCCACCGCCGGACCCACGCCACCCACGTCGGCCAGCTCTTCGATCGACGCCTTCTGAATGCGCCGAAGGCTGCCGAAGTGCCGCAAGAGCGCGCGCTTTCGTCCTGCCCCCACTCCGGGAATGTCCTCCAGCACCGAGGCGAAGCTCATTTTCCGCATGCGTGCTTGCTGGAAGGTGATCGCGAAGCGATGCGCCTCGTCGCGCAGGCGGGTGAGCATGAACAGCTCGGCCGAGCGCTGCGGCAGCACCACAGGGTCTTTACGCCCCAAGAGGAAGATGCGCTCGGGGCTCTTGGCGAAAGCCGCGTCGCGATCGGCCACCTCGAGATCGCGGCTCTTGGCCAGCGCCACCAGGTCCACCCCGGTGATGCCCGCGTCGCGGATCGCCGCGTGCGCCGAGGCGAGCTGCCCCTTGCCGCCGTCGATGACGATGAGGTCGGGCAAATCGTCCTCCACCACCCCTCGCCGCACCCGCCGACCGACCACCTCGTACATGCTGGCGAAGTCGTCGTTTCCGGCGACCGTCTTCACCTGGAAGCGGCGGTAGCGCGCGCGGTCGAGCTCTCCGTCGGTGATCGCCACCTGCGAAGCCACCACGCTCGCGCCCTGAAAGTGCGAGACGTCGAAGCACTCCATGCGGCGAGGCACCCGTGCCAGATGAAGCTTTTGGCGCAAGCGCTCGAGAATGGCCGCCGTCTCGTCCTTGCTGCGCCGGCGCTCGTGAAACGCCGCCTCGGCGTTCTTCACGCTCATCTGCAACAGCTCGAGCTTCTCCCCCCGCTTGGGCACCCACACCCGCACCTTCTCGCCCTTGCGCTCCGAGAGCAGCTCTCCCAGCGCCTCCAGCCCCCCGGGAGAGAAGGGCAGGAGCACCTCCTTGGGAACGAAGTTGTCATGATCGTAGTAGAGGTTCACGAAGGAGAGGAGCAGCTCGTCGTCGGGGAACTCCTGCCCGCTGAAGTAGAAGGGCTGGCCGCCGGTGAGCCGCCCCTGCCGCACGTAGAGCGCGTAGATGAGCAGCCGATCCGCCTCGCGGTAGAAGCCGAACACGTCTTGGTCGATCGGCTCGATGACGGCGATCTTCTGCCGTTCCAGGCTGCGCTCGAGGGCGACGAGCTGGTCACGCAAGGCGGCCGCCTCCTCGAACTTCAGCTCCTTCGCCGCCGCCTTCATGCGTGTCCGCAGGCCGTCGACCAGCTCGCCTGCCTTGCCCTCGAGGAAGAGCACCACCGCCTCGACGTTCTTTTGGTACTCCTCGGGGGCGATCGGGTAGACGCACGGCGCCGGGCAGCGGCCGATCTGGTAGAGCAGGCACGGACGGCGGCGATGCTCCAGCGCGTGATCCGAGCAGGTGCGCAGCTGGAAGTAGCGGTTGATGATGCGCAAGGACTCGCGAATCGCCCCCGCCGAGGAATAGGGGCCGAAGTACCGCGCGCCGTCTTTCTTGAAGCGGCGCACCACCTCCAGTCGGGGGTAGGGGTGCGACAGATCGAGCCTTACGCAGATGAAATTCTTGTCGTCCCGCAGCTGGACGTTGAAGCGCGGCTTGTGACGCTTGATGAGCTCGTTCTCCAGAAGCAGCGCCTCTTTCTCGTTCGACACCACCACCGTGTCGATGTCGCCCAAAAGGTCGTGGAGCAGCCCGACGAACGCCCGGCTGTCGGAGGAGGCGCGCGAAAAATACGAGCGCACCCGCGCGCGCAGGTTCACCGCCTTGCCGACGTAGATCACCACCCCGCCGCGGTCCTTCATCACGTAGACGCCCGGGGCGGTGGGGAGGTTGGCGAGCTTCTCGGCGAGGGCCGCGTCCATGATCAGCGCTTGCGTCGGTAACGGGCCGGCGCCCCCTTGCGAATGCGCGGTTTCTCGGGTGGTTTGGCGGGAGCAGTGAGCGCGGCGCGCGAGGGCGGTCGAAGGCCCAGGTCCATCTCCTTGAGCACCAGCAGCCGGTCGCGCAGTTGCGCCGCCTTCTCGAACTCCAGCTCGTCGGCGAAGGCCTGCATCTTCTGCGTGGCGTCGGAAATCTCCTTCTTCAGCTCCTCTACAGTGAGCAGCACCGCCGCAGGCTCGGCGGCGAGCAACCCGCCCGCATCGCCGCCGTCGTAGAGCACCGCCGACATGTCGAGAATGTTCTTCTTCACCGATGTGGGGGTGATGCCGTGCGCTTCGTTGTACTGGCGCTGTCGCTCGCGGCGCCGGAGGGTCTCGTCGATGGCGATGCGCATCGAGTCGGTGACCGTGTCGGAGTACATGATCACCTTGCCCTTGAGGTTCCGCGCCGCGCGCCCAATGGTCTGGATGAGCGAGACGTGCGAGCGCAAGAACCCTTCCTTGTCCGCGTCGAGAATCGCCACCAGCGACACCTCGGGAATGTCCAGCCCCTCGCGCAGGAGATTGATGCCCACCAGCACGTCGAACTCGCCCCTGCGCAGATCGCGGATGATGGCAGTGCGCTCGAGGGCGTCGATGTCTGAGTGCAGGTAGCGCACGCGGACGCCGACGTCGGAGTAGTACTCGGTGAGGTCTTCCGCCATGCGCTTGGTGAGGGTGGTGACGAGCACGCGCTCGTTGGCCTCGGCGCGGCGGCGCAGCTCCTCCAAAAGGTCGTCGACCTGGTTGCCTACCGGGCGCACCTCGACCTCGGGGTCCATCAGCCCGGTGGGGCGAATGATTTGCTCCACCACCACCCCGCGAGACTTCTGCAGCTCCCACTCGGCCGGGGTGGCGGAGACGTACACCGCCTGGGAAACCATCTTCTCGAACTCGTTGAACTTGAGCGGCCGGTTGTCGAGCGCCGAGGGCAGGCGAAAGCCGTATTCGACCAGCGTCTCCTTGCGTGAGCGGTCCCCGCGGTACATCGCGCCGATCTGCGGGATGGTCTGGTGCGACTCGTCGATGAAGACCAAGAGGTTCTTCGGGTAGTAGTCGAGCAGACACGGAGGCGGCTCCCCGGCGGCGCGCCCCGACAGGTGGCGGGAGTAGTTTTCGATACCGTTGCAGAAGCCGAGCTGCTCCATCATCTCCAGGTCGAAGAGCGTCCGCTGCTCGAGCCGCTGCGCCTCCACCAGCTTGTTCTGTCCGCGCAGCTCGATGAGGCGGTCCTTGAGCTCTTCGCGAATCGCCTCGATCGCGCGGCGGCGCTGCTCGGGCTCGGTGACGTAGTGGCTGCCGGGGAAGATGACCACCTTGGGCAGCGAGGCGAGGTGCACGCCACGCAAGGGGTCGAACTCGGAGATCTTCTCCACCTCGTCACCGAAGAACTCGATGCGCAGCGCGCGCTCTTCTTCGTAGGCGGGGAAGACCTCCACCGTGTCCCCGCGCACCCGAAAAGTGCCTCGGTGGAAGTCGTGGTCGTTGCGCTCGTATTGGCATTCGACCAGCTGGCGCAAAAATTTGTCGCGACCCAACTCCTCGCCCACGTCGACGCGCACCGCCATCTCCACGTACACGCGCGCGGTGCCCAAGCCGTAGATGCAGGAAACCGAGGCGACGATGATCACGTCGTCGCGGGTGCGCAGCGAGTGGGTGGCCGAGTGACGCAGCCGCTCGATCTCGTCGTTGATGGACGAGTCTTTCTCGATGTACGTGTCCGAGGAGGGAACGTACGCCTCCGGCTGGTAGTAGTCGTAGTAGCTGACGAAGTACTCGACTGCGTTGTCGGGGAAGAGGTCCTTGAACTCGCCATAGAGCTGCGCGGCCAGGGTTTTGTTGTGGGCGATGATCAGCGCCGGCCGCTTCACCTGGGCGATGACGTTGGCCATGGTGAAGGTTTTTCCCGAGCCAGTGATGCCCAGGAGCACCTGGTGGGGATCGCCGCGCAAAATTCCTTCCGTCAGCTCGCCGATGGCGCGCGGCTGGTCTCCTTGAGGCTGGTATTCGCTGACGAGAGTGAAATCGCCCATCCCTCGGACGGTTTAACACCCACCGACCCGCCATGCTCGCGCCGGCCGCCCGGATGGCCACCCTCCGTTCATTCGGAGCCTGCCACGCTCTGGCCGGGGAAGCTCACGGCGCTGCTGCCCAGAGGAGCCGCACCGCGTACGGCTTGAATTGCGGGTCGGCCGTCAGGAGCATCAGGCCCTCCGCCTGTGCCTGCGCAATCAAGAGCCGGTCAAATGGGTCGCTGTGGTGAGGCGGCAGCGATGCGACGCGGAGCGCGTGCGCGTGGCTCACCAGGAGCGGCGAGATGCCCTGTGTTTTCATCCGGGCAGGGACGTACTCACCAGGGGGCTCCGGCAACGGGAGCTTCCCGAGAGCGAATTTGATCGCCATCTCCCAGGCGCTCGCGGCGGACAAATAAACTTCGTTCGCCGGGTCGGAGATGGCCGCGCGGGCCGTTTCGCACAGCCGTTCGGGCGCGCACAGCGACCACAGCCACACGTGCGTGTCGAGGAGCGCCTTCACGTTTCGAAATGCCGCAAAACCTCGGCGGGCAGTGGAGCATCGAAGTCTTCGGGCACCTCGAACCGCCCGGCGTCCAAGCCAAGCGGCCGAGCCACTGGCTTCGCCTCGAGCGGTACCAAGCGCGCGACCGGCCGGCCCGCCTTGGTGATGGTCACCTCCTCGCCAGCCGCAACCTTCGCAAGCAGCTTCGAGAAGTGCGTTTTCGCCTCGTGAACGTTGACCTTCACGGTGTTGAACATGGGCTTAGTCGTGGACTAAGTCAAGTCGAGTCCTCGAGCTCATCGCCTATGGCTCGCTGGGGCGCCGCGGTGCGGCTCCCAGGTGAATCCGATCGCGGCGAACGGGCCCGCGAGCGTGTCCGACCGCTCGACGTCGTCGACCTGGGCCTTGTCGTTCAGGTACGCGTACCGGTAGCCGGCGAAGAACTGTAGCGCGCCGACCCTCAGCACGAGCGCGGCGCGGGAGTCGACAGCGACGAAGGTGATCGACGTCACCGCGAGCTGGCCCTCGAGGGACAGCGGGCCCGGGAGCTTCCACATCGCCACGGCGCCGATCGTCGGTCCGAGCAGGTCGATGTCCGGAGCAAGCGCCGCGGTCGCTCCGAGCGTGAGCCCGACCAGCCCGCGCGAGCCGCTGGCGAGCCAGCCCACGAGCTGTCCACTGATAAGGTGAATCACGTCGATTTCGCCGGGGCAGTCGCACGAGCGAAGCGCGGCGAGGTCGTAGCTGGTGAGCACTCCGGCGGTGGAGCCGTCGATGCGCAGCCGTAAGGTTCCCACGCTTCCGTCTGTGACGTGCTGTGCCGCACCCACCAACTCGAGGTGGCCGATGCCCGACACCGTTACCCCTCTTCGCGGCGCTGAAGGTGGGACGAAGGCCGGCGCGGGCGGACGCCCGCTGGGCACCACCGCGGGTGGAGAAGGCGGAGGTGGCGTCGCCGTTCAAGGTATTTGGCGCCACCTTCGCGAGATGGTTGCCGAGGCTGACCAGCTCGTAGACGTCGCTCAAATGCTTCACCTCCAGGCCGCGATGATGCGGGCGACGCCAATCGCTGCTGCCCGGGCTGGGTCCGCGCGGAGAGCTCGAACGCATCGAGACTGATGAATTCCTGACGCGTCAAATGCGGTGAGAGCCTCTGGATTCGCGCAGGAACCCTCGCGTCCGCATCACACCAGCTTGGACAACGTGCGAAGGAACTCCCCCACCGGCAAGACTCGAACGCCATCCTCGAAGCTGCTCGACGTTCCTCCATGGACGAGAAATGCCTCAGCCATCGAATAATCGGCCAGAAAAGCTCGCAGACCTCGGAAATCTTCCCGCGTCACTCGAGGAGCGCGCTTCACCTCGATCACCTTGAGCCCGCGTGGGCCGTAGAGCACGAAGTCGACCTCTTGTGACGCGGGCGCCGACGTCCTCCAGAAGAACAGCTCGTAGCCCAGTTCGAGGGCATCGTTCGTCGCCCGAAGCTCCTGAAACACCAACGTCTCCAAGGCCGCCCCGTCGAGCTCATTGTCGATGTCCAAGGGGCCCTTGGGTCGCAAGATCCGCCAGACCCCGACATCGAAGAAGAAGAACTTGGGGTGGGCGACGATCGCGCGCTTGGCTCTGCGGGTGAAGGCTCGAAGCCGGGTGCCGATCATCAAGTCCTCGAGAATGGTGAAATAGTCCTCCACCACCTTTCGCTCCACGTGGCAGTCCCTCGCCACTTGGGACACGTTCAGCACGTTTGCCTGACTGAAGCTTGCTGCTTCCAGGAAGCGAGTGAATGCCGCCAGGTTGCGAGTGAGCCCCTCGTGCAGGACCTCCTCTCGCAGGTACGTCCTTACGTAGCTCGAAAGGTAGCGGTCCGGCTCTTTCTCCACGTACACACTGGGCAGCTGGCCGAATCGCAGCGAATGCCGAAGGTCGAAGCGCTCGCCCAGCTCGGTGGCCGTGAGCGGGTGCATCGCCAGCACCAGTGCTCGGCCCGCGAGGAGGTTCACCCCCTTGCGCCGAAGCTTCCTCGCGCTCGAGCCCGTCAGCACGAAACGGAGGCGGCGCCGCTCGATGAGCCGATGCACCTCGTTGAGGAGGTCAGGCACCCGCTGAACCTCGTCCAGCACCACCCAGCCCGAGTAGTTGGGCGGCAGCCTCTGCTCCAGGCGCTGCGGTGAGGCGAGCAATTCCGTGTAGGCATCGGATTCGAGGAGGTCGATGTAGACCGCCTCGGGAAACTGCTGACGTACCCAGTACGACTTTCCCGTTCCCCGCGGCCCAAAGAGAAAAAAGCTCTTGTCCTTGGGGGGGCGCAGCAATCTGGAAAACATAAGTCCATATTTATAATTAAAATGGAACATACGAGTCCACTCACCACGGGAGGGTCGACGGCCTTCTACTTCGTCGCCGCCCCGGTCGAGCGCAACGCCTCCAACGCCTGGCGGCGCTCGTCCTCGAACTCGTCGCCCTTGTTCCACACCGGCATCGCCCTGGCGTTGGCCAGCTGCACGGTGACGTGGAAGTAGAGCTGGGTGTCCTCCACCGCGCCGGTGAGGTCCCACTGGTGGGTCACCTCGTCAGAAGGCTGGTGGTAGCGCGAGCCCTCCCACTCCTCTCGGGTCTTCTTCCCCCACCCTTCCGGCTTGCCGGCGAAGTCCAAGCCGCTGCCGAAGTAGGTCGCGGGCACGCCCTTCTTGGCGAAGTTGAACTGGTCGGAGCGATAGAAGAACCCGCGGTCGGAGAGCTGGTCGGGCTTGACCACGCGCTGTTGCAGCGCTGCCTGCTCCTTCAGCGTCAGGTCGATGCTCGACTTGCCCAGGCCGATCGCCGTCACGTCCTTGGTTCGCCCCCAGATGTTGAGCCCGTCGATGTTGATGTTCGCCGCCATTCGCCCCACCGGCACCGGCGGGTGGTCGACCAGGTAGGCCGAGCCGAGCAGTCCCTGTTCCTCCGCGGCGACGGCGGCGAAGAGCACCGTGCGCTTGGGCGACCTGGACAAAGAGGTCATCGCCCGCGCGATCGCCAACAGCGCACCCACACCCGACGCGTTGTCCACCGCTCCGTTGTAGATGGCGTCTTCGCCCTGCTGGGCGCCCTCCTTGCGGCCCAAGTGATCGTGATGCGCGGTGAGCACCACCACTTCCTGCGCGTGCACCTTGTCCGAGCCGGGAAGCACGCCGAGCACGTTGGCGGTCTGCCTGCGCTGGACGACGTTCTTGAAGGCGGTGGAGAGGCGCACCCCCAAGGGCACCGGGCGAAAGTCGCGCTTTTGCGCCGCACCGCGCAGCGTGTCGAGGTCTTTGCCGCCCAACGACACCAACCGGCGCGACGCCTCCTCGGTGGTCCAGCCTCGAACTCGAAGTCGCGGCTCGCCCGCCGAAGGAAGCTCGAATTGCTCTCCCGCCCACGAGGTCTGCACCACTTGCCAGGGGTAGCCGGCCGAGGGGGTGGTGTGAATGATGATCGCCCCCGCCGCGCCGACTTGGGCGGCGATCTCGTACTTATAGTCCCACCGGCCGTACCACAGCCTCGTCTTGCCCGCGAACAGCGCCGGGTCGTCCTCGGGGTCGCTGTTCATCATCAGCAGCACCTTCCCCTTGAGGTCAGCGCCCTTGTAGTCGTCCCAGGCGAACTCCGGAGCGACGATGCCGTAGCCGACGAACACCACTTCGGCGTCTTGCAGCTTCGACTGCGGCTCCTGCGAGCCCGCCACCGCAATGAAGTCGGATTGGTACTCGAGCTCGAGCGACTTTCCGCCGGCCTGGAGCGAAAGACTGTCCGGGTGGCCGTCGACGCCGACCAGATCGAAGCGCTGAAAGTAGCTGCCGTCGGGCGCTCCGCCTAAAAGCCCCAGCGCCTCGAACTGGGCGGCGATGTACTCCTGTGCCAGCCGGTCACCCTGGGTGGCGGGCCCGCGTCCTTCGAGCAAGTCGGAAGAGAGGAAGCGCGTGTGCGCGAGGATGGCCGCCGCGGAGATCTGCCTGGCAGCCCTCCGCTCCGCCGCCGAGGGAGGCGCCCCGCTTGCCGTCACCGCCGCCCCGCCCAGGACCACCGCCAGGATTGTCGCCGTCTTCTTCATGCCACCTTCCATGTCGTACCCGCGGAGGTGTCCATCACCTCCACGCTCATCGCTTTGAGCTCGGCGCGCAGCTGGTCGGCGGCGGCGAAGTCTTTGGCCGCCCGTGCCTGGTCCCGTCGTGCCACCAGCTCTTCCACCTTCATCTGATCGATACCTTTCTGTTTCACTGCCCGATCGCGCCGGCGGAGCAACCAGGAAGTCGGCTCGTCCTCCAGCACTCCCAAGACCCCCGCGATCGGCGCCACCTGTGCTCGGAGCGCCCGGAGCGTGCGCCCGACCACCGCCTTGTCCTTTACCGGCGGCTTGTCGGTGAGCTCGTTCATCGCGGTGAACAGGCCGGCCACCGCCGCCAGCGCTCCCGCGGAGTTGAAGTCGTCGTCCATCGCCGCCTGGAAGTCGGCGAGAAAGCGCTCCGGCTCGCCGTGCACCGGCCCTGCGCCGAAGTCCCTTCCTCCCAGCCGCTCATCGACCTTGGTGAGCGTCTCGTAGAAGTACTCCACGCGGCTGTCGGCGTCGGCGAGCGCCTTGTCGGAGAAGGAGAGCGGGCTTCGGTAGTGGGTGGAGAGGAAGAAGTAGCGCAGCGCTTCCGGGTCGACGCGGGTGAGCGCATCGCGCAGGCGCACCACGTTGCCCAGGCTCTTGGACATCTTCGCTCCCTCGAGGTCGAGGAAGTTGCAGTGCAGCCAGTAGCGGGCGAAGGGTCGGTGGGAGGCCGCCTCGCTCTGGGCGATCTCGTTCTCGTGGTGGGGGAAAATGAGGTCGACGCCGCCGCCGTGGAGGTCGAAGGTCTCTCCCAGGTACTTGGCGCTCATCGCCGAGCACTCGATGTGCCAACCCGGCCGGCCTTTTCCCCACGGGCTGTCCCACGCTGGCTCCCCTGGCTTGGCCGCCTTCCACAGCGCGAAGTCGAGCGGGTCGCGCTTCTGCTCGCCTACCTCCACCCGCGCCCCCGCCTTCAAGTCCTCGAGGTTTCGCTTGGAGAGCTTGGCGTAAGGAGGGTACTTGCCCACCGCGAAGTAGACGTCTCCTTGCGAAGCGTAGGCGACGCCGTGGGCGAACAGCTTCTCGATGATGCCGATGATCTCCGGGATGTGGTCCGAGACTTTGGGGGACACGTCGGGCTCGACAAGGTGCAGCGCCGCCGCGTCCTCGCGGAAGATGCGCACGAAGCGCGCGGCGAGCTCGATCGGGTCCTCTTTGGTCTCCTTGGCGGCGTTGATGATTTTGTCGTCCACGTCGGTGTAGTTGCGGACGTACGTCACTTGAAAGCCCCGGTAGCGCAGGTAGCGCACCACCACGTCGAACGAGGTGAACGTGCGCGCATTGCCGATGTGCACGAAGCTGTAGACTGTCGGGCCGCAGACGTAGATGCCCAACCTGCCCGGCTGCAACGGAACCAGCTCTTCCTTCTGATGGGTAAGCGTATTGAAAACCCGAATCACGGCGGCACTATAATGCGACCCTAGTCTCTAGATGGCGCCTTCCTACGACCAGCCCGCGCGCGGCGGGAATCCGTGGTTTCTCTACGTCGAGCGCGGGCCCGGCGCGGGGCAGCTCATCCCCGTCAAGCAGGGGCCGGTGGTCATCGGCCGCGCGTCGATCTCCGACCTGCGGCTGAAGCACCCCTCGATCAGCCGTCGCCACGCCCAGCTCACCCGCACCGGCAACCGCTTCTACATTCGAGACCTCGGCAGCCAGAACGGCACCTTCGTCAACAAGACCAAGATCGCCGCCGAGATGGAGATTTACCCAGGTGATGAAATCGCGATGGGCAACGCGCTGCTCAAGCTGCACGAGGCGGAGCCGCCGTCCCGTTCGCCGGTGGAGACCAGGGCGCCGGCCAGGCCCAAGCCCCAGAGGAGCTCGGCGGCGCTCTTGAGCGCCGAACCAACCGATCGGGTCTTTCGCCCCTCGCCCAAGGGCCCTTCGACGATGCGGGTGGCGATTTTTGCCGGCGTGGTGGGGTTCGGCCTCGCCGGCGTGCTCATGTTCGCCCTCCTCAAGTTGCCCTCGGGGGCGAGCCAGCAGGAGGGGCAGCTTCGCCCCCCCTTGGTGCAGCTCGACGCGCCACCGGTCGTGACCCAACCACCCGCCGAGCCTTCCAAGCCCGCTCGGGACAACGACCCGCCTCAGCGCGAGCGGGCCGAGAAGGAGCGCGAGGCGGAGCCACCGCGGCCACCTCCGCCTGAACCCATCGTCAAGCCCACACCCGCCGTGGCCGCCTCGAAGAAGAGCCCCCTGGTGGCCAAAACCACCGCGGAAGACGAAAAGATCGAAGCCAAGCAGGAAGAGCCGGCCCCGAAGAAGGCGGTCATTCTCGCCAAGTACGAAGAAGGAGACGCCGCTGGTGCGCTCGAAATGGCGAAGCGCGGCAAGGACAAAGACCTCGTCTCCAAGCTGGGCAAGTTCGTCGGCAGCTACCAAGCAGCGCGCGAGGCGATGAGGGCCAAGAACGGGACCGCGGCCATCAGGAGCTTCGAGACGGCGCTGGCGCTCGACCAAGCCCTCTCCAGTGGCTGGAGCAAGTATGGCGGCGAAATCCGCAAGGAGCTCTCCGCGCTCTGGACGCTGGTGGCGCTCACCCATGTGGAGAACGACGACGAGGCCGCCGCGAAAAAAGCGCTGGAGGTCGCCCTCAAGCACGACCCTTCGAACACCAAGGCCAAGGCGCAACTGAAGAAGCTGGCCACTCCGAAGAAGACCTCCCCGTCGAGCATCGACGACGCGTTCAGTGAGGAGGACGAGGAGAAACCCGCGCCGAAGAAGCAAGCCGCGCCGAAAAAGGACGCGGTGCGCAACGCCATCGACGACGCTTGGGAGGATTAACGCCGCACCGCGCGCAAGGCGAACCAGGCGTGCACCACAGCGAAGGCGCTCAACCCGAGGATCCACAGGAGCGTCACCGGGTTCTCTCCCGGGCGCTCGCCCTCGATGAGAATCCACAGCTGGCCGTTTCTTGGGCGCACCTCCCCCAACGGTTCGAGCTGCCGAAAGCCTTCCTCGTAGCGGACGGCATCCTGGCGCGAAAGCAGGCGACCGCGCACCGCGAAAGGCGACTGCACCGGCTGCGGTGGGAGGGTGCCCACTTTCCACTCCTCGCTCGGAAACGCCTGTCGCCTCACCAAGAGGGGCGTGTCACGTAGCCCCACCACCACGTAGGTGGTGCCCTCTTCGACCGAATACGCTCCCCGCAACGTGGGCACCCCGTGCACCTGCGCATAACGATTCGAGGCGAGCTGGTCGAAATGGTAGTCGCCCTCGGCCCCCAGGGAGAGCGGCTCTTTGGGAGAGAAGTGGTAGCCGACGTCGAGCCGCTGCATCCACAAGAGTGCTACGCAGGCGGCGATGGCAAAGAGCGCCACCGGCAGCTTCACCCCCGGGCCGCGGCGCCGGGAGATGCGGGCTTCGAGCTCGGCAATCCGCTCCTCCCGCTCGTCACGGGCGGAAGGAAGCGGCGTCGACGGGTCCATCACCTGCTTTAGGTGATGTTGAAGATCTTCTTGAGGTCGGCCTCGATCTCGTCCTCGGTGCACTCTTTGGCCAAGGACAGCTCCTTGATGAGGAGCGAGCGGGCGGTGTCGAGCATCTTGCGCTCGCCGAAGGAAAGGTCCTTGTCGCCCTTGAGCAGATAGAGGTCGCGCAACACCTCGGCGATCTCGAACACCGAGCCGGTCTTGATCTTCTCCATGTACTCCCGGTACCGGCGGTTCCAGGTGGTGGAGTCGACCGAGATGTCCTTCTCCTTGAGGATGGAATAGACCTGCTTCACGTCGTCCTCGGAGATGATCTCCCGCAGGCCGACCGAGCCCACCTTGTTGATCGGAATCATGATGCGCATTCCGTTCTCGAGGATGCGCAACACATAGAAGGACTGCCGCTGCCCGGCGACCTCCGTGTGCTCGATTCCCATCACCTCGCCCACCCCTTGGCCGGGGTACACCGCCTTGTCACCGGTCTTGAAACTGGTCTGCACGCTGAACCGCCTCCTGACGCGAGCCCGACTGCGATGCCATACTACCACATCCTACATCTGGGCTCAATGAACCGGCCTTGATTACCTCAACGGCTTTTCGCTAAACTTTGTCCCCCTTTGACGGCCAGGCCTTTCAATATTGAAAGTGCTTGGGGTAACGGTGGGTTGCGCGGGCATGGTGGGTAGGGCGAGGAAGGTGGGGGTGGGGCGTGGGCCGTTATTCGTGGGGTGAGCTGGCAGACCGTCCAGCCGTTTTTCCAGCCTTCAGCCTCGCGTGCGGCGCGTGGGTGGCGGAAGAAACGGCTTTTTCTCCCGGAATATTCCTCGGGCTTGCGGTCGCCCTCGCGGGAGTTTCTTTCGTCTTTTCGCGGCATTTGGGCGCTCACTTGGGGGTGCTCCTCGCCTTCTTTTGTGCGGGCGTCGGTCTGTCGACGCTCGAGGCACGTGCCCAGGTTCCCCACGCCATCGCAAAGGGCGGACCGGCCAGCCTGGAAGGGGAGCTGGAAGCGGTGGCCCGCTTCGACGACGTCACGCGGTTGACGGTGGCAGTCAGCCGGGCCAACCACGTCCCCGCCCGTTTCCGCGCGCAGCTCTACGCGCACCAAGTCGGCAGACAGCTCCAAGCGGGGCAGCGGGTGGCGGTGGCGGCGCGGCTGTCTCCCATCGCCCAGGCGGCCAACCCCGGTGAGCGCGACCTGGCAGGTCAGCGACGGCGGCGAAGCTTGCGCTTTACCGGCAGCTTTGCGCCCGCGCGGCTGGTGGTGGCTTCGCCGCCGTCGATGATGCGCGTTTGGCTCGACCAGACCCACGAGCGGTTGGCGCAACGGGTGCGCGCGCTCTCCCCTTCACCGGAGGCCGCCGCCCTCTACCTCACCTTGGCGGCGGGGTTGCGCCTGGAGCTGGGGGAGACGCTCGAGGAAGACTTCTCCCGAAGCGGGCTTGCCCATGTGCTTTCGGTGAGCGGTCTGCACGTGGCTGCCCTGGCGTGGATGACGCTGTGGCTGTTGCGGCGCGCCCTGGTGCGTGGGTGGCCGCGGGCACGGCGCATCGACGCGCGCAGGCTGGCCGCGCCACTCTCCATCCCCGTGGTGTGGGGGTACGTGCTCTTCACCGGGAGCCAGCCTCCGGCGGTGCGCTCGGCGGTGATGGCCACCTTAGTGTTTTTGGCGATGGCGCTGTGGCGGCGCGCCGATGCGCTCAACGGCTTGGCGCTGGCGGCGATGGCGGTGATCTCTTTCGACCCTTCGTGCGTCGCCGATCTTTCCATGCAGCTCTCCTTCCTCGCGGTGGCGAGCCTGTTGCTGCTCGCTCCGGCGCTTCGCGACGTCGTGCCTTTGCCGCGGCCGGACCCCTCGGAGCGGTCGCGCTGGCGCTACCGCCTTCAGCGTGTGCGGGAGACGGCCGCGCAGACCCTGTGCGCCAGCTTGGCAGTGACTCTTGCCGGCCTTCCTTTGGTGGCAGGAGCATTCCAGCGGGTGAGCCTCGCCGGGTTGATCTCGAACATTCTGTGCCTGCCCTTGTGCGCCGCGCTCACCGGCCTGGCCGCCACCGGGGCGGCTCTCTTCCTCGTCTGGCCAGCGGCGGCGACCCCAGTGCTCTACGTGGGAGGCTGGGCCTCGCAGCTTCTGGTGTGGGCCACGCGCGGCTTCGCCCAGCTTCCCGGAGCGGCCTTTCACTTCCCGGGGTTCTCCGCCCTCGCCACCCTGCTCTTCCTCGCGGGGTTGGCGCTGTTTGCCATCGGTCGCGGCCGATGGCGTCACGGAGCGCTCTTGGCGCCCGGGGCCTGCCTGTTCGCGCTCACCGCGTGGGCGCCCGTGCAGGGTCTGGAGGTCGTCTTCCTCGCCGTCGGGCACGGAGACGCGGTGGTGCTGAGCTCGCGCGGCGCGCATGCGTTGGTCGACGGCGGAGGCGTACCCGGAGGGACCGACACCGGGCGCAAGTACGTTCTGCCCTTCCTCCGCCAGCGGGGCATCGATCGCCTCGACCTCGCGGTGCTGTCCCACCCGCACCCCGACCACGCGCTGGGGCTGGCCTCGACGTTGCGCGTGGTGCCCACCGCACGGCTGTGGCTTGCCGCCGGAACTTCGGCTGGCGCGCTTTCGGAAGCGGTGCGTGGCGCGGCGGGAGTGACCTCCGAGGAGATCGAAGCAGGTCATCCCGGTCTTCGCCTCGGCGACGCCCACCTCGACGTGCTCGGCCCCCCGCGCGACCGGGCATTGCTCGAAGGGGTGAACGATCAGAGCATCGTCTTGCGGGTGCGTCACGGGGCGGTGAGCTTCCTCCTCACCGGAGACGTGGAAGCGGCAGGAGAGGAGGCGCTTTCCACCGGCGACGTGACGGTGCTCAAGGCGCCGCACCACGGCTCGCGCACCTCGTCCTCCGAGCCCTTCGTTCTCAAGGCTCGGCCACGCTTCGTGGTCTTCTGTGTGGGGCGAAACAACCGCTTCGGCTTTCCTCACCCTGAGGTGGTCGAGCGCTATGAGCGGCTGGGCACCCGCTGCTACCGCACCGACCTGCACGGAGCGATTCGTTTCGTCAGCGATGGCCAAGACGTGCAGGTGGACACGTTTCTTCCCGGGCCTTAGCGAAAGACCGGACGAGCGAATTGCCGGTGTGCGCCCCAGTGCCCAGCTTTGAAGACATGATTCCTGAAGACCTCGACCTTTCGCAGCTCACCCGGGAGCTCCGCGACCAGCTGGCGCCGGGCGAGCCCGTCGGCTACTTGCGCGGCAAAGCGCTGATGCGCGACGTGCTCGTGCATCAGCGGGGGTTCTCCGAGCTCGAGGCCGAAGAGCTCATCGACACGCTGGAGCTGCGAGGGTTTCTCCACTTCCTGGGCGACCCCGCTGAGCGTTCGCACGCCGAGTCTCACTGGGACCTCGAGCCCAAGCTCTGATCCGGCCCGCTACTCGAACGACAGCCAGCCGAAGCGCGGCAGGTGATGGAAGTCGCCGGCGAAGAGCGGGGAGAACGCCTGGCCCTCGACCTGGCGCCGGCCGAGGTGCTCGAGCCGGTAGAGGTTGAAGCGCCAGCGGTCTCCGGGCTTGGGCGGCACGTTGGGTACCTCGGCGAGCGCCGCGACGGGAATCTGCATCTCCGCGCTCCAGCCTTCGTCGCGGTCGTTCGGGTCGTTCACCGTGCCGCGGACCTTCACCGCCGTCTTCATGCCCGACTTCCAGCGCATCGCCTCGGCGAGGTCGGAGCGGCGTGCGACGAACATGGCGTCGAAGGTGACGTTGTTGGGCGAGACCTGCAGCTCGTTGTAGGTGCGGCCATCGCCGTTGGCGTCGAGGAACACCTCGACCACCTCCTCGGTGTAGAGGGGGTCGTCCGGGTTTCGAAAGGTGCCCCACGCGTCTGGATCTTCCGAGTCGAACGCCACGTAGAGGTGCCGGTCGTCGTACGTCAACCGCGCGGTCGTACGCAGCATCGGTTTTCGGCCATCGAAGCTGCCGACCAGCTCGACGGCGGTCGCCTTCTGCCAGGCAGGGTCGTCGAGCACCCCGTCGATGACGGGCGCTTTCTGAGCCCGCCAAACGCGGTACTCAGGGAGCGCCGGCTCACCGCTGCTCAAGACGGGACCAAGCACACGCCCACTGCCGTCGTGGGTCGAAGGGTTGTCGACGGGGAGGCGCGCGTCATCCTGCCAAAACCCGAGCAGCAGGCGAAAACGGCCGGGCTGGGCGGGAAGCGGAAAGCTGTGCTGGTCTTCGATGACCTTCCCCACCGGCCAGCGCGCGAGCGGTGCGGCGCCGTTTTGAATCTCGTGGTCCATGTTGACCACCATCTGCCCCGACTCGTCGACCAGGTGGACGAAGAACCGAAAGCCAACAGGCGGAGCGCGGGTGGCCGAGAAGTAATGGGTAAGCATCACCGCTTGCCCCGGACGGGGGTTTGGCGGCTGCACGCGCGAGCCGTGGTAGACGACCGCCCCTTGCGCCCAGGTGGCGCCGCTGCGGTAGGTGAGGTCCGTAGGTACCGCATCGAACGCACGCACCTCGTTGCCAGAGGCCGGCGGAAGGCTGGGCGGGCGGTGCTTGGGCCCCGCCTGCTCGTCGCGGCAGGCCGCCAAAACCATCACCCCCATCGCTAGGACGAACAGTCGCATCGGGCCGGCGCATCCTAGACGACCCCGTCCCGCTGGCGAGCCCAAAGGGTCTACCAGATGGATTTCAGCTGCCGGTGGAGGCACATAACACGCTGTATTCGCTGCTCATTTGGAAGGCACGTCGGATGCTCGCGGTGGGTACGATGACACTGGAGCTGAGCCACGACGGCGAGCGCAAGCGGGTGGAGTTGGCGAATGGCTCGATGCGGCTGGGGGGAGGAGCCGGCGACGACATCCCCGTGCCGGGGCTGGAGCCTGCCTTCCTCGAGCTGACCATCGAGGGCGAACGAGCGGTGGTGAAGGCCCGCGAGCCGATTGCCTTCGCCGGGGTGCTCTTCCCCGCGAAGGTGCCGCGGCTGCTCGTCCCCGGAGAAACCGTGCGCTTGCCCCAAGGAATCGAGCTGCGCCAGCTGCCGGCCGCCCCCGCGACCGAGAAACCGGCGACGGCGGTGGTCTTGAAAAAACTCCTCGCCGACGTCGTCGAGCCCGAACACACCGCGGGCGCGTCGCTCACCTGCCTCACCGGGCTCGACCTAGGGCGCCGCTTCCCCCTCGACTTCGCGCGCGGCGTCATCGGCCGCGGCTACCAGGTGGCGATTCGCATTCGCGACCGGGCGGTCTCCCGGCACCACGCGCGCATCGTCGCCGCCGTCGGTGCCTACCGCATCGAAGATCTCGGTGGCTGTAATGGAGTGTACGTGAACGGGAAGCGCGTCCACCGCTCGGCCGTCTTGAGCCCGGGAGACGTCGTCGAGCTGGGGCACTCCCTGTTGCGCTTCGAGGGCCCACGCCTTTCTCCTCCGCCTCCGCCGCAAGAGGCATCCGGGGGTGAGCTCGACGTCGACGGCAGCGAAGCTGAGCCAGAGGCGCTACCCGCCCACCGGTCTGGCTGGGAATGGCTGCTCCTCGGGGCGGGCGTCACCTTGGCGATCGCCGGGCTTTGGGTAAGCTTCCGCGGGGTGTGACGTCACGCGGAGGCGGTAAGGCCTGCCCGTTCGACGAGCAGCTCCATCAACCGCCGGTGATGGCGAAAGAAACTGGTGAAGTGCACGTGCCGGCCACGGGCGCGAATGGCGTAGACGGTGATGAAGCCCGGCACCACGTCCACCTTGCGAATGTCGCTGAACGAAAAGCGCTGGGTGCGCACCATGCCCCGGTAGGTGACGCCGCCGGGGTCGAGCACGATGGCGGTGCGCACGTAGTAGAGCACCGACCCTGAGAAGAAAGCCGCGAAGAGCGCCGCCGACAGCACCGTCTCGACCGGCACCCCACCGAAGGCCAGCAAGTACCCGAGAGCAGCGCACCACAGGAGCGCGGCAAGCGCCACGGCAAGCCCCAGCTCGAGACGAGGCCGAAAGACTTGTCGGTCAGGCGCGGGCACGAATGAACGGTAGTGCCGCACGCGGCACCGCGCCACCGTGCCCCTCCCTACTTTCCTAGCGAAGACGCTCGGCTTTGGCCCGGGCCTCCGATTGGAGCTCGGTGCGCACGTCCGGAGCCGACGAGGCCACGTACTTCTCGTAATAGCTGCGCGCCTCGGAGCCGCGGCCCATGGCGCGGTAGGCCTCGGCCAAGCCGTACAGAGGCGAAGCCATGCTCTCGTCGAGCCGCAACGCGTACTGGTAGTCGGCAGCAGCCTCGTTGAAGCGGCGCAGCCCGATGTGCGCGCTACCGCGGGCAATGTACGCCACCGTCAGGCTGGGCTCGAGCTGAATGGCGGTCGAGAGGCTGGAGATCGCCGCCGCATAGTTCCGGGCGTTGATGTCCCGCACACCCTGCTCGTAGTAGCCGCGCGCTTGAACCCGGGTGGATTCGGCGACCGGCCCAGAACCGGGGCCGCGGCCTTGCGCTTGGGGAGAACCGCCTCCGAGCGCGGCAATCTTCGACTGCGCCTTGGCAATGTTGTCTTGTGCGCTCTTCTTGATCGCCGGGTCGGGAGTCAGCTGGGAAACCCGGTTCCACCGTTCGATGGCCTGGGCGTAGTACCCCAGGACGGCGTAGGTGTTGCCCAGCTTGAAGAGCGCCTCGACGTTGTTCGGGTCGGCGTTGGCGGCGTCCTGATAAGCGAACGACGCCTCGCGGTACTTCTTTTCCTTCATCAAACCGTCACCATCGGCAACCCGCTTGGCCGCTATCTCCGGGGCAGGCGTGGCGGAGCTGGCCGGCTGCGGCGGGTGCGCGCTGGTTACCGGCGGCGAACCGGGCGCGGGCTGCGCCACCGTCGTCGGCTGGGTGGGTGGCGAAGAAGGCGCCGTCTTCAACGCGGTGATGCTCTCCTTGGCCTTGTCGATCCACTTCTGTTCCGAGGGCCGCTTCTCCTTTTGAAGAAACGTCTCGTAGGCGGCGATCGCCTTCTGGGGCTGGTTGAGCTGCTTGTAGCTCTCACCCAACCCGTAGAAACCATCGGGGTCGTCCGGAGCGAGGGAGGTGTACTTCTCGTAGGCGGTGGCGGCGGTGGCGAAGTCTCCCACCTTGCGCGCCGCGTAACCCAAGTTGAAGTACGCGAGCTTGAAGGCCGGGTCGGCCTCGATGGCCAGCTTGAACTGAACGATGCCGTCTTCTCTTTTGCCCTGCTTGAAGTACGCGCTGCCCAGCCCGTTGAGCGCGGCGGCATAGCCCAAAGTGGCTGCGATCGCCTCCCGGTAGGCGGCCACCGCATCGTCGAGCTGGTTGGCGGCGAGCGCGTTCTCCGCCCGATCGAACGCGGCCTTGGCCTTGGCGGAGGGCGCCGCAGCCATCGAAGGGACGGCGGCGAGCACGAGGACGAACGCAAACGAAGCAACACTCCTGGACATCGGGGCCTCCATGAGTCGAGGTCGAAGGGGCATTTGCTACCAGAATCCCGAGCGGCGCGCGAACGTCAACTACGACCGGAACGGGTTGGACAACAGAATGGTTTCTCCGCGCTCGGCGCCCACCGAGATGCAGACCACCGGCACCCCGGCGACCTCTTCGACCCGGCGAACGTAGCGGCGAGCATTCGCAGGCAGCTCCTCCACCGAGCGCGCGCCCGTCAGGTGCTCCTCCCACCCCGGGAGCGTCTCGTACACCGGCTTCACCCGCTCGAGGTCTTCAGGGTCGCCTGGCAGCTCGCTCACCCGCTCGCCGTCGAGCTCGTAGGCGGTGGCGATTTTCAATTCCGAAAGCCCCGAGAGCACGTCGAGCTTGGTGAGCGCCAACCCCCACAGCCCGTTGACGCGCACGGCGAAGCGCAAGACCACTCCGTCGAGCCAACCACAGCGGCGGGGACGGCCGGTGGTGGCGCCGAACTCGTCGCCAATCTTGCGCAGCCGCTCGCCGAGCTCGTCCGTCAGCTCGGTGGGAAACGGACCGCCGCCCACCCGGGTGGTGTAGGCCTTGCTGATGCCCATCACCCGGTCGATCGCCGTGGGCCCCAGGCCGCTGCCCACCGCGGCGTTGCCCGCCACGCAGTTCGAGCTGGTGACGAAGGGGTACGTCCCATGGTCGACGTCGAGCAGGGTGCCCTGCGCGCCCTCGAAGAGAATGCGCGCGCCCTTGCGCACCTGATGGGAGAGGAACAAGGAAGCGTCGCCCACGTGGGTGCGCAAGCGCTCGCCCAGCCCAGCGTACTCGGTGACGATCTGCTGAGTCTCCAGCTTGGGGGTAGAGACCTTGGCCGCGCGGGAAAGCTCGGCGAGCTCCTCCAGCGCACCGGAAAGCCGCTCCGACACTTTGCGGTTGAGCTTCTCCACCTGAAGCAGGTCGCGCACCCGAATGCCTCGCCGAGCGACCTTGTCCTCGTACGCCGGGCCGATGCCCCGGCCGGTGGTGCCGATCGCCGCTCCTCCGCGCGCCTTCTCCCGGTACGAGTCGAGGAGCTTGTGCCAGGGAAAGATGACGTGGGCGTTGGCGGAGACGAGGAGCTGGGAATCGTCCCCGAGGAAGCCTTTCGACTTGAGCGCCTCGATCTCCGCCACCAGCACCGAAGGGTCGACCACCACGCCGTTGCCGATGACGCACGTCTTCCCCGCGTGGAGGATGCCGGAGGGAATCAGATGCAGCACCGTCTTCTGCCCGTCGACCACCAAGGTATGGCCGGCGTTGTTGCCACCTTGGAAGCGCACCACCACCTGAGCGTGCTCGGTGAGCAGGTCGACGACCTTCCCCTTTCCCTCGTCTCCCCACTGCGCACCGATGACGACGATGTTGGGCATGCGAAGGCCGGGGTTATAGCCGCTTGGCGTTCGGGTGACACCGGTAGCGATAGCCACAACCCATGTGCACACACGCTTCGAGCTCACGGCCAGGCCACTCTTGCCCGGGCATCCGCGACAAGAGGGAACTTGCTCCTTCGACCAGCGCCGCTTCCAGGGCGAGGAGGTCCAGCCTGGCGGAAGGGCGCACCTGAGGCTCTTGGTCTTTTTCACGCAGGAAGGCGATGCCCGTGCGCACCTCCACGCCCTCCTTCACGAAGCGACGGGCGGCGAGCGCGTAGCAGTCGAGCTGAAAGGTGTACGCGGCCAACCCTCCCTGGGGCCGCAGGCTCGCCTTGTAGTCGACCACCACCGCCGAGCCGTCGTCGTCCTCGAAGAGGAGGTCGATCTGGCCTTTGAGGAAGAGCGCCAGCCGCTCACCTCCGCCCAGCTCGAGGAGAAAAGGCAGCTCCCGGTGGACACGCGCTTCGCCGACGTCGGCGAGCTTGCGGCCAAAGTGGGTACGCCAAAAGCCCTCCACCCACCCCAGAACGTCCTTGCCCTCCCGCGAGGAGGGATCGACCTGTTCTTCCCACAAGAGCTCCTCGAGCGCCTCGCGCAAGCGAGGGCTGCCCACCAGCGCAAGCGGCGTCCTCTCCAAGAGCGAGTGGGCCAGGGTGCCACGGTGACGGCTGTCTCCGCTGGAGCGCCCCAGCCCCGCGTCCTCGTCGAGGTCGAAGACGTGCGGAAACTCGGAGAGCCCTACCTGGTGTGCGTACAAGTAGCGGCGTGGGCAACGGAAGTAGTCCTGCAAGTGCGTCACCGGGAGCACCGCCGCGCGCGGCCGCGGAAGCGGTGCCTGCCGCACACGCGCCACTGTCTTCTCCACCCGCGCGCGCTGTTCCTGGGACTCCGCGACTTGCGACGGCGGCGAAGCACCCGGCAAGACGAGCTCGGAGAGCGGCACGTCACGGACCAGCGAGCGGATTTGGGGGTCGTTGGTGATCGCTTCGTCCAGTTGCTTCCACCAGGTGTCCTTGTTCGCCGGCCCCGCACCGGAGAGCACCAGCCGTTCCTTGGCGCGGGTGAGCGCGACGTAGAGCAGGCGCTGATGCTCCGCCCGATCACGCTCGTTCAGCTCCTCGACGATCTCTTGAAACCGCGGAGAGGTCCACCCGGCATCGCCGTTCTGCAGCCAGGGCTTGATCGCCAGCCCGCGCTGACGATCGAGGACGACGCGATCGGAGACACCGCGCCTCTTCGCGGCGAGGTCGGGAACCACCACCACCGGCCACTCCAACCCCTTGGCCTGGTGGATGGTGAGCAGCTGCACCGCCCGCGGATCGGCGGAATCGAGCACGTCGGCCTGCGCCTCGGTGGGGTCGCGATCGGCCAGCGAGAGCACCTCGCGTGCGAACGCCGAGCACTCCCCTGCCCCCGCCGCGTCCCACCGCCGCGCCAGCTCGAGCAGCTTGTCCAGATTCGCCAGCGCCTGCTCTCCGAACGGAGTCCCCGCCATCGCCACCCGGTAGCCGGTGTCCTCCAAGGCAACCTGCAAGAGAGAGCGGATACCGAGGCGGTCCTTCTCGGCCCGTAGGCGGGGAAAGAGCCGGCGAAAGCGCAAAAGGCGCGCCGCCTCGTCCTCGGGGAGAGACCAGGGCGCCGGCGTGTCGTGCTCGAGCACGTGCCTGAGCCACAACCGGCCGTGGTTCGCCTGGGCGAGCTTGAAGAGCGAGGTATCGCTCAGCGCCACCAGCGGCGAGCGAAGCACGGCGGCGAAGCTGAGCGCATCGGTGGGGTCGGCGATCAACGACAGGAGCGAGGCCAAGTCCATCACCTCGGGCGCTCCGTAGAAGCCGCGGCCGCGCACCACCCGGTGGGGCACCCCCTGGCGAATGAGCGCCTGGCGATAGGTTTCGAGGAAGGTGAAGCGGCGGAAAAGAACGGCGACATCGCCCCCGCGGGCCGGGCGCGAAGCACCGCGCTCGTCAAACACCGCCGGCGCGCCCCCGTCGAGCAATGAGCGCAGGTAACGAGCGACCGCGTCAGCGTCGAGGTGCCGGCAGGCGTCAGCGGAGAGGCCACGCTCCGGCGGGTGGTACAGCCGCACCACGCACGGCGCCTCGGAGCGCTGCGGGCGAAACCCCTCCAAATCGTCGTGCGCCGGCTCGTAAACGACGTGGTAGGGCCGAAGGCCCTTCGGCGCGCGCATCAGCTGGGCGAAGGTCCGGTTGAAGAGCTCGAGCAGCTTGGGCACCGAACGCCGGTTGGTCTGCAAGAAGGCGCACGCGCCCCCCTCCTCCTCGATCTTCTCCGCCAACAACCCGAACACCGAGACGTCGGCGCCCCGGAACTCGTAGATCGATTGCTTGCGGTCACCCACCACGCACAAGAAGCCCGGCTCGAGCGGCAGCTCGAGCACCGCGGAGTCCTGCGGCTTGCCCACGCCCTTGCCCAGCGCATGCGGCAGTGGCCGTGGAGCCCCCGCCCGCCGCTCGGAGAGCAGCGTCACCAGCTCGAGCTGCAGCCAGTTGGTGTCCTGAAACTCGTCCACCAGCAGCGCTCGAAATCGCTCCTGCACCTCGGCGCGCACCGGTAGAAAATTGCTCAAGAGATCACGGGTGCGGATGAGCAACTCGGAAAAATCGAGAGCGCCGCGGCGGGCGAGCGCTTCGCGATGACTTTCTTGGAGCCGGCCCAGGAGGGTGAGGAACGCACGCTCGTGCGGGAGCACCATGAGCGCCACATAGCGTTCGACGATGCCGACGATGTCGTGGTCGCTGGCGCCGTTCACTCGCCACTTCACCCGCTGGAGCGCTGGGTTGGATTTCTGGAGGGTCCAATGCTTGTCCGACGCGACCGCCTGCCGCAGGGCGGGGAAACGCTCCGGCTCGAGGAAATTCTCCACCGTCAGCCCCTCGACCGCTGCCCGACACTGCTGAAGCGGCCCCTCGAAGCGCGCGCGCAGCTTGGGCGCAAGGTTGGCGGAGGCGACGTCGATGTCCAGCGCCAGGTCGATTCGGGCCTGTTCGAGCTGCTCGCGCAGCTCCGCCTCGCTGGAGATGGGAATGTCCAGCGGCGACACACCTTCCTCGCGCACCTTGGTGAAAACCTGACAAAGGTGATCGACCAGCCCTCGCACTCGCCCGTCGCCGGTGAAGCCCAGCTCGCGGCAGAGCTCGGTGACTTCGCTCGCTCCCTGCTCGACCAACTCGAGCACCAGCCGCTCGGCGGTGTCGTGGATGAGCGAGGCGGCGTCGCGCTCCTCGAGCAGCTCGAACGCGGGGTCGACACCCAGCCCACCGGGCGCCCGCCGAAGGAGCTGCACGCACAGCGAGTGGAAGGTGCCAATCGTCGCCGCCCCGAGATCGTCGCGCACCTTGCGCCACAAGTCGCACGGAGGAAACGGGCTCCCACCTGCCGTGAACGCGCGCGCAAGCTCGGTCTCCTTTTCGGGCCCCGAGGCGCCGGTGGCCAGCGCGTCGAGCCGGGCCCGCAAGCGGGCGCGCAGCTCCGCCGCCGCTTTGTCGGTGAAGGTCAACAGGCACAGCTGCGAAGGAGAAATCGGCTCTCGTCGCGCGCCGCCCAAAAGGTGCAGACAGATGGTGATGAGGTTGTAGGTCTTGCCCACGCCGGCGCCCGCGAGGAGGGCCAGGTTCCTTTCGAGGGCCAGGTGTTGCGCGAGTAGGCTCGCCGAGCCTTTCGCTTTCGGGAGCGCGTCAGTCACCGTGCCTCTCCTGAAAGCGACGCTCGGTGATACGGCACACCGCACGAAAAGAGCAGCGGTCGCAGTCCTCTGGCCTTGCGGGAAAGTTGCCTGCGCGCAGCCCCTTCGCCAGCCCGTGCACCGCGTTGGCGAGGTTTTTCTTTCCTTCCCGTTGCAGGACACGCCGCGCCTCGATGCCGATGGCGAGAAGCTCTTCCAGCGACTGCCCCGCCTTGTCGAGCACCGCACCGAAATCGACGGTTTCGCCGTCGCGCAACGAAAGCCACGCCGCCCGCAGCGCCTTTGCGTTCCCGCTCGACTTCGCCGCGTAGAGGTAGAGCGGCAACTGAAACTCGACGGAGAGAAGCTCTTCGTAGTGCTTGGTGGGGGCCTTGCTCCGGCCAGCCTTGTAGTCGACGACGCCCACGTCGGCGCTCGCCATGTCCAGCCGATCGATGCTTCCCGCAACATGTACTGGCACCTCGTCTGCTTCCGCGGCAGGAAGCACCACTTCTTCCCAACCAGGCGCGGCGCCCGAACGGCCGAACACGAGCTCGGTGTGCTTGGGCACATGCCCCTCGAAGGGGAGCCCCTGACCCTCCGCCGCCAGCACCCGCTGCACCATGGACCGCGCGCGTTCGCGACCGATGCGCCACAGCGCCGGGTGGCCTACGTGGCCGCGACGCTCGAGCTCGGCCGATGCCGCCGCCAGCACGTCATCGAGGAGCGCGTCGGGAACGTCCTGCACCGGCCGGCGCAGGAGGCCTTCGTCGCGCAGCCGCGGAAAGAGCAGCTCGAGCACCTTGTGCCAGTACGAACCGCGCTCCCGCGGGCCCATCTCCTCTCCGGGGAGCTCCGGCTCCTCCAACCCGAGGGCGTGGGCGAGGAAGCCCTGAAAGGCGCAGTTGCCGAAGCGCGCCAGCTGGGTGGCGGACACCGGCCGCTGGGGCCCGAAGTCGAACACCTGGCGCAGCACCTCGACGAGCGAAGCGTCATCGACCCTCCCGCTGAAGGAAAGCGGAGGCTGGCTCGGGTTGGAAAAGAAACGCAGGCGCTCTTCCTCGATCGCCGCCAGGCTGCCCGCGGCGCGAAACCACTCTTCGGCGGCGAAGCGCTGGGCCAATAAGGCGCGCGCCGGGTCGGGCTCGGAGGTGCGTAGCTCGATGCGCCCGAACGCCTCCAGCGACACGCGTTCACGCAGCTCGTTCTCGAAGGTGACCTCCTCCAGGAGTGCCACCGGCCGTTCGGGCACCGGCTCCACACACAACGAGGCCACCCGGGCGAGCTCGTCGAGAAACGGCGAGGCCAGCTGCTCCTGGCCGGACACGCCCCTGCGCGCGAAGGAGAGCGTCGCCGTCTTCGTCGCCGCAGCCAGCGCTTGATGCAGAAGGAGCCGATCCTCCGCGAGCCGCCAGGGCAAGCGCGTCCCCTCGTTGGTGGAGAGCCGGAATACCTCACGCCCCAGCGCGGCATTGGTGCGCGCGCGGTCCTCCTCGGTAAAGAGCGCATGCGGGTGGGCGCGGCCAGGAAAACGGCCATCGACGAGCCCGGCAACGAAGACGTGGGCGAAGCGCGCTCCGACCAGCTCACGCACATCGAGCACCCGCACCGCGCCCGCCCGCGGACCCTTGGGGAGGAGGTTGAAATCGGCCGCCGCGTCGGCCAGCCACCGAGCGAAGGCGCGCCGCGCCATCGACTGCCCGCCCGCTCCCGACTGGCGAAGCGCCCCGTCGAGCTCGGCGGTGAGCTCTCGCAGCGCTTCGGAAGCCGCCTGGTCTCGAGCAAGCGCACGGATGACCGCCTTGCCCAGCGCGGTCCCCTCGGCCGCGCGCGGCTCACCCTTTCGCACCGCCTCGAACAGGCCCAGCCCCTCCACGCAGCCCCACCAGGTGTCGAGCAGCTTCGACGCCTTCGCCTCGACAGGCAGCTTGCGCCCGAGCTGCAGGAGCTTCTGCGCTCCGTCGAGAACCTTCTTGACCGCGCGCGCCTTCTCCGCACGGCCGCTTTGCTCCAGCCGGGACGCCAGACCCTCCAAGCGGACTTCGTAGGCGCCCCGTTCGCCCACCGCCCCGATGCGATCGTCCCGTACCGAAGCCAACGACAGGAGCGCCGCCGGCGAGTCAGGCATGCCGCGGGAGATCTCCGGCGTGTAGCGACTCTCGAGGAAGCGCACCACCTGCTCGACCGGAAACGCGTCGTCGACCAAGAGCGGCAGCTCGAGCGCGAGCCGGCCTACCGATGTCGAAGCGAGTGGAGCCCCGAGGCGAATGCGTGCCAGAAGCCCGACCTCGTCGAGCGCTTCTCCGAGCAGCTCGGCTTCCTCGGAGAGGTCTCGATAGGCCACCGCGATTTGCTCGGGCGGGGTTCCCTCGTCGACCAAGCGGCGAATGCGGCGAGCGATGTGGCGGGCTTCGTCGCGGGGAGTCGCAGCGCTGAAAGAGGAGAGCTCCGGGGCCGTTTGTGCTTCGCCACCATCGGAGAAGAGCGAACGCCCCAGGCGGGCCAGCGGACGGTCCTCCAGCGAGAGGTCGCGGTAGACGAGGTCGACCTCGAGGTCTTTCCAACGCTTCTCGAACTCGCGCGCCACCGCGTGCACCGCTGCGTCGATGGCCGCTGTCCCGGCCGCGGGAAGCTCGAGCCGAAAATCGACCTTGGCCTTCTGGCACTGCGCGGCCAACGCGAGCACGAACTGCAGCCGACGGGGCGAGAAGTCATAGACGTCGTTCATTTCAAGCGCGGTGGCACCGACGAGCTTCTTCGGAAGCCCATGGGAAATCAGCACCGCCTCCGCCGCCGAGAGCACGTCTTCGCGATCGGCGAGCGTCAGCTTCGCCATCTGCTTCTCGTAGGCGCCGTACAGCCCTGCGAGGAGCTCCCCGCGCTCCCGGCGCGCCTCAGGGAACTTCTTCACCGCCTGGGCGAGCTCTTCCACGCCACAGGAGGCAGCCTTGAGATCGAAGATCAGCTCGAGGGCAGCACGTGCGAAGGCCGGCTCGTTGACGAAGCCGCGGAAAGGGCCCGGAGGAAGCTTGTGCGCGGCCGCCCAGAGCACCACCCGCGCGGTGAGAGGAGAGGCCGGGCGGCGGCCCAAGTGCCGCCCTCCCTCGCAGGCCTGCACGAGCTGGGCGAAGGAAAAGAACGCCGACGCGTCGACGAAGCCCGCGTTCGCCACGGCGGCGTCGACCAGCGCCTGCTCGACCCTCTCGGCATCCGGGTAGACCCGAATCGTTCTGCCTGCCCGCGGCATGAAGCGCGCAGTCTAGGCGCGCGCTCCGACGCCGGACAGGCGGAATGGTGCTCGCCCGTGCGTCAGTCATCGAGGTAGGCGCGCGGCCGCGCTAGGCCGACGACCCGAGGAAGCATCCCGAAAGGGATTCAATCCAGGGACGGCGCGGCGCCGATCTCGGCGGAAACCAGAGGAAAGAAATCCGCCCTCAGCGCGCGCCCGGCGAGCAGGTTGCTCGCACCACGCTTGATCTTCCTGGCGCTGGAGCCCGAGAGCACGAAGCGGCGCTTTTGGGTCGACTCCTCGGGAGCCTTGAGTATCCGTTGAAACATCGCCGGCATTTATACCGGAAAAATGCCGACATGGTGGCAGCTCAGCCCCGGCTGAAAAACCGCCGCGCCCGGAATAGCCAAGAATCCCAAGAGTCTTCCCCGGCGGGATTGAGCGAAATGTAGCGTTGCTACCCATAAATCCTCAATTGGGCACCACCATGTAGACTGCGAGCACGATGCTTGCGCTTGTGCTCTCGGTGGGACTGCTCGGAACCTCACCCGACCCTGAAACTTCCGCAACACCCGCGCTGTACGAGCTCCGCCATGACGTAAAGGTGGACGGAGCCATCACCGGCGCGCTGTGGGCGAGCTGGCTGGCGACGGAGGCGGTCTTCAAGCACTCCCTCTCGCCTCCAGTCTGTCGGTGGTGTGAGGCGAACGCGCTCGATACCTGGGCGCGTGGCATTCGCACCGGGCCAGAGTGGCTGCTCACCATGGACATGGCGAGCAACGTGGTGGGGTTTGGGCTTCTGCCAGTGTCACTTTTGGGCCTCGATCTCTACTTCGCCTCCTCGCACGGGAGCACACCGACGGCGGCGATCGACGCGCTGCTCATCTTGCAAGCCACCGGGGCCGCGCTCGTCTTCAACCAGGTGGTGAAGTTCTCCGTCGGCCGCGAGCGCCCCTTCGTCAGTGCGCTTTCCCCTGAGGAGAAAGCAGCGGTGCGCGACCCGGCGGACAACAACCTCTCCTTCTTCAGCGGGCACTCCACGTTCGCCTTCGCCGTCACTGTGGCGGCCGGCCGGGTGGCCCAGCTGCGGGGTTACCGGCGCGCCTGGTTGGTGTGGGCGGTGGGGTTACCCCTCGCCGTCTCGGTGCCGCTTTTGCGCATGGCTTCCGACCGGCATTACCTCACCGACGTGCTCGTGGGCTCGGCGGTGGGAGCGACCTTCGGCTACGCGCTGCCGACCCTCTTTCACCACCGCACCGGCGCGTTGTCGCAGCTGACCGTCGCACCGGCACCCAACGGTGTTTGCGTCTCCGGAGTGTTTTGACGACGTCGCGCGAGCGGCTATACGAGGCCGTCGTGAAGACGCCTCAACGCATCCTCTGGACCGCGATAACCCTGCTGCTCACCGTAGGCTGCGACCAAGCCACCAAGCGCATCGCCACTCACACGCTCAAGTCGGCGCCGGCGTATTCGTACCTGGGAGACACCTTCCGCCTGGTCTACGCCGAGAACCGGGGAGCCTTTCTCTCGCTGGGAGCCTCGCTGCCGGACGCTGCGCGTTTTTGGATCCTCACCGTCATCGTCGGGTTGCTCCTGGTGGGCATCGTGCTCTACACGCTCTTGAGCCCCAAACTCCACCGCGCCCAGGTCATCGGCTACGCGCTGATCGGCGGCGGCGGCATCAGCAACTGGGTCGACCGCGCCACCCACGACGGCTTGGTGGTCGACTTCATGAACATGGGCATCGGCCCCCTTCGCACCGGCGTGTTCAATGTGGCCGACCTGGCGATCATCGCCGGCATCGCGCTGCTGATGTTGGAGAGCTGGACGCTCGACCGTCAGAGCAAGCGCGCGCTGGCCCCTTGAGCAGCGAAGCCCAGGGCACGGCTGCCCAAGTGCGGGTTTCCTCCCTCCCGCTCCCCTTGGCATCGGGCCGGGCTGATATACGTCCGCCCGCGATGTACGACGAGGGCGTCATCAAATTCGCCGCGCGGCACGAAACGCGCGCGCTCGAGGAGCGCACTTACCTCTCCACCGCCTGCGAGCTCATCGCCTGGCGGGAGATTCTCGCCCAGACCGGCCTGGTGGGTCAGGACCCGAGGCTCTACGGCGGCGCGGGCTACGGGAACGTGAGCGCCCGGGTGCCTCCCTTCGGTGAAACCGGCCGCGGCCGAAGGCGCTTTCTCATCACCGGCACCCAGACCGGGGGCAGCGCGTGCATGGGCTTGGGGCAGTTTTGCGTGGTGACGCGCTACGACGTCTCGCGCAACGAGGTGGACAGCTTCGGGGAAATCCTCCCCTCCTCCGAGTCGATGACCCACGGAGCCCTCTACGACCTCGCCCCTTCCGTCCGCTACGTCTTGCACGCGCACTCGCCCATCATCTGGCGACAAGCGAAGGAGCTGAAGATTCCCACCACCCCTCCCGAGGTGCCGTACGGCACGCCCCAAATGGCGCGCGCGGTGGAGACGCTGTACCAGCAGTCGACCTTGCCCGAGGTGCGCATTCTGGCGATGGGCGGACATGAGGACGGCATCGTCGTCTTCGGCCGCACCGCTGACGAGGCGGGCGCGGTGATGATGCGCCATCTCGCCGCGGCTTATGGCCGTGTATGTGACGCCAACCGCGTTCTTTGCTGACTTTAAAAGTTGGCTGACTCGCCCCGCACACGGAAGCGCACGCGCGCAAGTGGCGGCACCTCGCCCACGCGGTGAAGGCTGAGCACGTGGTCTCCCTTGCGCGCGGGAATGCGCCCGGAGAACGGCGGCTGGAGCTGAAGGAAGAGCTCGCCATCCAACCGCACTTCGAGCGTGCCCGCGCTGGCCGGCGCGCGCACCCGCAAGGGAATGGTCTGATCGGAGTACGGCAAGTCGGCGATGAGCAGGTATTCGTCGCCGTCGGTGGGGAGAAGGATGCTCGGGCGCTCCTCGCCGCTGGCCGCGCCCAGGCAGGTGGCCGCCAACCAGGGCTCCTTTGCCAGCCCTTCTGCGCGCGCCCACTCGTAGTACTCGGGGCCTAAGTCGACGACACGTCCATCAGGGCCGGCGACAACGCGACAACGCTCGGCCAGCTGAAGCGGTAGCAAGTGCGACAGGGCTCCGTGCATCGCGCACGGGCGGGTGGGCGCGGTGCCGGCGAGGAACTTCTCCTCCATCGCCGAGGGACAGGCCGGGCCTGCCCGCTCTCCCGAGAGAGGGCAAATCTCCATCGTCTCCAGCCCACGGCGTTCGAAGAGCGGAGCGGGTTGAATGCCCGCCATCGCCCGCGCCATCACCCGCTTGTAGATGGGTCCCGCGCCGGTGATGCCCGATACCTGCACCATTGGAGTGCCGTCGAAGTTGCCGGCCCACACCGCCACCGTGCGCTCGTGGGTGAAGCCAACCGTCCAGTTGTCGCTGTAGCCCTTCGACGTCCCGGTCTTGGCCGCGCTGGGGAATGGCAAGCGGAGCGCGTTGTCCAACCCAAAGGCGCGCGCCCTCGCTCCATTGTCCGAGAGAATGTCCGCCACCAGTGCGACCGCGCCGGCGTCGGCGAAGCGCCGCGGGGACAATTCCTCACCTAACGGAAGCTCGCTCCCGTCAGCCTTCAGCGCTCGCCGAATCGGCTGCAGCGGTCGCAACACCCCACCCCGCGCGAGGCCGGCATACGCGCGCGCCAGCTCCCACAGCGAGACTTCACCATTGCCCAGAACGAGGCCCAGCCCATAGTGCTCGGCGTCGCGCGTCAACGAGGAGAAGCCTGCACGACGAAGTACATGCAGCAAGCGCTCGGGGCCAAGCGCCTCCGCCAGCCGCACCGCCGGCACGTTGTAGCTGTTGGCCAACGCCTCGCGCGCTCGAACCGGCCCGTGGGTGCGCTTGTCGTAATTTTTCGGCGCGTACGCTCCCTTGCGGCCGGGGAAGTGCATCTCCAGATCGGCCACCACGGTCGCCGGCGTGTACTCGCCCGCCAACGCCTCGGCGTACACGAACGGCTTGAGCGCCGAGCCGGGCTGCCGCCGCATCTGCACCCCGTCGTTCTGACCCTGCACCTCCTCATCGAAGAAGCTCTTCGAACCTTGGTAGGCGAGAACCGCTCCAGACGCGTTGTCGATCACCAGCGCCGCCGCCGAGCCGACCCGTCGCTCCTCGAGCTGGTGGAGCTCCTGGGAGATTTGGTCCTCCAGCTGTTCCTGCAGCTTCGGGTCGAGGGTGGTTTCAATCACCGTCGCCTCGGCCAGCCCCCACGCCTCGAGATGGCTGGCGACGTAGTCGACGAAGTGCGGCGCGCGAAAAGAAGCCGTGAAGGCTTGGAGATCGATCGGCTCCCGCTTGGCGGCCTCGGCGGCGTCCGCCGAGACCAGCTTCAGCATGCGCATTCGCTCCAGCACCCACTCGCGGCGTCCTTGGAGCCGCTTGGGCGATCGGTAGGGGTTGTACGCCGTCGGCCCGCGCGGAATCGACGCCAGCACCGCCGCCTGCGCCAGCGACAGGTGCTTCGCCCGCCGCCCGAAGTAGAGGTTCGAGGCCGCTTCGATTCCAAACGTCCCGTTCCCGAAAGGCACCCGGTTCAAATACTGGGTGAGGATTTCTTCCTTCGACAGGTGCGCCTCGAGCCGCAACGCCCACAGCGCCTCCTGCACCTTGCCCAGAAGCGTCCTCTCCCGGGGGATGAGGTTTCGCGCCAGCTGCTGGCTGATCGTCGACCCGCCCGCCATCACCCTCCCCGCCTTCACGTTCTGCCAGGCCGCACGGCAAATCGACGTCGGCGAAACGCCCCCGTGTGAATAGAAGCCCTTGTCCTCGGCGGCGATGAAGGCGGATCGGACGTGCGGGGGAATGTCCTCCGCCCGGATGGGTGTCGAGCGGCCGTCGGTGCGGGAGAGGAGCTCGCGTAACAGGCCTCCGTCCCGGTCGAGAATGCGCACGGAGGACACGGGCCGGTAGTCGAGGAGGCCGCGTGGTAGAGGGAGGGTGATGAAGATGGCTCCGGCGATGCCAAAGAGAACGAGTACGAGGGCGGCGGGCCTGGCGCCCCTCACCCTTACCCTCTCCCAGAGGGAGAGGGCTTTTCCGCGTGCTCGTACATCGACAGGCATCGTTATTTCTGGCTGACCTCGGCGGGGAGCACGACCTCGAAGGTTCCGCCCTCGGAGCGGCCGAATACTTCGGGCTCGTACATCAGCTCGCCTCGCGCCGGCTTGAGCAGAAACGTGCCTGGGGTGGTGGCGCGCGCGACGAACGACGCCACGTGCACTCCTGGCGGCAAGTGGTCGGCGAACAGCACCACCCGCGAGTCGCGCTGCTCGACGTGGTTGAACGGGCTCCAGAATGAATGGGCCCACACGCTCGCGCGCCCCTCTTCTTCCTCGTACGCCGAGCCGCCGTACATGTCTTCGTCGCTCTCGTAGTCGTAGTCTTCGTTTTGCTCGTACTGCGGCTCTTGCGTCTGCCGCGCGGTGGTGGCCAGTGAGGTGTCCACCGGCTCGAGGCCGGCAGGCAGCGGCACCTCGAACGCCGTCCAGTGGCGCTCCTGGTTGGTGCCCACGCGCACCCGTACGCGCACCAGGTCACCCGCGTAGAAGCGCCTCGTCTGGCCACCGCCGGCGTACGGCTCGAACCAGCGCTGCACGTACAAGCCCGCATCGAGCGGCGTCATCGGCAGCGCTTTGGGAGCGTACTTGAGCAGCGCCGAATAGTAGAGGACGCCGGTGCCTTCCTTCTTGAAGGTCAGCCTCTGGTCCTTCCCCGCCGCCTGCTCGATGAGCTCGTCGATCGAAAGCTTTTTCGATTTCACTTCCAGCGAACGGCCCTTGAAAGACTCGCTCATCAGCGAAGCGCCACCCATCGCCAACTTCGCTTCGAAGTTGGGCGTGTCGCGCTCTTTGGTGCGCAACACTTCAGTGAGCGCCATCAGCGAGAAGGCCGCCTCCTGCGTCGAGCGCCACTGACCGTCGCCCTGCCTTACGCCGGTGAGGTAGCGGGCGATTTTTCCAACGAAGGGGTGATCAGGTGCGACGTCGGTGAGCGTCTGCAGCACCACGCCGGTGGTGCGGGTGTCGGAGTGCCACAGGGTGGCGTAAGTCTGGCCGTGGGTTTCTTCGAAGTGCAGCCCCTTGGGCGACTCCTTGGCGTGGTTGAGGATGTCCTGGAGCAGCGCCTTCGCCTTTTCGCGGTCGCCGCCGCCGATGAACATCGCGTCGGCGAGCAACGCCTTGGAGAAGAGCGGGAGATCCTTCCGGCGCTCGTAGAGCTCGCTGTAGTAGCTCGGCTTGGGCTTCTTCATGCGCGCCAGCACATAGACGGCGAAAGTGCGCGTCTCGTCGGGGCAGTCGAGCTCGCAGGGCGCGCAGTGGCCGCCGGCCACCTTGCTCAAGAACGACTCCGCACGAGTAAGGCGCTCGGCGGGCACGGTGAAACCGACCTCATGCGCGCGGTAGAGCGCCATCGTCGCGTAGGCGCTCTGCCATGAGCTGGGGCACCACGACGATGACCAGTAGCTGAACGCTCCGTCGGGTCGCTGAAGCGCGAGGATCGACTTCACCGTCGCGGCGACCACCTCGTCTGGATTGCGCAGGTGCGAGACATCCAAGGTGTCGAACAGGTAGGTGCGCAGCCACGCATTGAGCTCGTTCTCCCTCTCCTGCTTCTTGCGGTTGGGCTCGGGCCAGGGAACGCCGAATTGTCCGGCGATCTCCCTCAGCGCCACGAAGGGCACCAGCCGTGACGACTGCTGCTCGAGACAGCCGTACGGGTATTCGATGAGCTGGCGGAAGCCTTGCTGGAAGTTGCCCATCGAGGTCGAGGCCATCGTCACCTCGAGGCCACCCAGGCCCTCCCACACTTCCTTGGGCGGCACCACGCCCTCCACCCGCTCGTCTTTGGTGTCGCCGTAGGTCGCCACCGCTTCGAGGCCCACTGGTAACTCGATGGGAATCTTCTGCTCGACGCCGTCGGTGTCGGCGCCGCGGGTGACACGGAAGCGGAAGGTGGCGCTGCCTGGGCGCGAAGCGGTGAACTGAAAGCGCACCTCGCGGGGAGCACCGGGGCCGATGGTGGCCTTCTGCTCTGATGGACCAATGAGCTCGGCGCCCTCGACCTGCGCGGTGATGGTTGCCTCACCCGCGGGCGCATTGCCGTAGCTGTGCACCACCACCCCCGCCTCGAGCTTGTCGCCGACGCGGGCGAAGCGCGGCAGGGCCGGCAGCGCGAGGACCGGCTTGTTCACTTTGATTTCAGTCTGCGCCGAGCCGAAGCGGTCTCCCAGGGTGACCGCGACCGCGAGAATGCGGAAGGTGGTGAGGTTGTCGGGGAGCTTGAAGGTGGTGCGTGCCCTGCCTTCGGAGTCTGTCTCCAGGGTGGGCGAGAAGAGCACCGTGGTCTTGAAGTTCGAGCGAAAGCCCTTGCCCTCGGAGCCACCACCGCCACCGCCTGGTTCCTCGCCTTTTTCCCCGTAACTGCGCCGGCGCACCAGGTGGAGGAGCGGCTCACCCAGGCGCACCGAGAGCGGGCGCTCGGGGAAGACGGCGGCGATCGGGTCGGGCACCTGATAGTCGGTGAGCCGTAGAACGGCATCGTCGACCACGTAGAGCGTCACCTCGGAAGGAGCGCCCTTCCCCGAGTGGTCCTTCACCGCGACATCGACGGTCACTTCCTGCGCCGGCTGGTACTCCTTCTTCGCGGTGGAGAGCTTGACCGCGAGGCGCTTGGTCTTCCGCTCCACGTTGAGCTTCACCAGGCCCACTCGCGCCGCAGGCCGCCCCGGGTCGTCGCCGGTCTCGATGCCGCCTTCGGAGACGCGCGGCCGCACCAGGAGAATGCCCGCGTAAACGTTGGGCACCATCTCTTCGGTGATGGGAATCTCCACCGTCACCACCGAGCCCGAAAGCTTCACCGGCCGCCGCTCGAGCACACCTTCGCGCTCCACAGTGAGCAGCGCGTTGGCGCTCGGGTATGGAGACTTCACCAGCACCTTCGCCACCTCGCCCACGTCGTAGACGGTCTTGTCCGGGAGCAGATCGATGCGCTCGGTGTCATTGCGCTGCCAGGCGATGAAGCCAGGGCCGGTGGCGTAAAGACCGATCGATGAGGAGTGCTTGCGCTTCTTCTCGTCCTCGACCGACGCACGCACGATGTAAAAGCCCGCGCTCGCCGGCTTGAACTGGCAGGGCACCGGGGCGTTCGCGCACTTCAGCTTGCAGGTGGCGACCTCCGTTTCCACCGGCTCGCTGACGGTGGAGAAGCCGCCGCTGGCGTCTTTGCGCTTCACCGACTTCCACGTGCGGCTGACGATGCTCACCGCGACCGGGCGGCCCGAGACGCGCTTGCCTTCGGTATCCACCACCAGCGTTTCTAGTTTGTACTCCTTGCCCGCTTGCATGAAACCCACCGGCGGGCGCACTCCGACGTAGTAGCTTGAGGGGTGTACCGTCACCGTGGTGCGTCCCGCCACCGTCTGCCGGTTCACGTCGGTGACCTCGGCTTCGAGCGTGTACTCGTACGTCTTCTCCCCTGGCGCCTCCACCGTGCCCGCCTTCACCGGCAGGTTGCCCTGCGCGTTGCCCGCGCCCTCGCCGGAGGAGAAAAAGCCGTTGGCGTCCTGCGGAGCACCGTCATCCCACCACCACGTCTCGTGACCGAAGCTGAAACCCTCGCCGGTTTCGGGGTGGAAGAAGCTCGATTGGCGGTGCACCGACCACTTCACCCGCGCGTCAGCCATCGCTCCCCCGAAGAGGTAGCGGGCAGAGACCGTGCCTTCGAGCGTCTCCCCGGCGACGAGGCTCTTGCTCCCCGAAGCCACCTCGACCTTGAACTGAGGAGCACGGTACTCCGCGACCTGGAAGCCGCCGCCGAACTCGATCGCTCCACCGGGAGCGCTGCCTCGTGCCCTGATGCCGAAATGCCCGGTGGACGCCTCCGCCGGAATGGCGACCTCGGTCTGGAAGGTTCCGTACTTGGATACCTTCACGTTCTCGCTCTTCACCTTCTCGCCACGCGAGTCATTCACCGTGAGGGTGATGAGGGAGCCTGCCTTGGGGGCCTTGAGCTCGCCCAGCTCGCGGAAGCGTGCCACGCCCTTGATGAAGACTTTTTCTCCCGGGCGGTAGACGCCGCGGTCGGTGAAGATGAAGCCGGCCGACTGGGGAATCTTTCCTTCCCACCCCTGGGAGATTCCGAACTCATACGGCTCGACTCCCGAGGCCCAGGTGTTGGCGGTGACCGCTTGATCGCCATCTTTCTCCGCGGAGACGAGGACGAAGGGGTATTCCCACTGGTAGCGGGCAGACTTCACCTTCATCTGTTCGACGCCGGGGAGATCGACGAAGCCGTTGGCGTCGGACTGGCCGGAGAACAGCGGCGCGCCGCTCTGATCGTAGACACCTACTGCCGCACCGGACACGGGCTCTCCGGTGGAGAGTCGCGTCACCCAGGCGAGCGACCGGGTGGGGGCAATTTTGATGTGCACTGCGAGGTCGGTGACCTGCACCACCGTGCGGTAGCCATAGTGTGGGGGGTGCTCCAAGTCGGGTGAGTTGACCACGGCGAGCACCGCGCCGGCCTTCATCTCACCAGCGAGCAGACTGCTGAAGTCGATGGCATGAACCCGCGGCTGATTCTTCGGATAGGCGAGCTTTTGCTGCTCGGCGAGGTCGGGCGGTCGGGTGAGGTTGTTCCTCTCGTCGTAGTAGCGCTGCGACAACTGCTGGGCGAGCTCGGGAATGGTGAGGTGCCACAGCTGCACGTCCAGGCGAGAGAGGTTGACCACGTCAATCGGCACCTTCGACCCCGCGGCGAGCTCGACCAGGCCGATGTTGCTGCCGACGGAGAGCCGGGGAGCAAGATCGTCGGTGCGTACCTTGCGAATGAGCATCTCGGTGGTCTTCTGACCGAACTCGTCGACGAAGCCGGGCGCGATCTCCACGGCGTATTGGGTCCCCGGCACGAACTTTCCGGGCAGCGCCACGTACGGGCTGTCGTTGTCGTCGTAGTAGCTGTGCGGCGCCCAGCTCGAAGCACGTTCCCAATCGATCTCCACTGGGGGATCGATCTTCACCTTCCCCTTCACCGACTCGAGCTCGACTTTGTTGGTGGTGTAGATGACCAGCGGCCCATACGGACATCGGTACGAGCCAGTGCACATCTTCACGTTGTGGATCGCCAGCGGCCCATAGACGTGAAAGGGAACTTCCTCCTCCTTATTCATCGTCAGCGGCCCCTGCTCGCCGTGAAGCGTGGCGAGAACGCTCAGGATGACGTTCTTGCCTTTGGGGAAGGGCTTGTCGGCCACGATTTCGTAGCGGGTTTGCTGGTTCTTGACGCCGCGCTCCTCGAAGGACTGGCGGTCGTAGCGGCGCTCTTCCCCACGTGCGGCTTCTTCGGCGGCGCGGCGCTCCTCGGCAATGGAGACGCGCTTCTTCACCTTGGCCTTGAAGGGTGCCGGTGCTCCCCGGATCCGGAACTCGATCGCCGCAGCGAGGTCTGACTCCTTCACCGGCTGGTTGAAGAGGAGCTTGAAAGTCTGGTCGGGGGTGATCCACCGGTAGTGGCGTACCGGCGCCACGTCTTGCAGGGCGACGCGCGGGGTGTTGAAGGTGAACGAGTAGTCGGAGGCGAGCTCGCTGCCGTCGATGGCCCGCAGGCCCTTTTGCACGGTGACTTTGAACTCGGTGGAGTAAGGCACCAGACCCTTGGGTACGAATTCCGCCGAGGCCGAGCCCAGCCAGCGCCACTCCCCTTCGAGCGCCGGCTCGATGGTCGCGAAGGGCCTGTCCTTGTCCGACTGGCGCTGCGCCTCGACCATCTCCAGGCTCTTCACCGGCTTGGAGAAGGTGACGGTAGGCCGTACCTCGCCACGCATCTCACCTTGCGGTCGCGCCGCCACCACCGCGAGCTCACCGCCCGCGCCCGGGAGCGCTTCGGGGTCGATCTCCAGCTTGGGCGGCGTCGGCAAAGGTTCGAGCTCGAGCGGCGGCCGCTCCTTATCGGGACCGACGTCGACCCGGGAGATCTCCTTCTCTTTGGAGCACCCGTCGCAACCGGCGAGGAGTGAAACCACGACAACGCCAGCGAGCCCACGATGAACGTTCACGACGACCCCCAGGGACGAGAGCGGCGGTTCAAGCCACGTGCCGCGCTCGTTCTAGAAGAAACAAACGCAGGTGGCGACGAGTTCCGTGCGGGCGCGCAGCCACAGGGCGTGGCCAGCGAGACTCGCCTTGCTTTCCGAAACGCTACTTGCGGCGCGGGCGGCGATGACGACGGACAGCGCGAGGAGAGATAAGGCGCGCCTCGATACGACCGACACGCTCTTGCAGCGTTCGCACTTGTGCGCCGAGCCCCTTGGTCAGCAGGTGGTCCAGCCGCCGGTCGTGCTCGGAAACCTTCTTCGCGAGGTTGTCTACGCGGAGGGCGAGCGAGGCGAGCTTGCTGTTGGTGGCGATGAAGCCCCGCGTCGTCGCCTTCTCCAGCCGGGTCAGGCGTGTGTTCAGGCTCGCGTTCGTCTCGTCCAGCCTCGCATTCGTCTCGTCCAGCCTGGCGTTCGTCTGTTCCTGTCCTTCGCGGAGCCCCCGGAGCTCAAAACGGATGGCGTGCAGAGCCTGAAGGATCAAGTTCGCTGGGGGAAGGTCAGCCATGGGTCCCGACGAATGTTACCACTCGTCCGCGTTCGTAGCCTCTTCGGGGGTCAGACGCTCGTCCCATGGCTTGCCCGCAGTCCAAGACGTTTGGCCCGAAATCCCCCAGCCTGCGCGCACCGGCGTTCGCCCGTCCCACTCGAGCCAGAAGAGGGAGGCATCAGGGCGCGTGGCTTGATCGAGACAGGCGACGTGAGTTTCGCCGCCGTCGGCGTGCCGCAAAGTCGTCGCGTAGGGCACGTGAGAATGGCCGCACCAGAGCCACTTGGGACGCACCTTCTCCACCAGCGCCTTGGCGATCGGGTTGCCGATCCACGGGAAACGGTAGGCACGCAGCGGGCGGCGGCTCTTCTTGCGCATAAGGAGTCCACGCGGCCACTCGTGCAGGAGCATCAGGTCCACCTGGCCGACATTCTCCAGCGCGGTCAGCTCGCTCTCGCGGAAGTAGCCCGCGCGCTTGCGGGTATCGGCGGTCGTCGGAGCAAGGAGCGGCGTCTGGAAGTGCTTTGGAGCGTAAATGCCCGACAGGAAAGCGACACGCAGGCCGCCCAGCTCGGTCACTCCCACGCGACCGAGGTAACGCAACCCGCCAGGCAGCTCGCCGCCTCCTTGCATCCGGTGAAGCGTCTCGAAGTCCTCGTTGTTCCCGCCGATGAAGTGGATGGGCAGCGGCAGCGCCCGGCGGCCTTGCGCGTACTCGGCATACTCGGCGGGCATCTGCCGCTTCACCGCCTTGCGGCGATGGTCGTCAGCGGTGAGGAACGCCTCCACGTCGCCCACGGCGAAGGCGAGGTCGACCCGGGGCAGCGCACGCAGCCACTCTTCGACCCGAGCGAACCGCCCGTGGATGTCGCCAATGCCGACGGTGACCATCATCCCTCCCCGTGGGAGAGGGTAAGGGTGAGAGACCCAACCCCTCAACAGCCGAGCGGGTAGGTGACGTCGATGGCCGCACCGGGCGGCGGGGTGGTACTGGGTTCGAACACCACACTGTTGGTCGCCGAGTCGTAGCTCCAGCCACTCGTCACCTTCACTCCATCGACCTCGACCTCGATCTTCGTCGTGTCCGACGGCGTCTGCCGCAGCTGAAAGCGGCGCTTGGGGCCGAAGGCATTGCTCGAGAGCGTCTGTAGCGAGCTGGCCCAGTTCTGGGTGCAGATGTTCTCGGTGATGCCTCCGGTTTGCGCGGCCACCGCGGCGTAGCGAGAGCCCGAGCTGCTCGCGGTGGGGCACAGCCCTAAGCTCGGCGGGGCGACGATGGCCGAGAAGCTGAGCAACGAGGGGTCGTTCTTCTTCACCGCCCGGAAGAAGGTGACGTAGAAGTCTACGGGCTGGGTAGAGAAGTCCTCCTCGTCGCTGACGACGATGATCACCAGCCGCGCATCGGGCCGCAAGAAGCCGGCATTGCCGTCGTCGGGCTGCGGGGTCCGCGGGTCGTCGGTGCTCGACACCAATGGCTCGGAGAGCGCGCGGTACGCCGCCTCCAGGCCCTGCTCGTTCCAGTGGCACCAACCGACCTTCACGTTGTTGGCGAACACCTGCGCCGCGTTGGGAGTATTGGGAGTGATGATGCGCGGGGTGGAGTTGTTCACCGGGAACAGCCGTCCCGCCTCTCCGCCCTCCACTCCGCCGGGGCACGACGACCACCCTCCCGGCGAAGGGTCGAGCCCGGTGGTGGTGATGCCAATCTGATAGTCGATGCCCGCCGCCTGCGCTCCCGAGAGCAGCGCAGCGAAGTTTGCCGCCAGGTTGGTCTGCTCCTCCATCATCGAGCCGGAGTTGTCGATTACCAGGAGCACGTCCACCTTGGCTTGCACCTCCTGGAGGAAGCGGTCGGTCTGCGTGTCCTTGGTCTGGCCCTGTCCGCGCACGCCCACGGTATTCAAACCGCCCTGACCCGCTTCCACCCGCAGGGCGGCGATATCCACCCCGTCGTCCACGGGCTGATAGGCGAGCGTGAACATCGCCTGCGCGCCGGGGTTGAGCACGAACGGCAGCGCCGGGCCCGCCTGGAGCGAAATTTCTCCCGAAGTGGCCGCATCGAGGGCTGCGCTTCCCAGCGTCACCGGCGCGGTGCACCCATTCACCGCCACCACCGAGCGGGTGCGCACGCCACAAGAGATGCGGGCGATGCCGAAGTCGACCGAGGTCGGCTGCAGCTGGAAGCACCCCTGCACACCCCGCCCGGAGAGCAACGCCATCACCCGGCCGTTGCTCGGGTGGTTCACGAAGCCCTCCGCCATGCCCACGAACGTCCCCACCGCGGTGGGCTTGAGCTGGACAGGCAGCACCGCCTTCTCACCGGGCCGAAGAAGCAAGGAGCCGGTGGGCGTGGCGCTGAACGCGGCGTCACTGCCCGAGGCGAGCAGCCAATCGGAGACGAAGCAGTCGTCGGTGCCGTCGTTGCGAATCGCCACCCCCAGCGTCACCTCCCCGCCCACCGGTACCAGCCCGAAATCGAGCGCGGGCGGCACCACGCTGTACTGGCAGGGCGCGAAGACCTTCGAGGTGCCCGTGAGCGGCACTTCGGTGTACGCCACGGATGCGCCGGCGAAGGCCTTGAAGGTGAGCCGGCCGGTGCTGTCGGTGGTCCCGACCTTGGGAGTGAAGGTCACCGGCACCGAGGCAATCTCCCCCGGTTTGAGCCCGATGGGAGCGCCGCCGTTGGCCAACCCGAAGTAACCGCCGCTGTCCACGGTCGCCGCCAGCTCGCCGATCTGCACTTGCTGGCCGCAGCGGTTGAGCAGGTCGACGCGTTTTTGGCTGCTCATCCCCTGCGGCACCAGCCCAAAATCGAGCTTCTTGGGGATGGGCACCACGCACGACTCGCCCACCTCGCCCATTACCGGCACCTTGATGCCGGTGGCGTTCTTCGCCTGAACCTTCACCTCGAGTAACGCCGTGGGGATGTTCACCACCGCGGTCGGCTGGAAGGTGACGGTAGCGACGAAAGTCTTCCCCGCCTCGAGGGGCACCACCGGCGGGTGATCGAGCTGATAGACGCCCGCGTTCCCCTGCCAGGCAAAGCCGGTGAAGCTCAAGGTTTCGCTGCCCAAGTTGGTGATGGTCAACGTCTGCGAAGCGCGCGCCCCCGGAGCCACCCGCCCGAAATCGATGCGCAACGGCCGCACGTCGACCACCGAGCTGATGCCGAAGCCGACCAACTCGACCTGTCGCGGCGCGCACCCCACGCACGGCTCGACTTGGAGAAAGACCTGCGCCGCCGCCAAACGGTAAGGGCTGAAAGCGAGCGGGATTCTTCGCTTCTCCCCCGGTTCCAGCGTCAAGCGCTTGTCCAGCTCGGTAGAGGAAAACATCGGCGCGTCGGTGCCCTGAAGGTACAGACGAAAGGGCGCCTCCGCCTGGCTTCGGTTCTCCACCTCCAACTCCGCCATCTTCACTGCGCCGATCTCCACATCGCCGAAGTCGATGCGGTCCTGCGCCACGGTGACGATCGCCTCTACCCCCAGCCCCGAGAGCGGCACCGTGGCCACGCCCTTCTCTCCCGCCGTCTCGGAGTCGGTGACGATCTCCAGCGCCCCGCTCACCTCTCCCTCCAGCTGCGGAGAGAAGCGCAAGAGAAGCGCGCGCTCCTCTCCTGCGCCGAGCACGAAGCCCTCGAATCCCGCGACCGAGATGCCCACCACCGCGGTGCTCGCGCCCTCCACCCGGAAGCTGGCGCGGCCGCGGTTTCGCAAGGTGACGGTCGCCTCCCGGGTATCACCCAGCGCGGTCGGATCGAACCGCACCTCGGCCGGCTCGGCCGAAAAGCCGGTGGGCGCCCTCTGCACGCCGCGATCGCCGCAAGCCGTCAGCGCCGCAGCCAGCGCCACCACCCCGATGTTGAAGATCGAGCGCCCCATGCCCGCCGCCTCCGTGTTCCCGCCCCTCGCCAAACGACACGGACTTCCGTTCTTTGGACAACGAGCGTGAGGCGGTGCAACGCAGGTGCCTGGAGCTTCCAGCCGCCGCGCTCACCTCAAACCTGCGCGCAGGCGACGAAATGACCGGCGCCTGTCACCCAGCGAATGGAGGCGCAGACGGCAGGGTGGGTAAAAACTTCAGCCCTTTTGCCTCACCGCTTCCAGGCGCCGGCCTCGTCGAGCAGCGCGTCACCGAAGTCCTCCTTCGACAGCTTGCGCAGCTGCTCGAGGGCTTGCTTGCTCGGGTCTGGCCGCGGGCGGCCAGGCTCCTCGATGACCAAAGGCTCGACTCGCAGGGCGGTCACCACCCCGTTGGGCGCCAGCGTCACTTTGAAGATGCCGGTGATGCCCTTGGTGCCGGCAAGACCGAAGGTCTCCCACGAGCTGAAGTTGCCCATGGAATAGAGGATGAGGCGACCCTTGTAGCGCTCCAGGCCGCGCAGCACGTGGGGGCCGTGGCCGAGCACCAGATCGGCGCCGGCGTCGATCACCACCCGGGCGAAGCGACGAACGTCGCCCCGGTTCTCGCCGAGAAACATCTCTACCCCTTTGGCGGTGCGCTCGGCGCCGGCTCCCTCTGCGCCACCATGGAAAGACACCAGCACCAAGTCGTGCTTCTTCTTGAGCGCCGCCACCACCCGCCGCGCGGTGTCCAGCTCCTGCACGCGGTAAACGTCGGCCCCGGTGGAGAAGGCAACCAGCGCCAGCTTCTTGCCCTTCACCTCCCAGCTGGCGACGTCCCCCACCGGCCCGCTGTGAAGGATGGCGTGCTTGTCGAGCGCGGCCATGGTGCTTGCCCGCCCCTCGGGGCCGAAGTCGCCCGCATGGTTGTTGGCGATGCTCATCACCGTGAAACCCGCTGCCTTGAGCGCCCCGGCGTAGGCGGTGGGCACGCGAAAGGCGAAACACTTGGTCGATTTCTTTCCGCACTTCTTGCTCTCGCCGCCGTCGGCCAGCGCGGTCTCCAGGTTTCCGAAGACGACGTCGGCGGCCTTGAGGCTGTCGGTCACCGACTCGAAGAGGTCCGCCGCGCCGTTGGGAGGCAGCCGCGGCCGATCTTCCGGCCACGCCATGCCCATGTGCACGTCGCCGACGGCGGCGAAGGTCAACCCCTCTCCTTCAGCTGGCTTCTCCTCGCGCTTGGGCAGCTTGCCCGGGTCGGGGAGCGAAGCGAGTGCTCGGCTGTCTTCCCGGCGCTTCGCCGCCGCCGTGTAGCTTGAGTCGAGCTCAGGGTAGTCGGGGGCGAGCTTCTTCAGCCGGTCCCAAGCGGCGAGGTTGCCGTCGTAGTCGCCCAAGAGCTGCTTCGACCAACCCATCTCCCACAAGGCAGCGGCGCACCCTGGGTCGGCGGCGAGCGTCTGCTCGTACAGCTTCACCGCCTCGGCGGCTCCACCTTCGCCTTTCTCCCGCTGCACCTTTCTGCCCTCGGAGAGCAACTCGGAGGCCTTGCCTGGCGCGCATGGCGCCGGTGGCTCGACCGCCCGCGCCACTGAAGACCCTCCCACCACCGCGGCCAACATCCATCGTGCGAAGACCATGGGCGCACGATACGAAGCCTCGCCGACGTCGACAACGAAGCGGCCCTTTACGGCCAATTCATCAACCCCCGCTGCAGCGCCAGATAGGCCGCGGCCGCCAGGAGAGCGCCGGTGACAAAGGAGGTGAGCAGTACCCAAGTCCAGCGAACGCGAGCGGGGCGCACCTCGCTCTTTGGCTCGTCATCGGGTGACGACCCTTGCGGATCGGTCGAGTCGTTCCCTCCTCTCACGCCTCGCCCGGTGGGAGGCTCGGTGGGCGCGCTCGGTCTGGTCGAAGGGGTGGGAAGCGGCGAGGCGCCACGATCGATGATCGTCTTCGGCTCCAGCTCGGTGCGAAAAGGCACCGGAGCCTCCCGCCAGGGGTCGGTGGCTACCAGCGGGCTCGCGCTGGGTACAGTCTTCGGCTCGGGAGCGAGGGCAGGAGCCGACGGCGTCGGCGGCTCGGGTGACTCCACCGATGCGCCGAGCATGGCGCCACCCCCCGCCGCGGGATCGAGCATGGGCTGGGGAGTGATGAAGAGCGCTCCCGGCTTCAAGGTAATCGCTTCATCGGCGCCTGGGCGCAGAGGCTTTTGCACCGCCTGCGCGGGCCTAATCGGGCTGGGGCGGTTGATGATCGTCTGCGCCTCGGAACGGGCGGGGCCAGAGGCGCTCTTCGCCCGGGGGGTCTGCGCCGAGGTGCGCGGCTGCCCTTCGAGGTGGGCAGAAACCTCATCGGCGGCGGCCAACACCAGAGGTTTCGGCGGCGGAGCCGGGGGAGCTTCGCCGAGCGCGCGCACCACCATCGACGCCGCGTTGAGCTCTGCGCTGACGGGCGCGGCGTCTTGCAGGAGCACTCGAGTCTGCTCGATGCGCGCGGCGAAGAAGCGCCGCACCAGCTCTCCGCATTTCTCGGGGAGCCAGATTTGAGAGCCGGCGGCCTGCTCCAGCGCCCGCGCCATCTCCAGCGCAGAGGCGAAGCGGCGGTTGCGATCTTTTTCGAGGGCCTTGAGCACCACCGCGTCGACGGCGGGCTTCACCTCTGGGTTGCGCTCGGAAGGGCGCGTGGGCATCACGGTGAGCGGCGCCGCCAGCTCCTCTTGCGGCGTCTTTCCCTTGAACAGGCGCAACCCGGTGAGCAGCTGGTGCAGCACCGTTCCGAGCGAGAAGATGTCGCTGCGCGCATCGAGCGGATCGCCCATCACCTGCTCGGGGGACATGTAGCCCGTCGTGCCCCGCACCATGCCCGCGGTGGTGCGCTGGTGGCGAGCGCCCAGCTGCTTGGCGATGCCGAAGTCGAGCAGCTTGGTCACTCCGTCGTAGGTGACCATCACGTTCTTCTCGGCCACGTCACGGTGAATGACCTGGCGCTTCCGGCCGGTGGGATCGGTGAAGGTATGGGCGTAGTGGAGCGCCACGGCGGTGTCGCGCACCGCGGCGAGGGCGAAGCCGACCGGGACCGCCACCCGCGCCTCGCGGCAAGCACGAACCACCTCGATGAGCGTCGCGCCGTGGATGAACTCCATCGCCAAAAAGAGCTCGCCGTCGGCCACGTCGAGGTCGTACACGTGGGCGATGTGGGGATGGTTGAACGCGGCGGTGATCTTCGCCTCGTCGAGGAAGAGGCGGACGAACTCCTCCTGACCCTGGATGTCGGGGAGGATTCGCTTGAGCACCACCAGCTTGCGAAAGCCGGCCAACCCCAGCTGGAAGGCGAGGAAGAGCTCGCTCATTCCCCCGGCGGAGAGGCGGCAGATGAGCTCGTACTTACCGAGCTTGCGGCCGCTGAAGGCATCGGGCGCCAGCGAGACCTGGGGTTGGGACATGAAGGTGCCCTGGAGGATACTTCAGCTGCCCTCGAGAGGCGGCAGTTGCTGAAGCTCCTGCTTGAGCTGGTCGGCGAAGCGCACCAGCTCGGCGGTGGAGGCGCTGAAGCGAAACAGCGCCAGCTCGCGGCCGGGCTCGCCCGAAAGCCCAGAGGTCTCGAAGAGGTATGCAGCGAGGTCGATGCCGACTTCGATGAGGAATCCTCGCCCCTCACCTTTGCCCTCTCCCAGAGGGAGAGGGGATACGTGGACGGCGAGCTCGTCTTGGGCCCCGGAGCGGAAGACGAAGCCGGGGGTCTTCAGGCTGCAGACATCGCGAAGAGAGCGGACGAGCGAGGGGCCGTCATCGCCTCCGAAGTACACCACCGGCAAGCGAATGAAGGGCCAAAAGCTCTGGTCGCGGCGATCGAAGAACTCGACGCCCGCGGTCCCCAGCACGCGCACCTGCGAAGCGGCCGGGGCCGGCTGCCCGGGCACCACCGCGGGCACCTCGCGGTCGACCAGCTCGACGAAGAGCCGAAGATTCTTTGCGTCGTTGTGCAGCACCGCCATGGGCGACGCACCCTACCATCGCCCCGGTTACTAACCTTTCTTTCAGTGGTATTGGGTGCGCCCCTATGTCCGAGCCTGACGTCATCTCTGTCCGCGGAGCCAAGGAGCACAACCTCAAGGACGTCGCCTTGGACATTCCGAAGAAGAAGCTGGTCGTCTTCACCGGAGTGTCCGGGTCGGGGAAGAGCTCGCTCGCCTTCGACACCCTCTACGCCGAGGGGCAGCGGCGCTACGTCGAGTCACTCTCGGCTTACGCCCGCCAGTTCCTCGGGCAGATGGAGAAGCCCAAGTACGACACCTTACGGGGGCTGTCGCCGACCATCTCCATCGAGCAAAAAGCGGCCTCGAACAACCCTCGCTCCACCGTGGGCACGGTCACCGAGGTGCACGACTACCTGCGCGTGCTCTACGCGTCGATCGGCGTGCAGCACTGTCACCAGTGCGGCCGCCAGGTGGGCAAGCAGAGCGCGCAGCAGATCGTCGAGGAGATTCTCAAGGCACCCACCGGGAGCAAGGTGGTGCTGCTCGCGCCCCTGGTGCAAAACCGCAAAGGCGAGCACAAAGACCTGCTCGCCGAGGCGCAGAAGCGTGGCTTCACCCGCGCCCGGGTAGACGGGAAGGTGAAGAGCCTCGAGGAGCGCATCGAGCTGGACAAGAAGTCCAAGCACGACATCGAGCTGGTGGTGGACCGGCTGGTGCTCAAGCCCGACGTGAAGAGCCGCCTCACCGATTCGGTGGAGACGGCGCTGCGCGAGGGTAAGGGGGTGCTGATTGTCTCCGACGAGCATGCAGCCAAGGGCGCCGATCGGACGATGAGCGAGCTCAACGCCTGCCATCACTGCGCTCTGTCGTTCCCCGAGCTCACCCCCGCCTCCTTCTCCTTCAACAACCCGTTGGGGATGTGCGCCGAGTGCAACGGCTTAGGCACCCGCCCGGAGATGGACCCCGACCTCATCGTGCCCGACCGCACCCGCTCCATTCGCGAGGGCGCCGTCGAGCCCTGGGCCACCGGCATGACGCGCGGCGAGGGCTGGACCGCCGAATTCGTCGAGCAGCTGGCCTCGGCCTTCAAGATCGATCTCGACCTGCCCTTCGAGAAGCTCTCCAAGCGCGAGCAAGACCTCATCTTCTACGGCTCGCACGGGCGCGAGTTCACCATGAAGTGGGGCGACGGGGGCCGCTGGCGCGTGGAGTGGGAGGGGTTGGTCCATAAGCTGATGCGCAGCTTCAAGAGCACCGCCTCGGAGAGCATGCGCCGCTACTACATGAAGTTCTTCTCCGACAAGCCTTGCCCGGTCTGCCAAGGCGAGCGGCTCAGGCCCGAGTCGCGCGCGGTGAAGGCGCATGGCCAGTCGATCGTCGAGCTGTCCCGGCTGACCATCGGGGAGGCGCTGGCGTTTCTCTCGAAAATGCCGCTCACCGCCCAGGAGACGAAGATCGCCTCCGAGCTGCTCAAGGAGATTCGCAGCCGGCTGGGCTTCTTGGAGAACGTGGGGCTGACCTACCTCACCCTCGATCGCACCGCGAGCACCCTCTCCGGCGGCGAGAGCCAGCGCATTCGTCTCGCCTCGCAGATGGGCTCGGAGCTCACGGGGGTCATCTACATTCTCGACGAGCCGTCGATCGGCCTGCACCAGCGCGACAACGGCAAGCTCTTGGCCACGCTCAAGCGGCTGCGCGACCTGGGCAACTCGGTGATCGTCGTCGAGCACGACGAGGAGACGATGGAGGAGGCCGACTGGATCGTCGACTTCGGTCCGGGCGCCGGCGAGCTGGGCGGAGAGATCGTCGCCGACGGTCCACCCAAGGAGATCGCCAAGCACCCCAAGAGCCTCACCGGCGCCTACCTCGCAGGACGGCTGCAAATCGACATCCCCGAGCGCCGCCGGCTACCGGGCAAGGCCAAGCTGGTCATCCAGGGGGCGAAGGAGAACAACCTCCAGAACATCACGGTGGAGCTGCCGCTGGGGCTGTTCATCGCGGTCACCGGGGTCTCCGGCGCCGGCAAATCCACCCTCATCAATGAAATTCTCTACCCCGCCTTGGCGCGCGAGCTGTACGGCACCCGTGAGGTGCCCGGCCGCCACCACGGCATCAAGGGCCTGGAGCACCTGGACAAGGTGATCGACATCGACCAGAAGCCCATCGGTCGCACCCCGCGCTCCAACCCGGCGACCTACACCAAGGTGTTCGACCACATCCGCGAGGTGTTCGCGCAGACGCCCGAGGCACGCGCCTTCGGGTACACCCCGGGCCGCTTCAGCTTCAACGTCAAGGGCGGCCGCTGCGAGTCGTGCGAAGGCGACGGGGTGAAGCTGGTGGAGATGCACTTCCTCGCCGACGTCTACGTGCCCTGCGAGGTGTGCGCGGGCAAGCGCTTCAACGACGCGACTTTGCGCGTGCGCTACAAGGGCAAGAACATCGCCGAGGTGCTGGAGATGAGCGTGCGCGAGGCGATGGTGCACTTCTCGGTGCACAAAGACATCATGCGCGTCTTGCAGACGCTGGACGACGTCGGCCTGGGGTACATCCGCCTGGGGCAGAGCTCGCCCACGCTCTCTGGCGGCGAGGCGCAGCGCATCAAGCTCTCGCGCGAGCTGTGCAAGGTGGCTACCGGGCGCACCCTCTACATCCTCGATGAGCCCACGACCGGCCTGCACTTCGAGGACATTCGCAAGCTGCTCTCCGTCTTGAGCCGCCTGGTGGAAAACGGAAACACCGTGGTGGTGATCGAGCACAACCTCGACGTCATTAAGAACGCCGACTGGGTGCTCGACTTGGGGCCGGAGGGCGGCGCCGGCGGTGGCCGGGTGCTCGCCACTGGAACGCCCGAAGAGGTGGCGAAGGTGAAGGCCAGCTACACCGGCCGCTACCTCGACCAAGTGCTGGGAAAAGCGCGGGCGCGGCGAACGGCGTAGAGCCCGGGATCCTCGTGCTCGAGGCGCTGTTCGGCGCGGGGGTCCTCGTCTACGCCTCCACGCTGAGTCTCTTCGTCCTATGGCTCGCGTTCGTCCGCAGTGGCCGTCCCGAACCAGCGGCTCGTCCCTCACCGTTGCGCCGGCGGCCGACCAAGCTCGTCGAACGCTCTCACGAAATCGAGGAACCGCTCGTCCGACCGGAGCTCGTCTGGTGAGTGCCCTCCTGGGATGAGCAGCGCGGCGTACTACGCCCGAGTCCTCGAAACGGTCGGCGAGCAGGCAAGCCACCTTCTTCATCATTCTTAAAGGTAGAGGCTGGTGCCTGACGCTGACAAGGCTTCGCGTCAGAGCGACGTCGCAGTTATCATCCGAGTCGATGGGAACCTGGCCGGTTGTCGACAAGGAGTTGCGGCGCAAGTTGCTGGGCGAGCTGCGCCGCCGACGCAACTACGACCAAGCGCACCTTTTGACCCCCGAGCAGCGGCTCGAAAAACTCGAAGGTCTGAGGCAGTTGGCGAACGCTTTCGAGCACAGCAGGCCCATCAAGCGGAGTCAGGCAGACGAGCCGCCTGAGCTCTGGCTTCGCCTCCTCAGGCACTGGAAACGTGAAACCTGAGGTTTCACACGAAATTGCCCGCTTGGCGGCGTTCCTGAAGGACTGGGGACTCCCGGGTGCCCTCGTCGGCGGCGCGGCGATTGTTGCGCGCGTCAGGCCGCGCATCACGGAGGACCTCGATCTCATGCTGGTTGTTCCCGAGAATCGGCGCTCGGAGCTCTTGGCCATGGCCGTGCGCCACGGCTACAGCTACGACGAAAAGGAGGCCACCTTGTTGATGGAAGGCGGGCTGGTGCAACTCTGGGGACCGCCGAACAAGGTGGACGGCATCGGCTTGGACATCCTTTTTGTGGATTCACCGTTTGCGCAGAAAGTGGTCGAACGGGCCACCGAAATCACGGCCTTTGGGCAACGACTTTCCGTCGCGTCCGTTGAGGATCTCCTTTTGCTCAAGCTCGAGGCAAACCGCCCTGAGGACATCGATGACCTCCTCGCCATCAAAGACGCTTTCGCGAATTCGCTCGACCGCAAGTATCTAGATGAACAGGCGCTGGAGCTGGGCGTCGCCGACCGGTTGAAGGTTTACTTCGACTGACGTGACATGTTTCGCCTCTACGTTTCCCTGTATGCGGTGGGCGAGGACTGGTCCTACGGCCTGGGCAACTGGCTGGAGTGCCCAACCGCCACCCAGCCCAACTCTTTCAACTGCGGCGCCGGGCACCGCAACTCCTCTCCCGGCGCCTACGGTCCGTACCCGTTCATCGACTTCGACAATCAGTACTTTGGAATCCTCGCTAGGCAAGGCTCTCTGGGCACCTACAGCGAGGGAGCTCGCCTCTTCCGAACGATCGAAGATACGGCCAAGCGATGGGTCACCAAGAGTTGCGCCCAGTGAGGAACTCCCCAGGCGCGGCGCGCGGCGTCGGAGGTAGGTCGCGGAGCTTTCACGGGCGGGCATCGCGAGCCGACCTCGCAAAACACGTGCCCTGTCAGCGCGACTGCAACGGCGCTCTTCGAGGAGAACGAACCGCAGGACCGACGTGGGCCAAATGCCTCAGCGCGGTATTCTGGCCACGCCTCAAAGCCGCTCCACGCGGACGCGGCTGAAACGCGCGGAGTCGCGATCCTGCGCCAGGGTAGCGGATTCCGGCGTACCTTGCCCTAGTGGCTGGCCGCCTGCTGTAGATACGTCTTGCCCCTGTAGAAGTGCCCGAGCACGGCGAACACCAGGGCGGCGCCTGCCATCAGGCCAGCGAAGACCCAGAAGAAGGAGGACAGCGCCAGGGTCTTCTGCAGAGGCGCGAGGAAGGCGACCAGGAGGTTGCCGAAGGTCACGCAGAGCAGCCAGAAGCTCATGATGGTCGACTTCATCGCCCGTGGGGCCTGGGTGTAGGCGAACTCCAGCCCGGTGATCGACACCAGCACCTCGGCGACGGTCATGAGGAAGTAGGGCAGCGCCTGCCACAGGCCGTGCAGTTGTTCGGAGCTACCGGCGGCGTTGTTCTCGATCATCTTCTGCATCAGGGCCGCGGAGACGAAGGCCACCGAGGCGAGGAACATGCCCACGGTCATCTTCACCAGCGGCTTGATTTCCCTCCCCGCCTTCTTGAACGGCTCGTACACCGCCACGTTGAGCAAGGGGATGATCGCCATCACCATCAGCGGGTTGAGCGCCGACAACTGCGCCGGGTCGAGCGCGAAGCTGAGCATGCGTGCGCGCTCGCCGTCCGTCCCGACGGTGCCGATGGCTGGGCCCGCCAGGTCGAGCAGGCCGCACACGACGCCGCTGGCAGCGGCGACTCCGAGCACTCCCCAGGTCATCTTGCGGGGGATGCGGATGTTGGAGACCCAGGTGAACAACCAGATGCCGGCGTAAAAGGAGAGTGCCAACGTGGCAACCACCGTCCAGTAGCCCAGATATGCGGGCACAGTTATCCCCAGCCGCATCATCTTCGCCTGGTCGATCCAGGTGGAGGCATGCTGATCGAACAGCGCCCAGAAGACGCTGACCATCGAGAAGACGAGCATGATCTTCAGCACTGCCGGCGGGCCGTCGCCGGCCTCCTCACCGTACTTCGCGCGGCCCACGTCGAAGAAGCTCTGCCCCGGCTTCCTCTCTTTCTGGTGGGTGAGGTTGTAGATGAGCACCGCCATGAAACCCGCGTCGGGCTGACGGGCCTGGCGCAAGAAGAAGAGGACGAAGCCCAGCCCGAACGCCACCGCGGCGCCGAGGAAGTGGGGCCAGAACTGCAGCAGCACTGCTCCGAGTGTGGCCGGATGCCGGGGATTTTTGGCGAGCTCCGCTGCCAGCGCCTCGGGCGTCATCCACACGAAGTCGGCGACCGCCGGGAGGATGCCTCCGAATGCCACCACCAACAGGGGGGAGAGGAGAAGCATCGTCACGAAGGTGTCGAGCAGCCCCAGGGGCCCTCCCGGCTTGGGCGGAACCTTGACGAACTTGTTGCGCCCCATCCAGAAGACCAAGGTGGCGAGCGCCATCAGCACGCCGGGCACGCCGAAGGCGACCTCGGGGCCGAACCACATCAACAGCAGCGGGGTGAGCAGGGTGGAGAAGAACGACCCGTAGTTGATGATGAAGTAGAAGATTTGGAAAACCTTGGTCACCAGGTGCCCGTTCTCGGCGGTGAACTGGTCGCCCACGTTGGCCGAGACGCAGGGCTTGATGCCGCCCGAGCCGACGGCGATGAGCCCCAGGCCGATGTACATGCCCCACTGCGCGGCGGAGAAATTCTGCAGCGCGTCGAGCCGCCCGGCGATCGCCAGCACCGCGTGGCCGGCACAGTAGATGAGGGAGACCCAGAAGATGACCCGGTACTTGCCCAAGAGGCGGTCGGAGATGATCGCCCCGATGAGCGGGAAGGCGTAGACGCCGGCGACGAACAGGTGCACCACCTCGGTCGACTCGGCGCGCGCGGCTGCCATCTGATCGGCGGTGGCGGTGGCCTCGGTGAGGCCCGCGTTGATCAGCTTGAGGTACAGGCCGATCAAATAGACCTTCAGGATGGCCTTCATCCCGTAGAAGCTGAAGCGCTCGGCCCCTTCGTTCCCCACGATGTACGGAATGCCCTTGGGGAACAGGTCGCTCTTGGGAGCCTCGGCAACGCTCGCCGCGGGCTCCCCCATCTTTCTCGCCACGTTCGTGCTCATCGGTCAGCTCAACGCCGGCTCGGCCTGGCCAGAGGATTTGGGTTGAAGATTGTTCTCGTCCGCTCCGTGGGTCATCCGCCTGAGCGGCTTGGAGACAACGAGCAGGAGCACACCCGCGACTGCAGTTGCCCCAACGATGGCGCCGAACAGCTGGAACTCGCCGAGCGTCTTGGAGAAGCCCCCAATCCAGCCAGCGAGGTAGTTGGCCACGGCGCTGGAGAGGAACCACACCCCCATCATCAATGACGCCATTCGCTGGGGCGCGAGCTTGGTCACCATCGACAGACCAATCGGTGACAGGCACAGCTCTCCCAGGGTGTGGAAGAAGTAGGCGCCGACCACCCATGTCAGCGCTGCCTTGCCCTCGGTCGAGCTCTGCTGGGTCGCACCAAGCATCAGCACGAACCCGAACGACAGCAACAGAAGTCCAAAAGCCATCTTCACCGCCGTCGGCGGGTCCTTCTGACGTCTTCCCAACCCGGTCCACAACATCGAGAAAAGAGGAGCGAGAATGAAAATCAGCGCGGGATTGACAGACTGAAACCAAGTAGTGGGCACCTCCCAACCCAACACCACCCGATCCACCTTTTGATCCGTGTACAGGTTCATCAAGCCGCCGGCCTGCTCGAACGCCGCCCAGAAGAAGACGACGAAGATCGACAGGATGATGATCACCGCGATGCGCTCGAGCTCCTGCCGCGTCAGCGGTGCCGCAGGGGTGTGCGCGGCCTTGGCGGTGTCCTTCTTGACGGGCGAGAGGCCCACGTCGCCCAAAAGCCGTTTGTGGCCGACGAGAAAAGCAATCAACCCCAGCCCCATACCCACGCCGGCGGAGCCGAAGCCCCAGTGCCAGCCCAGCTTCTCACCCAGAGTGCCGCAGATGAGCGGAGAGAAGAACGCCCCCAGGTTGATGCCCATGTAGAAGATGGTGAAGGCGCCGTCGCGGCGGGGGTCTCCCTGATCGTAGAGCCCGCCCACCATGGTCGAGATGTTCGGCTTGAACATGCCGTTTCCAGCGATGAGGAAGGCCAGCGCCGCGTAGAAGGCGACCACTCCTGGCACGGCCATCAGGAAGTGGCCGATCATCATCAAGGTGCCACCGATGACCACAGAGTTGCGCTGGCCAAGGAATCGGTCGGCGATGAAGCCACCCGCCAGGGGGGTGAGGTACACCAGCCCGGTGTACAGGCCGTAGATCTGCAGGGCCCACTTCTCATCCCAGCCGAAACCGCCCCGCGACTTGTCCACCATGTAGAGAACGAGCAGAGCCCGCATGCCGTAGTACGACATGCGCTCCCACATTTCGGTGGTGAACAAGAGGTAGAGGCCCTTGGGGTGGCCCTTCGAGGCGACGGCTGCGGAAACGCTCATGTAGCCCTCGGATGAGAAGTGAAGGCGGGCTTCTAGCAGAGGAATTCCAATTTCAGGTAGGCGGGGAGTGCACTTTTGTGAGGCTTTTTTTCGCCTCTCACCCTGTCCCTCTCCCAGCGGGAGAGGGGAAGGAGGCTAGAGCGCTTGCTGCAGCGCCTGGGTGATGCCCGTGGTGCCGGTGGCGGCCGGCTGAAGGCCGTTGGTGCCGCCGAACCCGCCGCTTCCGGGAGTGCCATTGGTGCAGGAGTTGGCCGAGGTGGTGGGAGCGCTACCCTTGTAGACGATGCAGATGGAGGGGCCGCCCGACCCCCCTGCCCCGCCACCACCACGACCGCCGACACCTCCGCCGGCCCCATCGGCGCCCCTGCCACCCGAGCGGGTGCTGCAGCTGCTGCTCTCCGTCTCACCGACCGAGCCGCTTCCACCACCACCGCCGTTGCCGCCGAACCCTCCGTTGCCTCCTGCTCCGCCATTGCCAGCGTTGCGCGATGTGAGGGTGGTGTTGAGCACGGTGACGGCCGAGTTGATCGAGGTGATGCCGAAGCTGCCGCCGCCACCACGGCCGCCGTTGCCTCCGTTACCGCCGCAGCCGCCGCCTCCTCCGCCACCGCCACCGCCGCTGGCGATTCCGCTGCAGTTCGTGCAGAAGAAATTGGTCCCGTGCGCGGTGCCGCCACCCGCGCCTCCGCCTCCACCCCCGCCACCGGGATTCCCCGCCGAGCCACTCAACCCGGTAGGAGGGAGATAGACACCGGCTGCGTCGAAAGTACCGAAGTTGGCTCCAGCGGTGCCGTTGCTGCCAGGAGAACCCGTCCCGCCCCCGCTGCCCAACGGTGGCGCCGGGTTGCCGTTCGAGGATGACGTGCTGCTGCACGTTCCCCGCGCGCCGCCGCTGCCTGCCGGCCCACCGGACCCACCGCCTGACGCCGTGGTACCCGGGCTGCCGGGGCTGCCATTGATTTCGCCGTCGACGCCCTGTCCTCCCTGACCTCCAGGCGCGCCGCAGCTCGAGGTTCCGGCGGCGCCGCGGTTCATGACGCCCCCTTGGCCAGCCGGGCCTCCGGGGTTGCCGGAAGTGCCCGTCGATCCATTCAACCCCGTCGATCCCGAGCTGCCGCGGCCGGCGGTGATGGTGCAGTTGCGCACGGTGAGCCCGCCGCTGGCGTCGACGGCCAAGATGCCAAAGCTCGAGTTGCCATCGCCGTTGGCCGCGGTGCCCGTCGCATCGGCCGCGGTGATGGACAAAAGCTGCACCTCCGTAGCCAAGCCGAGGTTGACCGCGCGCACTCCCACCGCCGTCGGACTGACGATGGAGGTGGTGTTGGTGGTGGCACGGCTCCAACCATTCGCCGCGTCGTAGCCGCCAAAGAGGCTGATGCCGCCGAGCAAGGTGACCGCTTCGGAGTAGGTGCCCCGAGAGATGTAGACGTCCTTGGTGGGCGTACCGGCGTTGGCCGCCAGAATGCCCGCTCCGATGGTGCGCTTGGGAGCGCTGCGTGTGCCGGCGTTGGAGTCGTTTCCGCTGACGACATCCACGAAGATCGCCCGGCTCACATCACCGTCGATTCCGTCGCAGTTGGCGTCGATGAACTGAATGTCGGGCAGGTCAGTGGCTGACTGGAAGACGCAAAAGTATTCGCAGCCGTTGGCCGGGTTCTGGTCGACGTCCCAGCGGTCGGTCTGGCAGGTGAAGTTGCACGTGCTGTTCACGCAGGTCGCGTTGGAGAACGGCCGGCTGCAGGGGCTGTTACACGCCCCACAGTGGTTGACGTCGGAGCTGGTGTTGACCTCGCACCCATCGGCCGCCACCAGGTTGCAGTCGCGAAAAGGCGGGGTACACGCGCTGATGACGCAGCCGCCGTTGCTGCACGCAGGGGTCGCGTTGGCCAGGGAGCAAGGCCGGTTGCACCCGCCGCAGTGCAGCACCGAGGTGTTGGTGTTGGTCTCGCACCCGGTGGCGTATTGCTGGTCACAGTCGCCGAACCCACTCACGCAGGTGTCGACTCCGCACACCTTCACCGTGCACTTGTAGGTGGCGACGTTGCCGTTGGCCACGTTGCAGGCAAAGCCGCACGCGCCGCAATTTTGCGGGTCGGTGTTCAGATCGAACGTCTCGTCGGTCTGCATGTCGCAGTCGTTGTCCACCCCGTCACAGGCCTCGGTGCCCCCGTTGGTCAGGTTGCACGGGTATTCGCAGCCGTTGGGCACCGCCTTGTCGATATCCCAGTGTCCGGTGAGGCATGAGGCGATGGCGCAACCGCCGTCGAAGCACACCGGGTTCGCGTTGGGCGGAGCGCACGGGTTGTTGCACGCTCCGCAGTGCTGCAGGTCGGTCAACTTGTCGAAGCCGTTGTCCGTCACGCCGTCGCAGTCGTCGTCCTTCTCGTTGCACGCTTCGACGCCGGCATCGCCCGGCTGACACTGTTGCGATTGACCGTTGGCGCAGTTGGCGACGGTGCGCGTGCACTCCCCCAACCCGCACGCGGTGTCCCCCAAGTTCTCGTCGACCTGGCCGTTGCAATCGTCGTCCTGGCCGTTGCACACCTCTGCTGCCGGCACCCGGGCGCTGCAAGCCGAGTATCCCCCCGGGGGCTCGCAGACCTTCACGCCGGTGCAGGTGCCGAGGTTGTTGGTCTCCTCGCAGGGCAGCTCCTGTCCTCCGGTCAGCGCGGTGCACTGGCAGGTGCCGCTGTTGGGCTGGCACTGGCTGGCCACCAGCACGCCGTCAGGGGTGGTGGCCTCGGCGCAGCGGAAGCTGAACGGACAGGTGCCGTCGAAGGAGCAGTCACGCCCGCAGAACTTTTCCGCGCCGAGGGCGATGCAGCGGTCGGCGGGGTAAGGGCAGTCGTCGTCGCTTTGGCAGGGCTCGCACAGCCCCGCGCGTTCGGGCACGCAGCCATAGCGGTCGAGCGCCAGCTGCGTGCAGACCTCGAGTTGCCGGCAGCCCGCGGTGCATTTGCGCATGCACAGCTTTTCACCTCCGGGGAGCGCATCGCACAGGCCGGTCTCGCACTCGCTGTCCGCGCCGCACGCGACGCCCTCCGGCTTGAGGGTGTCCTTCGCCGGCGGCTCGCCACAGGTACATCCGGCCACGAGGAAGGGCAGCATCATCCAGGCGCGCAATCGATTTCGATTCTTCATACTGCGTCCTCTTTGCCATTCGTGGGCCATGGGTGACGCCCGCGTAGCACAGCAAACCGCCCGGGCGCCAACCGTCCCACCCGAAGACGGGAGTGTCATGCCGCGGAGCGACATCGAGGTCTCTTAGCCGGCGAGAAAATGGGGCGCGGTTCGGCTAAACCCCCCTCATGGACTACGAGGGCGAGATCCGCCGGCTGAAGAAGGAGCTCAACGCGATCATCCTTTCGCACTACTACCAGGAGAGCGACATCCAGGACGTCGCCGACTTCGTGGGGGACAGCCTGGCGCTCGCTCAGACCGCGGCCAAGACCACCGCCGACGTCATCGTCTTCTGCGGAGTGCACTTCATGGCGGAGACGGCGAAAATCTTGAACCCCCGCCGGTTGGTGCTCCTACCCGACCTTTCCGCCGGGTGCTCGCTCTCCGACCGCTGCCCTCCCGCCGCTTTCGAGGCTTTTCGCGCCCAGCACCCAGGAGCCTTCGTGGTGAGCTACGTGAACAGCTCGGCGGCGGTGAAGGCGATGAGCGACGTCATCTGCACCTCCTCCAACGCAGTGAAAATCGTCGAGCGCGCCCCCAAGGACCGGCCCATCATCTTTGCCCCCGACCAGCACCTGGGCCGCTACGTGGCCCAAAAGACCGGGCGGGAGATGATTCTGTGGCCGGGCAGCTGCATGGTGCATGAGATTTTCAGCGAGAAGCGTCTGGTGAAGCTGATGGCCGAGCACCCCGACGCCGAGGTGGTCGCCCACCCCGAGTGCGAAGAGCGCGTGCTCGCCCACGCCCACTACATCGGCTCGACCAAGGGCATCCTCGAGCACGTGCTTTCCAGCCCGAAGGAGAAGTTCATCGTGGTGACCGAGGCGGGCATCCTCCACCAGATGCAGCAAAAGGCCCCGAAGAAGACCTTCCTCCCCGCGCCGCCGGACAACGGGTGCGCCTGCAACGAGTGCCCGCACATGAAGCTCAACACGATGGAGAAGCTCTACCGCTGCATGCGTGAAAAGAAGCCCTCGCTCGAGCTGCCGGAGAGCCTGCGCCAGGCAGCCCTGGGGCCCCTGCAGCGCATGCTCGAGTGGACGTGAGAACGAGTTTCTCCTTGCGCGAAAGGCCGGCTGGCGCGATGCAGCTCTTCGTGGGCTTTCGCTTCCTCGCAGTGCCGGCGCACCAGCTCGCCAAGCCTCCCGCTTCTTTGCCGTCGGAGGAGCGGTTGGAGGCCACCCTGCCCGCCGCCAAAGACGCGGTGGAGCACGCCCTGAACGTGGCCCAGTTTCGAGACTTGCGTGCCCGTGACCGGGTCTTCCGGCTCATCGACGGCGGCGAAGCGCCCTTTGCCTCCCCCGGAGAAGGCTGGAGCCCCTGCGCCGTATTCGCCCGCTCTCCCACCGACCTGCCGGCACTGCTACGGCTGGCCGACGAGCTCGAGGCGCAAGCGCGGGCCGAGGCGGGAGAACGCGCGCTGGTGTGGAAGTGCGCCTCATGCGGGAAGCGCTATGCCGTTCCGGTGACGCTGGCCCGGCCGGTGGCCATTCGCTGCGAGGGCTGCGGCAAGCCGGTCGAGCTGGTCGCCGGCAAAAGCTCCGGCGAGGAGGCGCTCCTCGACCCCTTCCAAGGCTCGGTGAACGCCGCCCGCTGGGAGTTGGCGCGGCTGTTTCGCGAGGCGATGGCGCGTGGGTGGCCGGTGCTGGTGAGCGTTCGCCAGTGAATTC
>JBMORE010000151.1:0-7423 GCA_049322255.1 Myxococcota bacterium | reverse complement strand
TGGTGGTGGCGGCGGTGGCGGAGGAGGGCAGCTCCAGCCGGGTGAGGTGACCTTCACTTGGTCTTTCGCGGGACAAACCTGCAGCGATGTTCCGCAGGTGGCTAAGGTTCAAATCCGCATCGCTGGGGAGACGCTGCAGAACAACGGTGTCTACTCCTGCCTGACGAACAACTACCCAGGCATCGTGCTGCAAGGTTTCGTAGGCAAGACCTACACCTTCGATATCGACGCGTTGGGTACCAGCAACGAGGTGCTTTACACGGGCTCTGGAAGCTTCACCGTCAACGGCGACACTCAAGTGACCGTCGATTTGACCCCGGCGGGTGGCTCCAGTTCCGTCGCCTACTTGACGTGGAGGTTCCCCCCCAACTCCCTCAGCCAGAACCCCAACTGCCAGCAAGCGGGCGTCACCCACGTAGACGTGACCATCGATGGTGTCACCACTCGTTATACCTGCGAGCAGGGCCAAACCTTGGCGGGAGCGCAGACGCCCTTTCTCACCGCGGGCACCCACGTCATCTCCTTCGTCGCCATGGATGCCAACGGATACCCCTATTACCGGCTCACCAGCTCGCTGCAGACCGTCGCTGGTAACCCAGTCTTCGTTGATTATCAGCTGGCGTGGGGCGTGGGCGGGGTGGCGTTGACTTGGCAGCTCACCGATGGACAGGTGGCACATACCTGCGCCTCGGCAGGGGTGACCACCATGAGCATCAACTTCGAAGACGCGCAGGGCAACCTCATCTACGGCCAGAACGGCGACCCACAGGCCTGCAACGCGGCGCCCATCGTCTACAGCTACCTGCAGCCGGGGACCTACCGGGTGTTCATCAAAGGCACCGGGCCGGGCAACGTGCTCTACCTTTCCAATGGCACCAACCCGCCGGTGGTGACCATCACCGCGGGCCAATTCCCCACCGCGCAGCAGGCGACCAGCGTCCAGCTCTATCGCCAGTAGTGGTTTACGCCCCAAGCCGCCAGGGCCGGGAGATTCTCCCGGCCTTTTCGTTGGTGTGGGTGAGCTACCGTTTCCTTTTGCGGTAGGCGGCGCGCGCGTTCTTGCGCCGCTTGGTCATGGCCGTTGCTTGGCCGGGCTTGGGTACCTTCACTCCCGCGCGGCGAGCCTTCGACAGCCCGACGCTTGGCACCTTTCGTGATAGCTACGCGCATCGATGCGGCAGGATGCACACAGGGCGATCGGCGTTTTCGACTCCGGGGTGGGCGGGCTGACGGTGCTCAAAGCGTTGACGGAGCGCTTGCCCCAGGAGAGTACGGTGTACTTGGGGGACACCGCTCGCGTGCCCTACGGCACCAAATCGCCCGAAGTGGTGACACGCTATTCGCTCCAGAACGCCGAGTTCCTCCTGGCGCGCCGCATCAAGCTCCTGGTGGTGGCCTGCAACACGGCTTCGGCGGTGGCGCTGCCCGAGCTGAAAGCCAAACTGGGAATTCCGGTGCTGGGAGTCATCGAACCGGGCGCGCAGACGGCGGCGAAGCTCAGCCGAAGCGGGGTGATTGGCGTGGTGGGGACTTGGGGGACGGTGAGCTCGGGCGCCTATCAGCGTGCCCTCGAGGCCGCGCGGCCAGGGGTGCAAGTGAAGGCCAGGGCCTGCCCTCTCTTCGTGCCTCTGGCCGAGGAGGGCTGGGTGAATGGGGAAGTTCCCCGGTTGGTGACAACGGAGTACCTTTCCGAGTTTGCCCACGGCATCGACACCCTGGTGCTCGGCTGCACGCACTACCCGCTCTTGCGAGGGGTGATTGGCGAGGTGGTGGGCCCGAAAGTGGCTTTGGTGGACTCGGCGGAGGCCACCGCGGAGGCGGCAGCGCAGCTCCTTGCCGACGCCGACTTGCTTGCCACCGGTCTACGCGCGGTGGAGCGGCACTACTTCGTCACCGATGTCCCAGAGCGCTTCCTCGCCGTGGGGGAGCGCTTCCTCGGGCGCCCGCTCGCTGGCGCCCAGCAGGTGGACATTCGTTTTGGTTGAGAGGGCTCAACCCCTCAGAGTTTTTTGCTCTGCGGGCCCTGGGAGCCTCGGAGAATTCCCGCGCACCCACTCAAGGCCCTTTGAGTCCACATCCGGAGACGGGCCGGAGTCTCACCCATGTTCGGGGGCTCGAGCATGATGGCGGTTTTGACCGCGTTGAAGACATGCCTGGCCTCTTTTGAGCCACTTGGTGCTCTGCATCCGGCGGTTTTAGGGCAGGGGTGCTCTCGAGGAAGACCTGGAGCAATCTTTCGGCACTGCTCGGGGGTCGGCCGTAAATTAATGTTGGGGGGGGGCGGCCACGAGCGTTGAATGCTTTTGCTCGTTCTCTATCCCCGGAGCGATGGCCAAAGCTGCCTCAGTACCGATGTCATCTTGCCGCGGCAGCCAGCCCAGGGTGGCGGTCATCATCCGCTCCAGGGTGGGGAAGAAGTGGAGTTTGGTGAGCGGCCAATTCAGCCACCCGACGGTGATGCAGTAGTACTTGGCGAAGGGCGCGGTGTGATGGATGGCGTGGTGCGCGGGCGGCAGAATCAAATGCAGCCGCTGCAGCCAGGCGACGAGGGTGGGCGGCTCGTCCATATGCGACCACTTGTGGAACTGGTTGGTGGCCATCACCCAGAAAATCATCGCTCCGAGGAAGGTGGCGCCAAACAGGCGCAGCCAGTGCCAGTGCCCCGGGCCCAGCGGAATGGCCAACGCGACGAGCGCCGCCGGAAGTGAAATGAGGCAGTTGGCGCCGTTGGTCTCCACGAAGTCGTGGCGGGTCATCGCTTTCTCGTCGACGTGGTGCTCGCGGAAAGGGCGAATCAGCGTCTTTCCCACCAGCGGGGTGCTCAAGGAACCCCAGGTATCCGCCAGCCAGTGCACGAACCCGGAGACAAAGTCGGCGGCGAGATAGCCGCACAGCATCGCGGCCAGCAGAAGCCAGGGGCTCTCCCCTCCATGCGGAGCCACCTTCACACCCAAAAGCACCATCAACACCGCGAAGGAGAGGATGCTGCCAATCTCCACTCGGCGAAAAGCGCGGCTGTAACCTTCCGCCAGCGCCTTGGCGTCCTGTTGTTTCAGCTTGATGTGCGCCATTCGACTTCCTCGAGTACTTCGTTCGCGACCGGACACTAGCGAGACTGGTGCGCCCCTGTCATCGAATTGTCACCGGGTGCACGCGGACGAAGGCGTTGTAGTCGGGCTCTCCGGAGGCCGGATCGTAGCGGCGGCCGATGAGGACGTTGCACTCCGGCCAGAAGGCCTGCAGGTGTCCTGGTCGGCAAGGGCCCAGCGCGCAGACTCCTTCCATTTGGCCCAGCGCACTGGACAGCCGCACGGGGTCTCCCGCCGCAAGACCCAGCTGGGAGGCATCCTCGGGCGCAAAGAAGATGGTTTTTCGTGTCACCGCACCGGTGACGCCGTCTTTGGGGCCGTAGGTGATGGAGTTGAACTGCTTGCCCCTGCGCGAGGTGAGGAAGAAGTGGCCCGCAGGTATTTCCACCTTGGGCAGCTCCACCGCGGAAAAGCGGGCGCGCCCGCCGGGCAGATTCACGAAGTGGCCCCCTTCGCCCAGTCGTTCGCCTCCCCACTGCACCCACTGGCCTTCCTGGGAGAGGTTCTCGATGCCCGCGTAGAGCGGCATCACCCTTCCCATTTCCTTGCGCACGGCCTGAGAGTCGTCGAAGGCGAACAACTCGGGCCGGTCGGGCTCGAGCGCGCGGCCGATGCGCACGGGAATCTTCCACTCGGCGACTGCTTCGCCGATGCGGCGGCCGGGAATCTCCGGGGTGAAGCGAATGCGGCGCTCGGTGGAAGTCGAGGTGCCGCCCCCGGGCTGCTCGTAGCGGGTCTGCGCCGGCAGGAGCAACACTTCGCCGCCGTCGACTTGCGGCTCGACCAGTGCCGAGGTGTTGATGACGATGTCTTGGTGCACCCGCAGGCGTACCTTCCCCAGAGCGCTGGCTGCTGCGTTGGGGTCGGGCATGGTGTCGAGGTAGTTGCCGCCCAAGGTGTAGAGCAGATCGAGCCCACCCTCGCCGGCGCGATCGAGCAGGTGCGCCGCCCGAAGCCCTTTCTTTGCCGGCACCGGGTGCCCCCACAGACTTTCCAGATGGGCGACCGACTCGGGAGAAATCTCCACCGCTCCGGGGAGCTTGTCGGGGTCGACGCCGCATTCGGCGGTGCCCTGCACTCCCGAATGTCCGCGGATTGGTATGATGCCCGTCTTGGGACGTCCTACGTTGCCTCGGGCAAGGGCGAGGTTCACCACCGCCTTGACGTTGTCCACCCCGAAGCGGTGCTGGGTGAGGCCCATCGAATAGACGATGACCGCGTGCCGGCTCTGGGCGTAGAGGCGGGCGAACTTTTCCATCTCGGCGCGGGGAAGGCCGCTGTGTTGCTGAAGCTCCTCCCAAGAAAGACTGCGTACCCGAGCGAGCAGCTCGTCGAGGCCGAGGGTGTGGGTGTCACAAAAGGGGCGATCGAAGCCGCCCAGAGAGTCGAGCGACTTGAGCACTCCATGGATGAAGGCGATGTCTCCTCCCGGAGCGACGGGAAAGAACGCGTCCATCAGCGGGGTGCCAAAGAGGGCGCTCACGGGAACCGATGGGACCCAGTACCTCTCGAGCGCTGGCTCGCGAAACGGATTCACCACCAGAATCTTCGTACCCGCCTTCTTGGCGAAGTGCAGGTACTTGGTCGCCACCGGTTGGTTGTTGGGCAGGTCGGTGCCGAAGAGGATGACCAAATCGGTGCCAATCAAGTCTTTGAGCGAGCAGGTGGCGGCCCCCCAGCCGAGGGTTTCTTTCAGGCCGGTGGCAGAGGCGGCGTGGCACAGACGTGCGCAGCTGTCGACGTGCGGGGTGCCGGCGATGCGGGCGAGCTTTTGGAAGGTGTAATAGGTCTCGTTGGTCAGCCCGCGGCTGGAGGCGAAGAAACCCATGCGCTCCGGGTCGGTCGTCGCCAGTGCGCTCGCTACCTTTTGCACCGCCTCGTCCCAGGAGATGCGCCGAAAGCCCGGCGCTCCTTTTGTGTAGAGCAGCGGGTAGGGGAGCCGGCCCAAGTGGTGGAGCTGTTCGTTGGTGAGGGTGCGCAGTCTTTCGATGTCGCTCCATGCGCCGTCCGGGAGCGCCTCCATCGTGTTGAGGCGCAAGAGCTTGAGGCGGGTGAGGCACAGGTGCACCCCGGGAATGACGTCGTCTTTGAGCCCGCGCGGTCCCAAGGAGCACCCATCACAAACGCCGTGGCGGAGAATGCGCCAAGCAAAGGGCAGCTGCCGGCGGTTTTCCCAGAGGACGGCGAGCATCTCGCGGAAGTGCCGCGGCTTGGTGCTGACCAAGAGGCCGAAAGGAAAGAAGGTGCGCAGGAAGTTCCAGAAGCGGCGGAGCATGTCTCAACCGGGGAGAACGCGAGCCGTTCCGGTATACACGTTGAAGCCCCCGTCGCGCACGAAGGTGGCGAGGGTGAGGTTGCCGCGCTGCGCGAGGTCGATGGCCAACGAGCTTGCTGCCGAGACGCTCGCCACCGCCGGAATGCCCGCCGCCAGCGCCTTCTGAATGATTTCGAAGCTCGCCCGCCCGCTCACCACGAGCACGGCTGCGCGGCGCAAGGGCAACAGCCCCCGGTAAAGGAGCTCTCCCACCACCTTGTCGACGGCGTTGTGGCGGCCGACGTCTTCGAAGGCAGCGAGAACGGCTCCTTGCGCATCGAGCGCCGCCGCCGCGTGAAGCCCTCCGGTGCGTGCGAAGTTCTTTTGCGCCTCACGCAAGCGCGCCGGGGCGTTGGTGATGAGCTGGGCAGAGAGCGCGGGACCGTCTTCGAGCACGCCGACGTGGGCGAGCAGATCGTCAATGCTCTTGCGGCCGCAGACTCCACACGCGGCGGTGGTGAGGGTGCCGCGGCGACTTGCCGCCACGCGCGCAAGCTCGAGCTTGGCTCCCGGGGCCGGGGTGACCTCGATGACGTTGCCAAAGCCTTCTTCCCCCAGGCGGCCGCAATGGGCGACCGCGCCCACATCCTCCATCGCGCGCACCACCCCTTCGGCGAAAAGAAAGCCCACCGCCAGCCGCGCATCGTCTCCCGGGGTGCGCATGGTGACGGCGAGCGGCTCACCGGCGACGCGAATCTCGAGCGGCTCTTCGATGACCACATCGTCCACGCCGGCTTCGCCGCCGTTTCTTTGCACCGGGCGTTGGGTGACTCCCTTCACGCCGACTCCCGCACCGGGAGCATTGCCGGCATTGCGCCGTGAGCCGCCGGGTCCTCGAGCATTCCGCGCAACACCTCGAGCGCGCGGGCGCAGTACAGGCCGTCTTCCACCCGCTCGTCGAGGGAGTACTTGATGGAGCACACCGGGCGCGTGGAGACGGTGCCGTCGGCGCGGGCCACCACCGCGTGCCGGGTTTGGCCGATGGCCGCGAAGAGAGGAATGTTCCCGTACTCGTAGAGGTGGTGGTACGCCGATTCGAGCTTGAGGCTGCCTAAGTTGGCGACGAAGAGGCTGGCGTACATCGGATCGGGGTGAATGAAAGAGCCGGGGAGCAGGTTCCACCGGTCGAGCCAGCGCAAAACGCGCACCCCAAAAGAGAGCAACGGCCCCGGAAGGCGGAGGAAGAGAGAGAGCTCCTTGTCCACATGGCTCTTCTCGTCGGAGCGGCCCTTGCCGAGGTCCGAGTAGACGAAGCGCACCAGCTCGGTGAAAGAGAGCGCTGGGTCGAACCGGCGCTTGAGCACCACGATCGGCGCTTCGTCGGAAAGCGCCTTCTTGGCCGAGTACGACACCCAGATGCCGTCGCGCTGGTAGATGCGGCTGCCCATCACGAAGCGGTTGAGCCGCGCTCTCTCGTGCAGCGTGCGGACCGCCGCCCAGAGGAAGAGGTGAAACACCGTCACCCGGTGCTCGCTCTGGGCGTTGAAGGCCTCGAGGAAGGGCAGGGTCTTGGTGAGGTCGACCTCTTGCTCGAAGTACACCGCCGATTCGGTACGCGTCCGCATGAGGAAAGGCATGATGCGGCGATACGGCGCCACATCCGTCGCCAGCGTTCCGTCGGGGCGGGAAAACAGCGGCATGCCACAGAGCATAGCCGCTACGCGGTCAGCTCAGGGCAAGCTCACGAGTCATCAGCACCAGCCTCGGAGCAAGCACCATGTCAGTCGCCGAAAATCTTACGGAAGAACTGCCAAGCCGAATTTCCCTTCGGCTGCTGGTCGCTGGGAACCGGCGCCGGAGGCCGGTAACCGGGGTCTCCGGGTTTGAGCTCAACCTTCTTTTTCTGCGCGCGCACCGACTCGTCGGTGGACATCAGGCTGAAGGCGTCGTCGCCCTCGTAGGCGACCTGTGCGCGGGGGCGCGGAGCGGGTGCGGGCGGCTTGAAGGCGGAGGGCTTCTTTCCTCCTCCTTTGGTGTTCTCGTTGCTCACGTTTCTGAATGCTACCAAGGTGCCCTGTGG
>JBMORE010000150.1:0-7625 GCA_049322255.1 Myxococcota bacterium | reverse complement strand
TCCTCGGATTTCGAGGCTTGATTCGCGGCGACCAGCGGAGAGACATGGGCGTTACCTCCGCCCATGACAGATCATTTTTCCACGCCGACGTCGATCCCCTTGGCGCCTAACGGGATCAGCTCTCTAGAGCCCGCGCAGCTTCCACCCGCCCGCTTCTTGGGTGAACACCGCTTCGCCCACGTCGAGGTGCTCGCCGCCCGGCCCGAGCACTTCGAAAGAGACGGTGGCCACCTCAGCGTCGATGCGGGCCGAGCGGAAAACGAGCGACAGCTTCTTCCTCGCGTTGCGCAAGAAGAGCGCCTCTTGCGGAGGGACGTCGGGGGCACACAGAGCGCGAAAGGCCTCCACATCGCCCCGCCGCACCGCTTCGGCGAAGCGCGCGAAGACTTCTTCGAGGCTCTGGTGCGGCAGGGCCGTCATCCCAGGCCCGTGGCGGCCAGGTGGTCCATCAGCTTGGCCTCCCAGCCGCTCGTCCAGCCCGCATCGAGGGCGGCGTGCAGCGCTCGGCGCTCGGCGGGGGTGAGGTGACGAACGGTGATGAGCCGGCCCAGTGTTTTTTCCGCTGAGCGGAAGTCTCCCGTGAGCTGTTCGTGCATCGGCCGGGAAAGCAGGTGGTCGTCGGCGAGCAGCGCCTTGGCCACCGCCACCTTGTCGAGCGCCTGGACCACCTCGGTGTAGCGCTCGGTGGCCGCGCCCGCATCGGTGGCGGACATCGGCTGGGGGTACTTGAAGGAGAGGGTCTTCGCCAGCTCGAGCGGTTTCTCGTAGGCGTCGCTGTGGGCCGAGACGGTGAGCGGACCGCCCACCAGCCGGTGCACCGCGCCCAGGCCCGGGAGCCAATTCTCGGCGACGAACGTCTGCACCACCGCGGCACGCTGCGCGGGGTCGGACGACTTTTTCAGCTCCGCCACCAGGGCGCGCAAGGCGCCGAGGGAAGCGCCGCTGTGCTGGGCCACTTCGTTCACCAGGTCCAAAGGGGCGCGGGCCAGAAGCTCCAGCCCCTCGGCGGTGAGGGAAAACTCGGCGAGCACCTCGCGCCCCTGGCGCTTGCCGTCTTTGCGGAAGTGATGCACCGAGGTGCCAAAGGCACGGTTGAGCTCGTCAATCACCTCGTCGTTGAGCTCCTTGCCGCGCACCTTGTCATCGTGGAAGCGGGCCCGGAGTGCGAGGTGGGCGAAGCGGGTACCCGTGGCGTCGGTCACCTGCCGCAGCGCTGAATGAATGCCGGCGGTCTCGGTGCCCGAGAGCAGCACCTCGTAGCGGCGCTCCACCCCGCGCGACTCCTCGTGCAGCGTGGCCTTCCCGTCGGTCACCACCCGGCGCTGGCCATCCTTCGACTCCACCAGAGAGAGCCCGGCGATGCCCGAGAGCGAGGCGATGGGACCCCAGCTGAGGCCTCCCCCGCTGCTGCGCCGGCGGGCGTCGACTTTCTCACTGAGCTGGCGAACGACGCCGGGAGAAGGTTTTTCCGGCAGCTCGCCTTTCAGCGCCCGTTGGTAGGCGGCGAGCCCCTCGGGCTTCGCGAGGTCGAAAGTGAAGGTCTGGGTCAGCTCGCTCGCGTCGATGCGCGCATGGCCGACTTCGACTCCCACCGGAGTCCCGCCGGAGAAGTGCACCCCGCGCAGCGTGGTGGGCGTCACCGTCAGCTCCACCTGCGTGGGCGAGCGCTTCTTCGCGGTGAGGGAGAACTCTCCTTGGGCGGTGGCTTGAGCGGTGGCCACCAGCGCCCCGCTGCCGATGGCGGCGCCGAGCGTGACGCTGCCACGGGTGGAGAGCTCGACCTCGTCACCCACCTTCAGCGACTGTGGCTTCGAGAGGTCGGGCACCGGAAAATCCTTCGCCCAGCCGAGGGCACGTGCCTTGTCCTTGGCCAGCTTTCCCGCTCCCTTTTTCTCGAAGAGGAGCGCGCGCGCTTTTTCCTCGGGCAGCGAGGTGCGGAAGACGACCTCGCGGCCGGTGTTCAAGGTGAAGCGCCCGCCCAACCCGAGCACCGCCGTCGCCACGCCGGTGAACAGGCCTCCACCCCCGCCCGCCGCCCGCCGCAGCTCGATGCGGCGGCCACCCTCCTCTGCTGGCCCCAGGTCGGACACGTCGCGCCGAGCGGAGATAGACCCGAAAAGGCCGGCGGCATGGCTGCGGCCCAGCTTGTCCTGGTAGCCGGTGTCGGCGCCGAAAAACAAGCTGTCGCGCGTCACATCCAGGCAACCGCCGGCGGCGCGCGCCCTCCCGTCCTCGGCGGTCCACCCCAACGACCCGTTGACGCCCAACAGCCCCTTCATGGTGTAGACGCCCGCGCTCGCTCTGCGCCCAGGAGTCTCGTGCGATGCAGAGAACGACACCACGGCGCGCGAGACGTCGGCGCTGGCGGAGCGGCTGACGGGCACGCTGTCCTTCACCGTGGTGTGGACGACTTCTCCATACAGTCCCCGGTTGTGGGCCAGGCCGCTGGAGCCGCTCGGCGTCACCAGGGTGGGCGCGCTCACCGCTCCGGGAGGATTGACGTAGACCGCACTCGCGGCGAGCTCGTCCGCCGCGTTGCTCGTGCGGTTGGACAGCGAGCGGTTGCCTTTCGCGGCGAGCCTCTTCCCCTCGGCGGAGGCCTTGGGTTCGCGCTGCTTGGACGTGCTCCGGATCTTCCCCATTCCCGAAGGCATGCTACCTCGATGCGGGCCGACCGGCGAGGGCGGCGACCACCTCGAGCAGATGCGCCGGCTCGATGGGTTTGGCCAGGTGGCGCTGAAAGCCGGCTGCCAGCGCGCGGGCGCAATCTTGCGGGCGGCAAAAGGCGGTCACCGCCACCGCCGCCACTTCGCCCCCGCGCTCCTTGGGCAGGGCGCGTACCTTGCGAATGAAGGAGTAACCGTCTTCCCGTGGCAGGCCGATGTCCGAGACGATGACGTGGGGGGCGAAGCGCTCGACCAGCTCGAGCGCGCAAGCGACATCGCCCGCCGCCGCCACTTCGGCGCAGCCGGTGCGCAGGATGAGCGTCAAAATCTCGCGCGCGTCCGGCTCGTCGTCGACCACCAACACACGTAGGCCCCCGAGGTCGGTGCCCATGACCGACTCGTACCACGAAGATCTGCCCGGAAGGCCCAGCGCAGGCCCGGTAGGTCGGCGCGTGAACGAATACGCGCCCCGAAGCGCTTCCCATTGAACGATGCTAGGCGCCCGAGGACTTCTTTCGGCCACCGCCCAACAGAAGCAAAAGCGTTCCCGCTCCCACCAGCCCGGCGCCCACCGGGGGCGGAACGGTTACCCTCTTTTCCACCTGGGCGGTGGCCTGCAGCGGCCCGACATCGAGGATTTTTTTCTGCTCGGTGTAAGGGATGCCGCCAAACCACAAGGCGAGCACCCCCAGGGTATTGAGTAGGACGCCAAAAATTCTCACGGAGCCCTTTTACTCCAAGCGCACGACGATGGGCGCGGTGACGACTTGGTCGCCGTCTTCCTGAACCAGACGCAGGACGTACCAGACACTGCGCGTCGCGTTCTCCACATTGGTACCGTCCGCCACCGGGTCGAGGGTGACCACTTCGTTGAATTCTCTCGTGTGGAGGTTGCTCCACTCCTTGACCACTTTCGCCCCGCTCAAGGGCTCCGGTGACCCGGCGGTGCGGCTGCCTCCGTTGGTGTAGAGGTAGGCGGCGGCGAAGTAGGGCGAATCGGGCTGGGCGGTGCCGGCGTCCGCCTCTTTGGGCGAGCACCCCGTCTGGCCGCACTCCAGGCCGGGGTAGGGAAGGGTGACTGTCTCGGAGGTGTCTTCGTCTTGGGCGAACAAGGACAGCGTCAGCGAGCTGGTGTGGGGAAGCACCGAGCCCATGAAGTGCTCTTGCCCGTGGGCCTGGGCCACCATCCGCGCCGAGAGGCTCTTGTCGGCGGTGGCAAACGTTCTGCCCTCCCGGAGGCCCTTCATCAAGGCCTCCACCGCGTTTTCACTGGCGAACACCCCCACCCGCCGCTGCACGCCACGGCCTGCCAGGCTCTTCATCCCCCAGTCCCATGCCTTGTTGTCTTCGTCCATGGTGGGAGAGACGTGCCAACCCATGTTGAGGGCCTGAAAATAGCCACGCAGCCCGTCGCCCTCCCCCCGGATGTCCACCAGAGACATCGCTTCGTCTGCCACCGCGTCATAGGCGAAAGCGTTGAAGGCGGGGAGCGGCTCGTCGGTGGACTGCAGCTCCGGGTGGGCGAAGGTGCACAGGTGAGGGTTCTTCGGGTTGCCGATGTTGGCATACAGCTTCGCCAGGGTGGCGACCTCCCCGGTGAAGGTGCTCTGGTCGAAGGCGGGCAACCCGGGGTCGGTCTGGTTGAGGGGGAAGCAGCAAATGTGGTCTCGCTGGGTCGGGTCTCCCGCCTGCATGTTGCTCCACTCCCAGCCGACCACGGCGGGGAAACCTTCTTGGCGCATTTGGCTGGCCTGCTCGAAGGTGCGGCCCCAGTTCGACGGGTCGCGGAAGATGAACGACCAGTAGTAGTCGGTGGTCGCCCACCAGTCGGTCCCCGTATTGATGTCGAGGGTGGTGCCGGGCAGCACGTAGGAGCGCGCGGTTTGGTACGCGTCCAAGGGAACGCCGGCGTACGAGGGGAAGGCGTAACTCGTGTGGGAGTGCAGGCCCCCGTAGAACGGTCCGTTGAGCGGCTCGGACGCTTCGGGAGGCGGCGCTTTGGGCGCGCAGCCCCCGAGGAACAGCCAAAACGCCGTCGAGAGCAGCGCAGGGTTTTGAGAACGCATCGTCTGCTACCTCGCTGGAAGGACGAGAACCTCCACCCGACGGTTTTTCTCCCGGCCCGCTTCGGTGTCGTTCTTCGCCACCGGGCGAGAAGCACCGAAGCCACGCGCGCTGACGTTGGCGATGCCCGTGGCCACGAGCTTTTCGCGCACCGCCGCGGCCCGCCGCTCGGAGAGCTTCTGGTTGTACGCCGCCTCGCCCTTGCCGTCGGTGTGGCCTTCTACCACCACCTTGGCTCCGGGGTACTCAGCGATGGTTTTCGACACCCGGTCCAGCTCATCCTTCGCTTCGGGCCTGAGCGTGTCCCGGTCGAAATCGAAGAGCACCGCGCTCTCGAGCGACAGCGTCAGCGCCGAGCCGATGGCGCCCACCGCATCGAGGTCGGCTCCCGGCCAGCGGCCGCCGCAGTCCCTCTTGGCGTCGGTGAGGCGTACGTACGAGAAGGCGTCGCCCTCCTTGACGGCCGGAGAGATGTCCACCACGGCGGTGCCCCCGGAGACCTTCCCCACCTCAATCCACTTCTCTCCGTCGGCGGAGATGGCCAAAAGCGTTGGCTCCACTGCCGGGCCGACCTCGAACACATAGAGGTCGGGGCCCTCGACGTCGACGAGCGCGTTGTCGGTGAAGCGCAAGGTCAGCGCGCCGCCGCACCCCAAGGTGGCGTAGTGCAGCGCCTTCTTCTTGTCGTAGTCGGGCGGGCCGAGAATCTCTCGGGGGTCGCTGTCCTTCTCTGTGGCCGAGGGTTTGCCCTTGATGAAGCCCACCACTTCATCGGCGAAGGAGCGGTCTCCCAGGGGAAAGACGACTTCTTTGCCGCGGGAGTCCCGGTAGCTCTTGCTTTGCGCGAACGCGGGAGCGGACAGGAGCATGTAGACGGCGGCGAAGCACCTCTTCATCGTCACCCCCGAATTGCCGACGCGGCGACGCCCGGAACCTCGAGCCAGCTGGGACGCGGCTCCATCTCTAGCAGGTTTTTCGTCAGTTGATGCGGGGTGCGGTGACCGGGGAACCAGGGAGCGACGGGAAAGGCCGTCACCGCCGCGCGCAGGATGGCTGGGGTGGCGAGCCTCACCCACACCAGGCCGCCACATCGAGGTGGCGATCGGATGACTTAAACCACCGTCCAGACGCGTTGCTTCCGTGGCATCGAAGTTGCCTGACCCCAGTGGCCGGACGTCCGTCACCTCGAAGGGTGAATTCATGACGAGAGTGCTCTTGGTTGTCGCCTGCGGGCTCGCCGCGTCAGCAGAAGCCGCAAACGTGTACGTCCGGCAGGGGGCGGCCGGGAACGGCTCCGGCTCCGACTGGACCAACGCCTTCGGCAGTCTGCCCGCGGACCTCACTCGAGGCGACGTCTACTACGTTGCCGACGGCACCTATGGCCCCTACACCTTCGACGATGGCAACAGCGGGTCCACGCCCATTACCGTCAAGAAAGCCACCATCGCCGATCACGGAACCGACTTCGGCTGGAGCAACTCCTACGGCGACGGACAGGCAGTGTTTGGAGGATTCACCTTCGTCACCGATTTCTGGACCATCGACGGGTCCACTCGCAATGAGAACGCCTGGAACGACGGGCCGAGCTACGGAATCAAAGTCGAAAGTGTCTTTACAAACTATTTCGCGTTTGGCCATGCCTCCGACAATGTGACGCTAAAGTATCTTGATATCGGCCTCGACTATGGCGATGTACAGCTGCCCGCTTACAACACTCTGACCCTGATCTACCTTGGAGGGTTTGTAGAGACGGCAGAAAATTGGTTGGTTCAGCGTTGTTACCTCCACAACGCGAACGTCATTGGCCAACATGCTGGGGTGCACAGTGTCGTGTACGAATATAACTTCATTGGTCCCAATTGGAGTAAAACCGCCATTCGCCACCAGGGCCGTGGTTCCAGCGTAACGATACGATACAACGTCTTCAGGAATGCCTGCCAAGGCAACCCCAATGATCCAACGACGGGCAGCTCATGCACCGCCATCGTCGGCTGGTACGGTAACGCCGGAAGCATCAACGAGGATTACAGTAACTCCGCCGTCTATGGAAATATGTTTATAGATACGCGTGGCGTTGTATTTTACAATGCTGTCGTCATCATGGGTGACGATCGATCAGCACAGGGGGGCGGGCCACAAAACTGCTCTGCGTGCAAAACATTCAACAACACCTTTATCGGCATGGGGCGGCTCGAGATCTCCAGCCAAATCGGTCTCCGGTTTGCGGGCAATATAGTCAACAGCGAAGCGCGCAATAATATTTTTTACGACATCGGGAACCGCACCGCGTTTTGTAGCGCAGCTGCCTGCTCGAATAATCCGACGATTACCGATGGCGGCATTTTTGTGAATCCGGGTGGTGAGAATTTCCAGTTGGCCGCAGATGGGGCCGCGGGCATTGGTAACGCGCTCAGCTCCCCATACAACGCCGACATGCGCGGCAACATCCGGGGAGCAGACGGAACATGGGACCTGGGGGCTTTTGAATTTGTAAGTGGCCGTGTTCGACCGGTGGCACCGCTAAATCTGCGGGTTCGGTAGGCGATTCCTTCATGGTCGAGCGTTTCGGCGCCCCAGCCTCGGGCCAACGACAATGGGGGCCCGGCAAGAGAAGATGACGGTGTTGGACCTTGGCGCGGGTACCGGCTACTTCGCGCTCCCTTTGGCGAAGCAGGGCGCGCGGGTAATCGGCGCGGACGTGGTCGGGAGGCGCGGCGTTCAACTCGCGCACCTCGCGTTCAGCGACGATGAGCGCCTCGGCCACGTCGGCTGGCAGCACCAGCTCGAGCGCGCGAACGGGGTCCGGAATGAACGCATAGTAGGCAAACACCTGCCCGGACTTCCGCCCACCGTATGCCTCGAAGCTCGGCTCCCAGATGGTCGTGCTCGCTAAGG
>JBMORE010000149.1:52500-71288 GCA_049322255.1 Myxococcota bacterium | reverse complement strand
ATCAGTGGGCGGATCACGCCATTCGGCCGGAGTGGCGCTGCCGGCCCTGGCGCTGGTGACGATCCCTCTCGCGACACGCTGGCCCGAAAGGTCGGTGTCCAGCTGGTCGTAGAGGGGTAGTTGTCCGTCCGTATAGATTCGTTCAGCGGCGTTGATGATCTTTCGTACCTCGTCGCCGGCGAACCCATCGACCACAGCAGAGGCGAAACCAAGCGGCGTAGACCCGTTGCCTACGCGCTCCCACTCCACCCAGATGGGCGTGCCAGGGGCGGCGCGGGCAAGAATCGCTGCGCCTCCGGCCACCAAGCAGGGGGCTAGCGGACAGCACCAAGTGGGTATGCATGCACCTAAAACTCTGCGCGCGCAGCAGCAGTAACTGGCGCGACTGAACCACGCGCCCGCCAGCCTTGTGTTGGCAACGATGCCGTAGGCGAGGAACGATTTGTAGTACCCAGACCAGCTGATCAGGCTCTGCGTGCCCGCCATCGCCACCATGTGGCCGATTTGCACTCGGTTCAGCGTCGCCAGGGAGTTGTAGGTGCGCGCGGTCTCCACCGCGTTGGAGTAGGCCGCCGCGTCGGCAACGGTTTGCAGCTCCATCTTCTCTTTGACGCGGGTGGCGAACGCCAGCGTCATAGTCACCATCAATACCAACAGGAGCATGGTGAGCGACAGGAGCGCCATGGTCTGGCCACGAGGGAATGTTCGGCGAGCCGTCATAGACAATCCTGTGTCGCGAAGTATCTCGCTTTGGCGGGCGTCATCATGCGCATGGTGTATGTCGCCTCGAGGGGCACGACGTACTGCCCTCGGGTGAAGCGACTGAGCATCTCGGCGCCGATTGCGGGGTCGGGGGTACTGACGGAATCCCGAGTCCAGTTGGCGCGCTGCGTTTCCATGAGCGGATTTTGAGCGGTGTAGTCACGCAGACCCCACTGCGCCAGAAAGCTCGCGGTCATCACCCAATTGGCGAAGGGAATTCGCATTGGGTACCAGTAGATCAAACGAACTTCCAACCGTCGCTGATCCACCTCCGCCGGGGTCATGGGCTTGTCGAACTGGGTGTCTTCGCCGACGGCTCCTCCTATGAGCCGAACGTAGGCCACCGTGGGCCGCTCGCGGAAAATCCACACGATGGGGCCGTTGTCGCCGCTGGGCCTACTGGTGTGATCGTTGTCTGCTGCTCCCGCATACCGGTTGTTCATTCGTAGGCGGAAGGCGTTGGCCAACTTCTGCGCGGGGCTCGCGCCAGGGGTCGCAGACCCGAGGAAGGTAACGAAGCTGGGCAAGAGCGCGCCGATGGCCGCGTGCTTCATGCGGGCACAGTCTCCATGATTCAGGCTGCCCGCCCGCGTCGCCCGAAAGGCCGCGTACTGCGCCATCACCCGGCCCTGCATCATCATGAAGAGCTGGAGGGTGCCCAGCACCATGAAGACCGTCAGCGGCAACGTGAGCGCCGACTCCACCGCTGCTTGGCCGGATTCTCGGGTGTGATGCATGCCGCCATTGTCGCGGCCAAAGGCAAATCCGCCCATCGGATCGATGGACGCCCCCATAGGTCAACTGGACGCGCGGGGTAGGATTGAGTGGGAGATCGTGCGCTTGATATAGACACATCGAGCTATGAGCCCTTTGCGTGTTTCGTTGCTCGTCTTTTGCTTCGCCTCCGCGGCCTTCGCCGGCGACGAGGATGACGCCCCTCCCCCTGGGTGGGTCATGCCCACCAAGAAGCAGCAGGCGTGCGGAATGAAGTGCCTGTCGACAGCCCAGAGCTGCCAGAAGCGCTGCGGAAAGGACATGACCTGCATGCAGGGGTGCGGCATGGCGATGGAGACATGTGCCGATTCGTGCGGCGTGCCCAAGCAACCTCCGGAGAAAAAAGGGGACACCGCCCAGGGCGATGAGGCGGGTGATTGACGTGCCCCTCACCCCAACCCTCTCCCAGGGGGAGAGGGGGCCTACGCCACCCGCGCCTTCATCCCGCCGCGCTCGGCCGCCCGCGCGGCCCGCTCGTCCAGCCAGATGGTCAACGGGCTGGCGATGTACACCGACGAGTAGGTGCCGACGATGATGCCGATGAGCATCGCCATCGCGAAGTCGAAAATCTCCCCCACCCCGAAGATGAGCAGGCCCACAAGCGAGAGCGCGGTCACCCCTCCGGTGAGGATGGTGCGCGAGAGTGTCTCGTTCACCGCGATGTTGATGATCTCGGGCAGAGGCTTACCCTTGAAGCGAGCCATCTCCTCGCGAATGCGGTCGTAGATGACGATGGTGTCGTTGATGGAGTAACCGATGATCGTGAGCAGCACCGCGATCGACGTCAGGTTGAACTCGCGCCGGGAGACGAGGAAGTAGCCGCACACCATCACCACGTCGTGGAGCATCGCCAAAAGCGCGCCGGGGCCGAACTTGAACTCGAAGCGAAACGCCACGTAGATGAGGATGGCGATCATGGCGTACACCAGCGCCATGATGCCTTTGTTGCGCAGCTGCTTGCCCACCTGCGGGCCCACGTAGTCGATGCGCTGTACCTGGAAGTCGGCCTTCGCCGCGCCGGCCTTGAGCGCGTCTTGTACCTTCTCGGCCATGCCTGCTGAGACGAGCTGATAGTCGAAGCCCCCGCCCTGCGCCTCGCCCAGCGCGCGCACTTCCTTCACCCCGGTGCCCGACCCCGCCACCGCCTCGCGCAGCTTCTGGGGGTCGACCTGCTCCTTGGTCCGAACGTTGATGATTCCGTTGTCCAAGTCGGAGCGGAACAACTGCACCTCCCCCAGCCCACGCACCACCGTCTCGGCGGCCGCGGCACCCTCTCGGGTGAGCTGGGTCACCCCTCCCAACCGCAGAAGGAAAGAGTTCTCTTCGGCCGAGCCGATGCCCTGCACGGTGACGTCGTGCAACCCGCCCTTCTGCGCCCGCTCGCGCACCTGTTGTGCGCTGATCGGCTCCTTGAACTTCACCTCCACCAGCGTGCCGCCGGCGAAGTCCACCCCGAAGTTGAACCCGAACAGGGCGATGCCGACGAGAATCGCCAGGTTGAGGACGGTGGAAATGAACAGCGCCGGGCGCCGCTTGCCGATGAAATCGAAGTGGGTCGTCGTCTTGATGAATTGCATGGCTAGACCGACACCGTCTGCGCGTTGCGCCCGTGCACGAAGTAGGTGGTGATGAGCCGGGTCACCACGATGGCGGTGAACAGCGAGGCGATGATGCCGATGATGAGCGAGGTGGCGAACCCTCGCACCGGCCCCGTCCCGGTGAAGAAGAGAATGAACCCGGCGATCAACGTCGTCACGTGGGCGTCGAAGATGGTCCAAAAGGCACGGTCGTAACCCTGGTCCACCGCAGTGCGGGCGGTCTTCCCGTGGCGCAGCTCCTCACGAATGCGCTCGTTGATGAGCACGTTGGCGTCGACCGCGATACCCAAAGTGAGCACGAACCCGGCGATGCCCGGCAGCGTCAAGGTGGCGTGGAACAGCGCCAGCCCGGAGAGAATGAGCACCCCGTTGAGCAGCAAAGCAACGTCGGCGATGGCGCCCGCACCTTTGTAATAAGCGGCCATGAAGAGCAAGACGAGAACCAGGCCGACGATCGCCGCCCGGCTCCCCTTCTTGATCAGCTCGTCGCCCAACGCCGCCCCTACCTGGCGAATCTCCCCGGTGGTGACCGGCGCCGGCAGCGCGCCCGCCTTGAGCACCAGCGCCAAGGTCTGCGCCTCACGCAGCCACTCGTCGAAGCTCTTCGAGCCGGCGCGGCCCATGGTGATGCGCGCCCGCCCGTTGGGAATCTTCTCGTTGATGCGCGGGGCGGTCTGCACGTTGTCATCGAGGACGATCGCCATCAGCCGACCCACGTTCTGTTCGGTCAGGGTGCCAAAGTCGCGCGCCCCCTGCGCGTCGAAGGCCACGTTCACCTCGGGCTCGTTGAGCTGCGAAAGGCTGGCCACCGCGTCGGTCAAGCTCTCGCCGGTGAGCGGCACCTTCTTCTCCACCAGATAGGTAGTGTACTTGGCGCACACGCCCTTCTTCACCGTGCTCTCCACGCAGTGCAAGAGCACCTGGCGGTCGGCGGGCGTCTTCTCCTTCACGTAAGCGAGCAGCGCCTCGCGATCCGGCCCCTCGAGCTGGGGAAAGCCCTCCGAGCTGATGAGCTGGATGCCGCTCTTGGGGTCGGGCGGGTTCTCTTTGTAGAGGTCCTGGAACATCGTCGAGGTGTTGTCGACCAGCCGAAACTCGAGCTGGGCGGTGGTGCCGATGAGCTCCTTGGCTTGCTCCGGGTCCTGCTGTCCGGGGAGCGAGATTTGAATCGAGTCGGCGCCCAGCTTGCGCACGTCGACCTCGGCGACGCCCCACTTGTCGATGCGCCGGCGGATGACGAGCATCGCCTGCTCTACCGACTCTTGCTTGAAGCGGTCGACCTGGGCCTCCTGCAGCTGCAAAGTGAGCACCCCGCCCTCACGCGAGACTTTGTCGAAGTCGTCGAAAGAGGAGAGGACGTCCTTTTCGATCGCGTCCATCGTCGCCGGGTCGGCGGCGGTGAGCGTCACCCGTAACGTCTCTGGGTCGCTGACCGCGGTCACCTCGCCCAGCTTCTTGTCCTTCACGTAGTTGGCGATTTGAACGGCGCGCCGCTCCGCCCGCTTCTCCAGCGCGGTCTTGGTGTCCACCCGCATCACCATGTGAATGCCGCCCTGCAAGTCCAACCCCAACGAGAGGCGATACTTCGCCGGCGGCGCCCACTTGGGCAGCTTCTCTTCGAGCAGCTTGAGGTTGTTTCTGTCTTTTCGCTCCAGCACGAAGAAAGAGTAGTAGCTGGGCACCAAGAACCACACCGCGCCGAGCGCGATGGCGAGCACCAGGGCCAACTTGGCCAACCAGCCGCGGTCCATCACTTCTCCTCCTTCTTGGCGGGCTCCTCCTCGACCTTCACCTTGCCCTGAATCGAGCTCTTGAGAATGCGTACCCGCACGTTGTTGGCGACCTCCAGGGTGACGATCTTGTCCGTCACCAGGTGCACCGTGCCCAACATGCCTCCCTGGGTGACGACGTCATCGCCCTTCTTGAGCGCCGAGAGCATCGCTTTTTGCTCTTTGAGCTGCTTTTGCTGCGGGCGAATCATCACGAAGTACATGATGAGAAACAGCGCCCCGATGAACAGAATCGAGCCGAAACCCTGCCCGCCACCGCCCTGCGCGAGAATGAGAAAGGAAGAAGCCATGGGGGGACCGCCCTTACCAGGGGCGATGTAGAGGAGCAAGCCGAACGACGCCAAGTTGTGCTAGCTCCCCTGCCCTATGAAACCTGCCACGTTCTTCACCCTGTTCGTCGCCCTCTGCCTCGTCGCTTGTGGTGGCACCTCCGTCGGCCGGCCCTGCGCCGCCGACGCCGAGTGCGATCACGGCCAAAGCTGCGTCACCTCCATTCCCAACGGTTTTTGCACCAAGCCGTGCTTCGCCGAAGGCTCGACGCAGGAGTGCCCCGCCGGCACCATCTGCGCCAACCACAGCGGCGCGCTGCGCTGCTCGCCCACCTGCCAGACCCAGGGCGACTGCCGCCAGGAGCTGGAGTGCAACGGGGTCAGCGGCTCGGAAACGAAAGCCTGCCGGCCCAAAGCGCAGTGAAGTCGGAGGCGAACGCCGCGTAACGGTCTGCCTCGATTGCCTGCCGCACCTGGCGCATCAGCGTCAGGTAGTAATGCAGGTTGTGCAGGGTGTTCAGCCGCATCGCCACCAACTCCTGGGCGACGAAGAGGTGGCGCAGGTACGCGCGCGAGAAGCTTTGGCACGTGTAGCAGCCGCACGACGGGTCGAGCGGGCCCTCGTCCTTGGCGTAGCGCGCGTTCTTGATCACCACCTTGCCCTGCGAGGTGAAGAGCAGGCCGTTGCGCGCGCAGCGGGTGGGCAAGACGCAATCGAACATGTCCACGCCCGCCGCCACACAGGTGACCAAGTCGAGCGGCGTGCCCACGCCCATGAGGTAGCGCGGGCGTTCGGCAGGGAGCAACGGCGCACAAAACGCGACGCCGTCATGCATCGCCGCCGGCTCCTCGCCGACCGAGTAGCCGCCCAGCGCGTAACCCGGCAGGTCGATGGCACAAACCTCCTCCGCGTGGCGCTTGCGCAAGTCCTCGTGCAGGCCACCCTGGACGATGCCGAAGAGCGAGGAGCGGCCGCGCGTCCACGCCTTCTCGCAGCGGGAAAGCCAGCGGGTGGTGCGGGCCAGCGACTCGTCCAGATAGCTGCGCTCCGACAGCGCCGGAGGGCATTCGTCGAACGCCATGATGATGTCTGCGCCCAAGGTCTCCTGGATGTCGATCGACCGCTCTGGAGTGAGCAGGTGGTGGGAGCCGTCGAGGTGCGACTGGAAGGCCGCTCCCTCCTCGGTGATGCGCCGCTTCTGCGCCAGGCTGTAGACCTGAAAGCCGCCCGAGTCGGTGAGCATCGGCCTCTCCCAGCCGATGAAGCGGTGCAGCCCGCCCAGCTCACCGATCAACCTCTCCCCCGGCCGCAGCATCAGGTGGTAGGTGTTGCCGAGGATGATTTCCGCCCCCAGGCGCACCAGGTCATCGGGAGCGATGGCCTTGACGCTCCCCGCGGTGCCCACCGGCATGAAGGCCGGCAACTCCACCACCCCGTGCGGCGTGTGGAGCCGGCCGCGGCGCGCCTTCGTTCCCGCGTCGGCATGGAGAAGCTCGTAGCGCACCAGTGAAGGCGCCACGCGGGAGTCGCCGCGCTCGCTCAACGGAAGTCTCCAATCAACATCGCATCCCCATAGGAGAAGAAGCGGTAACCCTCCTCGATCGCCGCGCGGTAGGCCTCGAGCGTCTTTTCCCGCCCCAAGAACGCGCTGACCAGCACCAAGAGCGTCGAGCGAGGCAGATGAAAGTTGGTCAGGAGCGCGTCCACCACCCGAAAGCGAAACCCCGGACGGATGAAGAGAGCCGTCTCCCCGGTGCCGAATCGTGCTTCGCCGCCGTCGATTGCCGCCGATTCCAGCGCGCGCACCACCGTGGTGCCCACCGCCACCACCCGTCCTCCTTCAGCGCGGGTGCGCGCAATCGCCTCGGAAGTCGCTGGCGGAATCTCGAAACGCTCGGCATGCATGCGGTGGGCATCGAGGTTTCCGTCACGCACCGGGAGGAAGGTGCCGGGTCCAACCTCCAAGGTGACGGCCGCGCGCCGCACCCCTTTTGTCTCGAGCGCGGCGAGCACCTCGGAAGTGAAGTGCAGCCCGGCGGTGGGGGCGGCCACCGACCCGGGCGAGCGGGCATACACCGTCTGGTAGCGCTCGGCGTCCTCGGCGCTCGGCTCCCGACGAATGTAGGGCGGCAAGGGCAACCTCCCCGAGCGCGCCAGGGCGTCGGCGAAGCGCGGCGCGTCGGCAACAAAGCGCACCCGGTATTCTCCCTCTCCACGGTGCTCCAGGATTTCGGCGCGCATTCCCGAAAGCCCCACGCGCGTGCCCGCCTTGAGCCCCTTGCTCGCCTGCCCCAGACAAATCCACTCGCTCTCCTGGGCCGCCTCCAAGGCAACCGACGTCGGCGAATCGCCCGCCGGCCTCACCAAGAGCAGCTCGACCTTTCCACCCGAGCCTTCTTTTTTCCCCAAGAGTCGCGCGGGAATGACCCGCGAGTCGTTCACCACCAACAGGTCCTGGGGACGAAGGAGCGAGGGAAGCTCACAGAAGCGGCGGTGGGCACGCTCCCCCGTGGAGCGCTCGACGACCATCAGCCGCGACGCGTCCCGCGCGGGCAGCGGGCGCTGGGCGATTCGCTCGACGGGCAGCTCGAAGTCGAAATCTTCGATGCGCACGAAGCTTCAATAGAGGACCTGAAGCTCGGTGGCTACGTAGTAGTGCCGAAGGATGCGGCCGTAGTCCCAACCCGCTTCGGCGAGCGCCTTGGCGCCCCACTGGCACAGCCCCGCGCCGTGTCCAAACCCCCGCCCAGTGAGGGTGTACCTTCCCTCCGACTCGTCGACGTCGAAGGCCAGGCTCTTCACCTTCGCGTAGCCCACCCGCTCGCGGAAGGCCACCGCATCCACCACCCGATCGGGCCCCACCGCGATGCGCCTTGCACGCCCGGTCGGCGAGCGGGCCACCACCTCGAGCTTCGAGGGTGGCTCGTCTTTGCCCAGCGCCGCGCGCAGCTCTTCGGCGGGGAGCGTCAGCGCCCACTTGCTCACCGCCAGCTTTCCGCACGGGCAGTCCACGGGGCGCAGGTAAGGCAGGTCCCGCGCGAGCGCCGAAAAGCCGCTCTCGGTGCGGCCGCCGCAGGAGGCGTGGAAGTAGGCCTCGACCGGCTCCAACTCGTAGGTGAGCACTTGCCCGCGCGTGGCCTCCACCGCGGCGCGCGTTCGTGGGTCCTCCGCGGCCAGCCCTCCGTAGACCTGGCTCAGCACCCCGCTGCCCAAATGGTAGGGCTGCCCCAGCGCCTCGAGCTTTCTATGCAAGGCGTACGTGCGCGCGGCCACCGCCTGCGCCTTGAGCGCCTCGGGAGGAAACGTCTTGGGCATCTCCGAGCCCAAGACACCTACCAAGTAGTCTTCGAGGGCAATCACATTCACCAACTGGAGCGCGCCCCGCTCCACCTGCACCACCACGTCGCCCCGCACCGTATGCTCGCCTACCCGAATCGGCTCTTCGCCCGGCACGCCTGCATCGAGCGCCCACGCTCCTGCGCGAAAACGCACCGAGCGCTCCACCAGCGCCACCCCGTCGAGCGTCAGCCGCCCCCGCTCCAGGCGCACCGTGGCCCGCCCCGCCCCCAGGGGCTTGAAAGCCGTGTCCTCCGCGTCGGCCCCGAACGCCAAACCCTTCGCCAAGAGCACCACCGCTCGCGACTGCCTGCCCATGGCGATGCGCATCGTCTCCACCGCTTCCGCGGGAACGGAGAGGCCCACCGCCCAAAGCAGCGCCACGCGCAGCACGGGCGCCACAGTACCCACGAACCAGGCGCGCTCAAGAAAACGACCGATGATAGGAAGGCGTTTGAATCAAAGATGACGACGCCTGAAGAAATCGAACGCATTCGCCTCCGCCTCCAGGCGCTGCCGCCCCGCAGCGCCCAGGTGCTCTACCTGCGCCAAGTGCAGGGGATGAACCGCGAGGCGTGCGCCCGCTTCTATGGCGTCACCCTGCCGGCGCTCGACGTGATGACCCTCCGCGCGGCGCGCGCGTACGCACAGACGCCTGCCCCGCTCCCTCGCGAAGAGGAGGAGGCACTGGGTGCCCGTCTCGCCTTCGCCCTCGAGGGGAGCGCCACGTCCACGCCCGCGCCGCCCGAGCTCGTCGCTCCCTTGACCCGTCTGCGCGAGGTGGGACCGATGCTCCGTCAGCGCATGGAGGAGGCCGAACGGGAGGAGGAGAGCTCTCCTTCCCGCCGCCGCGAGACGTGGATTCGCCGCGCCCTGGTGGTGCTCATCGTCGCCCTCTCCGCCTACTTCTATTTGGACCGGCAAGGATCCGACACGCCCAGGCCCCCTGCGCGACGCTTCGTGCCCCGGTGACGCTGCCACTGGACGAGGCCTGCGTCTTACGAAATAAGCCCTCCTCATGAACCGACTTCTCCTGACCGCTGCCTTCGCCGCCCTGGCTTTCCTCGGCTGCCCCAAGAACGTCCCCACCACCGTGGCCGGGAGCGACGATGAGCAGATGGACCAGCACGCCGCCAAGCTCGAAGAGCTGAACGCCCGCGCCAAGGCCCAGGAGCCCTCGTGCAGCGACTGGTGCTCCATGGCTTCTCAGGTGTGTGACCTGCGCACCAAGGTCTGCGACATCGCCGGCCGCCATGCCGACCGGGCCGACATGCAAAATCGCTGCGTCGCCTCTCAGGAAAATTGCGCCCAGTTCAACGACAGCTGCACCAGCTGCCAGCGCTGACTCACCCGTTTGCGCTAGCATTCTTCCCACTTTGGAGGTGCCCCGTGACCGCCCGCCTCTTGCTCACCGCGACCCTCGTTCACCTCGCTTTGGCCGCCCCGGCCGCCGCCGACCTCGATCCTCAAAAAGTCGCTGAGATTCGCGCCGACCAGAAAGCCGCGCTCAAGGAAATCGACAAAAAGTACGGCGACAAGAAACCCTCCGAGCTCTCCAAGAAAGAGGCGCGCGAACGCGCCCTCGAACAGGAAAAGGCGCGGTCAGAGGTTCTCGAAAAACATCAGGTCGACGAGAAGGAGTTCAGCCGCTACACGGCCCGCATGTCCCGAAAGGAGCAAGCCGCCGCCGAGAGCGCCGAGAAGGACCTGGAGAAGAAGGCGGAGGCGAAGAAGGCCGCGAAGAAAGGCCCCGAGGAGATCAAAATCCAACGCGGGTTCTCCGATGAGCAACCCGTCGAGCTCGAGGCCGCCGAAGGCGCTCCTCCGGTGGTCGAGCACGGCATTCCCGCGGAGTAGTCACCGCCGCGCCAGCCAGACCTCGTCGTAGGGGCAGCTGCAGTCCGTCTCCTCCGGCTCGGGGTACACGTAGCGCTCGTTCTTGTAGTTTCGGAAGACCGTCTGGTGGGCGCCGCGCTCGAGTACGTACTGGGGCTGCAAGGTGACCTTCCCCCCGCCTCCGGGTAGGTCGACCGCAAAGTGGGGCACCGCCAACCCCGAGGTATGCCCGCGTAAGGAGTCGATGATCTCCAGCCCCTTGGAAAGCGGCGTGCGCAGGTGCTCGAGGCCCTGGGCCACGTCCATCTGATGCAGGTAATAGGGGCGCACCCGCATCGCGAGGCAGGCGTGCGAGAGCTCCTGGATGATGCGCGCCGAGGAGTTCACCCGGCGCATGAGCACCGCCTGGTTTTCCACCGGCACCCCGTGATCGACGAAGAGCTCGCAGGCCGCGCGCGCCTCGGGGGTGACCTCCTTGGGGTGGTTGAAGTGCGTCACCACGTACAGTGGCGCATAGCGACGCAAGAGCTTCGCGAGCGCCTCGGTCACCCGCATCGGCAGGCACACCGGAAGGCGAGTGCCGATGCGGATGATTTCCACGTGGGGAATGGAGCGCAGCGCGCCAAGCAGCTCCTCCAGCCGCGCGTCGGAGAGGAGCAAGGGGTCGCCGCCGGAGAGCAGCACGTCACGAACCTGCGGGTGGGCGCGCACGTAGTCGATGCCCTTTTGAAGTTGGGAGCGGTCCAGCTCCGCCTCCCCTCCTTTGGTGATGCGCCGCCGCGTGCAGTGCCGGCAGTAGACCGAGCAGCTGTCCAGCGCCATGAAGAGCACTCGGTCGGGGTAACGGTGCACGATGGCGGAGACGGGCCGCGTCTTGTCCTCGCCCAAGGGGTCGAGAAGCTCGCCCGGCCGCACCCGCGCCTCCGCCCGGGTCGGAATCGCCTGCATTCGTACGGGACAGAAAGGGTGCTCGGGATCAATGAGCGACAAGTAGTAGGGAGAGATGCCCAACCGGAAGAGCGAGGCCGTCTTCCGGCAGCCCTCGCGCTCGTCGTCGGTCAACCGTACGTGCCGTTCGAGCACTTCCAAAGAGCGCACCGCATGACGCATCTGCCAGCGCCAGTCGCCCCAGTTCTCCGGTGTGGCGTCGGGGAACAAAAATGCTTCCGTTCCAGCAAGCTGTCGTGCCTCGTGTCTCATCGGCCGTGTCCGTACCCCACCTGACGCTGCGCCCACAATGGGGCGCGAATGAATACGTCGCCGAAAGCTGCGTTGGGGAGCCCGGCCGAGGAGGGTTCAACCATGAGGGCGGCAATCATCGCCTGGCTTGTCGTCTGCACAGGCTGCACCACCATCACCCGGGCCGCCGTCGAGAGTCCGACGTATTCCGTCGAGCCCGAACGAGTCCTGGACGCGGCCGAACGAGCCGGCCGGCGCCTGGGCATGAACGCCGAGCGAGCCAACGGGGCGTTGCGGCTCACCGACGCTCCACTGAATTTGGCCGAAGACGAGTTGACCGTCACCGCCGAGCCCGAACGCCTGTACATCAGCGCCGCCATCCGCGGCGACGCGGACTCCGAGTGGCTGGCGCCGACGGCGAGTGTGCTCGGCCGCGCGACCGAACAGATACTCGAACCGTCCAGCGCGAGCGGAGAGCTGGTCCGTTCCCGCTGGCTGCCCGCCGTCGTGGCGCTCGATGTGGTCGCCCCCTGGGCGGGAACGCTCTACGGAGATCTCGGCAATCCCTGGTCCGATCCGTCCGCCCACTCCCTGGCTCCGGGCGTCGCCGTTCATTGCACTCGATGCCCTGGCCACCTACTTCCTGCTCACGGCAGACCAGGACGAGGGGACCGGCTCCTACCGGATGATCGGAGCCGAATACCTGCTCGTCTCCCGCATCGTGGCCCTGACGATCGACGTCCCGGCGGTGCAGCGCCGCAACGCGCTCGCCGCGTCGGGGTTCCGTTTTTAGGTGCGCCGACATCGCGGCGTGGCATCGCCAGCACCTGACCGCTCCTCGGGGCGGCGATGCCCGGCGTCGGCGAAAAATTCGACCCTGGGTCGATGTACCCTCGCGGCCGGTCGGCTCAGGCCGCAGCGCGCTCTCGCCACCACCGCTGCCCCGACTCCGGCAACGTGTAGATGGGGTCGTAGTATTCGTACCGACGGCTGAGCGCATCCGCGTCGTCGGCCTCGATGCCGGTGCGATAGTTCTTCGTCCAGTAGGTGATGCCCTTCTCTCGATCGTAGTCCGCCACCTGGTGCACCCAGCGTTTGCCCACGAAGGGCACGTCGCACACCATCCGCGGGGTGGCGAACCCCGGCAAGTACCCCATGACGTCGTGCTGGAGCTGCTGCGCCTCAGCCACCGAGAGCCGCCAGTGCTCCGCGTGGGGAATCATGTCGCACATGTAGAAGTAGTAGGGGAGGATCTTCGCGTCATCGAGCAGCCGGAAGGACAGCTCGAGCAGCGCGCGTGGCGTGCCGTTCACCCCGCGCAGGAGCACCCCCTGGTTGCGCACGTCACGCAACCCCACCTCGAGCAGCTTCTTTGCCGCCTTACCCAAAAGCGGTGTCACCTGGTTGGCGTGATTCACGTGGGTGTGCAGCGCCAAGTCCACATTGTGGGCAAATGCCTTCTTCGCCAGCCGCTCCATCGCCTGCAACACCGCGTCCTGGAGGAAGTGCTGGGGTATTCCCATCAGCCCTTTGCTCGCCAGGCGGATGTCGCGAATGTTCGGAATCTCGATCAGCTGGCTCACGAACGCCTCGAGCTGCTGAATCGGCACGTTGGCGATGTCGCCCCCCGAGACCACCACGTCTCGCACCGAAGGTGTCGCCTTGAGGTAGTCGATGATCTGCTGGTGGCGGTCCTTCTGCGGCACCTGAAAGCGATGCTTCTCCACCTGCGGCACGTCGTTGCCCACCAGGTCCATGCGGGTGCAGTGGCCGCAGTACTGCGGGCAGGTCGAGAGGAGCTCCGCCAATACTTTCGTCGGGTATCGGTGGGTGAGACCCTCCACCTTCCACATGTCCGCCTCGTGCAGACTGTCTCGTGAGGCCTTGGGATGGCTGGGCCAGTCACTTCGCCGATCCTCGAACGCCGGCAGCATGTAGCGCCGCAAGGGGTCGCTCCACAGGTCTCCCTCGTCCATCGTGTTGAGCATGTGCGGGGTGATGAGCAGCGACATCGTCGCCCGCTCCTTCTGGTCCCGCTCGATCGACGCGGCCAGCGCATCAGGCAGGAGTCCGCCCAGCGCCTCCTTGAGCTCCTTGAGACTCTTCACCGTGTGCCGCCGCTGCCACAGCGCGCTTTCCCAGTCTTCCCTCGAGACACCGCTGTAGCCGGGGAGCCGGGTCCAGTCGGGCTCCTCGAAGGGCCGTAAGACCGGGTAGTGGAAAGGTTGTTCGACGTGAGCCATGGCGAAAGAATGCCCTAAGCCCTATTCGATGGCGATGCCCAGGAGCTTGGTGGGTTCATCTTCCTTGATGTCGACCTCGTGCGGGCCGCTCTGCTTCCCGTCGAGCTTGAACACGACTTTGCGCTTCCCCACCGGCAGCACCAGTGGGTTGGAGACGGGGATGGGCGTCTGGCGCCCGGTGTTTTTTCCATCCACCCATACTTCGGCACCCGCCGGTCTGGTGCCGCACACCAGATTGCCCTTGGTCTTGCTCGGGGCCTTGGGCGGCGGGTCCCTGGGAGGAGCTCGCACCATCGCCAGCGGAACCTCGATCTCCCCGCCACGGTCGCCGGAGAACTCCCCTTCGAACGCCTGGAACCCCGGCTTTTTTCCCACCACCTGGAACACCCTCCCCAATGGAAGGTCTCCCAGCTTCGCGTGGGGGGTTTTACCCACGGACTTTCCGTCGACCAGCACCTCGACTCCTGCGACGTCGGTGACGAACTTCGCGGTGAAAACGCGCGGGGGTTCGATTTTCTCGACCTCTGCACCGCTCTCCTCCGGGGAGAGATCAACCTCCGGCGGCGGTGGCAGCGGTGCGTCGGGCGTAAGCTCCATCACCAGCGCCGTCTTCTTGCCACGCACTACGGTGATTTTCTTCCGAGAAGGCTTGTAGCCCATCGCCACCGCCAAGACGTCATATTCGCCCTCGGCGAGCTGGGCCTCGAAGTTGTTGCGAACCTGTTGGCCACCGATGGTGATACGTGCCGTCTCCGGGCTCACCGACACCGCCACACCGCCTGTCCTGCCACCACTGAAGAGCGCCACGAAGCCCGCGACGGCGACGAGGGCCACGCCCCCCATCGCAGCGAGCAACCACTTCTTGGTCCTCCACGAATCGAACAGCGGCACCCAAAACTTTCTCGGCCCGGTCAGAGAGGTCACGCTGACCGACTGGCTCGGCTCGAGGTCCTGCCCCTCGCCGCCGTCGGCTTCCTCCGAAAGCGCGCGGCGGCTGACGTCGGTTGCTTCGCCAACGTCGTCTTCGTGAGCGTCCTCCTCATTCGTCCGCTTCGGGAAGAGCAACGTCGACTGACCAGGTTGGCTAGCGTCTACTTCGTCCTTGGAGACGGGTTCGGGAAGCGGGCCGATCACTGTTGCCCCGGTGTACCCCTTGGCATCGCCGATGACGACCTGAGGTTTGTTGCCGCCGCGTCGCCCGCTTTGCGGAGGGAGCGTATCGTCGAGTGGGTTCATCGACCCGCCCGTGTCGTTCTTCACCGCTCCGTTGCCGCTCCCCCCGTTGGAGGCCACTTCGTTCGAGGGGACGTTGCCGACTGTCGACGGGTCGACGATTTGCGTGCGCTCGCCGACCACGGTGCCGTCCAACGCCCCCGCTTCGCTCCCGGTGGCCACCCCGGCCTCGGCATACCCCGTCTGCGGCGCTGACAGCGAAGCCCGGCCACTGGGGCGAGACGGCGGCCCTACGGATGGTGGTGAGCGAGGCTTGCTTCGATCGACTGCCGCCGTCACTCCGGTGGGCTCGATTTGATCGGGCCGTTCGATCGAGGCGAAGCGCTCCATCTTCTCCGCTTCGCGGAGCAAATCTTCGGCGAACGCCTCCCTCATGAAGGAAGCGAGTTGCTTGGCGGAATAGATGGCATCTCCTGCCAATAGGAAGCGCATCAAGTCTTCTTGCAGGTCACTTGCCCACTGGTAGCGATCCTCCTGCTCACGCGCCAGGGCCTTCAGCACCACCTTCTCCAACTCCGGCGGAATACCGGGGTTGAACTGGCGCATCTGCGGCACCTCGGCGTTGCGCACCTTTTCCAGGGTCGAGAAGTCCGACTCGCCCACGAACAGCTTCTCGCCTGTGAGCATCTCGTAGAGAATGACCCCCACCGCGAATACGTCGCTGCGACGATCGATGGGTAGCCCCCGCACCTGTTCGGGGCTCATGTAGCCAAACTTCCCTTTGAGGATTCCCGCCTGCGTCTTCTGTGACCGGTTCGCCGCTTTGGCGATGCCGAAGTCGATGATTTTCACCTCGCCCTCGTACGAGACGAGGATGTTCTGCGGCGAGACGTCGCGGTGAATGATGTTCAGCTCTTGCCCGCGGGCGTCCTTTTTGCGGTGCGCGTAGTCGAGCCCCTCGCATATCTTCGATGCGACGTACACTGCCTGCGCAGTGGGCGTCACCTCCTTGCGCCGACGGTAACGCTCGAGAAGGGTGCGCAAGTCTCGCCCGGCGACGTACTCCATCGCAATGAAGTAGGTCGCGTCGTGCTTTCCCAACTCGTGGATGTGCACGATGTTCGCGTGGTTCAGCTGAACGCTGATTCGCGCCTCATCGATGAACATCGTGATGAATTCTTCATCCTCCGCCATCGTGGGGAGAATCTTCTTGATCGCGAGAATTCTCTCGAACCCCTCCACCCCGAACGCTTTGGCAATGAACACCTCTGCCATCCCGCCGACGTTGATACGCTCAAGAAGCAGATACTTGCCGAAGACCGAAGGTCTCTTCATCACTACTCGAGCCCAAAGAGGCTATAAAATCAGCCACTTGCGCGCCACAAACCCGGCGAGGCGAGGAATAAACTTTAGTCCTTACGCTGCCAGCCCGTCAAACGTTCACAGGCTTAGACTGAAAAAAAGCGAAACCCCCGGTACGCCCTTCTTGAAAGGCGAAGCGGGGGCTTCAAAAAAAATCCGGCAGCGACCTACTCTCCCACGCGGTTTCCCGCGGAGTACCATCGGCTCTGGAGGGCTTAACTTCCGTGTTCGGGATGGGAACGGGTGTGACCCCTCCGATATAGCCACCGGAAAAGCGGTACGTACACACGAAGGGCGAAATCAATCTCGCTGCGAAAGAACGATTCACTCGGGGCCAGCACGCGCCTAACGCGCGCCGACAAGGCCTCGACCTTGACCTCGAGCTCCAAGAGCCCCGCAGGGCATCCCAGAGAAAAAGGTAAAGTAAGCCGCACGACCAATTAGTACCGGTTAGCTCAACGCGTTACCGCGCTTACACACCCGGCCTATCAACGTTGTAGTCTCCAACGGGTCTTTAGGGGCTTGCGCCCGGGATACCAATTCTTGAGGTCGGTTTCCCGCTTAGATGCTTTCAGCGGTTATCCAATCGACACATGGCTACCCAGCGATGCCACTGGCGTGACAACTGGTACACCAGAGGTGTCTCCAACCCGGTCCTCTCGTACTAAGGTCAGATCCTCTCAAGTATCCTACGCCCACAGAAGATAGGGACCAAACTGTCTCACGACGTTTTGAACCCAGCTCGCGTACCGCTTTAATTGGCGAACAGCCAAACCCTTGGGACCTGCTCCAGCCCCAGGATGCGATGAGCCGACATCGAGGTGCCAAACCTCCCCGTCGATGTGAACTCTTGGGGGAGATAAGCCTGTTATCCCCGGAGTACCTTTTATCCGTTGAGCGATGGCCCTTCCATTCAGAACCACCGGATCACTATGACCTGCTTTCGCACCTGCTCGACCCGTCGGTCTCGCAGTCAAGCTCCCTTATGCCATTGCACTCGCCGCCCGGTTTCCAATCGGGCTGAGGGAACCATCGCGCGCCTCCGTTACGCTTTGGGAGGCGACCGCCCCAGTCAAACTACCCACCAGACAGTGTCCCGGTCCCGGTTCACGGGACGCGGTTAGACACCAGAAATCAACAGGGTGGTATTTCACCATTGCCTCCACCGAACCTAGCGGCCCGGTTTCAAAGGCTCCCACCTATCCTACACAGTCAATCCCTAGTGTCACTGTCAAGTTGTAGTAAAGGTTCACGGGGTCTTTCCGTCTTTCTGCGGGTAAACTGCATCGGCACAGCTATTTCAATTTCGCTGAGTCCCTCTCCGAGACAGTGCGGAAGTCGTTACTCCATTCGTGCAGGTCGGAACTTACCCGACAAGGAATTTCGCTACCTTAGGACCGTTATAGTTACGGCCGCCGTTTACTGGGGCTTCGGATCATCGCTTCGCCTTGCGGCTGACGAATCCCCTTAACCTTCCAGCACCGGGCAGGAGTCAGACCCTATACGTCGGCTTGTCGCCTTCGCAGAGTCCTGTGTTTTTGGTAAACAGTCGCTACCGCCATTTCTCTGCAACCCTCTTCGGCTTCGTCTGTACAACTACACCTACCGAGGGCCCACCTTCTTCCGAAGTTACGGTGGAAATTTGCCTAGTTCCTTGGAGGAGAGTTCTCTCAATCGCCTTAGGATTTTCTCCTTACCCACCTGAGTCGGTTTGCGGTACGGACACCCTGTAGACTCCCCACGGAGTTTTTCTTGGAAGCGTGGTATCGACGGCTTCGCGCTGACGCGCTCGCATTCGGCTCTCGGAGATAACTGCCCCGCCTTTTGATCGTACGAGGCACCCCTACAGCTTTGGACCGGGACATCCACCACCCGGCCCGCCTAACCTTCTCCGTCGCTCCTTGGTTCAACGTCTACAAGATGGCGCAGGAATATTAACCTGCTTCCCATCACCTACGCCTTTCAGCCTCGGCTTAGGATCCGGCTAACCCTGGGAGGATTAACCTGCCCCAGGAAACCTTGGGTTTACGGCGAGGGTGTTTCTCACACCCTTTATCGCTACTCATTTCGGCATCAGCACTTCCAACCGCTCCACATGCCCTTGCGGTCATGCTTCGCTGCAGTTGGGACGCTCCCCTACCGCCAAACGAGTCAAAACTCGTCTGACCCGAAGCTTCGGCACTAGACTTTAGCCCCGTTACATTTTCGGCGCGGCCTGTCTTGACCAGTGAGCTATTACGCTTTCTTTAAAGGATGGCTGCTTCTAAGCCAACCTCCTGGTTGTCAGTGACCTGCCACATCCTTTCTAGTGTTCACTTAGTCTAGATTTGGGGGCCTTAGCTGTCGGTCTGGGTTATTCCCCTCTTGCCAATGGACGTTATCACCCACTGACTGCTTCCCGAGGTAACAGTTGTCGGCATTCGGAGTTTGGTACGGTTTGGTAATCTGGTGAGACCCCTAGCCGT